>NZ_AP022582.1:2458355-3072944 GCF_010731595.1 Mycobacterium seoulense | reverse complement strand
CGGGATCGCTGTTCCTGCTGCAGGGTTCGGACGCCGGTGCGTGGCTCGCCGACCAGATCACGGCCTTCAACGAGCGGGTGCTCGGCGGGGTTTCGTCCAGCGCGCTCGCCGTGGACGAATCGGCGCTGGAGAGGCTGCGGGAGGACTCCCTGCTGAACCGCTCGATCGCTCAGGCGCCCGTATTCGGCCATGGCCTGGGTTACGCGTATCAGCCGCCGAAAGGCGACGACGAGTTTTCCGCGAAGTTCTATCCGGCCTACTCGCACAACTTCTATCTGTGGTGGCTGGCCAAGGCGGGGGCGGTGGGCATGGCGGCGTTCGCCCTTTTCGCGTTGACACCGTTGGTCAAGGCGGTGCGCTGCCGGACCGCGGCGGCGAAGGTCAGCGTGGCGGTCAGCGCGGGCCTGCTCGCGATATCCGTGGTGTGGCCATTGCCGGAGATGCCGTCGGATTCCTTCGCGCTGGGCATCGCGCTCGGTTCGGCGATGGGGTTCGCCGGCCTGCGCGACAGGGAACGCGACGCAAACCGCGCGGTCAGCCCCGACGCGCCGGCGCTGATGGCGCCATCCGGAGCCCACTGAAGTGGGCGCGCCGAGCGTCCGGCCGGTGTACTTTGACGCCGTGGCCAATCACCTTGGGAGTTAGCCGAATGCGAAATGTCTGTCTTTTCGACCACCCCCGCCACGCGCCGCTGTGCGATCCGCATTCCGGACAGCGATGATCTCCGTCATTCATGTCGGGCCGGGCGTGTACAGCTTCGGCGGGACGCAGACCGTGATTCGAGTCATCCGCGACCACAAGATGGGCGCGGACGACATCCGCGTCCTGTCGACGTGGGAAGGGCGGCACCACGTGAAGAACTTCGTGCTGACCGCGCGCGCGGCGGCCGTGCTGGCCCGGGCACCCCGCACGACCATCGTGCACTTCCACATCTCAGACGGCGGGGCGTGGCTGCGCGAAGGACCGCTGATTCGACTGGCCAAGGCGCGCGGTTTGCGGATTGTCGCGACGCTGCAGGGCGCCGACGTCGCCAGGGAAGCCCTTCGGCACCGCCGCTATATCGGGGCCACCCTGCGCCGCGCCGACCACCTGATCGTGTTCTCGGAGGACGCGCGGGCCGCCGTTGCGGAGCTGGCTCCGCGGGTCCCGAGCACCATCTCGGTGAACCCGGCGCCGATCGACTGGGACGCGCCAGGGGCCGGCACGACACCGCCGGTGGCGCTCTTCGCCGGGACCATCGGCCTGCGCAAGGGGGTCGACACGCTCGCCGCGGCGTGGCAGCTGCTGCTCGACGAGGGCATCGAAGGCCAGTGCCGGGTGGTCGGGCCGATCGACGACTACACGCCTCCGCAGCTGGAGCGCTTCTCGGTGGAACCCGCGGTACATCCGGACGCGATCCCCGAGCTGATCCGGTCCGCGCGGGTGGTGGTGCTGCCGTCGCGCGCCGAGGCGATGCCGCTGATCGTGACCGAGGCCCTGGCCGGCGCGCGCCCGGCCGTCGCGACGCCCGTCGCCGGCACGCCGGGCATTGTTCCCGACCCGAAAATGCTTGTACCCGTTGATGATCCGCCCGCATTGGCGGCGGCGATCGGGCGGTACCTTCGCGATCCGGAGTTGGCGGAGCGTGACGGGCTCAAGGGGCAGGCGCACATCGCGGCGACGCGCAGCCCCGACGTCATCGGCGCCGAGCTTCGCCGGATCTACGAGAGCCTCGGCGTTGGAGCAGATTGAGCTCAGCGGACCGGGGCTGAGGGTCAGCGCGGTCGGGTTCGGGTGCGGGGGTTTGATGCAGGCGCCGTTCCGCAAGGAGCGGATGGCCGTGCTGGGCTGCGCGGTCGAGCACGGCATCACGCACTTCGACACCGCGCGGATGTACGGCCTCGGCTCGGCGGAGTCCGAGCTGGGGGTGTTCCTGCGCACCGTGAATCGCGACGCGGTGACGGTGGCCACCAAGTTCGGCATCGACGTCGGCGGGGCGGCCCGGCGTCTCGGCCGCTTCCAGGCGCCTGCGCGGGCGGTGCTGCGCAAAGCCCCGGCGCTGCGGCGCGCGGTCAAGCGGCGACAGGAACCGGACCTGACCCCCCGGCACTACGACGCGGCGGTCGCGACCCGCAGCCTGGATCAGAGCCTGGCGGCACTGGGCGTCGACTATGTGGACATCCTGTTCGTCCACGGCCCAAGGCCTTTCGACACCGTCGCCAGCGATGAACTCGGCGAGTTCTTCGAACGGGCCCACCGGCAGGGCAAGATTCGCGCCTGGGGTGTGTCCCAGGACGAGGGCCTCGAGGTGGATTTCGCCGGTGCATTCGCACCGCGGGGCGTCAGCCAGGTCCGCGGCGACCTTCTCGATCCTCCGCCACGCCCCGCCGACTTCGGGTTTGGCGTCTTCAACCGGTCGTACACGACGCTTTACGCTGCGTTACGGGCCGACGCACGGCTCGCCCGACGTTGGTGCGAAACGCTCCAAGCCGACCCGCTGGCCCCCGGTGTGCTGCCGAGGCTGATCCTCGCGTCGTCGGCCGTGGCCACGGGTTGTCGCGCGATTCTCTACAGCAGCACCGATCCGCGGCGGGTCGCCGACGCGGCGGACGCCGTCTCGTCGCCGCCGGACGCGGGGCTCCTGACGCGTTTTCTCGCTCTCGCCCAGCAGTTTCGACGGGGCCCCGCCCCGTGATTCGCGGTCCGGCACAGTTCGCCCCCAACACGACGATCCGAACCGATGTCGTGGTGGTCGGGGCCGGCCCGATCGGCATCGCGACCGCGCTCGAGCTCGCGCGCGCGGGCGTCGACGTGGCCCTGATCGAAAGCGGTCTCGAGCGCAATGACCGGGCGGCGCAGGAATTGGCGACGTTCGACTCGCGCCAGGACGACTACTTTCACTCACGCAGTGAGGTCACCGTTCGCCGGCAGGTGGGCGGAACCTCGGCGCTGTGGGGCGGACGATGTGTCAAGTTCGACGCCATCGACTTCGAGAATCGGCCCATCACCGCGCAGTCGCCCTGGCCCATCGGGTTCGACGATGTCGAGCCCTACCTGCAGCGGGCCTGCGACTGGGCGGGATGCGGGCAGGCGGTATTCAATGCGCGGGACATCCCGGAGTTGGCGCAGCGGGACATGGTCGTAGGGCTGCCCGATGAACAGGTGCGCACCACCGATCTCGAACGCTGGTCGTTGCCAACGCGTTTCGGGCGCGAATACCGCGCCGAGTTGCGCAACACGCCCGGCCTGACGGTGTGGACCGGCCTGACGTGCACCGAGGTGGTGACCACGGAAGCCGGTGACGCCGTCGACCATCTCGTCGTCAAGACGCTCAATGGACGGGAGGGCAGAGTCGTTGCGGCGGACTACATCCTTGCCACCGGCGGCCTGGAGGCCACCCGCCTGCTGCTCGCGTCGGATCGTCATCACCCGGCCGGGCTGGGCAACGCGGGCGGCCACCTCGGGCGCTGGTACATGTCTCACGTCGAGGCCCGGGTCGCGCGTGTGCACTTCACCAGCGACGACGTCATCTACGAACACGAGCGGGACCGCGAGGGCGTCTACATCCGCCGCCGTTTCACGTTCACTCCACGGCTGCAACGCGAACTCGGGATGCCGAATGCCGCTGTCTGGATGGTGAATCCGCCGATCAGCGATCCGGCGCACGGCAGCGGAATCCTGTCGGGTGTCTACCTGACGTTGATTTCCCCGCTGGGGCGTTTCCTGCTCGCGGCGGCCATCCGCGAGGCCCACACCAGGACCGCGGGCCCGCCGCGCGTCGCCGCGCACCTGCGCAACATCATCCGGGACCTGTTCGGTTCCATCCGATTCGCGGCCCGGTTCTCCTATGCGCGGTTCCTGCGCCGGGGCCGCAAGGCGCCAGGCTTCTTCGTCAAGGGGTCGGGCAATCGGTACCTGCTGCACTACCACGGCGAGCATCTTCCGCACTGGGACAGCCGCATCGAGCTGACCGACGAACGCGACGCCCTCGGCATGCGCAGGATACGCACCCACATGTATTTCTCCGACGCCGACTACGAAAGTGTCCGCAGGGCAATCGATCTCATCGACCAGCACCTGCGCCGCCACCGCGTCGGACACGTGGAGTGGCTCGCCGACGACGTCGAGGCCTCGGTACGCAATTTCATGCAGGGCTACGCCGGCTTTCATCAGGCCGGCACAACTCGGATGTCTGCGACCGCCGACGGCGGCGTCGTGAACCCGGACCTTCAGGTACACGGGGTGCGCGGGCTGTACGTCGCGAGCACCTCGGTCCTGCCGACGTCGAGCCAGGCCAATCCGACGCTGCTCGGGATAGCGCTGGGTGTGCGGCTTGCGGAGCGGCTCATCAGTGCTCGATTGGCGCGGCCCGGGATTCCCGACGGCGAAGGCGTGTGGCGTCGCGCTACCGACGGATGATCGCTCACGGGCTGAATTCGTTTATCGCCCATCTTATTTGCGGACAGCGAAAACGGAGCCTTCGCGGGGTGGAGTCACTTGACGACCTCAAACAGCCAGTGATGACCGCGCGCCGTGGCAAGCGGGCGGAACTCCCGTGGCGAGCGGGCCATGAGTTCCTTGAATGCCCGCATCTCATGATCGCGGTCGGGGAACTCATCGAAGTAGATCAGCGTACCGGGCTTGAGAAACGGCTCCGCCCAACTCAGCACCGTGGCAGCGCTGGAGTACACGTCGCAGTCGACGTTGATGATCAACTGGTCGTGCTCGGGGACGTCGAACTTCGGGAGGCTGTCGTCGAACCAGCCGACGACGAACGAGACGCGGGCGTCGTCGATCTTGGGCGGCTCGCCGCCGACGTCGAAGTGGCCGGCTCCCAGGCCCGGCCGCCAGTCCTGCGGCAGGCCTTCGAAGCTGTCGAAACCGATCAACCTCGCTTCGGTATGCGGGAGGTGCTGCGACCACCACCGCATCGAGCCGCCCTCGAACACACCGAATTCGAGATACAGGGGCTTTTGCCCGCGGACCTTGGCCAGCGCTCGGTCGAACAAGGCAAAATGGTCGGCGACGACATCTACCGTTGGATTCGAAAAATCGTGCGCCAGCCAATGGCCGAGCTCGAGGTAACTGAGCACGGAACGCAGGTTCGCCAGCCGGCCGGACGTCACTCGGCGGCCGGCCTTTATCAGCGACAGGCGGACTTTGGTTTTTGCCGTGCCGCCGACGCGATGACCCAAGTTTTGGAGGAGCCCTCGGGTCGGCGCAACTGGCGTCCGGTCGCGCTCGGCATCCGCTTTAGGCACGCACAACACCCTATCCGACCTGGGCTGTCGCCAAAAACCCATTTGGACAAAGATTCCCGCTGTCCCGAGCCGGTGGCGTGCCCTGGTTCGGCTGCCGGTTCCGGTTGATGTCGAGGTTTTTAGAATCGGGCAAATAAAATATCGGAATCATTTGCGAAGCTGGATGAAAAGTGCGCGTGGACCGATCGCTTGGGGGACTATTGGGCGATCGTCGGGAAGCGAAGGTGTCGGCTTGAAGATTTCGGTCATCGGATGCGGGTACGTCGGGCTCGTCACGGGCGCGTGCCTGGCGGACAGCGGCAACGATGTCGTCTGCGTGGATATCGACCAAGCGAAGGTAGACGAGCTTCTGGCCGGGGGGGTCCCGATCTACGAGCCGGGCCTGGCCGAGTTGATCGCCAGAAACCGGGAGAACGGGTCCATCGATTTCACGACCGACCGGCGGCGCGCGATCGAGCACGGGGACGTGATCTTCATAGCGGTCGCGACGCCCATGAGCGAGAACGGCGAGGCCGACGTGTCCCACGTCCACGCGGCCGCCGGTGACATCGGGGAGTATTTGGATCGCTACAAGGTCGTCGTCGACAAGTCGACTGTCCCGGTCGGTACCGCCGACGACGTTCGCGCGATCATCGGCCGCAAGGCCAAGCATGCGTTCGACGTCGTGTCCAATCCCGAATTCCTCAAGGAGGGTACGGCGGTCACCGACTTCATCAAGCCTGACCGCGTGGTCATCGGCGGTGACTCCAAGCGCGCCGTGGAAATCATGCGCGAGGTCTACGAGCCGTACCTGCGAACCTTCCATCCGCTGATCGTCATGGACATCAAGAGCGCCGAGATGGCCAAGTATGCGGCTAATTGCTTTCTCGCCACCAAGATTTCGTTCATCAACGAGCTCTCCAACCTGTGTGAGAAGGCCGGGGCGGATATCGCGGCGGTGCGGGAGGCTATCGGGGCGGACCGGCGCATCGGCTACGAATTTCTTTTCCCCGGGGTCGGATACGGCGGCTCCTGCCTGCCCAAAGACGTCCAGGCTTTGATACATACCGGCGCCGGCATGGGCTCGGACATGAGATTGCTGCGCGCGGTCGACCAGGTCAATACGGAACAGAAGGCCACCCTGGTATCCAAGATCGTCGCTCATTTCGGCCAGGGTCAACCCGCGAGCGATCTGACGGGCCTGCGGGTCGGAGTGTGGGGCCTGAGCTTCAAGCCCCAGACCGACGACATCCGGGAGGCGCCCTCGTTGGTCATCGTGCGCAAGTTGATCGAGATGGGCGCAACCGTGCGGGCTTTCGATCCCGAGGCGGCCGTGCGTGCCAAAGAGCTGCTGGGGGATTCCATCGAATACGCCGGAACCATGTACGAGGCCATCGAGGGCGCCGACGCTCTCGTCCTGATTACGGAGTGGAAGCAGTTCCACCGGCCATCATGGCAGCGTGTCAGGTCGGCAATGCGAGGCCACGTCGTCTTCGACGGTCGAAACATCTATGACCCAAGACGTTTGCGGGCCGAGGGTTTCGAGTACTACGGCATGGGCCGCCACTAAGCACGGTCGATGAGAGCCCTCGTCACCGGCGCCGCCGGATTCCTCGGATCCCACCTCTGCGATCGCCTTCGCCTCGGCGGCGTCGAGGTGGTCGGTTTGGACAACTTCTACACCGGAAGGCGCGAAAACCTCACCCACCTCGACGGTGACCCCGGGTTCAGCTTTTTCGAGCACGACGTCACGCGGCCGCTGGCCGCGGCGGCCGTGCCGGGCCCGCTGGACCTCATCGTCAACATGGCCTGCCCCGGCTCGCCCTTCGCCTTCCAGCGCGACCCGGTGTTCACCCTCGACACCAATTACCTCGGGACGAGAAATCTTCTCGAGCTGGCGCTCGAGAAGGAGGCGGTCATGCTGCAAGCCTCCACCAGCGAGATCTATGGTGATCCCACCATCCATCCGCAAGCCGAAAGCTATTGGGGCAACGTCAACTGCTTCGGCCCGCGCGCGTGCTACGACGAGGGCAAGCGGGTCGCCGAAACGCTGATGCTCGAGTATGCGCGCCGCTTCGGCGCCCGAATCAAGGTCGTCCGCATCTTCAATACGTACGGTCCCAGGATGGATCCCGAGGACGGGCGGATCGTCTCGCAATTCATCGTTCAGGCCCTGCGGGGCGAACCAATCACCGTCTTCGGCGACGGCAGCCAAACCCGGTGCTTCTGCTACGTGGACGATTTGATCGACGGGCTGGTGAAAATGGCGACCAGCGACCCCTCGTTCACCGGCCCGGTCAACCTCGGTAGCCAGGATGAACTGACCGCGCTGGAGGTCGCGCGCACCATCAAGGAGATGACGGGCTCGTCCTCGCCCATCGTTTTCCAGGCCCTGCCGGAGGATGACCCGAAGAAGCGCAAGCCGGATCTCACCCTCGCCGAGTCGAGGCTCGACTGGCGCCCGCTGATCCCGTTCGGACGGGGCGCCGCACTGACGATCGAGTATTTCAGATCCGGAGGTCTCGGGCGATGACTTCGCGGTAGACGCAAACAGTCTGGTCAGCAACGGATTTCGGATCGAATCGCTGTTGCGCCTCGACGCGTACGGTGCGCTCGATTCGTGCTCTCAACGCGTCGTCGTCAAGCATTCGGCGGATGTGTCCGGCGCAGGCCGCGACGTCGCCGTACGGAAACAGGAGCGCGGTGCGACCGTCCTCGACCATGTCCGGAATGCCGCCGACGCGAGACGCGATCACCGGCAGCCCACACGCCATGGCTTGCGCGACGGCTTGAGGGGTGGTCTCTTCGCGCGAGCCCATCAACAGGACCTGTGCGCGCGCATATTCGTCGAGCAGTTCTTCGTGGCTGATGGGTCCGAGGAGTCTTACCCGCCCCTGCAGGCCGCATTCTGCTATCGCCCGCCGAACCTCGAGTTCGCTGCCCGGGTCCGCTACGGGGCCTGCGATCCTGAATTGCAGGTGCGACCGCCATGGTTCGTCACGAACGCGATCGTTGACGACCTCGCCAATCGCACGCACCAGATGGTGCACGCCCTTGCGCGGCACGAGGGTCCCGACAAACAGGGTTCGGCCGGCTTCTGGTGCGCGCTGTATGCGGAAAAAGTCGTCCTGGATCGGGTTCTCGATGAACCGGCAGCGCGCCGTCAGCATCGACCCGTAAACCTGCGCCAGGTAGGGCGAGATGATGATCATGTCCCGGGCGCGCCGAAACACTTCCCGCTCCATGTCGGCGACAGCCCGTTTCTTCAGGGCGCCCAGAACGTCCCACCGGTTCTTTTGCAGCAAACGGCTCTCGATGAAGAGCACGCCGTGCGGTGTGATGACGGCCGGCGCGCGGCTCGCCAACGCGCCGAGCGCGTGGCGATCCTGGCCCTGTCCGTGCACTACGTCGGGATTGATGGAACGAATCGCGGCGGCCAGGCGTGGCACGTCGTTGACGCGCAAGG
Organism: Mycobacterium seoulense; assembly: GCF_010731595.1. Classification (NCBI taxonomy): domain Bacteria; kingdom Bacillati; phylum Actinomycetota; class Actinomycetes; order Mycobacteriales; family Mycobacteriaceae; genus Mycobacterium; species Mycobacterium seoulense. The sequence goes on along the minus strand of NZ_AP022582.1, from coordinate 3,064,259 downwards.
TGATCAATCGCGGCAGGTTCAGGCGCTTGACGTAGTGCACGTGCAGTGCACCGGCCCGCCGGTAGGTCGTCGTCACGTCGTTCATCGCGCTGACGACGTGGCACTCGACGTCGGGACGGGCCGCGAGCGCATGAGCCAATGTGTACGTCACCGACTGCACCCCGTTTTGCACGGCCGCACCCTCGTCGACGGGATAGTCGCCCACCAGGGCGACCCGCAGCGGGCGCACGGAATCAGGACGCACCGCGGCCCTTCCCGAGCTCGGGGTACTCGGCGAAGATTTTTTGGGCCGTGGCTTGGCTGAACGGCTCTGCCGCGCGGCCGACGGTGCGGCGCAGCCGCTCGGTGTCCGGGCACAGGAACGGCCGATCATTGGGGCGCTGACGTTCGGGCACTGAGGTGAAGTCGACGGGGAACGGCAGGACGGATGCCAGGATGCTCAGCGCCTCCCGAACCTCGATCGCCTTGCCGGATCCGATGTTGAGTATCTCCAGTCCGTCTACTCGCGAGACGGTGTCGACGATGACGCCGGCCATCGAGTCGACATCCACGTAATCGCGCAGCGGCCAGAGGTTTCCGACTTCCACCTCGCGCTTACCCTCCAGCGCGATCTGGCGGGTGACCTCGGCGAGCATGTGCGGGTTGGTTTCACGCGGTCCCGCGGCGTTGAATAGCCGCCCGATCACCAGCGTGCCAAAGCAACCCTTCGATTCGAAATAGCGCATGCACAGCTGCTCGGCGAGGAACTTCGTGTGGCCGTAGACATACACCGGCCCGGTCGGATCGACTTCCCTGTGGGGCACGAAGTTCGGATGGTAGACGTCGCCGGTAGATGCGAAGAAGAAGGCTTGGACCCCGTGCCGGCGCGACGACTCCAGCACATTCAACGTGCCGTTGACGTTCAGGGCATACGCCTCGTAGATGTGCTCCTCGCACCAGGGCACGAAGTGTTGTGCCGCCAGATGAATGACGTTCTGCGGCTTGATGTCGCGGAACACCTGATCGCAGGCGTCGGCGTCGAGGATGTCGTGCACGATCAGTGTCGGCTTGCGGAGTGCGTTCTGCCACCGATCTTTTCCGAGTGAAAGGTCGTCCATCACGAAGACCTCTGCGCCCCGTTCCAGCAACGAGTTGACGACCGATGACCCGATGAATCCGCAACCGCCGGTGACCAGATACGTGCTCACGTCGCTATCCTTTCGCACCCGCGTAGTCGGATACCTCGCTGTCCGGTGCCCGGTCACCGTCGATGGCCCATCACCTCGTCGATGACCTCCAGGAATCGATCCGCGACCAGGTCGACGGCGCAATGGCGCTCATAGTGACGCGCCGCGATGGCTCCCTGCCGTACCGCGGTGGCCGGGTCGGCCAGGGTGTCGAAAGCGGCGGCCAGTCCGGCAACGTCGTCGACGCCGATCGGGGGACAGTCCGGCGGTTGGTACTCGGGCGGGCCACCTTCGGTGGACACGATCGGCATGACGCCCAACTGCATCGAGAGCACCTGCACGCCGCTCTGAGTGGCGCGCCGGTAGTGGGCGATCGAGCCCTTGGCGGCGGCCAGTGTCGTGACGACATCGCCGTAGCGGTAGCCGCCCCGACGCCACTGCGTGTGTGCGGGCAGCGTATCGGCGTCCAGCGCCCCGTCGCCGATCAAGACGAGATCGTCGCCGCGCCAGCCGCCGCCTTCGACGTGGCGCCGCCACGCCTGCAGCACCACGTCGACGTTCTTGTACGGATTGAGCCTGCCGAACATGACAAAGTCGTGGCGCCCGCCGGCAGCCACGAACGGCGGGACCCGATCCAGATCGAGATCGCTGGCAAGCGGCACGACGTGCACGGGCGTGCCGGCCACGTCGCGCCGCGTCGCGACCGCGCGGGCGACATAGTCGCAATAGGCGACGGTGGCCGCCGAGCGGGCACCCCAGCGATCCAGCAGCGCAAGTTCGTAGGACGGCAGCGCCTCCACGGGGTCGTGGGGGCGATCGTCGTGGATCACCTGGATGCGGGGCGCCCGCCCGGCCAGCGCGATCCAGCGTGGATCGCGGACCTGCTCGGCGATTACCACATCCGGCCGGAATCTGCGGACGAGCCGCCAGGCCTTGAGGGTGGGGGGCCAGGTCGCGGCGGAAAGGAATCGCGGCTCGAGCACCAACTCGTAGTCACGGGCGGCGTCTGACTCCGGGTGCCGGTCGGAGGTCACCAGCAGCACGTCCGCCCCGTGCCGCATCAGCGCTTCGGACTGCACGCGCACCGCCGGCCGTGTCCAGGGCGAAAGCCAAAGGACCCGACGAGATTTCATGCCAGCCGACCGATCACGCCAGGTTTTCTCGGCGCAACGATCTCAGGTTGGACCAGGTGAGCGGGCCGACCGCCGCACTGGTTGCCAGGTAGACGGCAACGGCGGCCAGCAGGATCAGGACGACATGTTGGCCCCAAAGCAGCAGTGTCACCGCGACGCTCGCTCCCGTGGGCAGCAGGACCCGCGCCAAGAACATCACCGGCGTACGGTAACCGCACCGGCGGTGCAGCCACCAGCTGCTGAACAGCATGTTGAAAAACTCCGTGCACACCAGCGCGATACCCGGCCCGATGGCGCCCAGCCGCCCGTCGAGGGCCAGATTCAGCGCGACGTTGACCGCGAGCGTGGCGACCGTCAACCACAGCAGGACCTTTTGATGGTGGCTGGCGACCAAACCCTGGCCGAGGGTGCCGCCGACGAACCGCAGCGCCGCCGCGATGAACAACAGCGCCAGCGTCGGCGTTCCGCGTGCGACGAACGCCTGGTCGCCGAAGAACGCGATCAACGGTCCGGCCAGCAGCGCTCCGACGACCGCGACGGGAACGGCCACGAAATACATGAGTTCGACGCTGCGGCGCAGGAAGCGGGCGAACGCCGCGACGTCACGCGCGAACAGTTCGGTGCCCGTCGACAGCGTCGCCTTGAGGAAGACCAGCGACACCACGATGGTGTTGAACGCGACCGTCAGGGCCAACCCGTACACGCCCATCTCGGAGTGGGTGCTGAGCAAGGACAGGATCACACCGTCGGCGCGGGTGTAGAGGATCCCGACGACCAGGAATCCGATCAGCGGCAGGGTTTCCCGCAACAGGTCGGCGGCCTCGCGCAGCGCGAACACCGGGCGCACCGAGATCTGCCGCATCGCCGCGGCGCCCTGAATCACCAGCTGCACGGCGGGCGGGATGAGCTGCGCCACCGCGAACCAGATGACGTTCGAGCGCGCGGAGACCAGGACGGCGACCATGGCCAGGGTGGCCGTGCGGGCCGTGACGTCGGAGATGGCCACCGCGGAGAACCGGACGGTGGCCAGAAACACCGGCTCGAAGCGGGTGGTCATGGTCTGCAGCAGCAGGCCCCCGGACAGCACGACCAGCATGACCCGCACGTCGAAGTCGTGATAGACGAGCAGCCCCGACCCGGCCGCCAGCGCCGCGAGCGGGACGCAGTAGATCAGGGCCAGCCCGCTGTTGACGCGCACCAAGCGTTCCAGGTCGCCGCGGCCGGAGGTCACGCGACGGACGATCACGGTGGCGACACCGAGATCGGCAAAGCTGTTCCACATCCCGATGAACGCGACCGCGATCGAGAGCTGGCCGTAGCGCCCCGGACCCAGGTAGCGCGCGGTCATCGCGACCGAGGCCACCGAGGCCACCATCCCCAGTGCCCGGCAGATCAGTTGAATGGAGAACGCGTGAGCCATCCGCGAGAGCGGCACCGACGGGACGACCGCACCAGGCGTCGTCGGCTCAGTCATGACTCCCTAGTATGCGCCGTGACTGGTGAGAACGGCCTTGATCGTCTTCGCGATGATCATGAGATCGCCCGACATCGACCAGTTGTCGACATACGACAGGTCCAGCCGCACCGACTCTTCCCATGAAAGGTCTGACCGGCCGCTCACCTGCCACAGTCCGCTGACTCCGGGCTTCACCAGCAGCCGGCGCCGGACATCGCCGTCGTAGTTCACGACCTCGCGCCGCAGCGGGGGGCGCGGCCCGACCACGCTCATGTCCCCTTTGAGCACGTTGATGAACTGCGGCAACTCATCGATGCTGAACCTGCGCAAGAACTTGCCGACCGGGGTCACTCGCGGGTCTTCGCGCATCTTGAAGAGCACGCCGCCGGCGCTTTCGTTCAGCGCCAGCAGGTGCTCGATCTGGGCGTCGGCGTCGACGGTCATCGTCCGGAACTTGAGCATCGTGAAGGGCTTCCCGTCGATGCCGATCCGCTCGGACGGGTAGAACACCGACCCCTTGCTGGTGAGCTTGATGGCGACGGCGGCCGCGATAAGAACGGGCGCCGTCGCGATGAGGGCCGCCAACGAGAACAGGAAGTCGAAGGCCTGTTTCTGAAAACGTTGCGTCCCTTGGTATTGCGGCTTCTCGACATGCAGCAGCGGCATGCCCGCGGTGGGGCGCAGGGTCAAACGCGCTTCCGCGACGTCCATCACTCCCGGTGACACGACGAGGTCGACGTCCATCGTCTCCAACTGCCACATCAGCTCTCGGATCCCGTGCATCCCAAAGTGATCCGTCTGGGTCACCGCGACGGTGTCGGCGCCGCAGCTACGGATCGCGGCCACCGCGTTGGTCGCGTCGCCGAGGATCGGTACCTCGCGGCCGCCCACGGTGAGGGTCTTTCCGCGGGCCGGTCCGTAGCCCGGAATGCAGACACCTGCCACGACATAGCCGTCCAGCGGGTTGCGGGCCAGTTCGCGTGCCAGGTGGGAAACCGCCTGTCGATCCCCGATCGCCAGGACCGTCGTCTGGCACTGGCCGTGTGCCCGCAGGTGGCCGATGTGCTTGCGCCACAGGCTGCGGCTCCCCAGCAAACCCATCGTCCCGACCGGAAGCGCGATCGCAAGATAGCCGCGGGCCAGGTCGACCTTGGCGAGCAGCGTCACCATCGCGATGATGCCGAACGTCCAGAATGACGCGCTGCCGATCCGCCGGTATTCGTCGATGCCGGCGCCGATGACCCGCGGCGAGCGCGTCTGGAAAACCGCCAGCGACGACAGCCACAGGCCGGCGAACACGAAGGAGAACAGCGTCATCACGAGGTCGGAGTAACCCGACGTGTTCGCGATTTCCCCGAAGCGGACGTACTGCGCGAGAAACACGGACGCGCAAACGATCAGCGCGTCGGTGGTGCGCAGATAGTGCGAATACCGGTGCTGCCAGCGCCCGATGGCATTCCCGGCGGGGGAAGGCGCGTCAGCGGGGGTGACCGGCAGGGCACCGGCTTGGGGGCGAGCCAACGACGTCACGCGGAGTGTGGGCTTGAGCGGCTGTGGTTCGACGCGCACGACGTCCACCAGCTCCTGGGTCATCACCGGGTTAGACATGACGCTGCTCTCTCGATCGGCGTGAAGCTCGGCGTTCGCGGGGGCCAACTGGCGTCCCGCTCGGAGATGACGGTCACGGGCAGCGGCCACACGATTCCGAATTCGGGGTCGCTCCAATGGAATCCCTGATCGTCGGACGGCGCGGGCTGGCCGCTGACCTGGTAGCTGACTTCGGTGTCGTCGACGAGCGTCTGGAAACCGTGCGCGACGAACGGCGGCAGGAACAGTGCCCGGTAGTTGTCCGCGCTCAACTCGACCATGACGTGGTCGCCGTAGGTCTGCGACCCGGGGCGGATGTCCACTGCGACGGCGGCGATGGCGCCGCGGGTGCAGCGAACCAGCTGGGTTTGGGCGTACGGCGGCGTCCGGTGGTGCAGACCCCGCACGGTGCCACGGGTGTAGTTGAAGAAGATGTTCGTCTGGGTGACGTCGAAAGTCAGCCCACGGCTGGCGAATTCGTCGGCGCAGAAGGATCGGGAAGAGAACCCGCGATGGTCTCGATGCGGTTCGAGGTCAATGATCGTCACGCCGGCGACCTGGGTGGGCGTAAATTTCACCTACCGCTCCTTCCGCAATGGGGCGCGCCTGTCGACTGGTCTGGGTTCATGCGATGGCCTACGCGTATCCACCGGACGGCGGACGTGTCATCACGGTCGGGATGATCCCGTACCGGGGCCCGAGGTTCTTGCCCGACGCGGCGGCCAGGCGCGGCAGCGAGCCCATGATGCTGGGCGGCATGTTGGCGCCGGCGAGGCTGATGTTCGGCAACGCCGAGGCGGCGCTCTGAGCCGCGGGTATCACGCTGGTCCAACTGGCCGGCACCGCCAGCGGACCCAGCGAGGCCGCGCTGCCGAGACTGCCGATGACACCCGATCCGAGTGACCCGAGCGCGCCCGCGCCCGTGCTCGCCGCGCTCGCCGCGCCCGCAGCCGCGGTGCCCGCGGCTGACATCGCCCCGTTCGCCAAGCCCTGCGCGGTTTGGGCCATGCCCAGGATGGAGGACATCCCGTACAGCGGCGTCGCTCCGGCCATGAAGTAGGTGGGAAGCGCGCTGGGCAGGCTGGACGCGAGGCTGTTCATGAGCGAGGAACTAGCCGAACTGGTCGTCGTGCCGACCGCACTTCCGGCGCCGGTACCCGCGTCGGTGAGCGTGGCGGTCCCGGCGGTCATCGGCGACGAAAGCCCCTGCAGGGTATTGGGCACCGTGGACATCATGTGCGACAGGGACGTATGCGTCGCGGTCAGCGTTTCGGACTGGGCGACCGCGCTGCTCTGGTTGGCCAAACCGGCCGCGTCGGTGACGTTCGGGGGCGGGGTGAACGGGGTGACCTCGCACGCGGCCGCCGAACCCGCGGCGTACTCATACATCGCCGCGGCGTCCTGCGCCCACATCTCGCCGTATTCGGCTTCGGTGGCCGCGATCGCCGCCGAGTTCTGGCCGAAGAAGTTGGTCGCGATCAGTGTCGCGAGCTGAACCCGGTTGGCGGCGACCGCAGGCGGTGGAACGGTCATCGCGAAGGCGGCCTCGTATACCTCCACGGCGAGCCTTGCCTGACCGGCCGATTCCGCCGCCCGCGCGGCCGCCCCCGCGGTCCAGGCCATGTAGGGGGCGAACGCGGACGCCATGGTCAACGACGAGGGACCCAACCAGCGTCCGGTCGTCAGTCCCGCGATCACCGAGCGGTAACAGCTTGCCGCGGTGTGTAATTCGGCGGCCAGGCTGTCCCACGCCACCGCGGCGGCAATGAGGGAAAGCGGCCCGGGGCCGGCATACATCCGTGCGGAGTTGAACTCCGGGGGAAAGGCGCCGAAATCGATCACGTCAGGCCCTCGCCCTATTGGCGGCCCGGTTGGCCGCAGGTGAACGCCCGCTGACGCCGGATCGATCAGCTTCGGCGACGACCACGCCGTACTCCAGCGCCGGCATTCCGCAACTAAACATACTTAAAGTATGAACAAAGAGGTTTGCGCTGGCGAAGAGTATTTCGCGTGCGGCTACCAAGGTATTTAGTCCCCTGGCCAGTGGTCCAACTGCCCAGGCCGCCAGCCCACGTGCCCCGGTGGTCACGACCGGCATGTGCTTCTCCTCGCGCCTGCAGATGGCCCGGATCCGGGCGTATTTGCTGCTCAAACGCTTGAGGTCGAGGTTTGGGCAGCGCTCGCGTACAAACTGACAATGTGATAATAGCGTAGAAACCATACTAATGGTCTGTAAAGATCCTGTGATGTGGACTACAGGTATTTACGGGACCGTCAACCCGGGCGCCTGAGGCTGCTAACCTCGGAAATGGCCAGAGAACTGCCCGGGGGTGGCCGGTCGGTGTCGATGCGAAACCGCCTGAGAACCGAGGTGTTTGCCCTGCTGATCAACCTGACGGCCGTCCACCAGATCCGGGTCGCCACCCCCCGCCGCAGGACCGCTCGCGTCGCCCATGGGTTAGCGGCCGGCGTTCCCGCCGGGTGCGGATCTCCGCGCCCGGGCCGGGCCGTCCGCCCCGACAAGCTGGGCTGGCAATTCCGATGACGACCCATTCGGCGGACGGACGCGCGGATGCGACGCGGCGACAGATTCTGCAGGCCGCCTCGCATCAGTTCGCGCGCCGGCCGTACCACGACGTCGGACTCGATGACATTCTCGCCGAGGCTCAGCTGACCAAAGGCGCGATGTATTTCCACTTCAAGTCGAAACACGCCCTGGCGGTGGAGCTCATCAACAAGCAGATCGCCGCGGCCACCGTCGCCGTGGGAGACCTGTTGACCAGAGGGCTTTCCGGTCTGGAAACCCTGATCGACTTCTCGTATCTGATCGCCGTTCAAGACATCAAGACGGATCTGGTCAGGGCGGGCCTGAATCTGATCGAGTCGGTCGGGCACTCCGAAGGGCTGCAGGACACCCTGATGAACGGATGGGTGGACGCCCTGTCGCAGGTGGTTGCGCAGGCCATTGCCGAGGGCGACATCGACGACCAATGCGACCCGCGCGATGTGGGACGCCTGATGGTGGCCTTGCACATGGGGCTGCGAAAGACCAGCAATCTGGACGAACCGGAACGGTTCCTGCTCGATCTGGAGGGCTGCTGGATGCTTATCCTGGGCGGGATCCTGCAACCGGACCGAACCGATTACTTCCGTCAATTCCTAAGGCGGCGTGCGGCCCTCGCCGTCAACGCCAGTTCGCCCGATGAAGATTCGACGTAACGGATGCGGGACTGACCGCTGCGCCCGCTCGCGGTCGCCACGGCTGCTAGCCTTGGACGCCTCGGCGGTAGATGTGAGGCCAGACCCACGGCTTCGCGCATCGGACGCGACTCCGGAGGTGCAGGGATAATGGCGCGCCAGATCCGATCCGAAGCCACTCGGCGCAGGATTCTCGATGCCGCGATCGAGGTGTTCGGCGAGGTGGGTTATGCCGCCGCCGGGTGGGGCGCGATCATCGAGCGGACGGGCATGACCAAGGGCGCCCTCTATCACCACTTTGATTCCAAGGAATCGTTGGCGTCCGACATTCTCAAGGAAGGCTCCGAGACCCTTCTCACCGCTTTCAGTAACGTATGCGGCTCGTCGTCGCCGGGGCTGGAGAACCTGCTACACGGCGCTTTCATGCTGGTCGAAGTACTGAACACCGACAAGATGGTTCGCACGTCCGAGCAATTGGCCTCTGCCTTAAGCGGATTGAATGAGGCCGCCGCGAGCTTCTACGCCGACCTGGCGGGCAAGATCGCTGAGCAGGCCAGGCGGGCGATCAGCGAGGGCGACCTGCGGAAGGACGTCGACCCCGAAGCGCTCTCCGAGTTCCTCGTCGGCGCCATGTTCGGAACGCGGTTGGTATCCAATGCGATAGCTCGCCACGACGCCGGCAGGGCCGTCGCCGGTGACACCACCGGACGCCTGCGTCAGATCTTGGAACTTCTGCTTCCCGGCACCGTCACGGAGGCGTCGCTTCCATACTTCCGGCAATTCCTTGGCCGCGAAATCATGCGTCACGCCCCCGCCATCGCGGCCCGCGCGGATGCCGACACCGAGCCCCTCCTCGGTTAGATTCCGGTCACCGAAGTTCGGCCCGGGTGTGCCACACGCTTTTTCGGGGTCGTCGAGACGGGGATTCAATAACCGGTCTTGATGCGCTTTCCGCAATGCATACTGTTCCGGTGATGTACCCGAGCCTGCTAGGCAAAGTGGTGGCGCTGGCCGCTGTGTCCGGATTATTGGTGATGAGCGCTCCGGCATCGTGGGCTGCGCCCGGCGACCCGGCTACGGCGACGGACTCGCCGACACTGTCGCTGACCGACATCGGGTCCGCCCCCACGCTGGAGTTCTGGGGCGTGACAAGCACCCAACAGCTGACCCTGCCGGTGCTGAAGGGCCTGACACCGACGGCACTGAACGCCACCGTCGAATTGCCGATCAATTTGCGGTCCGGCATGCTCACCGTGTCGCAGGGCGAGCGAACTCTTGCGCGACTGAATCTGCCGTCCGCCGACCAGACGCCGATCGTCATTCCCCTGGCGGGCGCGGAAGTCAACGACAACTGGCTGACCGTGACGCTGCGTTCCTACGTGGTGCCGTTGGACGGATACTGCTTGTACCCGGAGAGCCCGCTGCGTCTGGCCAACGGGACGATCACCTATACCGGGGTCGAACTGCCGCCCACCACGGTGGCCCACTTCCTGCCACCCGTGCTGCGAAAGCTCTCCATCTTCCTGCCGCAATCGCCGTCGGCGAACGAATCCGACACGGCGATCCAACTGGCCGCGTCCGCGGCCGCGCGCTACGGCAGGCAGAACCCCGAGATCGCCGTGATCCCGTTGGCCGAAGGGCAGGCCGCACCCCCGACGCCGCCGCAACCGCTGGAACGTCAGATCGTCGTGAAAGAAGGCCCCGACAACGGGCTTTCCCTGCAGGGCGCTTCCGGGGTGCCGTGGCTACTGATGTCGGGACCGCTCGGGCAGTCCGACGAATCGAACACAGCCGTGCTGTTCAACGACGTGTCGCAGCTGGCTCTGTCGTCCAGGGCGGCGGTGGAGGAACTCAAGCCCAGCCTGCAGCAACCCGGCAACACCGTAGCGCTGCGCGAGCTCGGGCAGCCGGTCCTCAACTCCACGTCGCTACAACCGCGGGTCTCGATCGGAGTCGATCAGACCCGGTTCGCCAGATCCGTGCACGACGTGCGCGTGCATCTCCTGGGCTCCTACACCCCGACGCCGGGGAACGTCGCCGGCCGGATCGCCGTGACGATCGGCCCCGAAACCATCGACCACTGGCCGACTGACGGCCAGGGCACCATTGACCGCTGGATCGATGTGCCCGATCGGCTCCTGCAGCGATACACGAGCCTTGACCTGGTGCTCGACGTTGCGGCCAACACCGGGCATTGTGGCGACTTCTACAACGTCGGGCCCGGTAACCAGCTCCTGACGGTGAATATCAACGGAGACAGCACTATTCAGAGCAGTCCCGCCGCACCGCCGGTGCCGGACGGCTTCCAATCGATGCCGCAGTCCTTGATGCCGCGGATGCAGGTCGGCATCGAGCCCCGCTCGTTGATCGACACGGTGCGCGCGATCAGCATCGTGGTGGGCCTGCAGCGCATAAGCTCCGTGCCGCTGTACACCACGGTCACGAGCGTGCAACAGGCGATCGACTCGTCGGATCCAGCGATCTTGATCACCGCCGACGGGTGGAACCACTCCAATGTCGCGCTCCCGGTGTCTGCTGGGCCCAGCGGGCCGATCACGGTCAATGCCGTCGAATCCAACGGCAAGCCCGCCAAGCTCACGCTGGACCCGGATCTCCGGTTCGCCTCTCTCCAAACGGTTTTCAACAAGGGCCGGTCGCTGTTGGTGGCGACATCCAACGGCGCGCCCGCGCAGCTCGACGAGCTGCTCCGATGGCTGGGTAGCGACAACAAGCGCTGGCAACGGCTCAAAGGCGTCGCGATGGTGTCCGCGCCGGGAGGGCGGGACCCGGTGACCGTCGAGCACTCGCCCGGGGCCGGTCCGCCCGCGGGATCGCAGAGCCACTCGGATCTGGGCTGGCTGTGGTGGTTCGGCGCGGGCTGGGTCGCGGTGGCCATCGTCGGCGTGGGCGTGATCGTGTGGCGCACCAGACGCGAATCATGGCGTCGCCGTTAGCTTTTGGCGCTTCGTCGCCCGGAAGGGCCGCGGTCGCCGCCTTGCCGCCCGCGCTCGGTTCGGCGCCGCGTCGCCGCCGGGGCGAGCGTTGTCACCCGACCGGCTGCGGCTAGCGGTCTTCCTCCCACAACTGCTCGGTCAGGTCCTGGAAAGCCGCGAGGACGAACTGGTCGTCGGCTCGCATCGCCGCCGACTTGCTCATGAGGGCGCGCACCACGGTGCCGTCCTTGTGCGCCAGTTCGACGACCATGTTCGCCAGCGAATGAACGACCGATAACAACGATTCCGAGGCAGGCGCCTGATGGAAGATCTGGTGGAACCGGAGCGACAACACCTCCTCCGGCTCATAACCCATCATCTCGGCGAACGCGGCGTTGGAAAACAGGATGCGGCCGTCATTCTCGATGGCAAGCACCGGGATCGGAATGCGCTCCAGCACAACCAGCGCAGGCAGCTGCTTCAAGGCCGTCATCGGCGAGTCGCTCTGTTGCCGATTGCGTCGTCGCTCCACCGGCCGATTATGGCCCATAACATAGGCTATACACGAGGCCTTTGCGCAGATGCGGATATGAATGTTCGCGCCCGGGTACTTTTTCCGGTCACCTCATTCCGGTGCCCGGGGCCGTTCACTCCCCGTCGGGAAGCTGGTGACGGGGGAACACGCCGCTGGGCGGCGGCAGCTTCGTGCCCGGGGCCAGGCGCGCGCCGACGGCGTCGAACGCCCGTTGGTCCGCCGCCTGTCCGAGCAGGTCGAGCAGCTTGCCGGCGGAGTCGGGCATGACGGGCTGGACGAGCAGGGCCGCAATGCGGACCGCCTCGCACGTGGTGTACAGGACGGTCCGGAACCGGAGTTGGTCCGCTTCGGACTCGCTTTTGCGCAACACCCACGGCTGTTGGGCAGAAAAGTACTTGTTCGCCTCGCCGAGCATCAGCCAGATCGCTTCCAGCGCCAGATGCATGGCCTGCCCGTCGAAACTGGCCCGCACCCGCTCCAGCAATCCGTCGGCCGTCGCCAGCAGATCCGCGTCCGCGCCCGTCAGCTCACCCGGTTCGGGAACGACCCCACCCAGGTTCTTGGCCACCATGGACAACGACCGCTGGGCCAGGTTGCCGAGCTCGTTGGCCAGGTCGGCGTTGATCCGCGTGACGATGGCGTCTTCGGTGTAGCTGCCGTCCTGACCGAACGGCACCTCCCGCAGCAGGAAGTAGCGGAGCTGGTCCACTCCGAACGTGTCGATCAGGGCGACCGGGTCGACGATGTTGCCCACCGACTTGCTCATCTTCTGCCCACGGTTGAGCAGGAATCCGTGCGCGAAAACCCTGCGCGGCAATTCGATCCCGGCCGACATCAGAAAAGCCGGCCAGTACACGGTGTGGAATCGGATGATGTCCTTGCCGATCATGTGCAAGTCGGCCGGCCAGTAGCGGCGGAACAGCTCGGATTCGGTGTCCGGGTAGCCGACGCCGGTCAGGTAGTTGGTCAGCGCGTCCACCCAGACGTACATGACGTGATCGGGATGCCCGGGCACCTTCACGCCCCAGTCGAACGAGGTGCGCGAGATCGACAAATCGCGCAGCCCGCCGGAGACGAAGCTGACAACTTCGTTGCGGCGCACCTCGGGCCCGATGAAATCCGGGTTGGCGTCGTAGTGGGCCAGCAGCTTGTCGGCATACGCCGACAGCCGGAAGAAGTAGGTCTGCTCCTCGGTCCAGGTCACCGGGGTCCCGGTTTCGACGGCGATCCGGGTCCCGTCGACGAGCGCGGTTTCGGATTCGACGAAGAACCGCTCGTCGCGCACCGAATACCAGCCCGAGTAGGTGTCCAGGTAAATGTCCCCGGCGGCCTGCATCCGCCGCCAGATCGCCTTGGAGGCCTCGTGGTGGTCCGGGTCGGTGGTGCGGATGAACCGGTCGAACGAGATGTTCAGCCGCTCCTGCAGGCGCTGGAACGCGTCGGAGTTGCGCCGCGCCAGCTCCGCGGTGGGAATGCCCTCGGCCGCGGCCGTCTCGACCATCTTGAGGCCATGCTCGTCGGTCCCGGTCAGGAATCGCACGTCGAACCCGTCCAGCCGCTTGAACCGGGCGATGGCGTCGGTGGCGATGTACTCGTAGGCATGCCCGACGTGCGGATCACCGTTGGGGTACGTGATCGCCGTGGTGACGTAGTAGGGCCTCATCGAGAGTCCACCCTATTGTGTGGCCGTGAGTTCCAACCGCTCTGGTGAACGAGAAGCGCCGCCCGCGCCTGAACCGCTGGCGCCCCTCATCGACGCCCACACCCACCTCGACGCCTGCGGCGCGCGAGACGCCGGGGACGTGCGCGCCATCGTGGACCGCGCCGCGGCGGTCGGGGTGGGCGCGGTGGTCACCATCGCCGACGACCTGGATTCGGCGCGCTGGGTGACACGCGCCGCCGAATGGGATCCGCGGGTGTACGCCGCGGTGGGACTGCATCCGACCCGCGCCGACGCGCTGGACGACGACGCGCGTACCGAGATCGAGCGACTGGCGGCGCATCCGCGGGTGGTGGCCGTCGGCGAGACCGGGCTGGACCTGTATTGGCCCGGCCGCCTCGACGGGTGCGCGCAGCCGGGCACGCAGCGCGACGCCTTCGCCTGGCATATCGACCTGGCAAAGCGGTGCGGAAAACCGCTGATGATCCACAACCGCGAGGCCGATGTCGAGGTGCTCGACGTGTTGGCCGCCGAGGGCGCCCCCGACGCGGTGATCTTCCACTGCTTCTCGTCGGGCGCCGCGATGGCCCGGCGATGCGTGGACGCCGGGTGGCTGCTCAGCCTGTCCGGGACGGCGAGTTTCCGCAACGCCCGCGAGCTGCGGGACGCCATTCCGTTGATACCCCTGCAGCAGCTTCTGGTGGAGACCGATGCGCCCTTCTTGACGCCGCATCCCTACCGCGGGTCGCCCAACGAGCCGTACTGCCTTCCTTATACTGTGCGGGCGGTCGCTGAACTGATGGGTCGTCCGGCCGAAGAGCTGGCGCAGGCCACCACGGGCAACGCCCGGCGGGTATACGGACTGGCTCCCGGTTAGGCCGCCGAGCCGGGCGATTCCGTTAACAAGGTCGCGCAGGAGTTGCTCAACATTGGCCGGTTCGTTACCGTCTTGTGATCGAAAGGGTGGGGCCTACGGGCCCTAATTTGTCGTTTGGTGCCGAATAGGTCGTTGGGGTGCTTGCTGTGGTCGGGATAGACGCGCGTTGACTGTATTGACAAAACTTCATCAGACGCCGTCTCCGATGTTGCGGCTCGTCGTCGGAGGCTTGCTGGTAGTCCTGGCGTTCGCCGGTGGATTCGCGGTCTCGGCGTGCAAAACGGTCACGTTGACCGTTGACGGTATCGCCATGCGGGTCACGACGATGAAGTCGCGGGTCATCGACATCGTGCAGGAGAACGGCTTCGCCGTCGACGATCGCGACGACCTGTACCCCGCCGGGGACGTCAAGGTGCACGACGCCGCCAACATCGTGCTGCGTCGCAGCCGGCCGCTGCAGATCTCGCTGGACGGCCATGACACCAAACAGATGTGGACGACGGCATCGACCGTCGACGAGGCGCTGGCCCAACTCGCCATGACCGACACCGCCCCGGCGGCGGCCTCCCGCGGCAGCCGGGTCCCGCTGGCGGGGATGGCACTGCCCGTCGTCAGCGCGAAGACGGTCCGCATCAACGACGGCGGCGTGCCGCGCACGGTCCACCTGCCGGCACCGAACGTCGCCAGCCTGCTGAACGCCGCCGGGGCACCGCTCCTCGAGGGCGATCAGGCGGTGCCGAGCGCGACGTCGCCGATCGTCGACGGCATGGAGATCCAGGTGACCCGCAACCGGATTCAGCGGGTCACCGAGCGCATGCCGCTGCCGCCGAACGCCCGTCGGGTCGAGGACCCGGACATGAACATGAGCCGCCAGGTGGTCGAGGACCCGGGCAGCCCGGGCACCCAGGACGTGACCTTCGCGGTGGCCACCGTCAACGGCGTCGAGGCCGGCCGGTTGCCGATCGCCAACACCGTGATCACCCCGGCCCGCGACGCCGTGGTGCGGGTGGGCACCAAGCCGGGCACCGATGTTCCGCCGGTGACCAACGGATCCATCTGGGACGCGATCGCGGGCTGCGAGGCCGGCGGCAACTGGGCGATCAACACGGGCAACGGCTATTACGGCGGCGTGCAGTTCGACCAGGGCACCTGGGAGCGCAACGGTGGGCTGCGGTTCGCTTCGCGCGCCGACCTGGCCACGCGAGAAGAGCAGATCGCCATCGCCGAGGTGACCCGGGAGCGCCAGGGCTGGGGCGCCTGGCCGGTGTGCAGCGGAAGAGCCGGTGCCAACTGACCATCCGGCTGCTCGGTCGCACCGAGATCAGGCGGCTTGCCAGAGAGCTTGACTTCCGGCCACGAAAATCCCTCGGCCAGAACTTCGTCCACGATGCCAATACCGTCCGCCGGATCGTCTCGACTTCCGGGATCGGCCGGACCGACCACGTCCTCGAGGTCGGACCCGGCCTGGGCTCACTGACGCTGGCACTGCTCGACCGCGGCGCCACCGTCACCGCCGTCGAAATCGACCCCGTGCTGGCCGACCGCCTGCCGCAGACCGTCGCCGAGCATTCGCACAGCGAAATCCAGCGGCTCACCGTGCTCAACCGCGACGTCTTGACCCTGCGCGCCGACGAGTTGGCCGCCCAGCCCAACGCGGTCGTGGCCAACCTGCCCTACAACGTGGCCGTGCCGGCGCTGCTGCACCTGCTCGCCGAGTTCCCGTCCATCCGGACCGTGACCGTCATGGTGCAGGCGGAGGTGGCCGAGCGTCTTGCCGCCGAGCCCGGCGGCAAGGATTACGGCGTCCCCAGCGTCAAGGTCCGCTTCTTCGGAGCGGTTCGGCGGTGTGGCATGGTGTCGCCAACCGTCTTCTGGCCGATTCCCCGCGTCTATTCGGGGCTCGTCCGCATCGACCGGCACACCGCTGCGCAGTGGCCCACCGACGAGGCGTTCCGTCGCCAGGTGTTCCGGTTGGTGGACATCGCGTTCGCGCAGCGGCGCAAGACGGTCCGCAACGCGTTCATGGAATGGGCCGGCTCGGGCAACGAGTCGGCGAACCGGCTGCTGGCCGCCAGCATCGACCCGGCCCGCCGCGGCGAGACGCTGTCCATCGACGACTTCGTGCGGCTGTTGCGCCGATCGACCGAATCGGCCGACACCGCCACCCCGGCCGGCCCGACCGCGACCGAAGAACAGCCGTCGCCGAGCTGACTGCGGCGGCGCTGCGTGTAGTTGGCCGGTCGCAGCGATAGTCTGCTGCGGTGGGTGACGATGACTGACGGCAATACCGCCGCCCAGTGGGTGCCCACCGGGTCGGTCACCGTCCGCGTTCCCGGGAAGGTCAACCTGTATCTGGCGGTGGGCGACCGCCGCGAGGACGGCTATCACGAGCTGACGACCGTCTTCCAGGCCGTCTCGCTGCTCGACGAGGTGACCGTCCGCAACGCCGACGTGCTGTCGCTCGAGCTCGTGGGCGAGGGCGCCGACAAACTGCCCACCGACGAGCGCAATCTGGCCTGGCAGGCCGCCGAGCTCATGGCCGAACACGTCGGCCGGGCGCCCGACGTCTCGATCATGATCGACAAATCCATCCCGGTGGCCGGCGGGATGGCCGGTGGCAGCGCCGATGCGGCGGCCGTGTTGGTCGCCATGAACTCGCTGTGGGAACTCAACGTGCCCCGCCGCGACCTGCGCATGCTCGCCGCCCGGCTGGGCAGCGACGTGCCCTTCGCGCTGCACGGCGGCACCGCGCTGGGCACCGGCCGCGGCGAGGAACTGGCGACCGTCCTGTCCCGCAACACGTTTCACTGGGTGCTGGCGTTCGCCGACGGGGAGTTGCTCACGCCATCGGTGTTCGGCGAGCTGGACCGGCTGCGCGAGGCGGGGGACCCACCGAGGCTCGCCGGGCCGGGGCCGGTGCTGGGGGCCCTGGCCGCCGGCGACCCCGAACAGCTGGCGTCGTTGCTGGGCAACGAGATGCAGGCGGCCGCGGTGAGCCTGGATCCGAGGCTGCGGCGGACCCTGCGCGCCGGGGTGGAGGCCGGTGCCCTGGCGGGCATCGTGTCCGGCTCGGGCCCGACGTGCGCCTTCCTGTGCTCCTCTGCGGCCTCGGCGGTCGACGTCGGCACCGAGGTGTCCGGCGCGGGCGTGTGCCGCACGGTGCGTGTCGCCAGCGGGCCGGTGGCCGGGGCGCGCGTGGTGCCGGCTCCCACCGAGGTGTGAAAATCGCCCCAAATCACGCATTCATTTGGGCTGTTCCCTAAGAGGAGTTTAAGATATTGCGCGGTGACGGGTAGCGCTGAGCGAGAACACTCATCTTCGTCCGCCGGGGTCCCCGGCGGACGACTGATACTTCGGGCCCACCGGCGGTTGCGGGGCCCGATTCGCGCTGGCCGGGCGGCCGAATGCGAGGCCGTCGACCCATCGCCGATTCGAGACCTAACTGCTGCCCGAATGTGTTTGCGTGCCTGCTCCCAAGCGTTACCCAGTGGGCGGAATATGAGATCCCGGGCGTCGTGGCGAGCGCCGAAACCGAGGAGGTTTGTGTGAGCAGGTTTACCGAGAAGATGTACCGCAATGCCCGTACCGCGACGACGGGCATGGTCACCGGTGAACCCCACGAACCGGTGCGCCACACCTGGGGCGAGGTCCACGAGCGCGCTCGCCGCATCGCGGGTGGACTCGCCGCCGCCGGCATCGGCCTGGGCGACGCGGTCGGTGTGCTCGCCGGCTACCCGGTCGAGATCGCCCCGACGGCGCAGGGCCTGTGGATGCGTGGTGCCAGCCTGACGATGCTGCACCAGCCCACCCCGCGCACCGACCTGGCCGTGTGGGCCGAAGACACGATGAACGTCATCGGCATGATCGAGGCCAAGGCCGTCGTCGTCTCCGAGCCCTTCCTGGTCGCCATCCCCGTGCTCGAGGAGAAGGGCATCAAGGTACTCACCGTCGCCGACCTGCTGGCCTCGGATCCGATCGATCCCGTCGAGGTCGGCGAGGACGACCTGGCGCTGATGCAGCTGACGTCGGGCTCCACCGGATCTCCCAAAGCCGTCCAGATCACCCACCGCAACATCTACTCCAACGCCGAGGCGATGTTCATCGGCGCGCGGTACGACGTCGACAAGGACGTCATGGTCAGCTGGCTGCCCTGCTTCCACGACATGGGCATGGTCGGGTTCCTGACCATCCCGATGTACTTCGGCGCGGAGCTGGTCAAGGTCACGCCGATGGACTTCCTGCGCGACACGCTGCTGTGGGCCAAGCTCATCGACAAGTACAAGGGCACCATGACCGCGGCGCCCAACTTCGCCTACGCGCTGCTCGCCAAGCGGCTGCGTCGCAACGCCAAGCCCGGCGACTTCGACCTGTCCACCCTGCGCTTCGCGCTGTCCGGTGCCGAGCCCGTCGAACCCGCCGACGTGGAGGACCTGCTGGACGCGGGCAAGCCGTTCGGCCTGCGGCCCTCGGCGATCCTGCCGGCCTACGGCATGGCCGAGACCACGCTGGCCGTGTCGTTCTCGGAATGCGACGCCGGCCTGGTCGTCGACGAGGTCGACGCCGACCTGCTGGCCGCCCTGCGCCGCGCCGTGCCCGCCACCAAGGGCAACACCCGCAGGCTGGCCACGCTCGGCCCGCTGCTGCAGGACCTCGAGGCGCGCATCATCGACGAGAACGGCGACGTGATGCCCGCCCGGGGCGTCGGGGTCATCGAGCTGCGCGGGGAGTCGCTGACGCCCGGCTACCTGACCATGGGGGGCTTCATTCCGGCGCAGGAC
This sequence comes from Mycobacterium seoulense, assembly GCF_010731595.1. Lineage (NCBI taxonomy): Bacteria > Bacillati > Actinomycetota > Actinomycetes > Mycobacteriales > Mycobacteriaceae > Mycobacterium > Mycobacterium seoulense. The sequence goes on along the minus strand of NZ_AP022582.1, from coordinate 3,044,936 downwards.
GAGAACGGCTGGTATGACACCGGCGACCTCGGCTACATGACCGAGGAGGGCCACATCGTGGTGTGCGGCCGCGTGAAGGACGTCATCATCATGGCCGGCCGCAACATCTATCCCACCGACATCGAGCGGGCCGCCGGCCGCGTCGAGGGGGTGCGGCCCGGTTGCGCCGTCGCGGTGCGCCTGGACGCCGGCCACTCCCGAGAGACGTTCGCCGTGGCCGTCGAGTCCAACGCCTGGCAGGACCCGGCCGAGGTGCGCCGCATCGAGCACCAGGTCGCCCGCGAGGTGGTGGCCGAGGTCGACATGCGGCCGCGCAACGTGGTGGTGCTCGGGCCGGGCACCATCCCGAAGACACCGTCGGGCAAACTGCGCCGGTCCCACTCCGCCACGCTGGTCACCTAAGGGCGGATCCCGCGCACGCGCGACGGGTGTTCACCAGGCGTGGACGCGGTTCTGCGCCGGCTCCAGCCCCAGCTCGACGAGCAACTCGGTGGCGTCCGCCGCCTGCTCGCAGATGGTGGGTACCTCGGGGCGCTCGGCGGCGGAGAAGTTTTCCAGCACGAACGCCGCCGGGTCTTTGCGTCCCGGCGGTCGGCCGATCCCGATGCGGACCCGCTGAAACTCCTTGGTGCCCAGCGCGGCCGCCACCGAGCGCAGCCCGTTGTGACCGCCCTCGCCGCCGCCGATCTTGAGCCGGATGCGGCCGAAGTCGAGGTCGAGGTCGTCGTGCACGACGACGATGTCCGCCGGCGCCACGGAATAGAACTTGGCCAACGGCCCGACCTGGCGGCCGGACTCGTTCATGTAGCAGCGCGGCTTGGCGACCAATACCGGGTGCCCGGCCAACCGGCCGCTGACCAACTCTGCGCCGGACCGCTTGTGCACCTTGAATTTTGAGCCCAGCCGGCCGGCGAGCAGGTCGGCGACCATGAACCCGAGGTTGTGCCGGGTGCGGGCGTAGTTGTCTCCGGGGTTGCCCAGGCCGACCACCAGCAACGGCTCGGCCATGTTGGGGTCCGCCTACTCGGACTCGTCCGCGGCGGCCTCGGCCTCGCCGGCCTCCTCTTCCGCGGGGGCCTCCTCGGCCGCGGGGGCCTCGCCGGCGCCTTCTTCCGCGAGGTCCTCGGCGGTCGGCGCGGTCACCACGTTGACCACCAGCATCTCCGGGTCGGAGATCAGGTTGACGCCCCGCGGCAGCGTGATCTGCCCCGCGGTGAACTGGGTGCCCGGTTCGGCGTCCTCCACCGACACGGTCACGTGCTCGGGAATCGACATGGCGTCGGCCTCGATCTCGATGGTGTTGGTGTCCTGGGTGACCAGGGTGCCCGGTACGGCGTCGCCCTCGACGACGACGTTGACCTCCACGACGACCTTCTCGCCGCGGCGCACGGCGAGCAGGTCGGCGTGCTGGATGGTGCGGCGGATCGGGTGGATGTCGAGCGCTTTGGTCAGCGCCAGCTGTTCCTTGCCGTCGATGTCGAGGGTCAGCACCGCGTTGGTGCCCGCGTGGCGCAGCACGGCGGCGAAGTCGTGGCCGGGCAGCTCCAGGTGCTGCGGGTCGGCGCCGTGGCCGTAGAGAACGGCGGGAATCTTGCCGTCGCGGCGGGCCCGGCGCGACGCGCCCTTGCCGGTCGCGGTTCGCACCGTGGCGGTGAGTTGGTTGCCTGCGGACTTGGCCATCGTGTCGCTCCTGTGTGCTCAGTGCCTGAGTAGGGGCACGGCCAGGGTCGCGACAGTTCGTCGGTCTCCGTCGATAACGGTGCTGGCTGGCCAGCCACCCTCGCCGTGACGCCCGGTCAGGTTAGCGCATGCGCGCCTCAGGGCGGAAATTGCGGCGGCGGCTCGTGTCACATGCGTCACTCGCTTACCTGGCCGGGGCGATGGTCAAAGTGCCCGCCTCACAGCGACAACTCTCGCGCCACGAACGCCAGCCGTGCGCCGCGCGCGCGTCACGACGGTTGTCGCTCGGAGGCGGGCAAATCGTCGATCGCCCGGCCGAGAGGACGGTGTGGTCGGTGGGACCGATGGGACTCAGAGCGGAAATTTGCTGCCGGTGAGCTGCTCGGACAGCTCCCACAGCGCCGCGGCCATCGCCGGGTCCTGCGCCCGCCGGCTGCGCGCAACCGGCTGGCTGCGGCCGAACTGACCGAAACGCGGCCCGACGAACGTGTCTCCCGGCAGGTCCTGCGATGCGGCGTAGAGCGTCTGCCGGGCGCCGAAGTCGGCGTCGGTGGCCACCACCCGCGTGACCGCCGACATCAGCGCGTCACCCAGCTTGCGGCCGGAGGCGCCCTGCAGATTGGTGTGCGAGTAGCCGGGGTGGGCGGCCAGCGCGCGCAGCTTGGAACCGGCCGCGTCCAGGCGGCGCTGCAGCTCGCTGGTGAACAGCAGGTTGGCGAGCTTGGACTGGCTATAGGCCAGCCAGGGGGAGTACCGCCGCGTCTTCCAGTTCAGGTCGTCGAGGCTGATGCGGCCCGCCCAGTGGGCCATCGACGACACGGTGACCACCCGGTCGGTGAGTTTGGGCAGCAGCAGGTTGGTGAGCGCGAAATGCCCGAGGTGGTTGGTGCCGATCTGGCTCTCGAAGCCGTCGATGGTCTGCTGATACGGGGCGGCCATGATGCCCGCGTTGTTGATCAGTACGTCGACGTTGTCGACCCCAGCGGCGAACTCGCGCACCGACGACAGGTCCTGCAGGTCGAGCGAGCGCACCTCGACGGGCCCGGTGTGCGAGCCCCTGATCTGCAGCGCGGCCTTCTCGCCCTTGCGGATGTCGCGGACCGCCATGATGAGCGTCGCGCCCCGGCGGGCAAGCTCGCGCGCGGTCACCGCGCCCAGCCCGCTGTTGGCGCCGGTGACGATGACGGTGCGCCCGGCGAACGAGGGCAGGTCTGCGGCGGTCCAGTCGGTCATAGCTGACGAGCCTAACGGGGCCCGCTCAATGCCCGGGGTCGAACTCCAGCGGCAAGGTCGTGGGGCCGGTTATCCCGCTGATGGCCTTCCACGGGGCGGGGCCCGTTCGACGGGCGTCGGGCATGCGTTGCGTGATGACCCGCAGTGCCTCCGTGAGTTCCAAGCGCGCCAGGTGAGCGCCGAGGCAGTAGTGCACGCCGCCGCCGAAGGTGAGCATCGCCGGCGGGTCTGTGCGGGTGATGTCGACGCGATCCGGGTGGGTGTAGACGTCGGGGTCGCGGTTGGCCGCGGCGGTGTTGGCCACGACGAGGGTGCCGGCCGGAATGCGGACGCCGGCCAGCTCGACGTCTTCAGCGGCCAGCCGCATGGTGCCGAACACGATCGGGTAGTAACGCATGAGCTCGTGAACCGCGTCGGATACGAGCGCTGGGCGCTCGGCAAGCAACGCCCACTGGTCGGGGTGGCCGGCCAGCACCTGTACTGCCGCGGCGAGCTGGTTGCGGGTGGTGTCGGTGCCGGCGCCGAGCAGGGTCGCACACAGCATCAGCAGCTCGTCATGGGTGAGCCGATCGCCGTCGTCCTCGGCCCGGATGAGGTCGGAGACGAGGTCGTCGCTCAGCGACGCCCGTCGTCGCGCGATGAGGTCCTCGAGGTAGGCATCGAGTTGATCCCATGCCCTAAGGATCGCGGGTCCGTCCTCGACGACGTTCCAATCGAAGATCTTCTTGATGTCGTCGGTCCAGTCGCTGAACAGTTGCCAGTCCTCGGGCGGTGCGCCCAGTAGCGCGCAGATCACCGGCGTGGGGTAGCGGCGGGCGATGTCGGACACGACGTCGCAGCGCCCAACGGTGGTCAGCGGATCGACGAGCCCGGTGATGATGTCGACGACCAGGGTGCGCAGCCGCTCGGCGCCCCGCGGCGCGAACGCCGTGGATACCAGCCGGCGGAGCCGGTGGTGCTGGGTGCCGTCGAGCCCCAGGATGTTGGCGGTCGCCCTGTCCCACAACGGACCGGAGGTGACGCCTTGCAGGTCGAGCCCGAGGCCGCGCGCGGTGACGAAGCGGCTGTCGCGCAGCACCGTTCGGACCAGCTCGTAGCTCAACACCTCGGGGCCGTGCGGGCCGATCGCGATCGGGGCCTGCTTCCGCGCGTCGTGAATGACCCCGTGTGCTTCGTCGGGATCGGTGAGGTGGTCATAGCGGAAGGTGGGCAACCCGGCATCAAAAACGCTCGGGCAGTGACTGATCTGAACGGTTGTCATCGGGGTCTCCTCGTCCGGTCTGGAGTCGACTATGCGGTGTCGCGCGACCAAGACCATCCGCCTTAGCGCGTAGATCTGAGCGGCGCCAGTCGTAACTTCGTGGGGGCGTTGTTGGATCTGTGCGTAATTGCAGATGGATTTGCCTGGTTTGCGAGCGCGATGCTGGCTACTATGAGCCAACGCGCTGATATGCTGGCGCTGACCTGGAGCGATTTAGGTGTGGTTGAGTTGCTGCCAACCGGTACAGTGACGTTGCTGCTTGCCGACGTTGAGGGTTCGACGCGGCTGTGGGAAACCAAGCCCGAACAGATGGCCGCGGCGCTGGCGGTGCTGAACGACACGGTGGATGAGGCCGTCGCCGCTCATGGCGGGGTGCGCCCGCTCGAGCAGGGCGAGGGTGACAGTTTTGTGACGGCGTTCGCGCGCGCGTCCGACGCGGTGGCGTGTGCGCTGGCATTGCAGCGCGCCCCGCTCGCGCCGATCCGGCTGCGCATCGGTGTGCATACCGGTGAAGTGCAGTTGCGTGACGACGCCAACTACGCCGGTCCGACGATCAATCGGACCGCGCGGCTGCGTGATCTGGCCCATGGCGGGCAGACCGTGTTGTCCGGCGCGACGGAACCGCTGGTGGCGGATCGGCTGCCGGACGGGGTGTGGCTGGCCGATTTGGGCAGCTATCCGCTGCGTGATCTGCCGCGCCCCGAACGTGTAATGCAGGTGTGCCACGCGGATTTGCGCAACGACTTTCCGCCGCTTCGTGTCCGCCAGGTTGCGGTGTCGCACAACCTGCCGGCCCAGTTGACGAAATTCGTTGGGCGCCAAGCGCAAATGGCGGAGTTGTGTCAGTTGGTCGCCGGTAACCGGCTGGTGACTTTGACCGGCGCCGGGGGAGCGGGCAAGACCCGCCTCGGCATGGAACTCACCTCGCTACTGACCAACGAGTTTTCTGACGGGGTGTGGTACATCGACCTGGCACCGATCACCAATTCCGCTGTGGCGCCGGTGACCGTGGCGCGTAGCCTCGGCCTGCCCGATCAGCCGGGCCGCTCCACGATGGAGTTGCTGCAACGGTTCTTCGCCGAAAAAAGAATGTTGATGCTGCTCGACAATTGTGAGCATCTGCTGGACGCGTGCGTGACGCTGGTCGTCGAATTGCTCGCGTCCTGCCCGCAGCTCACGGTCTTGGCGACGAGCCGTGAGCCGCTCGGCGTGGCCGGTGAACTGAGCTGGCGGGTTCCCTCGTTGAACGTTGTCGACGAGGCCGTCGAGTTGTTCGCCGACCGTGCGCGGCGGGTCCGGCCCGAATTCGCCATCACCGCGGAGAACACCGCGGTGGTCGAAGAGATCTGCCGGCGGCTGGATGGGATGCCATTGGCGATCGAGCTTGCCGCCGCGCGGATCAGGGCGCTGTCACTGACCCAGATCATGAACAGTCTGCATGACCGATTCCGGCTCCTGACCGGGGGTGCGCGTACCGCGGTGCGCCGCCAGCAGACGCTATGGGCCTCGGTGGACTGGTCGCATGCGCTGCTCACCGAACCGGAGCGGGTGTTGTTCCGCCGGCTGGCGGCGTTCGCCGGAGGGTTCGACCTGGACGGCGCCCAGGCGGTCGGCGCCGACGGCGACGTGGAGCGTTACCAGTTGGTGGACCAACTCAGCCTGCTGGTCGATAAATCCCTGGTGGTCGCCGACGACACCGGCGAGGGGATGCGGTATCGGTTGCTGGAGACGGTGCGCCAATATGCGCAGGAAAAGCTCGGCGAGTCCGGTGAGGCCGACGAGGTACGCACCCGTCACCGCAACTACTACACCGCCACCGCGGCTGAGCTGGAATCACGCCAAGAAAGCGGCGACGAGTCGCTGCTGGTGTGGGCGCAAACTGAGATCGACAACCTGGTGGCGGCCTTCATGTGGAGCCGCGAGAATTCCGACCTCGAGACGGCGCTGCGGTCGGTATCCACGTTGCAGCTGGTCTGGATAGCTTGTGGCCGGTTCCGCGAAGGGGTGGCCGGGTTCGAAATGGTGTTAAGCGACGGCCGCTGCTCGGAAGTCGACACGGCGGTGTGGGTTCGCGCGGTCGCCGACCAGAGCACGCTCACGGGGTGGGCGGTCGTCCCGGCGAACGAGGATCGGGTACAGGACGCCCTGGCTGCCGCACGCGAACTCCAAGACCCGGCACTGCTCGCTCGAATACTGATCGGGTGTGCGAGCGCCGCCTTCTACACCCCCGAGATCGCCGAGTGCTACCTCGCCGAGGCCACGGAACTGGCCCGCGCTTCCGGTGATCGCTGGAGTCTGTGCCAAATCCTCAGTTATCGAGCGACCGCGGGTTGCCTGGCGGGTCAACCGACCGGCGCGCGCGCCGCGGCTGAGGAAGGGCGTGACATTGCCGACGCGTTGGGGTTCGGGTTCTTCTCGCGTCACTCCCGGGCGTGGCTGGCCATCTCGCTGATGATGCAGGGAAATCTGGCCCACGCAGCTCGGGTCGCAGCTGGCCTGGTCGAGGAAGCCGAAGCTGCCGGGGATAGGCCTATGAAGGTCTACGGCGACGTGGCCCGGACCGTGGTGCTCGCATATCAAGGACAGGCGGCTGCCGCTCAAGCGGCGGTCGAATCCGCACGGGTACTTGCCGAGGCGCTGGGCGGTCACTGGGCAGACGCGGTGGGTGCGGTTGCTGCGCATGCCGCGCTGGCGGCCGGTGACGCCGCCCTGGCCAGGGACGCCACGGAGGTGGCATGGCGACACACCGTGCCCTTTCGCGAAGTGTTCATCAAGAGCGTGAATCCATTGGCCGAGGCCGCACTGGCCTGCGGTGATTTGGTCACTGCGCGCAACTGGGCGGACGACTGCGTAGCGCTGGTTCCAGGCTGGCACCAAGTGGTCGCCCGCACGGTTCGCGCCTTTGTCGCGATCGCGCAGGGTGAGCCGGACCAGGCCGAGCGCGATGTCCACGAAGCACTTGTGTCCGCCACTGGTTCGCAGGGGTATCTGCGAGTGGCAGACACGCTGGAATGCCTGGCCCGCCTGGCGGCCGACGGCGGCAATCACCCCTATGCGGCGCGCCTGTTGGGCGCATCGGCCGGCATCCGGCAGCGAATGGGGCAGGCCCGTTATCCGATGTATCAACCCGGCTACGACATTACGGTCGCGGCGGCCCGCAATACGTTGGGCGAGAAGGATTTCGACATGATGTGGGCCGAAGGTGCGGCTCTGTCCACCGAGGAGGCCATCGCCTTCGCGCAGCGCGGACGCGGCGAGCGTAAACGGCCTGCAAATGGTTGGGCATCACTGACTCCCATGGAGAACGACGTGGTACGCCTGGTCCGTGAGGGGCTGGGCAACAGGGAGATCGGCGCGCGGCTGTTCATCTCGCCGCGCACCGTGCAGACCCACCTCACCCATGTTTACGCCAAGCTCGGCCTGGCCTCCCGCATTCAGCTCATCCAGGACGCGGGGCTGCGAACCTAGCCGAGTACGCGCTTTGCGGGCGGTGATCTACGCGATCTCGCGGATGTAATGCGCAAGGGTGTCGGCGATGCTGGCCAACATGAGCCAACGCGCGGAGATACCGCCGCTGACCCGGAGCATAAGTGAATTGCTGCCGACCGGAACGGTGACGTTACTGCTGGCCGACGTCGAGGGGTCTACGCGGCTGTGGGAAACGCAGCCCGACAAGATGACGGCCGCGATGGCGCAACTGAATAAGACGGTCAACGAGGCCGTCCCCGCCCATGACGGCGTGCGCCCGCTGGAACAGGGCGAGGGCGACAGCTTCGTGGCCGCCTTCGCCCGCGCCTCCGATGCGGTGGCATGCGCCCTCGACCTGCAGCGGGCGCCGTTGGCTCCGATACGACTTCGCATCGGCGTACACACCGGTGAGATCCAGCTGCGCGATGACGCCAACTACGCCGGCCCGACCGTCAATCGCACGGCGCGGCTGCGCGATCTCGCGCATGGCGGGCAGACGGTGTTGTCCGGCGCGACCGAATCGATGGTGGTCGATCGGCTGCCCGACGGCGTGTGGCTCGCCGACCTGGGCAGCTACCCGCTGCGCGATCTGCCCCGCCCCGAACGAGTCGTGCAGCTTTGCCATCCCGACCTGGCCAACGAGTTTCCGCCGCTTCGGGTCGGTCAGGCCGTCGCTTCGCACAACCTCCCGGTCCAATTGACGAGTTTCGTTGGGCGCCAAGCCCCAATGGCGGAGTTGCGTCAGATCGTCACGGGCAATCGGCTCGTCACCTTGACCGGTGCGGGGGGTGCCGGCAAGACGCGACTTGCCGTCGAAGTCGCCTCGCAACTGAACACTGAGATCTCCGATGGGGTCTGGTACGTCGATCTGGCACCAATCACCAATCCCGCTGGCGCGCCGGTGACTGTCGCGCGCACGCTGGGTCTGCCCGATCAGCCGGGCCGCTCCACGATGGACGTGCTGGTGCGGTTCTTCGCAGAGAAGAAAATGTTACTGCTCCTGGACAACTGCGAGCACCTGCTGGAAGCGTGCGGGACCGTGGCCGTTGAGCTGTTGGCAGCCTGCCCCGATTTGACGATTTTGGCCACCAGCCGTGAGCCGCTGGGGGTGCCCGGCGAAGTGAGCTGGCGGGTGCCGTCGTTGTCGCTTGTCGACGAAGCGATCGAGTTGTTCACCGACCGCGCCAGGCACGCTCGTCCCGAATTTGTTGTGCGCGAGGACAACACCGCGCTGGTCGCCGAGATCTGTGAGCGCCTCGATGGCATGCCGTTGGCGATCGAGCTTGCCGCGGCACGGGTTCGGGCGCTGTCTCTGCCCCAGATTCTCGACAGCCTGCATGATCGGTTCCGGTTACTGACCGGGGGGGCACGCACCGCGGTGCGCCGCCAGCAGACGTTACGCGCCTCGGTGGACTGGTCACACGCGTTGCTCACCGAACCCGAGCAGGTGTTGTTCCGCCGGCTCGCGGTTTTTGCCGGCGGGTTTGATCTCGACGCCGCCCAGGCGGTCGGCGCCAGTAGCGAAGTCGAAAGCTACCAACTGCTCGACCAACTCAGCCTGCTGGTCGACAAATCGCTGGTGGTCGCCGACGACACCGCCGATGGAATGCGATATCGCCTACTGGAGACGGTGCGCCAGTATGCGCAAGAAAAACTCGGCGAGTCCGGTGAGGGCGACAACGTGCGCACCCGACATCGGGATTACTACACGGCCACCATTGCCGAGTTGGATTCGCGGGGACCGGCCCATGTTGAGCCGTTGGTGCGTTGGGCCACCGTGGAGATCGACAATCTGCGCGCGGCATACGTGTGGAGCCGCGAGAATTCCGACCCCGAGACAGCGCTGCGGCTGGTGTCGTCGCTGCAGCAGTTTTGGATAAGGCGCAGCATTTTCCGTGAAGCGCTGGCCGGGTTCGACGCGATCCTGGACCACCAGGATCCCGAGACCATAGACCCGGGCGTGTGGGCGCGCGCGGTCGCCGATCACGGCGCGATCGCCGGGTGGGTGGCCGTGCCCGTCAGCCTGGAGCGGGCACAGGACGCCCTCGCCGTCGCCCGCCGGCTCGACAATCCGGGACTGATTAGTCGAGCGCTTATCACGTGCGGGATGATGACGTTCTATAACGCCGAGCTAGCCCAGCAATACTTCGGCGAGGCGTTCGGCATGGCCCGCGCATCCGGCAATCCGACCAGCTTGGTCCAAGTCCTCACCTTCCTTGCGGCGGCCGGCGTGATTGCCGGCGAACCCGTTGCCGCACGCGCGGCCGCCGAAGAAGGACGCGACGTCGGCGCTGCGCTCGGCGATCCGTTTACTGCCCGAGGCTGCGAAACCTGGCTGGGCACAACGCTGTGGCTGCTGGGAGATTTCATCCAAGCGGACGAGATACTTCGCCGCGTGACCGTCGAGGCGGAGACGGCCGAGGATTCGATCATGACGACCTTCGGTCACGTGGCGCATAGCTTCACGCTGGCACACCTGGGGCAGGCGGCTGCCGCGCACGCCGCGGCGCAATCCGCGCTGCGGGCAGGAGAAGCGATAGGTGGGTTCTACGGAGACACGGTGTATGGGGTGTTGGCGACGGCTGCGCTCGCCGATGGCGACGCGACACGGGCCAGGCAGGAGGCCGAAGAGGCTTGGCGGCGTACCGTTCCCGAGCGCGAGGCGTTCGCCAGATGCTACAACCCGATGGCCGAGGCCGCATTGGCATGTGGTGATCTGGTCGCGGCTCGCGATTGGGCTGACCGGACTGTCGCGCTGGTACCCGGCTGCCACCAAGCGCCCGCGCTGACGACACGCGCTTTTATCGCGATGGGGCAGGGTGAGCCGGAGCAGGCCGAACGCGACGCCCACGACGCCCTCACGGTCGCCGCCCGTACCCAGGGATATCTGCGGTTGGGCGACACCCTGGAATGCCTTGCCCACCTGGCGGTCGACGACGGCGAAGATCCTTACGCGGCGCGTCTATTGGGCGCGGCGGACGCCTTAAGGCAGCGCATGGGACATGTCCGCTTCCCGATGTATCAAGCCAGCTACGACACCGTGGTGGCAACAGTTCGGGAGGCCTTGGGGCAGAGTGGTTTTGATGCCGCCTGGGCCGAAGGGGCGGCCCTGTCCACCGAGGAGGCGATCGCCTACGCGCAACGCGGCCGCGGCGAGCGCAAACGCCCCACCAGTGGCCGGGGATCTCTCACGCCCATGGAACAGGATGTGGTGCGGCTGGTCCGGGAAGGTCTGGGCAACAAGGACATCGGGGCCCGACTGTTCATCTCACCGCGCACTGTGCAGACCCACCTCACCCACGTCTACGCCAAGCTGGGTATCTCGTCACGGGTGGAACTCATCAAGGACCGGCACTGCACATGATCACGCTGAGATTGCCGCCAGGGCTGTGGTTCGAGCCCCGATCACGACCATGGTGGCAATCTCGCCGACCAAAGACCGAACTCACTTCGCCGCGACGACGAACCCTCGCATGATCGTCTCGATGTCGGTGGACTGTTCGACGGCCTGGTTGGCGAGCCCGGTGATGGTGAGCTGAACCAGGTATCGCTGGTGGGCGGGCGAGGAACCGGTGGCGATGACGATCCGGTTGAAGCTGTGCAACCGCGTGCCGTCCAGGTCGTAGCTGCCCTGGATCATCGAGGAGGGGAAGCCGTTGTAGGGCGTCGTCGAGGCGTCCAACTGCTTGAAGTTCTCGAAGAGCTGGGCGTCGTCGTTGCCGTGCTGGATCACCTGGGCCGGATCGAAATCGCCCCGCAGCAGAAACACCACGAGTCTGGCGGTCGGATACTTGCCGCCCTTGGAAAGCATCAGCGTCTCGGGCGCGATGTGTGGGTTGCTCGCCGCCGTCCAGCCCGGCGGCGTCGGGATCGACACCGTCAGGTCGGGGAGGTTGCCCGGCGCCACTTGCTGCCCCGTCACGCCGATGTTCTGCAGATACTGCGACAGGGGCACGGGCTTCTCGACCCTTGTCGTGGTAGTCGTGGTGGTCGGAGTCGTCGACCAGATCGATTGATAGTCAGGGGATTTCGGCCCGCATGCGACTGCGGGCAGGATCAGCGCCATGGCCGCGACCGCGCACGCACGTTTCACAGAATCTCGCGGACCTTCTCGACCGGCCGGGCCAGCCGGGTGCCCTTCGGTGTGACGACGAACGGCCGTTCGATCAGGATCGGGTGTTCGACCATGGCGTCGAGCAACTGGTCGTCGGTCGCGTCGGCGAGATTGAGTTCGGCGTACAGCGATTCGCGCTTGCGCACCGCGGCCCGCACATCGATCCCGGCGTCGCTGATCATCTGCACCAGTTCGCGGCGCGAGGGCGGATCCTTGAGGTACTCGACGACCGACGGGTCAAAGCCGTTGTCGCGCAACAGGTCCAGTGTCTTGCGGGAGGTGCTGCACCGGGGGTTGTGGTAGATGACGGCCTGTTCTGGCTGTGCAGCCATCTAGGCATCCCCGTCGAACAGTCCCGTCACGGAACCGTTTTCGAAGACGGCGCGAATGGTGCTGGCCAACAGCGGTGCGATGGACAGGACCGTGAGCTGGGGGAAACGCTTCTCCTCGCCGATCGGCAGCGTGTTCGTGACGATCACCTCCCGCGCGCCGGACGCCGCGAGCCGCTCGGCGGCCGGGTCGGACAGCACGCCGTGGGTCGCCGCGATGACGACATCGGCGGCGCCGTCGTCACGCAGCAGCTGCACCGCGCCGGCGATGGTGCCGCCGGTGTCGATCATGTCGTCGATCAGCACGCAGGTCTTGCCCTCCACCTCGCCGACGACGCGGTTGGACACCACCTGGTTGGGCACCCGCGGGTCGCGCGTCTTGTGGATGAAGGCGAGTGGAACGCCACCCAACGCGTCGGCCCACTTCTCGGCGATGCGCACCCGGCCCGAGTCGGGGGAGACGACCACCATGTTTCCGTCCGGGTAGTTGTCGCCGATGTAGCCGGTCAGCAGGTTCTGGGCGCGCATGTGGTCGACGGGCCCGTCGAAGAAGCCCTGGATCTGGTCGGTGTGCAGGTCGACGGTCACGATCCGGTCGGCGCCCGCGGTCTTGAGCAGGTCGGCGACCAGGCGCGCCGAGATCGGTTCGCGGCCGCGATGCTTCTTGTCCTGGCGGGCATATGGGTAGAACGGCATGACCGCGGTGATCCGCTTGGCGCTGCCCCGTTTGAGCGCGTCGATCATGATCAGCTGTTCCATCAGCCAGTCGTTGACGGGCGCCGGGGCGGATTGCAGGACGAACGCGTCGCAGCCGCGCACCGACTCGTGGAACCGCACGAAGATCTCGCCATTGGCGAACTCCCGCGCCGTCTGAGCGGTGACGTGCACGTCGAGCTCTTTTGCCACCTGCTCGGCCAACTCCGGATGCGCACGGCCGGAGAAGAGCATCAGGTTTTTGCGGTTATCGGTCCAGTCGTGGCTCAACGCACTGCCCTCGCCGTTCGGAGAATGGAACGCCCCATCGTACGTAGCGAATGGTACGGAAACGCGGCCGGGTTACCAGATACCAAAATCACGATGTCTGTTCGGGCTCGGACACCGGGTCGGCGGCCTGGGTCGCCTTCTCGGCGGCTTCGGCGGCGGCGCTGCCCGGCCGCTTGCGCTGCACCCAGCCCTCGATGTTGCGTTGCGGTCCCGCGGACACCGCCAGCGCCCCCGGGGGGACGTCCTCGCGGACCACGGTTCCCGCGCCGGTGTAGGCCCCGTCGCCGACCGTCACCGGGGCGACGAACATGGTGTCCGACCCGGTGCGCACGTGCGATCCGACCGTGGTGCGCCGCTTGGTGGCGCCGTCGTAGTTGACGAAGACGCTCGACGCTCCGATGTTGCTGTGTTCGCCGATGTCGGCGTCGCCGACGTAGGTCAGGTGCGGAACCTTGGTGCCGGTGCCGATGGTGGAGTTCTTGGCCTCGACGAACGCCCCGAGCTTGCCGTCGTCGCCCAGCACGGTATCCGGCCGCAGGTAGGTGAAGGGGCCGACCGTGGCCCCGGCACCGATCGACGAGGACGTGCCGTGGGTGCGGATCACCGACGCGCCGTCGCCCACGCTGACGTCGGTGAGCGTGGTGTCGGGGCCGACGACGCAGTGGCCGCCGACCTGGGTGCGGCCCAGCAGCTGCGTGCCGGGATGGATGACGGTGTCGCGGCCGATCGTGACGTCGACGTCGATCCAGGTGGTCGCCGGGTCGACGATGGTCACCCCGGCCAGCTGATGGGCGGCGACGATCCGGCGGTTGAGCTCGGCGCCCAGTTGGGCCAGCTGCACGCGGTTGTTGACGCCGGCAACGAGGGCGCTGTCGTCGACGTGCTGGGCGCGGATGGCCTGCCCGTCCCCGCGAAGGATCGAGATGACGTCGGTCAGGTAGAGCTCCTGCTGGGCGTTGTTGGAGCTCAGCCGGCTCAGCGCCGAGCGCAACGCCGCGACGTCGAATGCGTAGACCCCCGCGTTGACCTCGCGGATTTCGCGCTGCGAGGGCGTCGCGTCGGCGTGTTCCACGATGGCGGTGACCTCGTTGTCCTGGGTGCGCAGGATACGGCCGTAGCCGGTTGGGTCGTCGAGCGTCGTGGTGAGCACGGTCGCGGCGGCCGACCCCGCGTTGTGGGTGGCGATCAGGTCGGCCAGGGTGTCGGAATCCAGCAGCGGCGTGTCGCCGGAGGTCACGACGACCACACCGGCGTAGTCGGCGGGCAGCGCGGACAGGCCGCAGCGAACGGCGTGGCCGGTGCCCAGGGGCCGGTCTTGCAGGGCGACCTCGATGCCGCGGCCCAGGGCCCCGGCGGATTCGGCGACCAGCGGCGCGATGCGCTGGTGGTCATGGCCCAGGACCACCACCAGGTGCTGCGGCGCGACCTTGGTGATGGCGTGCAGCAGGTGGGACAGCATGCTTCGCCCGGCGATCGTGTGCAGCACCTTGGGGGTGTCCGACCGCATCCGGGTGCCGGGCCCGGCCGCGAGCACCAGGACCGCGGTATCGCCACGAGACGCCATCAACTCTCCTCAACCCCGGCGTGCGCGTTGGCACGACGACACGCCGTCAAGCGTGGCACTTCATGCACGCCCGAAGCAAAGAGCTCCCGCCTTTTCGGGCTCCGTCGCCAGGACTCGAACCTGAACTCTCAGAACCAAAATCTGATGTGCTGCCGATTACACCACGACGGATCGCAAGCCCCGTAGGCCCGCGCCACCAAGAGACTTTAGACGGTGTGCGGGCCGATCGCGGCGTCAAGGGAAAGACGGCGGGTCAGGCGCGCGCGACGCTATACGCTGATTGACGTGGCTGTTCTCGATAAGGAGCCGGACAAGGAGGTCCGCGCGCCGCGCGCGCGGATGACCGGGAGCGAGCGCCGACAGCAACTCATCGGCATCGCGCGCTCGCTGTTCGCCGAACGCGGTTATGAGGGCACCTCGATCGAGGAGATCGCGTTGCGCGCCAACGTGTCCAAGCCGGTCGTCTACGAACATTTCGGCGGCAAGGAGGGGCTGTACGCCGTGGTCGTCGACCGCGAGATGTCGGCGCTGCTCGACGGCATCACCTCGTCGCTGACCAACAACCGCTCGCGGGTCCGGGTTGAGCGGGTGGCGCTGGCGTTGCTCACCTACGTCGAAGAGCGCACCGACGGGTTCCGCATCATGATCCGCGACTCGCCCGCCGCGATCAGCTCGGGCACCTACTCCAGCCTGCTCAACGACGCCGTCAGCCAGGTCAGCTCCATCCTCGCCGGCGACTTCGCCCGTCGTGGTCTGGATCCGGAGCTGGCCCCGCTGTACGCCCAGGCGCTGGTGGGCTCGGTGTCGATGACGGCGCAGTGGTGGCTCGACACGCGCGAGCCCAAGAAAGAAGTGGTCGCCGCGCACCTGGTCAACCTGATGTGGAACGGGCTGACCCACCTGGAAGCCGACCCCAGGCTGCAGGACGGCTAGCCGCCCCGCTCACGCTCAGCCGCGGTCGCGGGCCAGCAAGTCGGCGACCGTCTCGCGGCGGACCAGTTCGCGGGCCCGGCCGTCGCGCACGCCGACCACGGCCGGCCTGCCGACCAGGTTGTAGTTCGACGCCATGCTGTGGTGATAGGCGCCGGTGCAGGCCACGGCCAGCAGGTCGCCGGGGTGCAGGTCGGCGGGCAGCTCGACGTCACGGGCGATCTCGTCGCCCGCTTCGCAGTGCCGGCCGGCCACGGTGACGCGCCGCTTGGGACCCAGCGCGTGCCGGTTCGCCAGCGCAACGGTGTAGCGGGCACCGTAGAGCGACACACGCGGGTTGTCGCTCATGCCGCCGTCGACGGCGACAAAGGTGCGCCCGCCCGACTGCGTCTTCACCGAGCACACCCGATACAGCGTGACGCCGGCCCGGCCGCTGATGGCCCGGCCGGGTTCCACCACCACGCTCGGGCGGGGGAAATGCTCGGCGGCGCAGGCCGCGTCCAGCGCGTCCTCGATGGTGTCGGCCAGCTGGTCGAGGTCGAGCTCCCGGTCGCCGGGGACATAGGGGATGGCGTGCCCGCCGCCGAGATTCAGCTCCGTGAGGATGACGCCGTGCCGCGCGCGGATGTCGGCCATCGCGGCGATCAGCCGGCGGATCGCCTCGCCGTACAGCGCCGGGTCGGTGACCTGCGAGCCGATGTGGCAGTGCAGGCCGACCAGGTCGAGGATCGGGTGCGCCAGCACCCGTCTGACCGCCTCGGCGGCGTGGCCGCCGGTGAGGGTGAACCCGAATTTCTGGTCGCTGACGCCGGTCGCGACCGCGGGGTGTCCGTGGACGTCGACGTCCGGCGTGACGCGAATCAGCACCGGTTGGCGCCGGCGGGCCACGCCCGCCAGGTAGGCCACCTCGATGCAGGAGTCCACGACGATGCGCCCGACCCCGGCCCGCAGGGCGTCGCGCAGCTCGTCGGGCGACTTCGCGTTGCCGTGCATGACGATCCGCGCGGGGTCTGTCCCGCCGGCGAGGGCGACGGCCAGCTCACCACCCGAGCACACGTCGATACCCATGCCCTCCTCGCGGACCCATCGGGCCACCGCCGTCGTCAGCAGCGACTTTCCGGCGTAGACCACCTGAATGCCGCGCAGCGCCTTGCGATAACGGCGGGCGCGCCGGCGGAAGTCGGTTTCGTCGATGACGTAGGCGGGGGTGGCGAACTCGTCGGCGATGTCGGCCAGGGGCACGCCGCCGACGCAGAGACCACCCACCTCGTCGGGGTGGGCGGTGATGGGCCAGATCGCGGGATCGAACCGCGGGGTCGCCGCCTGACCCAGGGACGGCAGGATGTCCAGCAGTGTCATGAATCCAACGTGCGCCCGCCGCGGTCGGCTGGCCGTCTTCCTTACGATCCCTTGACGGCGCCGGGCTCGAAATTGACGAATCTTGGCGCCCCTAGAATGGATTCATCATGACCGCACCGGGGCCTGCTCGCCCAGAACCCCCGATCGCGGGGCTCGTCGAATTGGCGCTCACCGCGCCGACCTTCCAGCAGTTGATCGAGAGCGCGGCGGAGCGACCGGCCGAGCTTCACCTGGTGGGTCCAGCCAGCGCACGCTTGTTCGTCGCCAGTGCGCTGGCGCGGTTGGGGCCTCTGTTGGTAGTCACCGCGACGGGGCGTGCAGCCGATGACCTGACCGCCGAACTGCGCGGCGTCTTCGGCGACGCCGTGGCGGCCTTTCCGTCCTGGGAGACGCTGCCGCACGAGCGGCTGTCGCCGGGCGTCGACACCGTCGGCGCCCGGTTGACGGTGCTGCGCCGGCTGGCCCATCCCGACGATGCGCGGTTGGGTCCGCCGTTGCGGGTGGTGGTGACGGCGGTGCGCTCGCTGCTGCAGCCGATGACGCCGCAGCTGGGCCTGGTCGAGCCGGTCACGTTGAGCGTCGGCCAGGAGATCGCCTTCTCCGACGTCATCGCCCGGCTGGTCGAGCTGGCCTACACCCGGGTGGACATGGTGGGCCGGCGCGGCGAGTTCGCCGTCCGCGGCGGCATTCTCGACGTGTTCCCGCCCACCGCCGAGCATCCGGTGCGCGTCGAGTTCTGGGGCGACGAGGTCAGCGAGATGCGGATGTTCGCTGTCGCCGACCAGCGCTCCATACCCGAGATCGAGGTCGAGACGGTGATCGCGGTGGCCTGCCGCGAGCTCCTGCTGACCGACGACGTGCGGAAACGGGCCGCCGCGCTGGCCGCCCGGCATTCCGGCGCCGAGCCCGCCATCACCGGCAGCGTCACCGACATGCTGGCCAAGCTGGGCGAAGGCATCGCGGTCGACGGCATGGAGGCGCTGCTGCCGGTGCTGCGGCCCGGCGAACACGTGCTGCTGACCGACCAACTGGCCGCCGGCACGCCGGTGTTGCTGTGTGACCCCGAAAAGGTGCGCACCCGGGCCGCCGACCTGATCAAGACCGGCAGCGAATTCCTCGAGGCCTCGTGGTCGGTCGCGGCGTTGGGCACCGACGCGCCCGTCGACGTGGCGCAGTTCGGTGGATCGGGGTTCGCCGAGCTGGACGAGGTGCACGCCGCGGCGGCGCGGTCGGGTCATCCCTGGTGGACGCTGAGCCAGTTGTCCGACGAGGCGGCGGTGGAGCTGGAGATCCGGGCGGCGCCGTCGGCCCGCGGGCATCAACACGACATCGACGGCATCTTCGCGATGCTGCGCGCCCACGTCTCGACCGGTGGCTACGCCGCGGTGGTCGCGCCCGGCGTCGGGACCGCCCACCGGGTGGTCGAGCGGCTCGCCGATTCCGACACCCCCGCCGCCATGCTGGAACCGGACGCGGCGGACACGACACTCAAGCCGGGGGTCGTCAGCGTGCTCAAGGGCCCGCTGCACGACGGCGTCGTCATCCCCGGCGCCAACCTGGTCGTTATCACCGAGACCGACCTGACCGGCAGCCGGGCGACCGCCGTCGAGGGCAAGCGGCTGGCGGCCAAGCGGCGCAACACCGTCGACCCGTTGGCGCTGACGGCCGGCGACCTGGTGGTGCACGACCAGCACGGCATCGGCCGGTTCGTCGAGATGACCGAGCGCACCGTCGGCGGTGCCCGGCGCGAGTACCTGGTGCTGGAGTACGCCTCGAGCAAGCGGGGGGGCGGGTCGGACAAGCTGTACGTCCCGATGGACTCCCTGGACCAGTTGTCCCGCTATGTCGGCGGGCAGGCGCCGGCGCTGAGCAAGCTGGGCGGCAGCGACTGGGCCAACACCAAGACCAAGGCCCGCCGCGCCGTGCGCGAGATCGCCGGCGAGCTCGTCGCGCTGTACGCCAAACGCCAGGCCAGCCCCGGGCACGCGTTCGCGCCGGACACGCCCTGGCAGGCCGAAATGGAGGACGCGTTCGGCTTCACCGAGACCGTCGACCAGCTCACCGCCATCACCGAGGTCAAGGCCGACATGGAGAAGCCGATCCCGATGGACCGGGTGATCTGCGGCGACGTCGGCTACGGCAAGACAGAGATCGCGGTTCGGGCCGCGTTCAAGGCGGTGCAGGACGGCAAGCAGGTCGCCGTGCTGGTGCCCACCACGCTGCTGGCCGACCAGCACCTGCAGACCTTCACCGACCGGATGGCCGGCTTCCCGGTGACCGTCAAGGGGCTGTCCCGGTTCACCGACAACGCGGAGTCGCGCGCCGTGATCGAGGGCCTGGCCGACGGGTCGGTGGACGTCGTGATCGGCACGCACCGGCTGCTGCAGACCGGGGTGCGGTGGAAGGACCTGGGACTGGTCGTCGTCGACGAGGAGCAGCGGTTCGGCGTCGAACACAAGGAGCACATCAAGTCGCTGCGCACCCACGTCGACGTGCTGACGATGAGCGCCACCCCGATCCCGCGCACGCTGGAGATGAGCCTGGCCGGGATCCGCGAGATGTCGACGATCCTGACGCCGCCCGAGGAACGCTATCCCGTGCTGACCTACGTCGGCCCACAGGACGACAAGCAGGTCGCCGCCGCGCTGCGGCGCGAGTTGCTGCGCGACGGCCAGGCGTTCTACGTGCACAACCGGGTCAGTTCCATCGACCGGGCCGCGGCCCGGGTCCGCGAGCTGGTCCCGGAGGCGCGGGTGGTCGTCGCGCACGGGCAGATGCCCGAGGAGCGGCTGGAGCGCACCGTGCAGGGGTTCTGGAACCGCGAGTACGACATCCTGGTGTGCACCACGATCGTGGAGACCGGGCTGGACATCTCCAACGCCAACACGCTGATCGTCGAGCGCGCCGACACCTTCGGGCTCTCGCAGCTGCACCAGCTGCGCGGCAGGGTCGGCCGCAGCCGCGAGCGCGGTTACGCCTACTTCCTGTACCCGCCGCACGCGCCGCTGACCGAGACGGCCTACGACCGGTTGGCGACCATCGCGCAGAACAACGAGCTGGGCGCGGGCATGGCCGTGGCGCTCAAGGACCTCGAGATCCGCGGGGCGGGCAACGTGCTGGGCATCGAGCAGTCCGGGCACGTCGCCGGGGTCGGCTTCGACCTGTACGTGCGGCTCGTGGGCGAGGCGGTGGAGGCCTACCGGGCCGCGGCCGACGGGCAGACGGTGACCACCGCCGAGGAGCCCAGGGACGTGCGCATCGACCTGCCGGTGGACGCCCACCTGCCGCCGGACTACATCGCCAGCGACCGGCTGCGGCTGGAGGCCTACCGGCGGCTGGCCGCGGCGGCGGACGACGCGGCCGTCGACGCCGTGGTGGAGGAACTCGTCGACCGCTACGGCGCGCTACCCGAACCGGCACTGCGCCTGGTCGCGGTCGCGCGGTTGCGGCTGCTGTGCCGCGCCGCGGGCATCACCGAGGTGTCGGCGCCGTCGGCGGCGACCGTGCGGTTGTCGCCCATGACGCTGCCCGATTCGGCCCAGGTGCGGCTCAAGCGGATGTATCCGGCGGCGAGCTACCGCGCCACGACGTCCACCGTGCAGGTGCCCATTCCGCGGGCGGGCGGGGTCGGCGCGGCACGCATCCGCGACGTGGAATTGGTGCAGATGGTGGCCAATCTGGTGACGGCGCTGCAAGGTAAAGCCCAGAAGGACGTTGGTATAACGAGCTCAGGACCTGCGACCAGTGAGGAGCGACAAGCGCGATGATCCGCGCCGGCGACGATGCAGAGCGAAGCGATGGGGAGGAGCGGCGCCCATGATCGTCGTCTTGTGCGACCCGCGTCGCCCGTCGCTGGTGCCCGTCGAGGCCATCGAGCACCTCGGCGGTGAGGTGCAGTACACCGAGGAGATGCCCGTCGCGGTGCCGTGGTCGCTGCCCGCCGCGCGTCCGGTGCACTCCGGCGACGACGCGCCGGTGCTGCTGTCGTCGGACCCCGACCATCCCGCCGTGACCGCACGGCTGTCCGCGGGCGCCCGGTTGATCGCCGCGCCGGAGACGCCGCGTGGCGAACGACTGGTCGACGTGGTCGCGATGATGGACAAGCTGCGCACCGCCGGACCCTGGGAGAGCGAGCAAACCCACGACTCGTTGCGCCGGTTCCTCCTGGAAGAGACGTACGAACTGCTGGATGCGGTGCGCAGCGGCAGCGCCGACCAGTTGCGTGAAGAACTCGGCGACGTGTTGCTGCAGGTGCTCTTTCACGCCCGTATCGCGGAGGACGCCCCGCAGCTGCCCTTCACCATCGACGACGTCGCCCTCACGCTGATGCGGAAGTTGGGCAATCGGGTTCCGGGTGTGCTTGCGGGGCAGACCATTTCGCTCGAAGAGCAGCTGGCTCAGTGGGAAGAGCGCAAGGCGGCCGAAAAGCCGAGGAAATCGGTGATGGACGACGTGCACACCGGGCAACCGGCACTGGCTCTGGCGCAGAAAGTGATTGAACGCGCCGGCAAGGCCGGCCTGCCCGCCGACCTGATCCCCGCCGGCATCACCTCTATTTCCGTGACGGCCGACGGTGACGCGGAAGGCGCGCTGCGCACGGCGGTGCTGGAGTTCGTGGACACGGTCCGCGAGGTCGAGCGGGCGATCGCCGCGACGCGCCGGGGCGCCGGCGTCCCGGAGGAATTCGACGTGGCCCCGCTCGGGGAGGTCTCGGAAGACGAGTGGCGTGAGCATTGGCCGTCGAACCAGGCCGGCGCGGACGAGCTCGGCGCGGTGGACGAAGTGGTCGACGAGGCCGCCGTGAACGACGCCGCCGACGACGACTGATCGTGCGCCGCAGTCCCAACACACCCGGGCAACACCGGAACCCATGGGACGATGGTGGTGCGGAAGTTGGTGCAGGGGACTCTGAGGGAGCTTTAAGCAGCATGGTGTCGCCGAGGCGTTGGTTGCGCGCGGCCGCCGTGATCGGCGCGACCGCGATGCTGCTGGCCTCCAGCTGCACGTGGCAGCTCAGCCTGTTCATTCCGGAGGGCGTCCCGCCGCCCGCCGGGGCTCCGGTGCCGCCGGTGGACACGCACGCCAGCGGACGGCCCGCGGACCAGCTGCGGGCCTGGGCCGAACAGCGGTCCGCGACGCTGGAGATTCCCGTGATCGCGCTGGAGGCCTACGCGTACGCCGCCCGGGTCGCCGAGGTCGAGAACCCGAAGTGCCACATCGCGTGGACCACCTTGGCGGCCATCGGGCAGGTCGAGAGCCACCACGGCACCTACCGCGGCGCGCGGCTGGCCCCCAACGGGGATGTGAGCCCCCCGATTCGCGGTGTCCGCCTGGACGGCAGCGGCGGCACCCTGCGCATCGTCGACAGCGAGGAACCGATGACGGACGACGACGGGGTGGTGCGGGCCATGGGA
This sequence comes from Mycobacterium seoulense, assembly GCF_010731595.1. Classification (NCBI taxonomy): domain Bacteria; kingdom Bacillati; phylum Actinomycetota; class Actinomycetes; order Mycobacteriales; family Mycobacteriaceae; genus Mycobacterium; species Mycobacterium seoulense. Next base: position 3,022,600 of record NZ_AP022582.1, on the reverse strand, counting down.
CCGATGCAGTTCATCCCCGAGACCTGGCGGTTGTACGGTGTCGACGCTCACAACGACGGGCGCGTCAGCCCGGACAACATCGACGACGCGGCGCTCGCGGCGGCCGGTTACCTGTGTTGGCGGGGAAAGGATCTGGCGACACCGCGCGGCTGGATCACCGCGCTGCGGGCCTACAACAATTCCGGGGTCTACGCGCGTGCGGTGCGCGACTGGGCGACCGCTTATGCGGCGGGTCACCCGCTGTAGCAGGATGTATCAGGCTTTACGCTAACGGCGGCGAGGCCGGCACCCGCTACGGAACACAAGGAGAAACTCAGTGCCGATTATCGAGCAGGTCGGGGCCCGCGAGATCCTCGATTCCCGCGGCAACCCGACGGTCGAGGTCGAGATCGCCCTGATCGACGGGACGTTTGCCCGCGCGGCGGTGCCTTCCGGCGCCTCGACCGGTGAGCACGAGGCCGTCGAGTTGCGCGACGGCGGTGAGCGTTACGGCGGCAAGGGCGTGCACAAGGCCGTACAGGCCGTCCTCGACGAGATCGGTCCGGCGGTGATCGGCCTCAACGCCGACGACCAGCGGTTGGTGGACCAGGCGCTGGTCGACCTCGACGGAACCCCCGACAAGTCTCGGCTGGGCGGCAACGCGATCCTGGGCGTGTCGCTGGCCGTCGCCAAGGCCGCCGCCGACTCCGCCGAGCTGCCGCTGTTCCGCTACATCGGCGGCCCGAACGCGCACATCCTGCCCGTGCCGATGATGAACATCCTCAACGGCGGCGCGCACGCCGACACCGCCGTCGACATCCAGGAATTCATGGTGGCACCGATCGGCGCGCCCAGCTTCGCTGAAGCGCTGCGCTGGGGCGCCGAGGTGTATCACTCGCTCAAGTCGGTGCTGAAGAAGGAGGGGCTGAGCACCGGCCTGGGGGATGAGGGCGGTTTCGCGCCCGACGTGGCCGGCACCACCGCGGCGCTGGACCTGATCGGCCGGGCCATCGAGTCGGCCGGTTTCAAGCTGGGCGTCGATGTGGCGTTGGCCCTGGATGCCGCGGCCACCGAGTTCTACACCGACGGCACCGGGTACGCCTTCGAGGGCAGCACCCGCAGCGCCGAGCAGATGGCGGAGTTCTACGCCGGGCTGCTGGGCTCCTACCCGCTGGTGTCGATCGAAGACCCGCTGTCCGAGGACGATTGGGCCGGCTGGGCGGCCCTGACGGCGTCGATCGGTGACCGCGTGCAGATCGTCGGCGACGACATCTTCGTCACCAATCCCGAGCGTCTCGAGGAGGGCATCGAGAAGGGCGTCGCAAATGCGTTGCTGGTCAAGGTGAATCAGATCGGCACGCTGACCGAGACGCTCGACGCCGTCGCGCTCGCCCACCACAGCGGGTACCGCACGATGATGAGCCATCGCAGCGGGGAGACCGAAGACACCACGATCGCGGACCTGGCGGTGGCCGTCGGTAGCGGGCAGATCAAGACCGGTGCGCCCGCCCGCAGCGAGCGCGTCGCCAAGTACAACCAGCTGCTGCGGATCGAAGAGGCGCTCGGCGACGCCGCCCGGTACGCCGGCGATCTGGCATTCCCGCGGTATGCGCCGGAGGCCAAATAGCTTGCCCGCCAAGCCGGATCCCAAACGGCGCTCCCCGGCATCGCGTCCGGGGAAGGCCGGGGATCCGGTTCGGCGCCGCCGTACGGCCAAGCCGTCCTCCAAGCCGTCCCAAACCGCGAAGCAGGCCAGCGCGCGGTCGTCGTTCGAGCACGTGGTCGAGCCGATCAAGCGGCAGGTCGCCGAGTCCGTCGAGCAGCGGTCCGAGCAGCGGCTCGGATTCACCGCGCGGCGGGCGGCGGTGCTGGCCGCGGTCGTCTGTGTGTTGACGCTGACCATCGCCGGGCCGGTGCGGACCTACTTCGCGCAGCGCACCGAGATGAATCAGTTGACCGCGAGCGAGGCGTCACTGCGCCGTCAGATCGCCGACCTGGAGCAGAGGAAGGCCAAACTCGGTGACCCGGCCTACATCGCGGCGCAGGCCCGCGAGCGTCTCGGTTTCGTGAAGCCGGGCGACATCCCGTTCCAGGTTCAGCTTCCGCCGTCGGCGGCCACGCCGTCCGAGCCGGGGGGCCAGGCGGCCAAACCCGCCAACACCGACCCCTGGTACACCTCCTTGTGGCACACCATCGCCGACACACCGCACCTGCCGCCGGCCAATGTGCCGCCGCCGGGACCCCCGCCGACGGAACCGGGCCCGGCCGCGCCGAACCCCACGGCGCCCGGTGGTTGATCGTGCCGACCTCGAGGCGGTGGCGCGTCAGCTCGGACGCGAGCCGCGCGGCGTGCTCGAGATCGCCTACCGCTGCCCCAACGGTGAGCCCGGCGTGGTGAAGACCGCGCCGAAACTCCCTGACGGCACGCCGTTTCCGACGTTGTACTACCTGACGCATCCGGTGTTGACCGCCGCCGCGAGCCGGCTGGAGACGACGGGACTGATGCGCGAGATGTCCGAGCGGTTGCGGCACGACCCCGAATTGGCGGCGGCGTATCGGCGGGCCCACGAGTCGTATCTGTCCGAACGGGACGCGATCGAGCCGCTGGGGACGACCTTTTCCGGGGGCGGGATGCCGGATCGGGTCAAGTGCCTGCACGTTCTGATCGCGCACTCGCTGGCCAAGGGGCCGGGTTGCAACCCGCTCGGCGACGAGGCGCTGGCGATGCTGGCCCCCGAGCCCGCGATGGCCGGCATCCTGGTGGCCGGGCAATGGTGAGCAGGCTCGCCGGAATCGACTGCGGCACCAACTCGATTCGGTTGCTCATCGCCGATGTGGGCGACGACGGGCTCCGCGACGTGCATCGGGAGACCCGGATCGTGCGGCTGGGGCAGGGTGTGGACGCGACGGGTCAGTTCGCGCCGGAGGCGATCGCGCGAACCCGGGAGGCGCTGACCGACTACGCCGGTCTGCTGAAGCGACACGGCGTCGAGCGGGTGCGGATGGTGGCGACCTCGGCGGCCCGGGACGTCGCCAATCGTGACGTCTTCTTCGCGATGACGGCCGACGTGCTGGGCGCGGCGGTGCCCGGCGCGGTGGCCGAGGTGATCACCGGCGCCGAGGAGGCGTCGCTGTCGTTCCGCGGGGCCGTCGGCGAATTGGATTCTGCGGCAGGGCCATTCGTTGTGGTGGACCTGGGCGGTGGCTCTACCGAGATCGTGGTCGGCGGGGAGTCGGTGGTGGCCAGCTACTCGGCGGACATCGGCTGCGTGCGGCTGACCGAACGCTGCCTGCACTCGGACCCGCCGACGCCCGAGGAGGTGGCCGCGGCCCGCGCTGTGGTGCGCGAGCGTCTGGAGGTCGCGCTGGGTGCGGTGCCCGTCGAGGGGGCGCGAACCTGGGTCGGGCTGGCCGGGACGATGACCACACTGTCGGCGCTGGCGCACAATATGACGGCGTACGACTCTGCGGCCATCCACCTCTCGCGTGTTCCGGGCGGCGACCTGTTGGCGGTGTGCGAGCGGCTGATCGGCATGACCCGGTCCGAGCGTGCGGCGCTTCCGCCGATGCACGAGGGGCGGGCCGACGTGATCGGCGGGGGCGCGATCGTGGTCGAGGAGTTGGCGCGCGAGTTGCGCGCCCGCGCCGGCATCGACGAGCTGACCGTGAGCGAGCACGACATCCTGGACGGCATCGTGTTCTCGATCGCGGGGTAAGTCACAGGTTTCACACCCGTCTCCCGCGGGAGAAAGCGGCGAAGTGCCCGCCTCACAGCGACACCTGCGGGATGTCATACCGGCATGCGATGGTGCGGCAATGAATCTCCAGGGAATCGAGCTGCGCTACGTGCTGACGATGCATCTGGCTCACAACGGGCCGGCGACCATCGGCGAGATGATCGAAGCCCTTGCCGGGCAGGGTTTTCAGATCCGCGGCAGGGCATCGAAGGTCATCTCCGACGCCTTGCGGTGGGAGATGGGCCGAGGCAGGGTGCGTCGCATGGGCCGTGGTCGCTACGGGCCGAGACTGATACCTCGCTCCACCGAGCACCGCATCCATCAGCGCGTGCTGGCACTGCGGGCGGCGGCGAAATTGTCGCTGTGAGGCGGGCACATAGCCAATTCCTCCGGCGCGGGGCGCAAGTGACCGATGTGACCACGGTCCGCCCGGCGCCGTACCGGCTCACGCCTCGAAGCGATAACCCATGCCGGACTCGGTCAGCAAGTGCGTGGGATGCGACGGGTCGTCCTCCAGCTTGCGCCGCAGCTGCGCCAAATACACTCGCAGGTAATGGGTTTCGGTGGCATACGCCGGGCCCCACACCTCTTTGAGCAGCTCCTCGCGGCCGACCAGCTTGCCACGATTGCGCACCAGCACTTCCAGCATCCCCCACTCGGTCGGCGTGAGGTGGACCTCGGCGCCGTTCTTGGTGACCTTCTTGGCGGCCAGATCGACGGTGAAGGCCTCGGTCTCGATCACCGGCTGCTCCAGCTCGGACGCCGCCGTGTTGCGGCGGACGGCCGCCCGCAGCCGGGCCAAAAACTCGTCCATCCCAAAGGGTTTCGTGACGTAGTCGTCGGCCCCGGCGTCGAGGGCCTCCACCTTGTCGGACGAATCGGTGCGCGCCGACAACACGATCACCGGTGCGGTGAGCCACCCTCGCAGCCCGGCCAGCACATCGATTCCGGAGATGTCGGGCAGGCCCAGATCGAGGATCACCACGTCGGGCTTGTGCTCGGCGGCAGCGCGCAGCGCGCCCGCCCCGGTCGACGCGGTGATGACCTCGTAGCCCCGGACGGACAGGTTGATGCGCAGCGCGCGCAGGATCTGCGGCTCGTCGTCGATCACCAGCACCCGCGTCATCACGCACCCACCATTTCCGGCGCGGCCAACTCCACCGTCACGGTAAGGCCGCCGCCCGGAGTGTCGCCGGCCGCGATGGTGCCGCCCATGGCTTCGACGAACCCGCGCGCCACCGACATGCCCAGACCCACCCCCGTGGTGTTGTCGTGATCGCCGAGGCGCTGAAACGCTTCGAAGATCTGCTCCTCGGCCCCGTGCGGGATGCCGGGCCCCTCGTCGATGACGTTGATCAGGACACGATTGCCCACGCGGCCGGCGTTGACCCGCACCACGCAGTTCGGCGCGTAGCGCAGCCCGTTGTCGATGAGGTTGGCAAGCACGCGTTCCAGTAGCCCGGCGTCGGCCACCACAACGCAGTCACCCACGTCGACCTTGACCCGATCGATGGCGGATCGGTAGAAACCGGTGGCGCCCTTGCCGATACTGATCAGCGCCCGTTGCACCGTTTCCTCCAGGTAGACCCGGCGCAGGTCCGGGTGCACCACGCCGGCGGCCAGGCGCGAGGAGTCGAGCAGGTTTCCGACCAGCGCCGTCAGCTGATCGATCGACTCCTCGATGGTGGCCAGCAGCTCCGCGGTGTCCGCGGCGGAGAAGGCGACGTCCTCCGCGCGCAGGCTGGAGACGGCGACCTTGGCCGCCGCCAGCGGAGTGCGCAGATCGTGGCTCACCGCCGACAGCAGGGAGCGCCGCAACTCGTCGGCCCGCACGATCGCCTCCGCGCGGCTGGCTTCCTCGGCCAGCTCGCGCTGGCGGATCAGGCCCGCGGCCTGCTTGGCCACCGCGCCCAGCACCCGGCGATCGCGCGCCGAAAGCTTCCTGCCCGCCAACAACATCCAGAACTCGTCGTCGCCAACCTCGATAGCGGTGTCGGCGGAAGCCACGGTGACGCAAGGATCCCTGCCCACGCAGGCGACGACGGCAGCCTTCATGCCCTCGGCGCGGTCCTCCTCGTCGGGTTCGCGCAGCATGCTGACCGAGCGTTGCGCGTAGGTCTCGCGCACCCGTTCGAGCAGCGTCTCGAGATCGGCTCCGCGCAGCACCGAGCCGGCGAAGAGCGTCAGCAGCTCGGCCTCCTGGGAGGCGCGACGGGCTTCGCGCGTGCGTTTGGTCGCGCCGTCGACGAGGACCGCGACCGCGACCGCGACCAGCAGCAGCACCACTTCGGTGACGGCCGCATCGGGTTCGGCGATGGTGAAAGTGTGCCTGGGCGCGGTCAAGAAGTAGTTCAGCAGCAGGCTGGACAAGACCGCCGAGGCCACCGCCGGGGCGACCCCTCCCAGCAGTCCGACCAGCAGCACCCCGACGAAGAACAATGCGCTGTCGCCGCTGGTGCCCAGGTACGGGTCGAGCGCATTCACGATCACCGCGCAGATGGCCGACGGCACGACGACCGCCGCGAGCCAGGACGCCACCCGCCGCTCGTTGGGCCCCAGGGACGCCGCGCGAAAGCCTCGCTTGGATTCCTCGTGGGTGACCAGGTGCACGTCGATCTTGCCCGACAGCTCGACGATCCGCGCGCCGATGCCCTCCTCGAAGACGCGCGCCCACCGCGACCGCCTCGAGGTGCCGATCACCAGCTGGGTGGCGTTCATTTCGCGGGCGAAATCCAGTAGGGCGGCGGGCACGTCGTCACCGACCACGGTGTGCAGCGACGCATCCAAACTGCTTGCCAGATCGCGGATCTTGGCCATCCGCGCCTCCGACAGGCCGGCCAGCCCGTCACCGCGGATGACGTGCACCACCATCAGCTCGGCGCTGGACTTCGACGCGATGCGGGAGGCCCGCCGTACCAACGTCTCCGACTCGGGGCCGCCGGTAACCGCCACCACGACCCGCTCGCGGGCCTCCCACATGTCGGTGATCTTGTTCTCGGCACGGTATTTGGCCAGCGCGGTGTCGACCTGGTCTGCCAGCCACAGCAGCGCCAGCTCCCGCAACGCGGTGAGGTTTCCGCGGCGGAAGTAATTGGACAGCGCGGCGTCGATGCGCTCGGGGGCGTACACGTTGCCGTGGGAGAGCCTGCGGCGCAGCGCCTCCGGCGTGATGTCGATCAACTCGACCTGCGCGGCCTGCCGGACAACGGAATCCGGGATGGTCTCTTTCTGTTCGATGCCGGTGATTTGGGCGACGACGTCGTTGAGGCTTTCCAGGTGCTGGACGTTGACGGTCGAGATCACCGTGATGCCCGCGTCGAGCAGTTCCTCGACATCCTGCCAGCGTTTGGCGTTCTTACTGCCCGGTGTGTTGGTGTGGGCGAGCTCGTCGACGAGGACGACCTGTGGTTTGCGCGCCAGGACGGCCGACACGTCGAGTTCGGGAAAGGTGCTGCCGCGATATTCGATGTAGCGGGGCGGAATGACCTCGATGCCATCAAGCAGCTCAGCGGTTTTCGCCCTGCCGTGGGTCTCGACCACGCCGGCCACCAGGTCGGTGCCGCGTTCCAGCCGGCGATGCGCCTCGCCGAGCATCGCGTACGTCTTGCCCACCCCAGGAGCCGAACCGAGGTAAATCCGCAGCTCGCCGCGCTTGGGGCGGTGGTCAACGGCACTCACGTCAACCATCATCCCCCCATCGCGCTAGCTCGAGACTGGATATGTGTGATCGAGTTGCAGGTTCAGTTGCAACACGTTGACGCACGGTTCGCCGAAGAACCCGAGTGCGCGGCTACTTCGGTTCTGCGCCAACACCTCCCGTATCTGGTCCACGCTGACATGGCGGGCCTTGGCCACCCTGGCGACCTGGAGATCGGCGTAGGCCGGCGAGATGTTCGGGTCGAGGCCGCTTGCGCTGGCGGTGACGGCGTCCGCGGGGACGGCGGGGTTGGCGGGCGCGGCGCCGCGGATCGGAACCGTCTGGCCGATCGTGTAGTCCTCGCCGTACTTGGCGCATTCGACGCGGACACCTTCGTAGAGGCTCAGGAAAGGCGCGGGCGTCGCCTGGCACGGCTCGTTGACGCTGACCACCCGGGTGGGGTGGACGACGTTTCCGCGGGCGTCGCGCGGTCCGATCACGGAAAGGACGGCGCCCACACCGCCGCCGGTGCAGAACGGCCGCGCACCGTCGACGTTTTCCAGCCGGCCCACCGCCGCGCTGCGCGCACACACCGTCGTCAGCAGGCTCGGCTTGTAGCCCGCATCCGATGCGGACTTGCCGGCCGCCAGTTGCGCCGGATCGGCCGGTGTGTCGACGACGCTTTCCGGCCCGAGGTTGCTCGCGCCCGACGACAGCGGGTCGTAGCCATTGCCGGCCGCCGAGGGACGGCTCTGAAAGTACTGCGGCAGCGGGTTGCCGCCGGAGTCGGTGAACAGCTGACCGATCAGCCGGCTGCCGATGGGCTTACCGTTGGCGGTGAGAATCGATCCGTCGGCCTTATCCTGCAGCCCCGGTATCTGCGCCACCAGCCAGATGAACAGCGGGTAGGCGATGCCGGTGATCACGGTCAGCACCAGCAACGCGCGAAACGCTGCCCAGTGCATGCGTACGAAACTCGAGAAGCTCATGTCAGGACATCCCCGGGACGAATTGGACGATCAGGTCGATCAGCTTGATGCCGACGAACGGGGCGACGATGCCGCCGAGGCCATAGATGTAGAGGTTGCGGCTCAACAGTTTTGACGCACTGCTCGGTGTGTAGCGCACGCCGCGCAGCGATAACGGGATCAATGCGACGATGACGATCGCATTGAAGATCACCGCGGACAGGATCGCCGATTCCGGGCTGTGCAGCCGCATGATGTTGATCATGTCCAGCCCGGGGAACAGCGCGACGAACATGGCCGGGATGATCGCGAAATACTTCGCGATGTCGTTGGCGATCGAGAAGGTGGTCAACGCGCCGCGGGTGATCAGCAACTGCTTGCCGATTTCGACGATCTCGATGAGCTTGGTCGGGTCGGAGTCGAGGTCGACCATGTTGCCCGCCTCTTTGGCGGCCGACGTCCCAGTGTTCATCGCCACGCCGACGTCGGCCTGTGCCAAGGCCGGCGCGTCGTTGGTGCCGTCGCCGGTCATCGCGACCAGCTTGCCGCCCTCCTGCTCCCGCTTGATCAGCTCGAGCTTGTCCTCGGGCGTCGCCTCGGCGAGGAAGTCGTCGACGCCGGCCTCATCCGCAATCGCCCTGGCAGTCAACGGATTATCGCCGGTGATCATCACCGTCCGGATGCCCATCCTGCGCATCTCGTCGAACCGATCACGCATGCCCTGCTTGACGACGTCCTTGAGGTGGATGACGCCCAGCACCGCCGCATCGCCATCACGGCTCTCCCCGACCACCAGCGGGGTGCCGCCGCCGGCGGAGATGCCGTCGACGAGCTCGCCGAGCTGCTGGGGAACCTTGCCGCCTTGCTCGCGCACCCACTCGGCGACGGAGCTGGCCGCGCCCTTGCGCAGCAGGTGCCCGTCGACGTCGACGCCCGACATCCGCGTCGCGGCGGAGAACTCCACCCAGTGCGCATGGGCGAGTTCGCCCGGCGTTCGTGCCCGCAGCCCGAAGTGTTGTTTGGCGTATACGACGATCGAGCGGCCCTCCGGCGTTTCGTCGGCGAGGCTGGACAATTGCGCGGCGTCGGCCAGCTGCTCCGGGGTGACACCGTCGAGGGGGACGAAGGCCCCAGCCTGCCGGTTGCCCAGGGTGATGGTGCCCGTCTTGTCGAGCAGCAGGGTGTTGACGTCACCCGCGGCCTCGACCGCGCGTCCGGACATGGCGAGCACGTTGCGCTGCACCAGTCGGTCCATTCCGGCGATGCCGATCGCGGAGAGCAACGCGCCGATGGTGGTGGGGATCAGGCACACCAGCAGCGACACCATCACGATCCCGGTGACACCGTTTGCGTTGAGCGCCTGGCTGTCCGGGACGCCCGGATTGTTCATCTTCGAGTAGATCGCGAGCGGCTGCAGGGTGGCGACCGCGAAAACGAAGATGATCGTCAACGCGGCCAACAGAATGTTGAGCGCGATCTCGTTGGGGGTCTTCTGCCGGTTGGCGCCCTCGACGAGCGCGATCATGCGGTCGATGAAGCTCTCCCCGGGCTTCTGGGTGATCCGCACGACGATTCGGTCGCTCAGCACGGTGGTGCCGCCGGTGACCGCCGAGCGGTCGCCACCGGACTCGCGGATCACCGGAGCCGACTCGCCCGTGATCGCGGATTCATCCACGGAGGCAATGCCTTCCACCACGTCGCCGTCACCGGGTATGACCTGGCCGGCCTCGACCACGACGATGTCACCCTGCTGCAGCAACGGCGCGGCGACCTCTTCCTCCACGCCCGGCGCGCCGGCCGACCAATCCTTGAGCCGCCGGGCCAGCGTCTGGGTCTTGGCCCGGCGCAGGGTTTCGGCCTGAGCCTTGCCGCGGCCTTCCGCGACCGCCTCCGCGAGGTTGGCGAAAAACACGGTGAGCCATAGCCAAACGACCGTCAGCCAGGCGAACCAGGTTGGGTTGATGATCGCCAGCACGGTGCTCCATGTCGCGCCGATCTCGACGATGAACATGACCGGGTTGCGCCACAAGGTGCGCGGGTCGAGCTTTCCCAGCGCGTCCGGCGTCGAGCGCCACAACATCTTCGGGTCGAGCAAGCCGCCTTGCACCCGTTTGGTGTTCGCGGACGTGGACGGCTGCGACTGCTCGGCCGGGTCAGCGGTGGTCGCGGTCATCAGTGGATTCCTTCGGCGAGAGGGCCCAGCGCCAGCATGGGCAGGAAAGTGAGGGCGACGAGAATCAAGGTCACCCCGGCGACCATTCCCACGAATTGCGGTCGATGGGTGGGCAGGGTGCCCGCCGATTCGGGCGTCTGGCCCTGCTTGGCCAGCGAGCCGGCCAGCGCCAGGACGAGCACGATCGGCAGGAACCTGCCGACCACCATGGCCAGGCCGAGGGCGGTGTTGTACCAGTTGGTGTTGACGCTGATCCCCGCGAAGGCAGACCCGTTGTTGTTGGCCGCGGAGGTGAACGCGTACAGCACCTCCGACAGCCCGTGTGGCCCGGTGTTGAGCATGCCGGCGCGTTCGCCGGGCAGCGCCATCGCGATCGCGGTCCCGGTCAGCACAATCAACGGCGTGACCAGGAAATAGCTTGCGGCGAGCTTGATTTCGCGCGGGTTGATCTTCTTGCCCAGATATTCGGGGGTGCGCCCGACCATCAGCCCCGCGACGAAGACGGTGATCACGGCCAGGATCAGCATGCCGTACAGGCCCGAGCCCGTGCCGCCGGGCGCGACCTCGCCCAGTTGCATGTTGAACATGGTCATCATGCCGCCGAGGCTGGTGTAGGAGTCGTGGAACGAGTCGACGGCGCCGGTGGAGGTGAGCGTGGTCGAGTCGGCGAACACTGCGGAGTTGGCCACGCCGAACCGCTGCTCGACGCCCTCCATCGCCGAGCCGACCGCAGTGGGCACCGTACCGTGGTGCTGCAGCTGGAACCACATCATGAAGGTCACGCTGACCGCGTACAGCGAGGCCATCACGGAAGCGATCGCGTAACCCTGCTTGGTGCTGCCCACCATGCGCCCGAACGTGCGCGGCAGCGAGAAGCTGATCACCAGCAGCAGGAAGATCTCCAGCCAGTTGGTCCACGCGGTCGGGTTCTCGAACGGGTGGGACGAGTTGGCGTTGTAGAAGCCGCCGCCGTTGGTGCCCAGTTCCTTGATGGCCTCCTGGCTGGCCACCGGCCCGCCGGTGATGGTCTGGTGCGTCCCGTTGAGGGCGGTGACGACCTGGTCGTTGAGGTGGAAGTTCTGGAGCGCGCCTCCCGCGATCAGCAGGATCGCGCCCAACACCGCGATCGGCAGCAGAATCCGCAGTGTGCCGCGCACCAGGTCGACCCAGAAGTTCCCCAGCTCGCCCGTGCGCGTGCGGGCGAACCCGCGCACCAGCGCGATCGCGACCGCCATCCCGACGGCCGCCGAGACGAAGTTCTGCACCGCGAGCCCGGCCATCTGCACCAGGTGCCCCTGGGTCGATTCACCGGAATAGGCCTGCCAGTTGGTGTTGGTGACGAAGCTGACCGCGGTGTTCCACGCCAGTCCGGGGGTCATCTGGGTGGCCGGATCGTGCAGATGCAGCGGCAGTTTGCCCTGCACGAGCTGGAACACGAACAAGAACAGAATGCTGATCGACGAGAACGCCAGCACACTGCGCGCATAGGCGCCCCAGCTCTGCTCCGAGCGCGCGTTCACCCCGATCAGTCGGTAGATGCCCCGCTCGACGTAGCCGTCCTTCTTCGACGTGTAGACCCGGTACATGTAATCGCCCAACGGCACATGCACGGCAATTAGCGCCACGACGAGGACGGCGAGAAAAAGCAGCCCCGCTGTCGTCCCGCTCATCAGAACCTCTCCGGGAACAGCAGGGCGCAGCCGAGAAACAATGCGATGAGGACGGAAAGCGCCAAACCTACGATGTTTTCGTAGTTCACAGCCGCTCTACCAACTTCTGCACCAGGCCCAGTGCGGCGAACACCGCCACCGTGAGCACGACGAACGCCACTACGCCCATTTCGAGCCCATCCCGTCTCCGTTCAGCACCAACCGCGTGCACGCGAAAGCCCCCCATCGAGTCAGCCACAACGCTGTCCCCAGAGGCAAGGTCAGCTTGAAATTAGTTGGCACCTTTGGGCTAGGGCCTTTGGTTGACAACTTTCTAACGCGGCCGTGGGGCGCCTTTACGGTTTCTTAACGCCCGCCGCGCCCACCTCGCGTTGTGCATCAGGGACTGTTGGCTGGGGGCTCGTTCGCAAGGAAGTCGTCGATCAGGCGGTTGACGAGTTCGGGTGACTGCCGATTGGACCAGTGGCCGTTGCCGGGAAGGATCTCCAGCCTGGCGTTGGGAACGCGGCGCGCCGCGTCGATGGTGTGTTCGGCTTTGACGGCGATATCCCGATCGCCTTGGATGAACAGTGTGGGACAGGCGATTTCGTGGAGCCGCGGTCGCAGGTCCAGGTTCATCGTGAAGAAGCCTATCGAGTCGTTTTGCATGTCGGAAGCGCGTGCGCCGTTGGCCAGCACCTCGGCGTGGACCTCGTCGACGATGTCGTCGAAATCGTCGACCGGCCCGGCGAAGAGCGCGTGCCGTGCCAGCCGGGCCACCATTGTGCGATGGCGATACACCATCGTCGACACCCAGGAGACCAGCGGCGAGAGTTTCGCCGTCAACCACAGCAGCTGATGCACCACGGGCGGGAACGAGAGGATCCCGGCGGGTGCGAGCGCGACGACGCTCCGCACCCGGCCGGGTTCGGCGATGGCGTAGGCCAGGCTCAACGCGCCGCCCTGGGAGAGCCCGACCAGATCTGCGCGGCCGACGGCGAAATGGTCCAGGGTGTCGGTGATGCATTGCAGCATCCGAGCGACGCCGGCGTGACCGTGCCAGGGTCGGCTGCCGCCCTGTTTCGGCCAGTCCAGGGCGTACACCCGGTGGTGCTGCGCCAGGACCGGGATGAGGTGGCGCCAGCTCAGCATCGCATTGTCCACGCCTGCGCCGCTGAGCAGTAGCACCGGACTTCCGGCCGCGCCCGCCACGAGGACGCGCAGTCTGCCCTCGGGGCATGGGACGAATACTTCCGAAGGGTCCAAGCGCTCGGCGATCATGCACCCTCGGTCAGCGGGACCCGCACCCGGAAAACCGTTCTGCCCTCGGTGGATTCGGCGGTGACGGAGCCGTGGTGGGCCTTGACGATCGAGTCGACGATGGCCAGGCCCAGGCCGGTGCCCGAGCTGTTGAGTCTCGAGTTGTCGGCCCGGGCGAACCGTTCGAACAAGCGGGGGAGAAGCTCGGGGTCGATGCCCGGCCCGTCGTCGGTGACGCTCAGTTCCGCGAAGGGCGCCCCGGGCCCGTCGCGATGGCAGGTGATCGCCGTCGTGACCGTGACCCCCGGTGGGGTGTGCACCCGGGCATTGTTGAGCAGGTTGCTGACCAGTTGGTGCAGCCGAGCGTGATCGCCGCGGACCCACACCGGTTCGTCGGGCAGGTCGTTCACCCAGTGGTGCGTGGGCGCCGCGACCGCCGCGTCGTTGACGGCGTTGACCACGAGTTCGGCCAGGTCGACATCCTCGCTCTGCAGGTCTTGCCCTTCACCGAGGCGGGAGAGCAGTAGCAGCTCGTCGACCAGCAGCGTCATGCGCCGCGCTTCGGACTCGATGCGGGCCAGCGCGTATTCGGTGGTAGGAGGCAACTCCGAGCTGTCCTGGCGGGTGAGTTCGGCGTATCCCTGAATCGCCGCCAGCGGCGTCCGCAGCTCGTGGCTGGCGTCGGTGATGAATTGCCGCATGCGCAGGTCGGATTCGGCCCGCTGGGCCAGCGCGCTGTCGACGTTGTCCAGCAGTTTGTTCAGGGTGTGGCCGACGATGCCGACCTCGTTCTGCTGGTTAGTGTCCCGGGGCCGCACCCGGACACTGATTCGGTGGTCGTCGTCGCTGAGCGGCATCGCGGCGACGTCCGCCGCGACGCCGGCCAGCCGGCGCAACGGTCGAAGGGTGTAGCCGACCACCCACACGGTGAGCCCGGCGGTGACCGCCAAAGCGGCCGCGATGAGCAGGGTGGTGGTGAGCTGCTTGCGGGCGATGATTCGGTCGGCGAGGTCCAGCGAAACCCCGGCGACCAGCACGTCGGACCCGGCGACGTGGCTGTTGAGCCGGTAGAACCCGAGGCTGCGCAGGTTTTCGGTCCGTGGCGGCCCTTCACCCCATGACTGCGCTTCGATGGCGTGGACCACATCGGCGGGCGCCGGCCGTGCCTCGGCCTCCGAGAACACCGCCGACCCGACGACGGTGCCGTTGCGCAGCACCACGATCAGGTTTCCCGGCGTCTGATCGGTGAACTGCAGCATCGCCTGGCCCAGCGGCTTCGTGCCGTCGGCCGTATCACGTTCACCCTCAAGATATTTGGCGTACGAGTGGCCCAGCGCGTCCAAGGACCCGGCGACGTCGGCGTCGCTCATCGCGGTGACGTAACCGCGCAGGCTCAGCACGGAGACGATTCCGACCGTCATCAGCACCACGCTGACCACGCCCAGTACGCCCAACAGCAGTTGGCGCCGCAACGACCGGGGTAGCCACCGCGGAAGATCTCCGGCCAAGGCGTCCCGGCCCGGGCTCATTCCGGGGGCCGCAGCATGTATCCGACACCGCGCACGGTGTGAATCATCGGTTCCCGGCCGGAGTCGATTTTCTTCCGCAAGTACGAGATGTACAGATCGACGATGCTGGTGCGCCCGGCGAAGTCGTAGTTCCACACCCGGTCGAGGATTTCGCTGCGGCTCAGCGCGCGGCGGGGATTGCGCATGAGGAAGCGCAACAGTTCGAACTCGGTGGAGGACAGCGATATCTGGGTGCCGTCACGGACCACCTCTCGGCTGGCGGTGTCGACCCGCAGGTCGCCGACTTTGAGGGTCTCGGCGGCCGGCGGCGTCTGCTGGCCGGAACGGCGCAGCAACCCGCGCAGCCGGGCGACGAGTTCTTCGAGGCTGAACGGCTTGGTCATGTAGTCGTCGGCGCCGGCGGTCAGGCCGGTGACGCGGTCCATGACCGAGTCCCGCGCGGTGAGGAAGAGCGTCGGGGTGTAGGCATCGGACTGGCGGACGCGTTCCAGGATTCGCAGCCCGTCCACGTCGGGAAGCATGATGTCGAGGACGAGCACGTCGGGGTTGACCTTGTCGAACTTCGCCAGCGCCTCGCGACCGTTGTGGGCGATGTCGACGACCCAGCCCTCGTAGTGCAGCGCCATCTTCACCAGGTTCGTCAGCGCCGGCTCGTCGTCGACCAGCAGCACCCTGATCGGTGATCCGTCGGCGCGGTAGATCCTGGGCAGCTGCCCGAGGATGGCCTGGCGAGGGCGCTGGCTGCCTGCGTATCCCGACATTGCGGTCATGTTCCTACATTCTGGCAAGCCACACACCCAACTGTCACGAAGTTCATAGCAAGCTCAAATGTTGGCGGTGTGGGGTGCGTCACTCAATGGATATTCAAATATGAGTTTTATATGTTTCACATCAGCCGGCTTGAGATAGGGGCGCCCCGCCAAAAATACTGGGACGCATAGTAGTTGAGTTGAGCTGGCGGGCCCATTGCGAGGTTAGGCTCCCCAAACATGGTATGCAAGAACGGGTTTCGTTGATCGAGGAGGGCACACGTCAGTGAACGCTGCCGGTGCTTCCCACGTATACAGAACGTCAGGGGACGATGCTGTCCCCGGGCTTTCGTTAACTGGACGTTACGCGACGTTACGAATGACGTTGTCTTGACGCGTGTTTCGTCGAGCGATCGACTCGCCGCGTGACTGACGGGCCAACGGCTGCCGTCGCGTCCTCGAATCACACCGCATGTGACGGGGTCAACAATTCAAGAAGAAAAAAAGGAATAACGATGGATTTTGGCGCCTTGCCTCCGGAAGTCAACTCCGGTCGGATGTATGCGGGGCCCGGGCCCGCGACACTGCTGGCCGCGTCGGCCGGATGGGACTCACTGGCCCTCGAGGTGAACGCTGCCGCCGGTGGCTACGAATCGGTGATCACGACCCTCACGGACGAATGGCTTGGTTCGACGTCGACGGCGATGGCCGCCGGGGTCGCGCCGTACATCGTGTGGTTGCGGGCCACCGCGGCGCTGTGCGAGCAGTCGGCGGTGCAGGCCGCCGCCGCGGCGGCAGCCTACGAAGCGGCATACGCGATGACGGTGCCGCCGCCGCTCATCGCGACCAACCGCGCTCGGCTCATGGCGTTGATCGCGACCAACGTCCTGGGCCAGAACACTCCGGCGATCATGGCCACCGAGGCGGAGTACAGCGAGATGTGGGCCCAGGACGCCACCGCGATGTACACCTACGCCGCCAGTTCGGCGTCCGCGTCAACCTTCAGCACCTTCGCGCCGCCGCCCCAGACGACCAACCCGGGTGGGGTCGCCGGGCAGGCCGGCGCGACGGCCCAGGCGGCCGCCACCCAGGCGGGCAGCGCGGGCCAGACGGCATCCTCGCAGGCGGTGTCCACCGTGCCGCAAGCCCTGCAGAGCATGTCGACGCCCGGGTCGACGACCGGCGCGAGTCTGTCGCAGGCGGCGGTGGGTACCGGGGCGTCATTGGGATCTTCCGGGGCTTCCAGCCCCCTCGGCGCACTATCGAGCCTGACCGGCACGTCCAAGGGAGCGACGAAGACCGCGAGCACGGGACTGGGGACCGTCTCCGGCCTGGCCACCGCCCTGGGCAGTGGCTCCAACGGGGAGGCCGCCGGGCTGGCGTCCGATGCGGTCGGCGTGGGCTCGGATTTCGCTGGTCTGGGCGGAGATGGCGCGGGCCTGGGCGCCGACGGCGCAGGGATCGGGATGGACGTGTACGGCCTGGGAATCGACATGCAGGGCGCGGGTTCGATCCTTGGGGCGGAGGGCGCCGCCGGTGTGCCGGGCGTCGGGGGCCTGGGTGGCCTCGAAACCCTGGGACCGGTCGGTGGTCTGGGCGAGGGCGCCTCGGCGGGTGTGGGCCAGGCCGCCTCGCTGGGGACGTTGTCGGTGCCGCCGACGTGGGCCGACACCGTGTCGTCGGTGACGCCGCTCCCGGCCGCCCTGGACACCAACGGCACTCCGGCCGGGTGGGGTGCGCCGCCCACGCCGTCACAGGCCACCGGCATTTCCAAGCTGCCGCTGGGCGCCATGGTCGGGCGTGAGTCCGACGGCGCGGTTCACCGGATCGGGTTCCGCCCCTCACTCATCCCGCGCTCGCCGGTGGCCGGATAGCGCCGGCCGCGAGGCCCCAGGAACCGAAAGGGCCCGCACACCGTGGTGTGCGGGCCCCTCGAGTGAGGACGCGGTGTCAGGCCCAGCTGGACCCAACGGCGCTGTCGGTGCTGGCCATGTTGCTGCCGGCGCTCTGCACCTTCTGCCCGTGGGCGTTGGCCTGCTCGTAGATCACCTGGAAGTTGCGACCCAACTGGGTGATGAACTCCTGGCAGGCCACCGAACCGGCGCCGCCCCAGAAGTCACCCGCAGCAAGCACATCGCGAACGATGGCCTGGTGCTCAGCCTCCAAAGACGCGGCCTGGGCGCGGATCAAGGCGCCGTGGGCGTCGACATCGCCGAACTGGTAGTTAATGGTCATTGCTTAGCTCCTTCGAAAGTGTTGGGCGACAGTAGGTTCGACTAGCTGCCGAGGATCTGCTGCGAGGCCTGCTCTTGCTGCTCGTAGTTGTTGGCGTCGCGGATCAGCCCGTCGCGCACCCCGTGGAGCATGTTGACGATGTTGCGGAAGGCCTGGTTGACCTGACCCATGGTGTCGTACGAGGTCGCCTGCGCCTGACCACTCCAGCCCGAGCCGGCGATGTTCATCGACGACGCCCACATCTTGCGGGCCTCGTCCTCGACCGTCTGGGCGTGCACCTCGAAGCGGCCCGCCATCGCCCGCATTTCGTGCGGGTCCGTCATAAAACGTGTTGCCATTTGCTTTCTCCTTGTCGTTCAAGCCTTCAATGTCGAAGTCTTAACAGTTGTAATTGATGCGGTGGTGGCCGCGTTATGGACAGATTACGGCCTACCGGTTAACTGATCGCCTCAAACGGGTGACATGTACCCCCTTATTTCCCGTAGCGGTAATCCCGACATCAGACAACGACCTGCTTGGGCATGACGATCGGCTTGAAGCCGTACCGCGGTCCGGAGCCGTAGGCGCCGGCGCCCTTTGCCGCAGCGGCCATGCCCGGCATTCCGGGCATCGCCGCGACCGGCTCGGCCTCGGCCGCGGCCGTCCACCCCGAGCCCTCGAGCGGAGCGGTGGAGGACGCCAACGACGCCGGGGCGGCCGCATTCCAGCCGGCCGGCACGGACAGCCCGCCGACCGCGGAGGCCTCGCCCAGGGCGGCCGACGCACCCGCTCCCGACACCGAGCCCACCATGGTGCCCTGCACCATCCCGCCCGCGAGGGGAGTGACGGAGTCGGTGAGCGCGAACGGGATCGACGGCACCGAGCCCAGGGTGTGGCCCAGGGACACCGCCGTCGGGATGGTGTTCATGACCCACCAGGCCGCGGTGTTGACCACACCGTTGATGCCGTTGAACACGGACGGGGTGCCGATGAAGTTGTCGATCGAGGACAGCAGGCCGCTGGTCGTGAACGGCAGCGAGGGGGCGGCCGCCGCGGCATTGGAGATGGGAGCTGCCAGCGCCTGGACCGTGCCGCCCGTCGAGTCCGCCGCGAGCGCGGTGCTGTCCGCGGCCGCCGCGGCCGCCGGGTTGGTGGTCGACGTCAGCGGCGTCACCGGTGTCAGGACACCCGCCACGGCCGAGGCCGCCTGGTAGGCGGCCATCATGGCGGCGTCCTGCGCCCACATCGCGGCGTACTGCGCTTCGGTCGCGGCGATCGCGGCCGAATTGACGCCCAGGAAGTTGGTCGCGACCAGTGTCGCCAGCAGCGTCCGGTTGGCCGCGATGACCGGCGGGGGCACCGTCGCCGCGAACGCCGCTTCGTAGGCGGCCGCCGACGCCGTGGCCTGCGCGCTCGCCTGTTCGAGCGTCGTTGCGGTCTCGGTCAGGTAGGCGATGATCGGCTGGGCCGCGGCCGCGGCCGCGGCCGACCCGCCGCCCGTCCACTGCTCGCTGGTCAGCAACGAGATGATCGACTCCCACTGGGTCGCCGTGGCGCTCACCTCGGCGGCCAGGTTGGCGTAGGCCGTCGCGGCCGCCATCAGTGGCGCGGCGCCCGCGCCGGCGTACATGAGCGAGGAGGTGATCTCCGGGGGAACTGCTGCAAAGTCAAGAACCATTGTGTTTCCCGCTCCTTTTGTCTATTGGAATTCGAAGTCTGTGAGGAAGTGGCGAAGGCCTAGACGGCCGTCGGCTTCGGCATGACGATCGGCTTGACGCCATAGCGCGGCGCACCGAAGCCGGCGCTGTTGCGCGCGGCCGCGCCCATCCCCGGCATCCCCGGGATGATGCCCCCGGTGCCGGCCTGCGGCGCGGCGGCGGTCCAGCCCACGGTCTCCAGCGGCGCGGCGCTCGTGCCGACCACCGGGGTGGCGGGGGCCGCCCAGGTCGGCGGCACCGAAAGCTTGCCGACCAGGCTCGCCTGGCCCGCCGCGGCCATCGGCATCGCACCCATGCCGGCCATGCCGCCGCCGGCCATCGGCGCCGTGGTGTCGGCGAGGCCGGCCGCGTCGGCGGCCGAACCGGCGGCGTCGGCGGCGGAGGTGTCGAGCAGGCCGCCACCGGCCAGGCCCAGTAGGTCGGAACCCGCGGAGGCCCAGTTGCCGAAACCGATGTTGCCGATGTTGGCGCCGTTACCCGACAGGCCGAAGATCCCGCCGAGCATGTTCGGGTTGGTGCCGTTGCCGGTGCTACCGAGGAGGTACGCCAGCCAGTCGAGCGGAGTGTTGGACGGCGTGGCGGCCGCGGCGGCGGGAGCGGCCGCGGCAGTGGGATCTGCGGCGCTCGCGAGAGTGGCCTGGGCGGCATTGATGGCCTCGGTGTCCCCGTAGCTGCCGGAGCTGATGCCCAGGGTTTGCGCGTACTGCTCCAGCTGAGCCTGCGCCTCGGTGGCGATCGCCTGGTACTGGGTGCCGTACGCCGAGAAGATCGCCGCCTGCTGGGCCGACACCGGGTCGGCGGCAGCGGGAGCGATCACCGTGGTCGCCGCCGCGGCGCCGGCGTTCTGCGCCGCCAGGTTGGTGTTGATCCCCGACAGCAGCTGCTCCGCAGCTAACATCTCTTCTGTCTGAGTCGTCAGAAATGCCATCTATTGCTCCCTAGTGTTCGGAAACGGCCGACCCCCATGCGGTGGATCGACCCTGAGTGTTCGCGTAACGGCCCCTGTGCGTTGGCGTAACACTAACGACCCCCGAGTCCACGTTCCCGGCCGAAAGGGCCGGGGTGACAGCCGTTTACGGCTTCTTAACGAGGAGGCCGGTAGTTTTAACACGGTCCTGCCGGACGACATAGCGGTGTGATCTGTCATCTGCCGGAAAGCCATGGTTAAGCGGCGTGGGCGCGGATCGTAGCCGATGGCTGCCCGCGGCGCATGGCGTGAATTTCCCTCAACTTCAGCGGGATGCGATGTCCCGGATTCGGCGGCCGCGCGCTAGATTCGCCGCCGAGCCCCCATAGCCCAATTGGCAGAGGCAGCGGACTTAAAATCCGCCCAGTGTCGGTTCGAGTCCGACTGGGGGCACCAGTTCAGGACCAATAACGGCAAGTCAGCGATGCCTGACTGCCTTCGATAAGGCTTTGGGGGCCGTTGAGGCTCGCGCGGCGGCGCAGCGTCAGCTTGAGTGTGGGCGCAGTTGCAGAGTTCGAGCGGTCGATGATTCTTGAAGCTCAGCGGCCTGCGTACTCGACAGTGACGCTTGCCAAGGTGCAGATGTGCGTCCGCTCGGCCTGCTTGCGAGAGCCGAGCCACCGGGGCCGGTCAGGAATGCGCGTCAATCAGGTCGGCAACCGCCTTCTGCGCGTCCCTCCAGGTCAGGGGAGGCGCGGCGAACATCTCGGCGATCATCATCGCTACCGGCGTGGTCCAAAGAAGCATGCCCAACGCGATGGCATGCTCACGGTCATTCCCGGTATTCAGACGGGCGGTCAACGCAGCCAAGGCCGCGCCGAGACGACCCATGTGTTGGCCACGAAGGCGGCCACGCAAGTCTTTGGCTGCGATCAGAATCTCCAATCCCGCCATGGCCTTTGGATTGGCGAATGCCTTCCACGTCGCCTGCACCAAGTCTTCGGTGGCGATGACCCGCTCAGGATCGGCCAGCGCCTCAAGCGATGCGACGAGACGGTCAACGGCATCTTCAATCACCGCAGTCAGCAGACCATCCCGATCCCCGAAGTGGTGCTGAATGACGCCCCAACTCACCCCGGCTCGTTCGATGATGTGTCGAGCACTCGCCGCTGAGAAGCCTTCCTCGCGAATGCAGCGAACCGTCTCATCGATTAGCAGTTCTCGGGTCCGGTCCCCCCGCTGCTGTCGACCAGCAATCGGGCGACGCGGAGCGGTGCGTCTCCCTCCGGTCACAGTCGCAGTCCGCGCTGCTCACCGCGTTCCCTCATCGAGATCAGCTTAGACATTGCCCGAAGTTCCTGTGTCCGCGCCCGTAGGCGCTCACCTGCGCGAAAGCGCCGGAGCGACCCTTGCTACTAAAACATGGCGTGTGCCATGCTTTGCCACAGTACAGTCTCCCAACCCCTGCGAAAGCCGAACCCATGACTGAGACGATCAGCGTCCCCGACAAGCAAGGTTCCCCGGCGAAGCCCGGACTCTCGTCACTGCAAAAGTCGCTGTTCGGCGTCCTGGCGTTCTTCTTCGTCATCCACATCGTGTTCTGGTACCTCGAGTTTCATGGCGGGGTCTCCCACGTTGTCGCGTCCACCACGCTGGTCGTCTTCGTCGTTGGCTGTTTCGTGACCGCACTTGCGCTGCCGTGGCTGCCGCTGCCCGGCCAACGTGACCGCTCGAAGGCGGAACGGCTCAGTGCGATGGTCATCGTCTGGGTCTTCATCGCGTTGATCCCACGATTCATCTGGGAACTGCCGTGGCTGTTGTTCTTCGACCAGATCAGGAACGGTGTCCAGCATGGTGCCCTCTGGACGTACATGTGGGCGCCCATACTGCTCGGCGGCGATGCTCGCTACCTCAATGGCGACCCGCTGATCGTCGTTCTTGAGTGGATCGCCTTCTTCGTCGGATTATTCGAGGCGTATGCGATGGTGCAGTTCTTCCGCCACGGCAAGCGGTTCACCAGTACCCAACTCTCGTTCATCATGGCCGGGATGATCGTGGAGGTCACGCTGCCAGCGGTCTACTTCGGGGTAGAGATCGCAAACAACCTGCACAGCATGAGTAGTCCCATCGAGATGTGGGTCAAGTTCGTAGTCCTGAACCTCTTGTGGTGCACCATGCCCTTCGTCACCTACTTCTGGGGCGTTCGCAGGCTGGCCCGCCAAGACCTTGCCGTGAAGTTCTAGGCCCGCTCGACAAGCCCGCGCAGGCCGCCGCGAGACGGCTGTAAACAAAATGTATGCACACAGCTTCCAAACGCTCCCAACCTCGCAAACGCAAAGCATTCGATAGATGCAGTTCAACAGCCAGTTCTGCAATCGTTCCAACGGATGTCAACGCTTGCAAACGCTCAGATAGACGGACTTAAAATCCGCCCAGTGGCGGTTCGAGTCCGACTGGGGGCACGAGCGTCCGCGCAGCTCAGGGCAACGTCTGCAGGTACAGCCGATCCAGCAACCGGATCGGGGTCATCGTGCTACCAGAGGTAGAGCCTTTATGCCCTGGCTGGCGAGCGTCGTCGGGGCGAAGGATCACCGGTTACAGGGTTGAGGAGGCCGGGTGATCAAGCAAGCCATAGTGGGCGCTGCGGTGGTTCTGTTCGTCGGTGGCTGCTCACCTGGAACGCACAACAGCGGTGGCGGCACCACCACCACCACAACAACGTCCCACGCTCAGGCCGTGCGCGCATGGGTCGAACTGACCAAAGACCACATGCAGGACTTGGGCATCGCCATGGGCAAGGCCACCTTAGCCATCGGTAGCCAGGACTACCCCGCTTTGGGAGCGGCCTGCCACGAGGGCCACGAGGCAGCGAGCTTCCTGCAGGGGCACGTGCCGTCCCCTGACAAGGAACTCACCGACGCGCTGCAAGCCAGTCTCGACGACTTCGACGCCGCGTCCCACTTCTGCGTCGCGGCGATCGAGGACCACGACCCGAACGAGGCGCGCCATGCCGGCGAATTCATGAATTCCGCCGAGGGGCATCTCACCACCGCCACCGCCGTCCGCGACCGCATTGTCAACGGAGCCCCGTAGGTCGTCGCGAGCACGTCGGCGATGCCGACAGTGACGTTTAGCGACTTCGTCGCAACGGAGAGAGGAAGAGAAATGAATCGCGAAGTGAGCAAGTTCTTCTGCGGAGCGTTCGCCGGGATCGCCTACGCGCACGCGGGCTACGCCATCGCCGCGTCCAGCGGCATCATCGACGAGCCCATCTTCCTCGGCAGGAGGTGGGGCGTCGGATTCATGTGGACGGAGGCCGCCGTCTACACCGCGATCAGCGCGGCTCTCGGGTACGCCGGCTGGCGTCGCCAACCCGTCACGCTGCGAGAGGTGAGCGCACCGGGGACCGAAGGGCAGACCACGCTCGGTACGGGCGTGGCGAAGGCCCCCGTGTCTTCGTGGAATTGATCGGGCCGGATGACCGCCCGTCGTGGGAAGTGGCGGGCTGCCTGTGCGGTCCTGCTGTTCGCCACCGTGCCCCTCTTCTCGGCGTCGGCAGCGGCGGATCCGGCCGATGACGCGTTCATCGCGTCGCTGGCGAACTACGGGATCGAGGTGCGAGACAGCGGCACGGCGATTGCGATGGCCCACCGGGTGTGCACGGGGTTCGACAACAACGCGAATGCCAGCGTCCTGGCGATGAAGGTGAAGCGCGACACCGATCTTTCGATGAGAGAGTCCAGCTACTTCGTCGGCCTCTCCGTGGCCGCGTACTGCCCGCAGTACCGGGGACAAATCGACAGCTCGCTGATTTGGCTGATTCCCGGGCCCCCGTTGATGTGAGCGCGACGGCTGGTCGGGTGGCGCAACGTCGGCAGGCCGAGGCGCGCCGGGCGCAGTAAGTTGGTCGCCACCGCCACCGCAAAGGAGTTGCGCCGAAGTGACCGACGATCCGCGGGGCGACGGCGTCTCCCGTCAATACGATCGGTGGGAGTACCCGCCTCCGGTGACCGATCTCGCGGCGTGGAGCAAGAACCACTGGGATTGGTTCGATCCCTTCTGGGCGCACCGGGTGTTGTGGCCGGACCGGGAGTACAAACCGGACCTGGACATTCTCATCGCGGGTTGCGGCACCTTTCAGGCGGCGCTTTTTGCCTTCATGAACCGCTCCGCCACGGTGGTCGCGATCGACGTCAGCCGGTCAGCGCTCAAGCACCAGCAATATCTGAAAGACAAGCACGGCCTGGGCAACCTGGAACTGCATCTGCTTCCCATCGAGGAGGTGCCGACACTTTCCCGCGACTTCGACCTGATCGTCTCCACCGGCGTCTTGCACCACATGGCCGATCCGCTGGCCGGGCTCAAAGCGCTGGGCGGGTGTCTGCGCACAGATGGGGCGCTGGGCGTGATGCTGTACGCGAGGTACGGCCGGCTCGGCGTCGACATGCTCGAATCGGTCTTCCGAGACCTCGGCCTCGGACAGGACGACGCCTCGGTCCAATTGGTCAAAGAGGCGATCGCGGTGCTACCGGCGGATCACCCCGTGCGCACATATCTGAAGGGCACGCGTGATCTGGTGTCCGACGGCGCCCTGGTCGACACCTTCCTGCACAGTCGGCAGCGCAGCTACACCGTCGAGGAATGCCTGGACCTGGTCAGCTCGGCGGGGCTGGCATTCCAGGGCTGGTTCCACAAGACGCCGTACTACCCGCACGACTTCGTCGCGCCGGTCAGCCAGTTCCAGGAGCTGCTCAACCGACTGCCCGACGTCAAACTCTGGTCGGTGATGGAACGCCTGCAGCCGGCGAATGCCACCCACTTCTTCATCGCCTGCCGGCCCGAACGGCCGCAAGAGCATTACGCAATCGATTTCTCGAGCGCCGCAGCGCTCGACTACGTCCCGTTACTGCGCACGGCCTGCCTGCTGTCCGGGGACGAGATCCACCTGCCCGGCACGAAGCTGAAGCTCAACCCGGCTCAGCTGCCCTTCGTTGCGCAGGTCGACGGCCGTCGCCCGATTCGGGAGATCATCGCGAACGTTGCGCAGCGTGGGGACGTCGGCCCGGAAAACACCGATCTGGTAAAGGAATTCGGGCGCAAGCTGTTCGAGTCGCTGTGGCGGCTGGACTTTCTGGCGATGGCCCTGAACACGAACCCGTCGGGATAGCTGCCGACACGTTCAGATGCATCCCCGACATCAGGACACCGATCGCGCGCGGCCCGTAGTCCAGCGCGACGTACCGCAACAGCGCATCGATCTCCGGTCGGCGACCGCTCTCCGGCGGCCCATCCGACAGTGCCACCCGGTGGTCGCGGGCAAGCAGATGGTGGTCGGGCACCGCGGCGTATATCCGCCCGGCCTCCAGGACCGCCCCGTCGACGCCGCGACCGCCGGCAACGGGCCGCTTCGCGCGACGATCTGCGCCAGCAGGGAAGGCGCTCCCCGACCCATGTGAATGACGATCATGACGGCGAATGGGAAGTCGGGCGGCATGCCCGCCGCCAGTTCGCACAGCGCCTCGATGCCGCCGGCGGAGGCGCCGATCGCCACCACGCCCTCAGCGGGTGTTGCCGTGCGCTCCATGACTCGACCTAGCCTTGCCCCGCCTGGCTCACGGTTCGGAAGAACCCGCCACCGTCCGCAGGCGTGTGTCTTCCAGACTGGCCTCGGCGGGAGTCGACGCCAAGGGCAATATGCCCTTTCCTGGCCCACGATCGGCAAAGCCCTTGGCCGCGCGGCGATCACGACGATCAGCGCGGCTTGACGGTGGTTGCCCGGACTCCCGGACCAAATTTTGGGCCTGCCGCCGACACTGGGGTGAATCGTCACTCATACACTGACCCATCGTGGGCATGCTGTTTGGTCTTGCGCCGTGGATCGTTTATTGGGTGCTCGTCGGAAACGTCCCGTCCGGTGCCGCCGCGCTGGCCGGCCTCGCGGTCGCGGCCATCGCGCTGGCGATCGGCGCCGGCGCCGGCAAGCCGGAGCGGACGCTCGAAATCGGTTCTGCCGCAGTGTTTGCGGTAGTGACGGTGCTGACATTCGCGCTCGGCTTGCCGTTCGCCCAGCGCTGGATGCTGCCGCTCAGCACCGCCGGCCTGCTGGTGGTGGCGCTGGTCGGCACGCTGACCGGCAAGCCGTTCGTGCGCGCGTTCGCGGCCGCAGAACAACCCGCCGACGTCGTCAAGACCGAGCTGTTCGGCCGGACCGTCGGCGTCCTGAACTGGACCTGGGTGGCGACGGCGGCCGGCATGACGGTGTCGTCGGCGATCCCGCCGATCGTGCGGGGTGACTCCACGATGCTGGACAGCAGGGCTCCGTTGTCGTACCTGTGTTACTGGCTGATTCCGTTCACGCTGTTTGGCCTGGCGGCGTTGGCCTCGCGGTTGGTGCCCGCGCGGATGCTGATCGGTATCGACGACATGGAACGGGAGACCTCGTTCGTCGCCTACGACGAAGCCACGATCGACGAGCTGTACTTCCTCGCCCAGGAACACGCGAACCGGGAGGTCGGCCCCGGCAAGGAGGCCTACAACGTCAAGGTCGGGGGCATGGGCACCCCGTTGACGGGGGACGAGTCGCGCAAGTCGTGGCCGTCGACCTACAAGGTGCGCGACAAGCGGCGCTGAACGCGCCTCCAGCCGCTAGTCGTCGGCGATCCCGGGTGAGCTGAGCGCCGCGACCGTGTCTTCCCGGTGGCGTAGCGAGCGCGCGGCCACCGCGAACTGGTTGAGCTTGTCGATGACGGTTTGCCCTTCCGGCGTGTGACCCCAGATGCTGATCCCCTGGTGGGTAGTGGGCTTCCAGGTGGCTTCGTCGACGACGATCGGATTCCACCCGACCTCCCATTCGAATCCCGACGGCGTCAGGGCGTAGTAGGACAGCTCCTTGTCGTTGGTGTGCTGGCCGACCGACAGGGCCATGCCGAACCCCAGTTCCTTGACCCGCTGGTAGGAGCTGACCATGTCGTCGAGCGTGGCGACCTGGACGTTGACGTGCTGGACACGGGTGCGAATCGGGTTGACCGGCAGCGCATTTACCGATCCGATCGCCACGGAGTGGTGACGCTCGTTGACGCGGAGGAACCGGATCTTGAGCTTCAGCCCGTTGATGGTCTCGTCGATGTAGTCCGAGAGGCGCGCGTCGAAGACGTGGCTGTAGTAGCCGCGCAGTTGGTGTGGCTTCTTCGTCGGGAGGGCGACGTGGCCCATTCCGCTTGCGCCGGTGACGAATCCGCTGCCCGGTATGTCCAGGGACAGCGGCGCGGTCCGGGCGGTCGTGTAGATCTCCTGGGCGAGCCCGTTCGGGCCGGGAAACCGCAGGAAGCGCTCGACACCGCGCAGCTTCGCGTCTTCGTCGGTGCCCTCGACGCTGGGCACCCCGTGGTCGGCGACACGGCGACTGATCTCGTCGAACGTCGCATGGCCGTCGAGCTGCCAACCCAGCGCAACGACGTCTTCCGCCGGACCCCGTCGCAGCAGCACGCGACATTCGTTGGCGTCGAGGCGGAACCTGACGGTGTCGGGTGCCATCTCGTCGAGGTGCATTCCGAGCGCGTCGCGGCCGAAGCGCTTCCAGTCGCTGATCTTGTTGGTCTCGATCACGACGTAACCCAGGTGTACACTGCCGAACAGCGAAGGCTTTCGAATGGTAGACATCTTTGATCCTTGTATTGGTCTGCTGTGATTAGGTTTTCAAGAACGCGGCGGTGACCGCGTTGAACAGTTCGGCGCGCTCCCACTGGACCCAGTGGCCGGTGTTCGCGGCGATCAGGACGTCGGCGTTGGGCATCCGCTCGGCCAGCATCGCGGCGCCGCTGGGTTTGTTCACCTTGTCGTCGCGGCCCCAGACGATGAGCGTGGGCGTCGCGAGGCTGCCGAGCCGGTGGTCGCGGGTGAAGTCCATCCGCCACAGGGTGCGCAACCCCGAGGGGCGTTGCAGCGGCGGGTTGGCGATGACCTCGGGGTCGATGGACGCCTGATAGCGGGACTCGATCAGCGAGTCCGGCACGGCGTCGCCGTCGTGCACCAGGTACGAACGGATGAACGTGCGCAGCTTGTCCAGGCTCGGTCCGTCGCCGCGGTAGTAGGCCAGCAGGCTCCGCAGACCGTCGCTGGGCAGCCCGCGGCTCGTCCCGACGCCGCCCGGCCCCATCAGCACCAGCTTGTTCACCCGGTACGGGGTGTCGAGGGCCAGCCGCAGCGCGCACGACCCGCCGTAGGAGTTGCCGACGAGGTGGGCGCTGTCGATGCCGAGCTCGTCGAGCATGCCCCGGATGTGATCGGCGAGGTATCCGAACGGATCTCGCCGGTCGACGCCCTTGGTGGAGCGGCCGTAACCGGGCATGTCCGGAACGACGACGCGGAAGTTCTCGGCGAGCGGCTCGATGTTGCGGGCGTAATTCGATAGGCCCGACGCGCCCGGTCCGCCTCCGTGCAGGAGTACGACAGCCGGGCCGCTGCCGGTCTCGGCGACGAAGATGTCCTTGCCTCTGACGCTTATGGTGCGTTCGGTGATCGTGTTCGTGGGCACTGGACTTTCCTTACGACTTGAAGCCCGCCGGCGGCGGCGGCAGGGGTTGACCGTCGGCGGCGCCGGCGTAGACGAAGCCGTCCGGCCGCACCACCAGCGCCGACGCGCCCTTCTTGTGCAGCCATGCGGTCAGTGACCCGTCGGTGTCGACGATGCAGTCGGCGCGCGGTGCGCTGCCGGGCGGGATGACCTCCAAGGCGGGCACGCCCGCGGCCCGCCAGTCCGGCCCCTCGGATGTGCGTCCGGTGTGCAGCACGGTCCAGCGGCCGCCGACCACGTCGTCGAGACGGACGCTGTCACCCTTTTCGTCGCGGACCCGGGGCTGGGGGATGAGCCAGCCGACGGCGCCGTTCCCGTTGCGCGCCAGCAGGCCGTCCCGGTAGCGGGCGTCGGGCAACCAGCGGTGGTCGCGCAGCCAGGTGAGGAAATAGGGCACCTTGCTCGCGGCGCGGAAGAGGTGATTGCGGGCCGCCGCGCGGAAGCGGTTGCGTTCGATGATGAGCTTGCCGGTCTTCACCGCGCGGTTGGTCACCTCCCTCACGTGCGGCAGCCGCTCGGTCTGGTAGGTGTCGAGGACGGATTCCGGCAGCGACCCGTTCAGCACGGCCCCGAGCTTCCAGCACAGGTTCGCCACGTCCCGCACCCCCGCGCACATGCCCTGGCCGATCCACGGGGGCATCGCGTGGGCGGCGTCGCCGGCCAGGAAGATCCGGCCCACCCGCCACCGGTCGGCGAAGCGAACGTGGTGGCTGTAGCAGGCGAAGCCCAAAATCCGCACGTCGTCCGGCGTTATCCCCTGGCCGCGCAGCACCTTCCAGATCGCGTCCTCCGACAGCAGGTCGCGCTCGTCCTCCTCGTCGCGCACCGGGAACTCCCAGCGGTGGTGTCCCAGCGGGGTGGGGCAGTCGACGGTCGGCCGTTCGGGGGTGCAGTGGAACCGAAGCCGGTCGTGCCCGGGCCATTCCTTCAGCACCTTGGTGTCGATGACGATCCAGCGCTCAGCGAACGTCCGGCCGCCGAACCCGACACCCAGCTGGGCGCGGGTCGCGCTGGACCCGCCGTCGGCGGCGATCACGTACGTGGCGCGGATGCGCCGGAATTCGTCGGTGGTCAGATCGGCGAGCATCAACTCGACGCCGTCGTCTCGCGGGACCAGTCGCAGGCATTCGTGCTGGAGCAGGACGGACACGTTGGGGAAGCGGTCGACCCCTTCGCGCAGCACCTTCTCCAGCGCGGGCTGGTAGATGAACTGCTGCGGCGGGTGCCCGTTACCCCTCGACACGGGCAGCAGCCTGACGAAGGGCACGCCCTTGGCGTCGACGAAGCTCGCGCCGCAGCCCGGCTGCATGTCGGCGTTGAGCCGGTCCGCCAGCCCGACCTGCTGCCAGATGCGAACCACCTCCTCGTCGATCGAGATGGCGCGCGCCCGCGCATAGATGTCGGGGTCACGTTCCACCACAACCACATTCAGGCCCAGCTGGCCCAACAGGTTCGCCGCGGTGCAGCCGACCGGGCCGTAGCCGACGATCGCCACGTCATAGGTCTTTCGGTCAGTCATCTCGGCTCCTTCGCCGGGCTTGTTAATGTAGTGATCCATACAGTAAGCTCTTGTAGCGTGACCGTCAACACCCCAAAGGAGGCAACGTGACCGCCGACGCCGGTAGCACCGACTCCGCCGGATCCCGCACCCGCCGACGCACCCGGGCAAACGGGGAACAGTCGCGTGAGCGGATCCTCGACGCGGCCACGGAGGTCGCCACCGAACGCGGCTACGAAGGCACCACGATCTCCTTGGTCAGCAAGAAAAGCGGCCTGCCGCCGACATCGATCTACTGGCACTTCGCCGACAAGGACGACCTGATAGCCGCGGTCATCGAGCGCAGTTTCGGCCGGTGGCTGGCGGCGCTGGACCTGCCCGGCGGCTCCCTGGTTCAGGAGCGGGTAACCGAACTCGGGACGCAGGTGGCCAAGGCCCTGCTCGATGCGCCCGACTTCATCCGCCTCGGCCTGATGCTGGCGTTGGAGCGCCGCCCGGTCGAGCCGCGGGCGAGAGAGATGTTCCTACAAGTTCGCGACGCGACCTTTCACCGGTTCGAGGCGGTCGTGCGCGACGTCGCGCCCGGGCTCGATGACGAGAACGTGCGCCTGCTGACCACCTACGCGATCGCCGGAGCCGACGGGCTGTTCATCGCCAAGGAAGTCGGCGGCGACTCGGTTGACCTGATCAAGCTGTTCGACCTGCACGCCCGCCTGGTCTTCCAGTCGGCGACCCGGCTACTGGAGTCCGGAGAATTCGCATGATCGAGATGACCGCCCGAGACGCCCGGCTGGACGAGGCCGCTCGGCGGTTGTACGCGGCGCAGGCGAACAGCAGCCCGATCCCTCCGCTCACCGAGTCGTACCCGAGCCTCGGTGTGGCCGAGGCCTATTCGGTGCAGCGCCGCAACCTCGCGCGCCACCTCGGCGCGGGCGCGCGGCTGCGCGGCCACAAGATCGGGCTGACCTCCGCGCCGATGCAGGCACTGCTGGGTGTCAGTGAGCCCGACTTCGGCTACGTCCTGGACAGCATGGTGCTGGCCGAGGGGACGACGGTGCGGCGGGCCGCGTTCTGTACACCGCGGGTGGAACCCGAAGTGGCGTTCCTGCTGCGGGCACCGCTGCGCGGTCCGGGGGTGACGGCCGCCGAGGTGATGGCGGCAACCGAAGCGGTGGCCGCGGCGCTGGAGATCGTGGACAGCCGCATCGCAGACTGGCGAATCACCCTGGCGGACACCGTCGCCGACAACGCCAGCTCCGGCGCGGTAGTGCTGGGGCAGTGGGTGCCGATCGCGGACGCGCCGCCCCTGCCCGGCACCACCGCGGCGCTCTACCTGAACGACACGCTCGCCGAAACGGGCTGCGGCACCGCCGTCATGGGTGACCCTGCGGTGGCCGTCGCCTGGCTGGCCAACGCCCTGGCCGAGTACGGAACGGCGATCGAGGCCGGGCAGTTCGTGATGTCGGGCTCCTACACCACGGCCGCGTTCGTCGAGGCCGGCGACCGCGCGGCGGCCTCGATCACCGGCCTCGGCGCGGTCAGCGTGAGTTTCGAGTGAGCGAAAAGGAAAGCCCCATGGCCGGTCGGCAATTCCCCGTGGCGATCATCGGGTCGGGCAACATCGGCACCGACCTGATGCTCAAGATCCGCCGCGGCGGGGGACCGCTGACGATGGCGGCGATGATCGGTATCGACCCCAACTCCGACGGGCTGGCCCGGGCGACACGCCTGGGCGTTCCGACGTCATCGGAGGGCGTCCACGGGCTGCTGGCCATGCCGGGCTTCGAGCAGATCCGCTTGGTGTTCGACGCCACCTCGGCGGAGGCCCATGTCGAACACTGGGAGGAGTTGCGCCACAACGGAGTCCGCGTCCTCGACCTCACCCCGGCCGCCATCGGCCCGTTCTGCGTCCCGGTGGTCAACCTCGAAGATCATCTCGACGCGCCGAACCTCAACATGGTGACGTGTGGCGGGCAGGCCACCGTGCCGGTCGTGGCCGCGGTCAACCGGACGGCGCCGGTGGCCTACGCCGAGATCGTCTCGTCGATCTCCTCGAAGTCCGCGGGCCCGGGTACCCGCGCCAACATCGACGAGTTCACCGAGACCACCGCCACCGCACTGGAAGTCGTCGGCGGAGCGCGGCGGGGCAAGGCGATGATCGTCCTCAACCCCGCAGAACCGCCGATCCTGATGCGCAACACGGTGTATTGCCTCGTGGAAGGCGACTGCGACCACGCCGCCATCGAATCGTCCATCGCGGCGATGATCGAGCGCGTCCGGTGCTACGTGCCCGGCTACCGGCTCGCCCAACCGGTGCAGTTCGAGACGTTCGGGCCCGACGGCCCGCTGCACATTCCCGAGACGGGGAAGTTCATCGGCACCCGCGTCACCACCCTGCTGCAGGTGACCGGCGCCGCCGATTACCTGCCCGCCTATGCCGGAAACCTCGACATCATGACCTCCGCGGCGCTGGCGACCGCCAAAAGCATTGCCGCGCACTCATTGACGAACGTGGGAGGGTGATCGTGACCCAGCCGATCTACATCAGCGACGTCACGTTGCGCGACGGGATGCACGCGGTCCGCCACCAGTACACGCTGCGCCAGGCCGCCGAGATCGCCGCGGCGCTGGACGCGGCCGGCGTGGACTCCATCGAGGTTGCCCACGGCGACGGGCTGGGCGGCTCCAGCTGCGTGTACGGGTTCGGCGCACACACCGACCTGGAGTGGATCGAGGCAGTCGCCGGGGCGGTCCGCCGCGCCAAGATCGCCACGCTGATCCTGCCGGGCATCGGGACCGTTCGCGACCTCGCCGCGGCGCACCGGTCCGGGGCCGCCGTGGTGCGGGTCGCCACCCACTGCACCGAGGCCGACATCTCCGCGCACCATATCGCCGCCGCCCGCGAGCTGGGTATGGACACCGTCGGCTTCCTGATGATGAGCCACCTGACCACCCCGCAGGCCCTGGCCGAGCAGGCGAAGCTGATGGAGGAATACGGGGCGGGCTGCGTGTACGTCGTCGACTCCGGCGGTGCAATGACCATGCGCGATGTCGCCGAGCGCGTCGACGCGGTGCGCCAAACGCTCTGTGCTGAAACCGAAGTCGGCATCCACGCGCACCACAACCTCGCCCTGGGCGTGGCCAACTCGATGGTCGCCGTCGAGCACGGGTGCCGGCGCGTCGACGCATCCCTGGCCGGCATGGGCGCCGGCGCGGGCAACGCCCCGCTGGAGGTCTTCATCGCGGCCGCCACCCGGATGGGCTGGGAACACGGCTGCGACCTGAACGCCCTCGAGGATGCCGCCGACGACCTCGTCCGCCCGCTGCAGCAGCGCCCGGTGCGCGTCGATCGCGAGACGCTGACGCTCGGCTACGCCGGCGTGTACTCCAGCTTCCTGCGTCATGCCGAGGCCGCGGCCGAACGGTTCGGCGTCGACGCGCGCTCCCTGCTCGTCGAGGCCGGCCGCCGCAGGATGGTGGGCGGGCAGGAAGACATGCTCGTCGACATCGCCCTCGACCTCACCGGGGTCCGCGAGGCGGCCCGGGCGTAAAGCGCCTTCGCTCACAACGGCTTTCGGTACCATCTCACGCCTCGTCCAGCGCGGGAAACAGCAGTTCCTGCGCGAGCAGCTGCAGGGCCGCCGCGAGCGGGATCGCCACCAGCGCCCCGACCACGCCCAACCACGCGGCGCCGAGCAACACGGCGACCACCGTGACGCCGGCCGGGACCCGGACCGCCCGGCCAACGATCCTGGGGGTCAGCAGATAATCCTCACCCAACCGAAATCCCATGTAGAAGGCGACGGTCGCGATGGCGACCGGGATCGAGACGCTGAGCGCGACCGCTGCGACGATGAATCCGCCAACGGTTGAGCCGTAGGGGAACAGGTCCAAGACGGCCACCACCACCCCCAGCAGGACCGCGTAGGGGACGTCGAGCAGGACACACCAGACGAAGGTGGCGAATCCCGCGATGACCGACGTCAGCACGTTGCCGAAGAGATAGGCACCGAACTTCGCCACCACCTCGTCGCCGATGAGGATGGCGCGCGGCCGCCGGGAGTTCGGCATGAGCCGGTAGAAGCCGGCCCGGATGCGGCGCATATCGGCGATGAAGTAGATGGTCAGCATGGCCACGACGCCGACATGGGACAGGACACCGAACACCTCTGACCCGGTCCGCAGGATCCCCGCGAAGGTGAAACGGCCGGAGCCACTGACCATCTCGGTGATCCGCTGTTGCAGGTGGATCCGCTCGTCGAGCCGGCCGATGAGCGACGAGCGATCGTGGGCGTGCTGCAGGTAATGCGGCAGTTGCTCGACGAGCTGGCGCGCCTCCTGGACCAGCGGGGGTATGGTCGCGGCCACCGTCCCGGCGATGAGGGCGAAGACGGCCGCGACCACGACCGTGACCGCCGCCCAGCGCGGCAGCTTGTGATTGACGAGCCACGACACGGCCGTCTCGAGCCCGAGCGCGAAGAACATCGCCACGCCGATCAACACCAGTACGGACGACATCGACCCGAGGACGCGCACCGCCGCGTACGTCACGGCCACGCCGGCCGATGCGGTCAAACCCATGACGAACGGTGAACGCCGGTCGAACCGCTGTCCCCGCCGGCCGAAACGGTGCCCGGCGGAACGCAACCGGGCGGCTCGTTGTTCGGCCTCGACGATCGCCCCCTCGTCCTCGCGATGCGGCTGGCCCACCAGCCGGTGATGACCCTGATCTCCGGGATGGTGTGGCGGGTCTCGATGTTCAGCGCTGTCAACCACGTGCAGTGCCCCAATCATCCGCGCGGCCGGTTCTCGCCCGGCGTCTCCTACAGCGTGACGTCCGCGAGGGGTAAGAGGTCGCATGACACGCGCGTCGAGCCGTGCAGCGCAGTCGGTCGGCCCTCCCCGTCGCGCGGGTGTTCCGATACGTTGGTGTCCGGCGGGGCGGCCCGACCAGCCGCATGCGCTCCGCGTCCGGTTGCGGCCCGACCAGGGAGGCCCGAAGGATAGCCATGAACGCGCTCAGCCCAGACGCGATTCGCGCGGAAACCGTCACCATCACCGGCCACGGCGGCGACGAGATCGAGGCATACCGCGCCACGCCCCTCGCCGAGGGGGCACGCGGCGGAGTCGTGTGGATCCACCACATGCCCGGCTATGACCGCGAGACCAAGGAGTTCGTCCGGCGCCTCGCCGTCAGCGGCTACCACGCGGTGGCCCCGAACCTGTATTCGCGTGAGGCACCGGGCGCGTCGCCCGACGACGCGGCCGCGGCGGCGCGCGCGGCCGGCGGGGTCCCCGACGACCGGCTCGTCGGCGACGTCGCGGGCGCGGTCGAGCACCTGCGCACCCTGCCGGGCGCCAACGGGCGGTTCGGCGTGATCGGGCACTGCTCGGGCGGGCGGCACGCGTACCTGGCGGCGTGTTCGCTGCAGTTCGACGCCGTCGTGGACTGTTACGGCGCCTTCATCGTCGAGGATCCGCCCGAGGGCATGCCCAAGACCATGAAGCCGATCCTGGAGTTGGCGCCGAACCTGAGCTGCCCGTTGCTCGGCCTGTTCGGGCTCGACGACCGATTCCCGTCGCCCGCCTCGGTGGCCGCGCTGGACGAGAAGCTCAACCAGCTGAACAAGCCGCACGAGTTCCACTCCTATGCGGGCGCGGGCCACTCGTTCTTCTCGGTCGATCGCCCCGCGTACCGGCCGGAGGCGGCGGTCGACGGCTGGCGCCGCATCGATGCCTTCTTCGCCACCCACCTGAAAGGCTAGGTTTGCCCGCCATGTGCACCCATCGCACCGAACATGTCGCGATCGACGGCAGCGGCAAGGGCCCCACGGGGTGGTTCGCCGCCGGCCGCGCGACGGTCTACGTCGACCACCCGGTCCACGCGCCCTACGGCCACACCGTCAACATCGACGTGATCAACCCGGCGCTCGGGCCGTCGGCGCGGGTGGCGCTGGAGCTCACCGAGGAAAGCGCCCTGGCGCTGGCCGACGCGATCCGGTCGGCGATCGCCCACGCTCCGGCCGGCCTGGCCGCCAAGGGTCAGCCGTGACCGCCGGGCGTGACTACCCCCAGGCGGCGGCCGCCCGTGGCCGGGTCGAGCCCGCGCCGCGCCGGGTGCGCGGCTATCTCGGCGACGCGCTGGTGTTCGACACCACCGCCGCCCGCTATGTGTGGGAGGTCCCGTACTACCCGCAGTACTACATCCCGTTGACCGATGTCCGGGCGGAGTTCCTGCGCGACGAGAACCATCCGCAGAAGGTGCAGTTCGGTCCGTCGCGGTTGCACGCCCTCGAGGGCGCCGGCCAGACCCACCCGTCGGCCGCACGGGTCTTCGACGCCGAGGGTGACAGCCCCGTGGCCGGGACGGTGCGCTTCGAGTGGAATTCGTTGCGGTGGTTCGAGGAAGACGAGCCGATCTACGGGCATCCGCGCAACCCCTACTCGCGGGTTGACGCGTTGCGCTCACACCGGCGTGTTCGGGTGGAGCTGGACGGAATCGTGCTGGCGGACACCGGATCTCCGGTCCTTCTATTCGAAACGGGTTTACCCACAAGGTATTACATCGATCCGACGGATATCGCGTTCGAGCATCTCGAGCCGAGCGCGACGCAGACGCTGTGCCCTTACAAAGGGGTGACGTCGGGTTACTGGTCGGTGCGCTCGGGGGAGGTCCTGCATCCGGACCTGGCTTGGACTTACCACTACCCGCTGCCCGCCGTCGGCCAGATCGCCGGTCTGGTGGCGTTTTACAATGAGAAGCTCGACATCATCGTCGACGGCGCCGCCCTGCCCCGGCCGCAAACCCAATTCAGCCCGTGAACGCCGTGTGATCTTTCCCTCTTTGCCGGCTGATACTGAGAGTTTCTTATCTTGGACAATCCTGCGGTGCTGAGCGGGGACGTTAGCGGCGGATGCGAAATCCGCCGGGTGCGCGTTTGCGTCAGTTTCGCTACGGGTAAGCGACTGCGATACAGCGTAATTGAAAGCCTGTGCAGAACCTGAGCGTGGGGAGTGACGTAGCTAACGTCGGGGGATTTCGGACCGGTTGACGCGAATTCTGGCCGGTAGACTCGTAAAACCAGTCGCGTCGGCGCCTTCAGGTGCTGAGATCCGGTGGATCCGGAGGCCGAATTGTCGCGCAAGTCCCGGCGACTTTTTCTCCGCGCCGACGACATAGCAAAGGCGGTACAGCGTGAGCCCTTTGAACGGCCGCAAGGCCTTCCAGGACGACCCGGACGAGCGGGTGTTCCAACTCGACGAGACCTCGGCAGTCCACATTCCGGTGCGAAACGGTCCGGTCAGCGACATCGGCATCAGCCCCGACGGCAGCCGGCTGGTCGTGGCCAATCACGGCCGTGGCACGGTCTCCATCGTCGACCCCGATGCCCGCCTCGTGGTGCAGACCCTCGGCCTCGACGAGCCATTCGCGATCGCCCTGAGCGGCGGGGACGCCCCGCGCGCCTACATCAGCACCGCAACCTCGTCGTATGACTCCGTCGACGTCGTCGACGTCGCCGCGAACGCGCACGTCGCGACTCATCCGCTCGCCCACAGCGTGAGCGACCTGGCCGTGAGCGCCGACGGCAGGTTCGTCTACGCCGGACGGAACCACGCCCGCGGCGCCGACATCGCGGTCGTCGACACCGCCACGGATGACGTCGACGTGATCGAACTCGCGACCGCGCCCGGGACCACCGTGGACTGCGTGCGCATCAGCCCCGACGGGGGCCACCTGTACGCGGCCACCAACGGGCCCTCCGGTGGCCAATTGGTCGTCATCGACACGCGAGCGACCTCCGACGGCGCCGACGGCGGCGGCTCGGGCATCACCGGCGCCTACGAGCTGGGTTTACCCATCCGCGACGTCGCGCTGACCGCCGACGGCGGCACGGCCTATGTGGCCAGTTGCGGGCCGGTGGTCGGCGCGGTGCTCGACGTCATCGACACCCGAACCCGCAAGATCACCGCCACGCGCAAGCTCAGCGAGGTCGCGGGCCCGCTCACCCTCACCCGCGTGGCACTCAGCCGCGACGGCCGCCGCGCGTACTTGGTCAGCGACGACCGCGTCGCCGTCGTGTGCACGCAGACCCTCGACGTCGTCGGGGATATCAGGGCGGCGAATCACCCGTCCTGCGTGGTCGAAAGCCCCGACGGCAGATGCCTCTACATCGCCGGCCATTCCGGTGTGGTGACCGTCGTGCCGATCGCCGCGCGCGGGGGACCGGCCGAGGCGCCGACCACTTCCCTGCCCGAGCCGGTGTGGCGGGAACCCGTACTCGCCTAGGGTAATTGCTCACGCCGGTGCCGAACGCGGGCTTAGGGTGGAGGCTGCCGACGGCTGATCGCTGCCGGCCCCGGACGCTGCCACCTCGTGGCTCGGAGGGTTGACATCAGGCGACGCTGCGCCGCGATTCAAAGGCGGTACCTCGATGGACAGCACGATGCAGGACTTTCCGTTGACGATCACCGCCATCATGCGGCACGGCTGCGGTGTGCACGGCGCGCGCACGGTCACCACCGCCACCGGTGACGGTTACCGGCGCATCACCTACCGAGAGCTCGGTCAGGACGCCGCCCGGCTGGCGAACGGGTTGCGGCGCCTGGGCATCAGCGGGGACCAGCGGGTGGCGACGTTCATGTGGAACAACGCCGAACACCTGGCGACCTACCTGGCCGTGCCGTCGATGGGTGCGGTGCTGCACACCCTCAACATCCGCCTCTTCGCCGAGCAGATCGTCTACGTCGCGAACGAGGCCGAAGACCAAGTGGTCCTGGTCGACGTGTCGCTGGCCAGGCTGCTCGCCCCCGTGCTGGGCGAGCTCAAGACCGTGCACACCGTGATCGTGGTCGGGGAGGGTGACACCGCCGCCTTCGAGGGCGCCGGCAAGACCGT
This sequence comes from Mycobacterium seoulense, assembly GCF_010731595.1. Lineage (NCBI taxonomy): Bacteria > Bacillati > Actinomycetota > Actinomycetes > Mycobacteriales > Mycobacteriaceae > Mycobacterium > Mycobacterium seoulense. Next base: position 2,983,114 of record NZ_AP022582.1, on the reverse strand, counting down.
GCTGCGGTATGGCGACGTGCTCGCCGATGAGTCGACCGAATTCGACTGGCCGCAGATCGACGAGAAGTCCGCCGCCGCAATGTGTTACACGAGTGGCACCACCGGAAACCCGAAAGGTGTTGTCTACAGCCACCGTTCGAGCTACCTGCACACCATGGCGGCCTGCACCACCAACGGCATCGGCGTGGGTGCCGTCGACAGCGTGCTGCCCATCGTGCCCATGTTCCACGCCAACGCGTGGGGCCTGCCCTACGCGGCGTTGATGGCCGGCGCCGATCTGGTGTTGCCCGACTGCCATCTCGACGCGCGGTCGCTGATTCGCATGGTGGAGGACCTGCGACCGACCGTGGCGGGCGCGGTGCCCACGATCTGGAACGACGTCTTGCATCGCCTGGAGGAAGAACCCGGCCACGACATGTCGTCGCTGCGGCTGGTGGTCTGCGGCGGCTCGGCCGTTCCGGTGTCGCTGATGCGCACCTTCGAGGAGAACCACGGCGTGCAGATCCGGCAGCTGTGGGGGATGACGGAAACCTCGCCGCTGGCCACCATGGCGTGGCCGCCGCCGGGCACGCCCGCCGACCAGCACTGGGCGTTGCGCGCCACCCAGGGCCAACCGGTCTGCGGTGTGCAAATGCGGATCGTCGACGACAACGGCCGGGTGCTGCCCACCGACGGTGACGCGGTGGGCGAGGTGGAGGTCCGCGGCCCGTGGATTGCCGGCTCGTACTACCTGACGGCCGACGACGCGAAGTTCGACTCCGGCTGGTTGCGCACCGGCGACGTGGGACGGATCGACGAGCGCGGTTTCGTCACGCTGACCGACCGGGCCAAGGACGTCATCAAGTCCGGTGGGGAGTGGATCTCCTCCGTCGAGCTGGAAAACAGCCTGATCGGTCACCCGCATGTGGTCGAGGCCGCGGTGGTGGGGGTGCCCGACGAGCGGTGGCAGGAGCGGCCCCTGGCGGTTGTGGTGGCCAAGGAAGGCACCACGGTGAGCGCCGAGGACCTGCGGAAGTTCCTGGCGGAGAAGGTGGTTCGCTGGTGGCTGCCCGAGCGGTGGGCGTTCGTCGAGGAGATTCCCCGCACCAGCGTGGGCAAGTACGACAAGAAGGCCATCCGGGCGCGCTACGCCGAGCACGGCTACTGGGTGGTCGAGGCGCGCGACTGACGCTGGGTACCGTCGAGGCCATGTGTCGACTTTTCGGGCTGCACGCCGGGACGGACGTCTGCACCGCGACGTTTTGGTTGTTGGACGCCCCCGACAGCCTCGCCGACCAAAGCAGGAGGAACCCGGACGGGACGGGCCTGGGCGTCTTCGACGAGCGTGGCCGGCCGCGGCTGGACAAGCAGCCCATGGCGGCCTGGGCGGACGCCGCGTTCGCCACCGAAGCGCACGAGTTGACCGGCACCACCTTCATCGCGCACGTGCGATACGCGACGACCGGTTCGCTCGACATCCGCAACACCCACCCGTTCCTGCAGGACGGCCGGATCTTCGCGCACAACGGCGTGCTGGAGGGGCTGGACGTCCTCGACGAACGGTTGCGCGAGGTCGGCACCGACGATTTGGTCCTCGGCGACACCGACTCCGAGCGGGTGTTCGCGTTGATCACCGCGTCGATCCGGGCGCTCGACGGTGACGTGAGTGCCGGGCTGGCCGACGCGATGACATGGCTGGCGGCCAATGTGCCGATCTATGCGGTCAACGTGCTGCTGAGCACCGCGACCGACGTGTGGGCCCTGCGGTACCCCGAAACCCACGAACTCTACGTGTTGGACCGGTCCGACGGCGTGGCAACGCAAGCCCCGGAATTCGACATGCGCACCAAGCGAATTCACGCGCGATCCCAGCATCTGTGCAGCCGGGCGTCGGTGGTGTTCGCGACCGAGCGCATGGACGACGACCAGCGCTGGCGTCTGCTCGAGCCGGGCGAGCTGGTCCACGTCGACGCCGCGCTGCACGTCGACCGCAGGGTGATCCTGCCCCACCCGCCCGCGCGCCTGCTGCGGCGGGAGGATCTGAGCGCGCGGGTGCGGGACGCGCAACACGCGCTGCCGAGCGCCCGCCGTTAGCCCGATCCGGCCTGGCAGAGTGGGTGGGCGTGACAACCAGACGGGCGCTCGTGCTGGCGGGCGGGGGGATAGCTGGAATTGCCTGGGAGACAGGCGTTTTACGTGGCATCGCCGACGAGTCGCCGACGGCTGCCGGGCTGCTGCTGGATTCGGAGGTGCTGGTCGGGACCTCGGCGGGTTCGGTGGTCGCCGCGCAGCTCGGCAGCGACAGCCCGCTTGACGTGCTGTTCGACCGGCAGGTCGCCGAATCGTCGCCCGAGATCGATTCCGGGGTGGACGTCGACGACATCACTGAAATGTTCCTCGCGGCCCTCGCCGAGCCCTACGCCGACCCCTCGGACAAGACCCGGCAGCAGATGCAGCGGATCGGTGCCGTCGCGCTGGCGACCAAGACCGTCCCGCCGGCGGTGCGCCGCCGGGTGATCGCGCAGCGGTTGCCGTCACACGACTGGCCCGACCGGACGCTGCGGATCACCGCCATCGACGTCAGCACCGGGGAATTGGTGGTTTTCGATCGCGACTCCGGCGTCGACCTCGTCGACGCCGTGGCGGCCAGCTGCGCGGTGCCCGGGGCGTGGCCGCCGGTGGCGATCGCGGGCCGACGCTACATGGACGGTGGGGTCGCCAGCTTGGTCAATCTCGGTGTGGCCGGCGATTGCGACGCGGCGGTGGTGCTGGTGCCCGCGGGCGCGGACGCGCCGTCGCCGTTCGGCGCCGGGCCCGCCGCGGAGATCTCCTCCTTCCCCGGCGCGACGCTCGCGGTGTTCGCCGACTCCGACTCGCTGGCGGCGTTCGGGCCCAATCCGTTGGATCCGGCGTGCCGCGTCGCCTCGGCATCGGCGGGGCGCGAGCAGGGCCGCCGCGAAGCCCGGGCCGTCGCGCGGTTCCTGGGCGTCTGACCGCGGGACCGGTTACGTTGTGGCGGCGCCCTTTTCACCCCTGGCCGCGGGCAAGGCGGCGCGGTCGTTCTCGAAGGCGTCCAGCGCCTCCTCCGCCAGCGCACGGCCGACGCCGATCACCTCGGCCGCCCGGTGGAATTCCAGGCCCCGGCAGATCGAGCGTGGGACCTCGATCAACAGGTCGGGCGGGTAGACCGCCAGCATGTGGCGGGCCAGCGCGGCCTGGGCGATGTCGATCGTCCGATTCATCACCTCGAAACTGCCCAGCTTCGGGACTTCGGCTGCGACAGCGGCCAGTTCACCGGCCGTATCGTCCTCGGCCGCGGACTCCGCGCCGTCCGGATCGTCCGACCAGCCTTCCGCGTCCGCGGGGGACGCGCCGAATCTGCCCAGGACGGCGCGCGCGGTCGGCCGGTCGAGCACCGACCGGGCCGCGGAGGTGTCGAGCAGCGCGGACGTGCTGCGCACCATGCGGTTCAGCCACTCGGCGGTCACCCCGGACTCCGCGTCGCGGGAGGCGATCGCCTCGCTGCCGCTGAGGCTCACCGCGATCGTCACGTCGGCGTCGACCGCCGACAGGGGTGCCATCGGCAGCGGGTCCAGGATGCCGCCGTCGGCAAGCAGTCGCCCGTTCACTTCGTGCGGGGCGATCACGCCCGGTATCGCGATGGAGGCGCGGATCGCCTCGTCGACCGGGCCGTGCTGAAACCACACCGACTTACCGGCCAACAGGTCGGTCGCCACCGCGGTGAACGGGATGGGCAGCTGTTCGATGGCGACCGGGCCGAGAATGTCACGCACGGCGTCCAGGATCTTCTCCGCCCGCATCACCCCGGCCGCGCTGATCGAGAAGTCCAGCAGCCGCAGGATGGTGCGTTGGGTCAGGGACTTCGCCCAGTCGGCGAACTCGTCGCGGCGCCCGGCCGCCTCCAAACCGCCGACCAGCGCGCCCATCGACGAGCCCGCGATCCCCACGATCTCGTACTCCCGGGCGCGCAGCGCTTCGATCACCCCGATGTGGGCGTAGCCGCGGGCACCGCCGCTGCCCAGCGCCAACGCCACGCGCGTCGGTGACGATCGGCGCGCGGGCCCTCCGCCAGGTCCGTCCGGCATCCCTTCATTCTGCGCGGCGCCGCGGTCCGGTGACGGCCGGGCCGCCCACTTTATGTACGCGTGAGTTCAATCGCGCACGAGTTCGAAGGGACTAGCCGCATTCGTCGGCGGCGGCGGCGCGCGCGGCGGTGATCACGGCCGCCTGCCGGGCCGGCGTCAGATCCGCCCATCGGGCGTTCCAGCTGCCCGCGGTGCCCGTCGGCGCGGCCTGGACCATCGCCAGATAGGGCTCGAACAGCGACTGAGGGGTCCGTGGCTGGGCGTCCATCCACACTTTCGCGGCATGACAGGCCTGGTAATACTCTTCCTCGGTCGAATTCGCGGGGACGTCGACCCTGGTCGTCACACCGCCGGGGGAGAGCCCGACGGCGCCCGGCGGCGCCGCGCTGACACCCCCCGGCGCGGCGGCCGGCTGCGCCGACGGGGACGCGGGCTTGCCGCTCGGGGCGCCGGGCGAGCACGCCGCGCCCGACAGCAAACCGGCCGCCACGACGAGCGTGCCCCACAGCCCGGGTCGACGGCCGCACCAGCGCACCCTCCCAATCTATGCAACACTGGCGGCCGTGATGGAGCGCTTCGGATTTTGCGAGTGTTGTCGGCCGTAACACGCCGCCGCCCGTCCGATCCCGTTTGCTCTGGAGCTCCCCCAATGTCTGTGCCCCTCGCCGCCCCGGCTGCGCCGCGCCCGCGCACCGTCTCGTCCCCGTCGTCGGGACCGACCCGCCTGCGGGTGCCCGACCTCCTGCACGCCACCGACCAGGCCGCCGACGACGTGCTGAGCGGACGCTGCGATCACCTGCTGCCGCCGGGCGGGTTGCCCGAGTCGCGCCGCTGGTTCACCCGCATCCACGGTGACGAGGAGCTGGACGTCTGGCTGATCAGCTGGGTTCCCGGCCATCACACCGAGCTGCACGATCACGGCGGTTCCCTCGGCGCGCTGACGGTCGTGTCCGGATCGCTCAACGAATTCCGTTGGGACGGGCGCGCCTTGCGGCAGCGCCGGCTGGAGGCCGGCGATCAGGCCGGATTCCCGCTGGGCTGGGTGCATGACGTGGTGTGGGCGCCCCGGCGCGTGGCCGTGCCCGTCTCGGGTCCCGCGCGGCCTGCGCTGAGCGTGCATGCCTATTCGCCGCCGTTGACCGCGATGTCCTACTACGAGGTCACCGGCCGAGATCGGTTGCGCCGCCGGCGAACCGAACTGACCGATCAACCGGAAGGACCGTGATGAGTCGCATCGACGTCGTGTTGAGATCCGCCCGCCGCCGCTACCGTCGTCTCCCCGCGGCCGAAGTGCCCGACGCGCTGCGGCGCGGGGCGGTGCTCGTCGACATCCGGCCGCAGGCCCAGCGCTTGCGGGAGGGTGAGATTCCCGGTGCGCTGGTGATCGAACGCAACGTGCTGGAGTGGCGCTGCGACCCGACCAGCGAGGCCCGGCTACCCGAGGCGGTCGGCGACGACGTCGAATGGGTGATCGTGTGCTCGGAGGGCTACACCTCCAGCCTCGCGGCCGCGGCGCTGCTGGACATCGGCCTGCACCGCGCCACCGACGTCGTCGGGGGATACCACGCGCTCGCGGGTGCCGGTGTGCTGGAACAGCTTTCCGGCGCCGCCCCGGTCGATGCCGGTCCTGCAGCTCTCGCCAACGCCGGTCGTCGCTGGCTCTAGCTACCCGGTGGAGGTGGCATCCGAATGCAGCAGCGGCCGCAGCCTGTTGGTCTTCTCCGGCGTCCAACCGGGCGGTGAGAGCACCGCGGCCCAGCCGTCGGCCGCGTCGGCCACATAGTGGTGGCCGTGCCCCTCGGGGACGTCGACCGCCACCGCCATGTCCGCCGAAACCTGCAGGAACGTCACCACCGGGATCCAGCGTGTGTCGGGCAGCACGTCATAGCCGCGCCGTTCCCGCAGCCAGTCCGGTTCGCTGAACAGCAGGTCGGGCGACCACCAGGCGATCGGATCGGAGGCGTGCTGCAGGTAGACCACCCGCGGGTGGTCCCACGGGGCGTTCGGGCGACCCAGATTCGTTGGGCGAGCGACGAACCGGACATTCTTGCCGTCGTCGTAGACCGGCAGCCACTCCGGGGATCCAGCGTCGCGCGTCGACGTCAGGTCGGTCCAGATGGTGTTCTGGAATGTCGGCCCGCTGAACAGGGCGCCGTCGGTGCGGGCGAGGACGTTGTTGAGGCTCATGAACGGCGCCTCGCCGCCGAACGATCCCAGGCTTTCCCCGAACACGACGAGCTTGGGGCGCTGCGCTTCGGGCATCTGGCGGATCAGGCGGTCGACGGCCTCGAACAGTGCCTGCCCGGCGTGGCGGGCGTTCTCCTTGTCCACCAGGAAGGACAGCCAGCTCGGCAGGAACGAGTACTGCATGCTGACGATCGCGGTGTTGCCGTTGTACATGTACTCGAGCGAATCGGCTTCCGCCTCGTTGATCCAGCCGGTGCCGGTGGTGGTCGCGACGGCGACGACGGCGCGCTGCAGTCCGCCGGTGCGCTGCAGCTCGCGCGCCGCGAGTTCGGCGGTCGCCGTGATCCCGTCCGCGGAGTTCAGCCCGGCGTAGGCGCGGATCGGCTCGGTGGCCGGAGCGCCGTTGAAGGCGCTGAGCTGGGCGACGGTGGGGCCGGCTTCCACGAAGATGCGGCCTTGGTGGCCAAGGGATTCCCACGACACCAGCGACTCGGGGCCGCCGGATCGCAGCGGGGTCTTCGGCGGCGCCGTGTCGGGATTCATCTCGTTGTTCGCCGAGGCGAAGGTGTTGTTCATGGTGCGCATGGCGAACTTGAGCACGACACCGTTGAGCACGGTGATGGTGAGCACCACCAGCAGCGCGACCACGATGGTCGCCGACAGCCGGAACGGCGCGATCCGGTCGACCTGGCCGACCAGGAACCTGACCAGCCACCGGATGAACTTGCCGATTTCGACCAGGGTGAACAACACCACCAGCGACAGGCCCGCGGCCACCGGGTAGTCGTACCACTTGAGGTGCGCGACGCCCATCAGGTCGCGCACGTTGTCCTGCCACACGTGGAACCAGACGGCCATCAACACCATGCCCAGGGCGCCGATCGGGATCAGCACCATCCACGCCCAGCGCGGCGGCGGGGGACTGTGATCCTTGGCGCGCATGTAGCGGACCAGCCACACGGCGAAGACCCCCAGCCCGTAGCCGCTGGCTCCGGAGATCCCGCTGACCAGCCCCTGGAACAGCGCGCCGCGCGGCAGCAGCGACGGCGTCATGGAGAACCAGATGAAGACGAGGCCGACCGTGGTGCCGGTGAACGTGTAATGACGTACCCACCAAGGCTTTTCGGTCCACCGAGGCCAGCGAGTTGCCGGGCGGGCTTCGGGTTCGGTTTCCGCGGGTGCGGCCTCCTCGGTGGTCACCGCCGTCGGGTTGTTCGTTGCTGGACCCGCCTCGCTCATCGCCGGCTTACCTGTGGGTGAAGTTGGGAGCGCGCTTCTCGACGAACGCCGCCATGCCTTCGGACTGGTCCTCGGTCGCGAAGGTCGAGTGAAAGAGGCGTCGTTCGTAGAGGAGCCCTTCGGACAGGGTCGATTCGAATGCGCGGTTGACGGCCTCCTTGGCCATCCGGGACGCCGAGCGGGACATTTGCGAAATCGTCGTGGCGACGGCCTTGGCCTCGGTCAGCAGGTCGTCGGCCGGCACCACGCGCGAAACCAGGCCGCTGCGTTCGGCTTCGGCGGCGTCGATGGTGCGCCCGGTCAGGATGAGGTCCATGGCCTTGGCCTTACCGATGGCGCGGGTCAGGCGCTGGGAGCCGCCCATGCCCGGCAGCACGCCGAGTTTGATCTCCGGCTGGCCGAACTTCGCCGTGTCCGCGGCGATCAGCACGTCGCACATCATGGCCAGCTCGCAACCGCCGCCGAGCGCGTGTCCGGCGACCGCGGCGATGGTCGGCGTGCGCACGGCGGCCAGCTTGGCCCAGGGGGCGAAGAAGTCGGCGTCGAACGCGTCGGCGAAGGTCAGGTCGGCCATCTCCTTGATGTCGGCGCCGGCGGCGAACGCCTTGGCCGAACCGGTGATGATGATCGCCCCGATGCCGGGATCGTTGTCGAACTCCGTTGCCGCGCTGGTGACTTCGTTCATCACCTGGGTGTTCAGCGCGTTCAGGGCTTTCGGCCGGTTCAGGGTGATGGTGCCGACGCGCCCGTCGCGTTCGACCAGGATGGTTTCAAAGTTCTTGGAGCCAGTGTCCGTCATCCAATCGCCTTTCTAGAAACTCAAGTCGTCGTCGACCGGGGCGAAATACGCCTCGACATCTGCGGCGGTCACCGCGGCCAGCGTCGCCGGCGACCATTTCGGGTTGCGATCTTTGTCGATCAGCTGCGCCCGGATGCCCTCGACCAGGTCGTGCGACCGCAGCGATGCCGACGACACCCGGTAGTCCTGGATGAGAACGTCTTTCACCGTCTGAAGTCTGGCGGCGCGTCGCACGGCCTCCAGGGTCACCGACAACGAGATCGGCGAGCGGGTGGCGATCAGGTCGGCGGCGTCCTGGGCCGGTCCGGCGTCCTGCTTACGCAGACTCGCGACGATGTCTTCGACCGTGTCGCCGGCGTAGCATTCGTCGATCCAAGGGCGTTGCGCGGCAAGGCCGCTCGGCGGCGGCTCGACGGCATGCGCGGCGATCGCGCTCTGGACGCCCTCGGCGACGATGGCCCGGGTGAACGCGTCGAGATCGTCGTGCGGCACGTAGTGGTCGGCGAACCCCATGGCGATGGCGTCGGCGCCCGAAAACGGCGCTCCGGTCAGCGCCGCGTGCAACCCCAGCCCCCCGGGTGCCCGGGACAGCAGGAACGCCCCGCCGACGTCGGGAATGAAACCGATGCCGACCTCGGGCATCGCAATCTTGGAGGTGTCGGTCACCACCCGGGTGTTCGCGTGCGCGCTGACGCCGACGCCGCCGCCCATCACGATGCCGTCCATCAGCGCCACGTATGGCTTGGCGAAATCGGCGATCTGGCCATTGAGCAGGTACTCGTCTCGCCAGAACCGCCGCGCCTCGATTCCGTCCCTGCGCGCGCTGTGGTAGATCGACACGACGTCGCCGCCGGCGCACAGTCCACGCTCGCCGGCGCCGGAGAGCACCACCGCACGGATGGTGTCGTCGTCCGCCCAGTCGGTGAGGATGGCGCTGAGCGCATCCACCATCTGCTGATTGAGCGAATTGATCGCCTTGGGGCGGTTGAGCGTGATCAGGCCGACGTCGCCGTCGACCCGGGTCAGAACCTCGTCGGATTCCTCGGCCACGCCCTTGCCTCCCATCACCGGTCCACCCCCGAGGGAAAAATCTAGATCGTGACGACCGGCGCGATACCCGCGGGTAAGGGTTATCTTTGACGCGACGACAGCAGCAAAGCCTCCAGGCATTCCAAACATGCCCAGGTCGCCGGGAACCCGGACGGGACGCTGCTCGTTGAGATTGTGTTCGCACAGCTCGAGCCAATAGAGAGGATCCGACGGTGCGGGAGACAAGCAACCCGGTATTTCGTTCGCTGCCCAAGCAGCGGGGCGGATACGCGCAATTCGGTACAGGCGCGGCCCCGATGCAAGGGTATGGAGCCGACCCCTACGCGGCCCCCTATCAGGCTCCCTACCAGGAGGCCAGGGCTTCGCGTCCGCTGACCATCGACGACGTCGTCACCAAGACCGGCATCACGCTGGCGGTGCTGGCGCTGTCCGCCGTGGTCTCCTACTTCCTGGTGGCGTCCAACCTCGCGCTGGCGATGCCGCTGACCATGATCGGCGCGCTCGGTGGCCTGGGGCTGGTGTTGGTCGCGACCTTCGGCCGCAAGCAGGACAGCCCGGCGATCGTGCTCAGCTACGCCGTCCTGGAAGGGCTCTTCCTCGGCGCCATCTCGTTCGTCTTCGCCAACTTCTCGGTCTCGCACGCCAACGCGGGCGCCCTGATCGGGGAGGCCGTGCTGGGCACCTTCGGGGTGTTCTTCGGCATGCTCGTCGTCTACAAGACGGGCGCGATCCGGGTGACGCCCAAGTTCACCCGCATGCTGGTCGCCGCGATGTTCGGCGTCCTGGCCCTGATGCTGGGCAATTTCGTGCTCGCGATGTTCCACGTCGGCGGCGGTACGGGCCTGGGCCTGCGCAGCGGCGGACCGATCGCCATCATCTTCTCGCTGGTGTGCATCGGCATCGCGGCGTTCAGCTTCCTGATCGACTTCGACGCGGCCGACCAGATGGTGCGCGCGGGCGCGCCGGACAAGGCGGCGTGGGGCATCGCCCTCGGCCTGACCGTGACCCTGGTCTGGCTCTACCTCGAGATCCTGCGGCTGCTCAGTTACCTGCAGAACGACTAGTTCTCTATTGCGAAAAGACCGGCGCGCCGATTGGCGTGCCGGTCTTTTTCGTGTGGGGACATGCCTCGGGCTGGTCGCGTGTGCACCAGTGGCTTTGGTGTGCGCTGGCGGCGGGGCCCCTCGGCGTGTCGCCGCCCTGGGCGCACACGCGACGCCCAGGGTGAGCACTCAACGTCGCGGCGGTTTCAGCGGGTCAGCTCAGCCGCTCGATGATCATCGCCATGCCCTGCCCGCCGCCGACACACATGGTCTCCAGGCCGAAGGTCTTGTCGTGGGTCTGCAGGTTGTTGATCAACGTGGTCGCGATGCGCGCGCCGGTCATGCCGAACGGGTGGCCGAGGGCGATCGCCCCACCGGACACGTTCAACTTGTCCTCGTCCATGCCCAGCTCGCGCGCCGAACCCAGCACCTGCACCGCGAAGGCCTCGTTGATCTCGTAGAGGTCGATGTCGTTGATCGACATGCCCGCGCGCGCCAGCGCCTTCTTGCACGCCTCGATCGGGCCCAGACCCATGATCTCCGGGGAGAGGCCGCTGACCCCGGTCGACACGATGCGGGCCAGCGGCGTCAGGCCGAGCTCCTTGGCCTTGGTGTCGCTGGTGATCACCAGCGCGGCCGCGCCGTCGTTGAGGGGGCAGGCGTTGCCCGCGGTGATGGTGCCGTTGGGCCGGAACACCGGCTTGAGCTCGGAGACCTTCTCGTAGGTGGTGCCCGCGCGGGGGCCGTCATCGGTGCTGACGGTGGTGCCATCCGGCAGGGTCACCGGGGTGATCTCGCGCTCGAAGAAGCCGCTCTTGATCGCCTCCTCGGCGCGGTTCTGGCTGCGCACCCCCCAGCGGTCCTGGTCCTCGCGGCTGATGCCCGTCATGATCGCGACGTTCTCCGCGGTCTGGCCCATCGCGATGTACACGTCGGGCAGGTTCCCGTCGGCGCGGGGATCGTGCCATTCGTCGGCGCCCGCGGCGGCCGCGGCCGAACGCTCCTGGGCCTCGTCGAACAGCGGGTTCTTGGTGTCGGGCCAGGAGTCGGAGTTGCCCTTGCCGAACCGCGACACGGTCTCCACACCCGCGGAGATGAACGCGTCACCCTCGCCGGCCTTGATGGCGTGGAACGCCATCCGGGTGGTCTGCAGCGAAGACGAGCAGTAGCGGTTCACCGTGGTGCCCGGCAGGAAGTCGTAACCCAACTCGACGGCGACGACGCGCGCCATGTTGAAGCCGGACTCGCCGCCCGGCAGGCCGCAGCCCAGGATGAGGTCGTCGATCTGGTGGGGGTTGAGCGCGGGCACCTTGTCCAGCGCGGCCCGCACCATCTGGGCGGCCAGGTCGTCGGGCCGCATGGAGACCAGCGACCCCTTCATCGCGCGGCCGATCGGCGAGCGGGCGGTTGAGACGATGACGGCTTCAGGCATGACGGTTCCCTTCAAATCCCTTCCGGATTCCGACGAGCTCGCTTCACAAACCGTTGACTCGACGCCGACGGGCTAGACCAAATCTAGTCGTTGCCCACCAGGGGGTGCGACGACGGGGCGGGTCCCGGCACCGGGCGCCGCCACAGCCGCGACATCACGCTGATTCGGGTGTGGCGCTGGCCGAGCACGGGCGGGGTCGTCGACGCCGCCAACTCCAGCGGCGGGATCTCGACCTCTTCGCCCAGCGCCTCGCACAGCGCGCGCAGCAGCGCGTCGGCCGCGATCGCGTACGCCGGGGCGGACGGGTGGAAGCCGTCCGGGGAGAACATCACGTGGGGCGTCGACCGGAATTGGGGCGTCATCAGCTGCGCCAGCGGTACCGGCATGCCGCCGGCGGACCGCACCGCGGCGGCCTGGGCGCGCGCGAGTTGCAGACAACGCTCGTGTGCGATCGAGCGCAGCGGTTGCGGGATGGCGGTGATGACCCCCAGATCCGGACAGGTGCCCGCGATCACCACCGCGCCGCGGGCGCGCAGTTGGCGGACGCTCAGCCCGAGGCGCTGCGCCGACTGGCTGACCCCGTTGAGGGCCGTCACGTCGTTGGCGCCCACCATGATCACTGCCGCATCCGGCGGCGGCCCCGCCACGAACATCGCATCCACCTGGCCGCGAAGGCCTTTCGACGTGGCACCGACGATGGCCTTGGTGCTCAGCCGGATTCGCTTGCCGGTCTGCTCGGCGAGGCCCCGCGCGATCCGCACCCCCGGAACTTCCTCGGCGCTGATGCACCCGTAGCCCGCGGCGGTCGAGTCGCCGAAGATCATCAGGCTCAGATCGAAGGGCACGCCGCGGTGCCAGCGTTCGACCGGCCCACCGCCGCGGGTGTATACCCCGTCCGCGCGTGGCGGGATGTCCCACGCCTTGGGAATGACGGTGCGCGCGTGCGTCGCCTGGCCAACGAGCAGGTTGCGCGCCCCCAGGTAGGCAGTTCCCGTCGAGGCGAGTGCGCCCGCTGTGGCCAGGGCGATCGCCGAACGGCGTGGCACCCGCATGGTCACGAAACCAGTTTAGTTCGGCTTGCATGTTTGCGGGGTCGGCTGACCAACAATCCGATCACGGCGGGAAACGAATTGGTATCGAATCAGGCTATTCAAACGTTGCCCCAAGAAATGCCTGTCACGCTGATCCCCAGGGGTCGGTTGAGCGCCTCGAGCAAACGGCTGAACCAGACGCTTGGCCGCCTCGTCACATGCTGTATCGCACTACAACGGCGTAGGAAGTGTTGAGCATGAGCGCACCCGGCAAGGTATCCGGCCTGCCCCGGAATGCCCTTCGTCCACACGACATCCTGCGGGCCCGCAGAGCCAAGACCCGCAAGTTCGCGATGAGCGATGGCACCCCGGTCGAGGTCCTCGAATCCGGGCCGAGCGTTGCTGCGCGGGTGGCCAACCTGACGACGCGCATGACCGTCCGGCCGGTCCTGTCCGTCGGCAGCCACGTCCCCAACTTTCCCTGGCCGTGGGGCCTCATCGACCTGGCCGCCCGGGTGGTTCTCCCGGTGTCGGCCACGGTCCGCGAGACGGTGAAGTTGCCCAACGCCTCGGCGCAGCTGGTGCGCGCCCCCGGCGTGCTGCCCGCCGACGGCACCCGCCGGGTGGTCGTCTACTTCCACGGCGGCGCGTTTCTGACGTGCGGGGCGAACTCGCACGGCCGGCTGGTCGAGGCGCTGTCGAACTTCGCCGACTCGCCGGTCCTGGTGGTCAATTACCGGCTGTTGCCCAAGCATTCGATCGGGATGGCTCTCGACGACTGTCACGACGGCTACCAATGGCTGCGGCTGCGGGGATACCAGCCGGATCAGATCGTGCTGGCCGGTGACTCCGCCGGCGGCTACCTGGCCCTCGCGCTGGCGCAACGCCTCCAGGAGGAAGACGAGGAACCTGCGGCCCTGGTGATGATCTCGCCGCTGCTGCAGCTGGCGAAGGAATGCAAGCAGGCGCACCCGAACATCAACACCGACGCGATGTTCTCCACCCGGGCGTTCGACGCGCTCGCCGAGCTGGTTGCCAGCGCGGCCCAGAAGCGCAAAGTCGCGGGCAGGCCCGAGGAGATCTACGAGCCGCTGGAGCACATCAAACCGGGCCTGCCGCGGACGCTGATCCACGTCTCGGGCTCCGAGGTGCTGCTGCACGACGCGCGGCTGGCGGCGAGCCGGCTGGCGGCGGTCGGTGTGCCGGCCGAGGTGCGGGTGTGGCCCGGCCAGATCCACGACTTCCAGCTGGCCGCGCCGATGGTGCCGGAGGCGGTTCGCTCGCTCCGCCAGATCGGGGACTACATCCGCGAGGCCACCGGGTAGCCCGGCGGCGGTTGCCGATCAAAGGTAAGCGCGCCGCGCACCCCCAAGACGTGCCTGAGACGATGAACCCATGCGGATCGCCCAGCACATCAGTGAGCTCATCGGCGGCACGCCGCTGGTACGCCTGAATTCCGTCGTTCCCGAGGGCGCCGGCACTGTGGCGGCCAAGGTCGAGTACCTCAACCCTGGAGGCAGCTCGAAGGACCGGATCGCGGTGAGGATGATCGACGCCGCCGAAGCGAGCGGGCTGCTGAAGCCCGGCGGCACCATCGTCGAACCCACCTCGGGCAACACCGGCGTCGGACTGGCGCTGGTGGCCCAACAGCGCGGGTACAAGTGCGTGTTCGTCTGTCCCGACAAGGTCGGCGAGGACAAGCGCAACGTGCTGCTCGCCTACGGCGCGGAGGTGGTCGTCTGCCCGACGGCGGTGCCGCCTGACCACCCGGACAGCTACTACAGCGTCTCCGACCGGCTTACCCGAGAGATCGACGGCGCCTGGAAGCCCGACCAGTACGCCAACCCGGAGGGCCCGGCCAGTCACTACGCCACCACCGGCCCGGAGATCTGGGCCGACACCGACGGCAAGGTCACCCACTTCGTCGCCGGCATCGGCACCGGCGGCACGATCACCGGCGCGGGTCGCTACCTCAAAGAGGTGTCCGGCGGTGCCGTGCGCATCATCGGCGCGGACCCCGAGGGGTCGGTGTATTCCGGGGGCACCGGCCGGCCCTACCTGGTCGAGGGCGTCGGCGAGGATTTCTGGCCGGCTGCATACGACCGCACGGTGCCCGACGAGATCATCGCCGTGTCCGACTCCGACTCGTTCGACATGACCAGGCGGCTGGCCCGCGAGGAGGCGATGCTGGTCGGGGGTTCCTGCGGGATGGCCGTGGTGGCCGCGCTGAAGGTCGCCGAGGAGGCCGGGCCCGACGCGCTGGTCGTGGTGTTGCTGCCCGACGGCGGGCGCGGCTACATGGCGAAGATCTTCAACGACGCCTGGATGTCGTCGTACGGGTTCCTGCGCAGCCGTCTGGACGGCTCGACCGAACAGGCCAGGGTGGGCGACGTGCTGCGCCGCAAATCGGGCGAGCTGCCCGACCTGGTGCACACGCATCCATCCGAGACCGTGCGCGACGCCATCGGCATCCTGCGCGAGTACGGGGTGTCCCAGATGCCCGTGGTCGGCGCCGAGCCGCCGGTGATGGCCGGCGAGGTGGCCGGCAGCGTCTCCGAGCGCGAACTACTGTCGGCCGTTTTCGAGGGCCGGGCCAAATTGGCCGACGCCGTCGCGATGCACATGAGCCCGCCGCTGCCGATGATCGGCGCGGGAGAGCTGGTCAGCGCGGCCGGCAAGGCGCTGCGCGACTGGGACGCGTTGATGGTGGTCGAAGAGGGCAAACCGGTCGGGGTGATCACCCGGTATGACCTGCTCGGCTTCCTCTCCGACGGCCCGCGCCGACGCTAGCGAATCTCGCCCGGCCGCTGCGCGCTCAGGTACTGTAATGCGGCCTGGGTCAGCTGGTCCGCAGTGGAAAGGGTGCCCATGACCGATCAACCGCCGCCCGGCGGCACTTACCCGCCACCTCCCCCGACGCCCGGGTCGTCCGGCGGGCACGAGACCCCGCCCCCTCCGCCGGCGCCCGCCGGTGCGTCCTACCCGCCGCCCCCGCCCCCGCCCGGCGGCGGCTCCTACCCGCCGCCCCCGCCGTCGGCGGGTGGGTACGCCCCACCTCCCCCCGGACCGGCGATCCGCACCTTGCCGACGGAGTCCTACACGCCGTGGCTGACCCGGCTCGTCGCGTTCATCATCGACATCCTCCCGTACGCCGTCGTGCACGGGATCGGGACCGGCATCCTGGTCGCCACGCAGCAGACGGCGTGCGTCACCGATGTCACGCAGTACGCCGTCAATCAATACTGCGCAACGCAGAACTCGACCATCGGCATGGCCGCACAGTGGTTGGCATCGCTGGTGGGGCTGTGCTACCTGATTTGGAATTACGGCTACCGCCAGGGCACCATCGGGTCGAGCGTCGGCAAGTCGGTGATGAAGTTCAAGGTCGTCAGTGAGGTCACCGGCCAGCCGATCGGTTTCGGAATGTCGGTCGTGCGTTCCCTCGCCCACTTCGTGGACGCGATCATCTGCTTCATCGGTTTCCTTTTCCCGCTGTGGGATTCGAAGCGGCAAACGTTGGCGGACAAGATCATGACGACGGTCTGCCTGCCGCTCGACGGGACCGAGGACCAGCCGAGGTAGTCGTGCGGACGCGGTAGCCGGGGCGGCCGTCGCCTAGGCTGATCGTCGATGAGCGCCGACCGCAACGGACACTTCACCGGACTCGCCACCAAGGCGATCCACGCCGGCTACCGGCCGGACCCGGCGACCGGGGCGGTCAACGCCCCGATCTACGCCAGCAGCACGTTCGCCCAGGATGGCGTCGGTGCGCTGCGCGGCGGGTTCGAGTACGCGCGGACCGGCAACCCGACGCGTGCCGCGCTCGAGGCCTCGCTCGCGGCCGTCGAGGGGGGCGGTTACGGGCGGGCGTTCGGTTCGGGCATGGCCGCCACCGACTGCGCGCTGCGCGCCATGTTGCGGCCCGGCGACCACGTGATCATCCCCAACGACGCCTACGGCGGCACCTTCCGGCTGATCGACAAGGTGTTCACGCAGTGGGGCGTCCGCTACACCCCGGTGGCCCTGTCCGACGTGGACGCCGTCCGCGCCGCGATCACCCCGCACACGCGCCTGATCTGGGTGGAGACGCCGACCAACCCGCTGCTGTCCATCGCCGACATCGCGGCCCTCGCGGAACTGGCCAAGCAATCGTCGGTAAAGGTGTTGGTGGACAACACATTTGCCTCGCCCGCGCTGCAGCAGCCGTTGACGCTGGGCGCCGACGTGGTGCTGCATTCGACCACCAAGTACATCGGTGGCCACTCCGACGTGGTGGGCGGCGCGTTGATCACCGACGACGCCGCGCTGGACGAGGCCTTCGCCTTCCTGCAGAACGGGGCCGGCGCGGTGCCCGGCCCGTTCGACGCCTACCTGACCATGCGCGGCCTGAAGACCCTGGTGCTGCGGATGCAGCGGCACAGCGAAAACGCTTCGGCCGTCGCGGAATTCCTCGACGGGCATCAGGCGGTGAGCACCGTGCTGTACCCGGGCCTGCCCGGCCACCCCGGGCATGACATCGCCGCCCGGCAGATGCACGGCTTCGGCGGCATGGTGTCGGTGCGCATGCGCGGCGGCCGGCAGGCCGCCCGGGATCTCTGCGCCCGCACCGAGGTGTTCATCCTGGCCGAATCGCTCGGCGGCGTCGAGTCACTCATCGAACACCCCAGCGCCATGACGCACGCGTCCACGGCCGGTTCGCAACTGGAAGTGCCCGACGACCTCGTCCGGCTGTCGGTGGGCATCGAGGACGTCGCCGACCTGCTGGCCGATCTCGACCAGGCGCTGGCTTAGCCGCCGGGACCCGCGGGCGCGGCTAGGAGTGGTAGGGCTCCGCGCTGACCAGCGTGACCTCGACGGTGTTGCCGTTGGGCACGACGTAGCTGCGGGTCTCGCCGACCTTGGCGTCGATCAGCGCGCCGCCCAGCGGTGAGTTGGGCGAATACACCTCGAGCTTGCCGTCGTTGACGCCCTCCTGGCGGGTGGCGATCAGGAAGGTCTCGGTGTCCGACTTGTCGCCGTTGTAGTAGACCTTCACCACCGATCCGGGCAACGCGACCCCGGACTGCTTGGGCGCCTCGCCGACCTTGGCATTGTTGAGCAGGTCCTGCAGCTGACGAATGCGGGCCTCCTGCTGGCCTTGCTCTTCGCGGGCGGCGTGGTAGCCGCCGTTCTCGCGCAGGTCGCCCTCTTCACGGCGGTCGTTGATTTCCGCGGCGATGACCGGACGATTCGCGATCAACTGATCGAGCTCCGCCTTCAGCCGGTCATGTGACTCCTGGGTCAGCCACGTCACCGAAGTGTCCGTCATCTTTGTCGTGCTCCTTGTGTTGTCGTTCCGCGGTAACCGCGTAAGCCTGTTGACCCCGCCGCCGGAGTATCCGGGTCTGCCCCCGTGTGCTGCCGATCCGTTCTGCTCACGGCCTTAATGCAGCAATACACGGTCCCATCAGGAACCGTGCATTCACCCATGTTACCACCGCGCAAACAATTGGTGACTCCAAATTCGCAGTTCGGCTGTTGTTACGGGGTCACGCCGGGCGCAGATAGGCGGGCACATCGGTGCCGCACCCGTAGATGTCGGCCACCACCGGCGGTTTGCTGGACTTCACCGTGGTGGTCATTTGCACCGTGGCCGCCCCCGCCGGCGGGACCAGCACTTCCCGCCTCCCCGTTTCGCTGCCGTCCTTCGCCCGCACCCGCACGATGCAGTCCACCGGCCGCGACGGGTCGGATCGCGTCACGCTGATCGTTACCGACGCCGTCTGGTCGTCGATCACCTGATAGCCGGCCAGCGTGCCCGTCACGGCACTGGTGCCCAGCCGGTGGTAGCCGACGACGGCGATCACCAGCCCGGCCGCGGCCACGAGCGCACCCAGCCCGACGATCACCCAACGCCGGGGCACCCGCGCACGCCCGTAGCGGGCCTCGGGCCGCGAAGGAGAAGTTTCGGTCATGCGGGGGTATGCCTGAACGGTCGGCTGCCGGACACCGGCCGGCAGCATGCAACGATCTGAAGAACTGGAATTATAGGTTCGCATCCGGCGACCAGCAGACCGACAAGGGGGCACGTGAGCGAACTGCGGTTGATGGCGGTGCACGCCCACCCCGACGACGAGTCCAGCAAGGGCGCGGCCACCCTCGCCCGCTACGCCGACGAGGGCCACCGCGTGCTGGTGGTGACGCTGACCGGCGGCGAGCGCGGCGACATTCTCAACCCGGCGATGGACCTGCCGGAGGTGCACGGCCACATCGCCGAGATCCGCCGCGACGAGATGGCGAAGGCCGCCGAGATCCTCGGTGTCGAGCACACCTGGCTCGGCTTCGTCGACTCCGGCCTGCCCCAAGGGGACCCGCCGCCCCCGCTGCCCGAAGGATGCTTCGCGCTGGTGCCGCTTGAGGAGTCGGTCGAGGCGCTGGTGCGCGTGGTCCGCGAGTTCCGCCCGCACGTGATGACCACCTACGACGAGAACGGCGGCTACCCGCATCCCGATCACATTCGGTGCCATCAGGTTTCGGTCGGCGCGTTCGAGGCGGCCGGAGACTATCGGCGGTATCCGGACGCGGGCGAGCCGTGGGCGGTGTCCAAGCTCTACTACATCCACGGGTTCCTGCGGGCGCGGATGCAGTTGCTGCACGACGAGGCCGTCAAACACGGTCACGAACCGCCCTTCAAGAAGTGGCTCGAGCACTGGGACGCCTCGCACGACCCTTTCGAGTCCCGGGTCACGACGCGCGTCGAGTGCTCGGCGTATTTCAGCCAGCGCGACGACGCGCTGCGGGCGCACACCACCCAGATCGACCCCGAGCACGACTTCTTTGCCGCGCCCATCGAGTGGCAGCAGCGGTTGTGGCCGACGGAGGAGTTCGAGCTGGCGCGCTCGCGAGTTCCCGTCCGGCTGCCCGAGGACGACCTGTTCGCCGGAATCGAGGTTGAGGGGTGAGCCACTTTTTCGTTGCGAGCGCGGCCGCCGGCTGGCTGGCCGATGGCGCGCCCCAGCACACCGGCCCGGACTTCGGCAAGGCCAGCCCGATCGGGCTGCTGATCGTCGTGCTGCTGCTGATCGCCACGCTCTTGCTGCTGCGATCGATGAATCGGCAGCTGAAGAAGGTGCCCGACTCGTTCGACCCCAAACACCCCGAGCCCGACCAGGCCGCCGACGAGGGCACCGACGCGGTCGACGACACCGACGGACAGCCCCCGGGCCAGGAGCACGGATCGGAGCGGGCACCGGGACCCGGCGATGAGCCCGGCTGACCCTGCCGCGACCAACACCCTCGGGCTGGCGACCAGCCCGTACCTGCGCCAGCACGCCGACAACCCGGTGCACTGGCAGCAGTGGACCCCGCAGGCGCTGGCGGCCGCGGCCGAGCGTGATGTGCCAATCCTGCTCTCCATCGGCTACGCCGCCTGCCACTGGTGTCACGTCATGGCCCACGAGTCGTTCGAGGACGACGAGGTGGCCGCCGCCATGAACTCCGGATTCGTCTGCGTCAAGGTCGACCGCGAGGAACGCCCGGACCTCGACGCCGTGTACATGAACGCCACCGTGGCGCTCACCGGCCGCGGCGGATGGCCGATGACGTGTTTCCTGACGCCCGACGGCCGGCCTTTCTTCTGCGGTACCTATTACCCGAAAGAGAGCTTCCTGCAGCTGCTTTCGGCCGTTTCCACGACCTGGCAGCAGCGCCGCGGCGAGGTGGAGGACGCGTCCGACGCCATCGCCGGTGAACTGCGCGCGATGGCGTCCGGCTTGCCCTCCGGCGGCCCCGACGTCGCACCGACGCTGTGTGACCACGCGGTCGCCGCGGTGCTCGACGACCAGGACGCGGTGCACGGCGGCTTCGGCGGCGCGCCGAAATTCCCGCCGTCGGCGATGCTCGAGGCGTTACTGCGGCACTACGAGCGCACCGGGTCGGCGGCCGCGCTCGAGGCGGTCGCGCGCACCGGCAACGCGATGGCCCGCGGCGGCATCTACGACCAGCTCGCCGGCGGGTTCGCCCGCTACAGCGTCGACAACGCTTGGGTGGTACCGCATTTCGAGAAGATGCTGTACGACAACGCGCTGCTGCTGCGGGTCTACGCGCACTGGGCCCGGCGGACCGGCGATCCGCTGGCGCGCCGGGTCGCCGCCCAGACCGCGCGCTTTCTGCTCGACGATCTGGCCGACGGCCCCATGTTCACGTCGTCGCTGGACGCCGACGCGGACGGCCGCGAGGGCTCGACCTATGTCTGGACGCCCGGGCAGCTCATCGAGACCCTCGGGCCCGCCGACGGCGCCTGGGCCGCAACGGTTTTCGATGTCACCGCGGCGGGCACCTTCGAACACGGGGCCTCGGTGCTGCAGTTGCCCGCCGACCCCGACGACCCGCAGCGGCTCGAACGGGCCCGGGCCGCGCTGCTGGCCGCCCGGCGCACCCGGGCCCAGCCGGGACGCGACGACAAGGTCGTCACGTCCTGGAACGGGCTGGCGATCACCGCGCTGGCCGAGGCCGGCGTGGCCCTGGACCAGCCCGAGTTGGCCCGCGCCGCGCGGGACTGCGCCACCGCGGTGCTGGGCTTGCACCTGGTCGACGGGCGGCTCCGGCGCGCCAGCCTCGGCGGAGTGGTCGGCGACAGCGCCGCCATCCTCGAAGACCACGCGATGCTGGCCACCGGCCTGCTCGCCCTGTACCAGCTGGACGCCCACGCGGATTGGCTGACCGCGGCGACCGACCTGCTCGACACCGCGCTGCGGCACTTCACCGACCCGGAGCAGCCCGGCCGCTGGTTCGACACCGCCGACGACGCCGAGCGGCTGATGCTGAGGCCCGCAGACCCGCTCGACGGGGCGACTCCGTCGGGCGCGTCGTCGATCACCGAGGCGCTGCTGACCGCGGCGCACCTGGTCGACGGCGACCGCGCGGAGCGCTATCTGCGGGCCGCCGGAGGCGCGCTGAACGCGCATTCGGTGCTGCTGGAGCGCGCGACGCGCTCGGCGGGGCACTGGCTGGCCGTGGCGGAGGCCGCGGTCCGCGGCCCTCTGCAGATCGCCGTCGCCTGTGATCCGTCGCGGTCGGCGCTGTTGGCCGATGCCCGGCGGTTGGCGCCCGGCGGGGCGATCGTCGTGGGCGGGGAAAGGGACTCGTCGGAGCTGCTGGCCGGGCGGGACCGGTTGGCCGGCGCCGACGCCGCCTACGTGTGCCGCGGCCGGGTGTGCGACCTGCCGGTCACCACCGCCGAAGACCTCGCGGGGGCGCTGGGCGTGCCACGGTAGCGTGAGGTTTCATGCCGAGCGCCCAACACATCACCGACACGGTCAACCGCTACATCGAACTGGTCGCCAAGGGCGGCGCCGACGAGTTGGTCGAGCTGTACGCCGACGACGCCACCGTCGAGGATCCCGTCGGCGGCGAGGTGCACATCGGCCGCCAGGCGATCCACGGCTTCTACTCCGCGGTCAACGACGTGCAGCGCGAATGCGAGCTGGTGACGCTGCGGGTGGCGGGCAACGAGGCGGCCTTCCATTTCCGCCTCACGATCACCGCGGGGGAGCACCGGATGGTGATCGAACCGATCGACGTGATGGCGTTCGACGACGACGGCAAGGTCGCGCACATGAAGGCCTACTGGTCACCCGCCGACGTCACGCAGCTGTAGCCGCTCAGTGCGCTAGCCAAGCGTGGTCGCCGACGTAGAACACCGCGAACCACATGGCGATGTAGTGCAGGATCGCCGCGACCGCGGTGAAGGCGTGGAAGAACTCGTGATAGCCGAACGTCCTGGGCCACGGGTCGGGCCACCGCAGCCCGTAGAAGATGCCACCGACGCTGTAGAACACGCCGCCGACGGCCAGCAGCACCATCGCCGCCACGCCGGCCTCGTGCAGGATCGTCGGGCAGTACCACACGGCCACCCAACCCAGCAGCAGGTATAGCGGCACGCCCAACCAGCGCGGCGCCGACGGCCAGCACACCTTCAGCAGGATGCCCGCCACCGCGCCGCCCCACACGATCCACAGCACCTCCATCCCGGTCTGCTGCGGCATGGCCAGGCGCGCGAACGGCGTGTAGCTGCCGGCGATGAACACGAAGATCATCGAATGGTCCAGCCGCTTCATGCGTTTGCGCGCCGCTTCGGATTTCCAGTGCACCCGGTGGTAGGTGGCGCTGACGGCGAACATCGCCACCGTGGCCGCCGCGTAGACCAGCGTCGAATGGCCGGCGCGCGGTGACGAGGCCGCCCACGACACCGACACCAGGGTCGCGCCGGCGATGAACGCCAGCCACGCCGAATAGAAGTGGATCCAGCCGCGCAGGCGGGGCTTGGTCAGCGCTTGGGCGACACCCTCGACAAGCTGTTCGACGGTGTTACCGGGGGCGATGGCCTCGGATTCGCGATCCGAACGGTCCGGATCGGCAGACGTGCCGGTCTGGCTGCTCATGTCTCCTGTGCCTCGTGTGTTGCAGGTCGGGGGATTGCCGGTGACTGCTTGTCACCCACAGTAATCGGGAATCGTCACAGGGTGGTCTCTGCCCGCGGGCGACGGACTTGAAACCGGGCCCGAATCGCGGGGGAATTCGGCGCGGCTCACAGTAGGCTGAATCTCCGTGGAAATTATCCCGCCGCGTCTCAAAGACCCGCTCTATCGCGTCTACGAGCTGCGGCTGCGGCAGGGTCTGGCCTCCTCCAAATCGCACCTGCCCCGTCACATCGCCGTGCTGTGCGACGGCAACCGGCGCTGGGCCCGCGACGCCGGTTATGCCGACGTCAGCTACGGCTACCGGATGGGTGCGGCGAAGATCGCCGAGATGCTGCGCTGGTGCCAGGAAGCCGGCATCGAGATGACCACGGTCTACTTGCTGTCCACCGAGAACCTGCAGCGCGACCCCGACGAGCTGGCGGGACTCATCGAGATCATCACCGATGTCGTCGAGGAGATCTGCGCACCCGCCAATCGCTGGAGTGTGCGCACCGTCGGCGACCTGGAGCTGCTCGGCGAGGAGCCGGCCCGGCGGCTGCGCGACGCGGTGGAATCGACGCCCGTCGTCGCGCCGTTCCATGTCAACGTCGCGGTCGGTTACGGGGGCCGCCGCGAGATCGTGGACGCGGTGCGGGCGTTGCTGAGCAAGGAACTCGCCAACGGCGCCTCCGCGGAGGAGCTCATCGACGCGGTCACCGTCGACGGCATCTCCGAAAACCTCTACACCTCGGGGCAACCCGATCCCGACCTGGTCATCCGCACGTCGGGGGAGCAGCGCCTCTCCGGCTTCCTGCTGTGGCAGAGCGCGTATTCGGAGATGTGGTTCACCGAGGCGCACTGGCCCGCGTTCCGCCGGGTCGATTTCCTGCGCGCGCTGCGTGACTACAGCCAGCGGCACCGCAGGTACGGCAAGTAGCGGGTCGGCGGAGCCGGGCGCAGCGGGTCGGCACGCATCCAACTCGTGCCGATCGCAAGCGCGGCGGAGCCGGGCGCAGCGGGTCGGCACGCATCCAACTCCGTGCCAAACTGTGAGCATGGCTGCGCTGTCGGCGGTGGTGTTCACGCTGAGCGGGTGGCTCGGGCTCTACCTGCTCGCCCGCGATCCGCGTAAGCCGGTGCTGGTGATGGCGGCGATCGGGCTCTGCGGTTTCGCGCTGGTGGTCGCGCTGGACGCGGTGCGGAACACCAGCCCCGCCTACGCGCACCTGCTCAGTCGCGTTGAGATCTACTTGGTGACCATTCCCGGCGTGGCGTGGTTCGCGGTGCTCGTCGAGCTGTCCCGGCCCAGGGACGGCGGAAGGGCGCGCAGCCGCGACCTGTCGCTCGTGGCGGCGGTCGCGGCGCTGGCCCTGTTCGGGGCGATGCTGGCCGGCGGCGTCGAGGGGCCGTTGCGGGCGGGCCACTGGCTGATGTTCGCGGTGATCTCGCTCTCCACGTTCGGCGCCATGGCCGTCGCGTTGCGGCAGCCGCGCCGGCCCCGGTCGGCCGTCGGACTCGCCGTCGTCGCGACTCTGTTCTTCGCGCTGGGCAATGCCATCCTGATCATTCCGCTGGGGCTGGTACCCAGCTGGGTGGCGCTGGCGTCGACGAGTATCGACGTCCTATCGCTCGGCCTCGCCGTGGCCCTGTGGGACGCCTTCGACGAGGGCCAGGCGTTGCGCGCGGACATGCGGCGCTCGTTCGCCGGCACCATGGCGGTGGCGGTGTTGTTCGGCGGCCAGGCGCTGATCGGGCTGGCGGTCACGCGGGACGAGCCCGCCGGACGGACGGTGCTGGGCGTGCTGCTGTTCAGCAGCCTCGCGATCGCCATCGCGGTGCAGGTGCTGGCCGACCCGCTGGCCGGTGCGCTCGACCGGATGGCATTCGCGAAATCGCCCGCGCTGCGCGCCGACCGGGCCGCGTTGCGGCACACCGGGGCCGCGTTGCCGTTGCGGTCGGCCGATCCCCTGGTCGACGTCGACGACCAGACGTTCGCCAGGCTCACCCGCAGGGCGCTGGGCCACTACGCGGACCTGACCAAGCTGGTCGCCAGCCCGCTGACCGCACTGCCCGTGATCGACGAGCGGCTCGCCGCGCGGGGCGCGCCCGACCACCCGCTGGAGCGGGCCAACGAACTCAAGGCGGTGCTCGCCGAAGCGATCGGGCGGCTCAAACCGCGCGACGCCGGCGATTTCGGGACCACCGAGCAGTGGCGCCATTACAACTCGTTGTATTTCCCTTACGTCGTCGGCGTGCGCGCGTACGCGCAGAACGCCACGGCCGCCGGCTTGGATCCGACCGCCCGCCAGGCCTGGCAGTGGTTGGTCACCGAGGTTCCGCAGCGCTCGCTGCACAACTGGCAGAACGCCGCCGCCCGGCTCATCGCCGCCGACCTGCGCGGTCGGGTCCCGGTGGCCAGCGACTAGCGCGGCAACGCAGTCGGCCCGCACGCACGCCGACGTGGCCTTCGCATCCTGTGACTGGTGGGGCAGTTGAACGCCAGACTGGCGTCTGTCGAATAACAATTCCGATTCGCGGCCCCGTAAGGGAATAGCCGGGCCCACAACCTGGTCTTTGTTTGCGTGGCAGTAGTTGGCAGTGCCACAAGTCGATATGGCAGTGCACGGGCAGCACGCTGATGTTCGACCCAATTCGCCATCGCGAGGAGTAATCACATGATGTCTGCATCTGGCGCACCCGGTCTGGCTACCCGACCCCTGTACGACGCGACCGACTCGCTGCTGCGTTTCGCCATGCGAGCCGACGCCACGTTAACGGGGCTCTGCGGTCTGGCCATCGCTTTTCTCGCCGACCCGCTTTCGTCGCTGACGGGCCTGACCTCGCTGCAGGAGTACAGCCTCGGCGCCTTCTTCGTGCTCGGCGGCCTGGCCGTGTTCATGCTCGCGGCGGCCCCGAACCTGCGCCGCGTCGGCATCGGCGTCGTCGTGGCCAATGTCGTGTTCACGCTGGGAGCGATCGTGGCCGCCGAAGCGCTGCCGCTGTCCGTGACCGGGATTGCCGCCACGCTGGCCGGCGGCGTCTACACCGCGGCGTTCGCCGCGCTGCAGTACCTCGGGGTGCGTCGCCTCGAGACGGCGTGACCGCCGCGCCCACCGCTTAGAGCTTGCGCAGCCGGAGCCGGTTGATGGAATGATCGGCGTCCTTGCGCAGCACCAGGGTGGCCCGGGGGCGGGTCGGCAGGATGTTCTCGACGAGGTTGGGCCGGTTGATGGACCGCCAGATCTCCTTCGCGGCGGCGACGGCCTTGGTGTCGCCCAGGGCCGAGTAGTGGTGGAAGTGCGATTCGGGGTCGGCGAAGGCCGTGCCACGCAGCGACAGGAACCGGGACACGTACCACTGCTCGATGTCTTCGATCCGGGCGTCCACGTACAGCGAGAAGTCGAACAGGTCCGACACCATCAGCGTCGGGCCGGTCTGCAATACGTTGAGGCCCTCCAGGATCAAGATGTCGGGATGGCGGACGACGTGCTTGGCGCCGGGGATGATGTCGTATTTCAGGTGCGAGTAGACCGGCGCGCAGGCGTAATCGGCGCCGGATTTGACCGACGTCACGAACCGCATCAGCGCCCGGCGGTTATAGCTTTCCGGAAAACCCTTGCGGTGCATGAGGTTTCGCCGATCGAGTTCGGCGTTCGGGTACAGGAAGCCGTCGGTGGTCACGAGGTCCACCCGGGGGTGGGGATCCCACCGGGCCAGCAGCGCCTGCAGCACGCGGGCGGTGGTTGATTTGCCGACCGCGACGCTGCCGGCGACGCCGATCACGAACGGCACCGGCCGGTCCGGATTCTGCTGCGGCTCGCCGAGGAACTCCGCGGTGGCGGCGAACAACCGCTGGCGGGCGGCGACCTGCAGGTGGATCAGCCGGGCCAGCGGCAGGTAGACCTCTTCGACTTCGAGCAGGTCGATCTGCTCGCCGAGACCGCGCAGGCCAACCAGTTCCTCTTCGGTGAGGGCCAGCGGCGTCGACATGCGAAGCGCGCGCCATTGCTTTCGGTCGAACTCCACATAGGGGCTCGGCTCGCTAAGCCGCGGCATGGTGCAAGTGTCGCAGGGGCGGACGCGCGCCCGACGGCTGGGCTGGCTAAACCCTCGCTGGATAGACTGGCGCCCGTGACTGCTGCACCCGACGCCCGCCCCTCCACGTCCGTGATGTCCGCCCCGCTCGCGGACGTCGACCCCGACATCGCCGAGCTGCTCGGCAAGGAGCTGGGCCGTCAGCGCGACACCCTGGAGATGATCGCCTCGGAGAACTTCGTGCCGCGCTCGGTGCTGCAGGCCCAGGGCAGCGTGCTCACCAACAAGTACGCCGAGGGCCTGCCCGGCCGGCGCTACTACGGCGGCTGCGAGTACGTCGACGTCGTCGAGAACATCGCGCGGGACCGGGCGAAGGCGCTCTTCGGCGCCGACTTCGCCAACGTGCAGCCGCATTCGGGCGCGCAGGCCAACGCCGCCGTGCTGCACGCGCTGATGACGCCGGGGGAGCGGCTGCTGGGCCTCGACCTCGCCAACGGCGGGCACCTCACCCACGGGATGAAGCTGAACTTCTCCGGCAAGCTCTACGAGACCGGCTTCTACGGTGTCGATCCCACGACGCATCTGGTGGACATGGACGCCGTGCGGGCCAAGGCCCTCGAGTTCCGCCCGCAGGTCATCATCGCCGGGTGGTCGGCCTACCCGCGGATCCTGGACTTCGCGGCGTTCCGGTCGATCGCCGACGAGGTCGGCGCCAAGCTGTGGGTGGACATGGCGCACTTCGCGGGCCTGGTCGCCGCCGGGCTGCACCCCTCGCCGGTGCCGCACGCGGACGTGGTGTCCACGACCGTGCACAAAACGCTCGGCGGGCCGCGTTCCGGCCTGATCCTGGGCAAGCAGGAGTACGCCAAGTCCATCAACTCCGCGGTCTTCCCCGGCCAGCAGGGCGGCCCGCTGATGCACGTCGTCGCGGGCAAGGCCGTCGCACTCAAGATCGCCGGCACCCCCGAGTTCGCCGACCGGCAGCAGCGCACCCTGTCCGGCGCGCGGATCATCGCCGACCGGCTGACCGCCCCCGACGTGGCCGAGGCCGGTGTGTCGGTGGTCAGCGGCGGCACCGACGTGCACCTGGTGCTGGTGGACCTGCGCGACTCCCCGCTGGACGGGAAGGCCGCCGAGGACCTGCTGCACGAGATCGGCATCACGGTCAACCGCAACGCGGTCCCCAACGACCCGCGCCCGCCGATGGTGACCTCCGGCCTGCGGGTGGGGACGCCGGCGCTGGCGACCCGCGGTTTCGGGGATGCGGAGTTCACCGAGGTCGCCGACGTCATCGCCACCGCGCTGGCGGCGGGGGCCGCGGCGGACCTGTCCGCCCTGCGGCAGCGGGTGACGCGGCTGGCCCGCGATTTTCCGCTGTACGACGGTCTCGAGGAGTGGACGCTGGTCGACCGCTAGCTGCGGCGAGGACCGGTGTAGGGACCAAAGTCACCAATTGCCGCGACACGGGCGCAGCGATTTTCACGAACCTGTGTACGCGAGTTACAGTAACCGCATGGCACAGAAACCTGTCGCTAACGCGCTGACCCTGGAACTCGAGCCGGTGTGCGAAGCCAACATGGACCGTCACCTGAACACCGAGGAACTCTGGTTCGCTCACGACTTCGTGCCGTTCGACCGGGGCGAGAACTTCGCGTTCCTCGGCGGACGGGACTGGGAGCCGTCCGACGCGACGCTGCCCCGGGAGTACACGGACGCCTGCGAGATCCTGCTGCTACTCAAGGACAACCTGGCCGGGCATCACCGCGAGCTCGTCGAGCACTTCATCCTCGAAGACTGGTGGGGCCGCTGGCTGGGCCGCTGGACCGCGGAGGAGCACCTGCACGCCATCGCGCTGCGTGAGTACCTGGTGGTGACCCGCGAGGTCGACCCGACCGCCAACGAGGAGGCCCGGGTCCAGTACGTCATGAAGGGTTACCGCGCCGACACCTACACGCAGGTCGAGACCCTGGTGTACATGGCGTTCACCGAGCGCACGCACGCCGTCTTCTGCGAGAACCTGGCGGCCAAGCTCGAGGAGCCCATCTTGGCCGGCCTCATCGACCGGATCGCGCGCGACGAGCGCCGCCACGAACTGTTCTTCTCCAACCTGGTCGAGCACTGCCTCGAATACACCCGCGACGAGACGATCGCGGCGATCGCGGCGCGCGCGGCCGACCTGCAGGTGCCCGGCGCCGACATCGATTCCTATCGGGACAAGCTGCGCAACGTCGCCGACGCGGGCATCTTCGACCAACAGCAGTTGCGGCAGGCGATCTCGGATCGCATCACCGCATGGGGCGTGGCCGACGAGCCCGCCCTCAAGCAGTTCGTCATCGGCTAGGCCGATCTGCGCCCGGCGCTCGGTCGTCGGCGCGCCTGCGCTGCTGCGAAGCGGCGACGAGAGTAGCGTCGATCTCGATGGTCAGCGTCATGCTCTGCTGCCAGGGCGGCACCTCCCGTCACCACAACGGAAGGACCGGCCCCGGTCCTGGTGTCGCAGTTCCCGCCGACATGCCTGTGCGGGTCCGCGCGGGCTCATCCCGCTCGAGGAGCGCTACGTGACCGAAATCCGGACCTACGTGATCGACACCTCCGTGCTGCTGTCCGACCCGTGGGCGTGCAGCCGGTTCGCCGAGCACGAGGTGGTGGTTCCGCTGGTGGTGATCAGCGAACTGGAGGCCAAACGGCATCATCACGAGCTGGGGTGGTTCGCCCGTCAGGCGTTGCGTCTGTTCGACGATCTCCGGCTGGTGCACGGACGCCTCGATCAGCCCATTCCGGTTGGGGCACAAGGCGGTACGCTTCACGTCGAGCTCAACCACACGGACCCCGCGGTGCTGCCCGCCGGCTTCCGCAGCGACAACAACGACTGCCGGATCTTGAGCTGCGCCGCCAACCTCGCCGCCGAGGGCAAGCGAGTCACGTTGGTCAGCAAGGACATTCCGCTTCGTGTCAAGGCCGCCGCGGTCGGGCTGGCCGCCGACGAGTATCACGCGCAAGATGTGGTGGCCTCCGGGTGGTCGGGGATGCGCGAGATCGAGACGGCCACCGAGGACATCGACGCGCTGTTCGCCGAGGGCGAGATCGATCTGGCCGAAGCCCGAGACCTGCCCTGCCACACCGGTATCCGGCTGCTCGGTGGTAGCTCGCATGCGCTGGGCCGGGTCAACGCGGACAAGCGCGTACAGCTGGTTCGCGGCGACCGCGAGGCGTTCGGCCTGCGGGGCCGTTCCGCCGAGCAGCGGGTGGCGCTCGACCTGCTGCTCGACGAGTCGGTGGGCATCGTCTCGCTGGGCGGCAAAGCCGGCACCGGCAAGTCGGCGCTGGCGTTGTGCGCGGGCCTGGAGGCCGTCCTGGAACGGCGGACCCAGCGCAAGGTGGTGGTCTTCCGCCCGCTGTACGCCGTCGGCGGCCAGGAGCTGGGCTACCTGCCCGGCAGCGAGAGCGAAAAGATGGGGCCCTGGGCGCAGGCGGTCTTCGACACGCTCGAGGGCCTGGCCAGCCCGGCCGTGCTGGAGGAGGTGCTCTCCCGGGGCATGCTCGAGGTACTTCCGCTGACCCACATCCGGGGCCGGTCGCTGCATGACTCCTTCGTCATCGTCGACGAGGCCCAGTCCCTGGAGCGCAACGTGTTGCTGACGGTGCTCTCCAGGCTGGGCGCCGGGTCGCGGGTGGTGCTGACGCACGACATCGCCCAGCGCGACAACCTGCGGGTCGGGCGGCACGACGGGGTCGCCGCGGTGATCGAGAAGCTCAAGGGCCACCCGCTGTTCGCCCACATCACCCTGTTGCGCAGTGAGCGGTCGCCGATCGCCGCGCTGGTCACCGAAATGCTCGAGGAGATCGCCGGCCCGCAGTGACGGCGCATTTCGGCAGGCCAGACCTCCGATAAACTGCCAGCGTGCCCAAAAGACCCGACAACCAGTCCTGGCGCTACTGGCGCATGGTCGTCGGTGTCGTCGCGGCCGCGGCCGTGTTGGTGATCGGCGGGCTGACCGGTCACGTGACGCGCGCCGACAACCTGAGCTGCTCGGTGGTCAAGTGCGTGGCGCTGACGTTCGACGACGGGCCCAGCCCCTTCGATGCGCGGTTGCTGCAGATCCTGAAGGACAACGACGCCAAGGCGACGTTCTTCGAAATCGGCAACAAGGTGGCGGCCAACCCCGCGGGAGCCAGGCAGGTGGCCGACGCGGGGATGGAGATCGGCAGCCACACCTGGGAGCACCCCAACATGGCGACGATCCCGCCCGAGGACATCGCCCCCCAGTTCGCCAAGGCCAACGACGCGATCGCCGCCGCCACCGGGCGGACGCCTACGCTGTATCGCCCCGCGGGCGGACTGTCCACCGACGCGGTCCGGCAGACCGCGGCCAAGTTCGGGCTCGCCGAAATCCTTTGGGATGTCATACCTTTCGACTGGGCGAACGACTCGAACACGGCCGCGACGCGGTACATGCTGATGACCTACGTCAAGCCGGGTTCGGTGGTGCTCTTCCATGACACCTACTCGAGCACCGTCGACCTGATCTACCAGTTCATGCCGGTGCTCAAGGCCAACGGCTACCGGATGGTGACGGTCAGCGAACTGCTTGGGCCGCGGGCGCCGGGCAGCAGCTACGGCAGCCGCGAGAACGGGCCACCCGCCAACGCACTCCACGACATCCCGCCCGGCGACATCCCGCCGCTGCCCAACACGTCCTCGCCCAAGCCGATGCCCAACTTGCCGATCACCGACATCCCGGGCCAGAACTCCGGCGGGCCGAACAACGGTGCCTAGCACGAGCTTGCGGGCGCGCGCGGCTATCCTGCTCGGGAAGTGGCGCCCGCGAGCGCCGGCGGGGCAACGAAAGTCCGCCCGCCGGTTGGCGATTGAATACGGATCCGACCTCGCGCTGTCGTACGTGTTGGCCGTCATCGAGGCGGCCGCCATCTTGATCCCGCTGCGCGGCCACACCTCCGTCGGGGCCAACACCGACTTCGCGCAGACCAACTCGGCGGCGGTGGCGGCGCTCGTTCTCTTGGGCATCACCGGCGTCGCGGCGGCCGGCATGCTGAGCATCGCCCCGACGCTGCGGTGGTACGCGTCCGGCGCCGAACCCGACCAGGCGCAGCGGGAAGTCGCGCTGAAGCTACCCGGGCGCCAGTCGGTCATCCTGTTCGGGGCATGGGCCATCAGCGGCGGCATCTTCATGCTGCTGAATATCGGCGGCGGGGCGCAGGTGCTGTTGCCCATCGCGCTCGGCGCGCTGCTGGGTGGGCCGGCGGCCGCGGGCACCGCGATGCTGCTGGCGCAGCGCGTCCTGCGGCCCATCATGCGCGCCGCCACGCTCGGGTGCGAGCCGCGGCTGGCCGTGCCCGGCGTGTACGCGCGTCTGGTCCTGCTGTGGTTTCTGTGCAGCGCCTTCCCGATCGGGGTGATCGCGACACTTGTCGTGCTTCGCTCGTACGGATGGCTGATCGACAAGTCCGCGTCGCTGGATGTGCCCATCCTGGTGGTGTCGCTGGCGGCGCTGGTGCTCGGGCTGCCGACCATGATCTTGACGTCGCGATCCATCTCCGACCCGCTGGGTGAGGTCGTCGACGCCATGGCGGAGGTCGAACACGGCCGCATCGCAACCTACGTCGGGGCGTATGAGCGCTCGCAAATAGGGCGCCTGCAAACGGGTTTCAACCGCATGGTGGCCGGGCTGGCCGAGCGGGACCGGTTGCGCGACCTGTTCGGGCGCCACGTCGGAACCGACGTCGCCCAGCGCGCCATCAAAGAGGGCGCATCGCTGTCGGGCGACGTGGTCGAGGCGGCGGTCCTCTACATCGACCTGGTGGGCTCGACGCAACTGGCGGAAAGCCGTCCCCCGCAAGAGGTGGCCGAAGTGCTCAACGATTTCTTTCGCATCGTCGTCAAAGCGGTCGACGAGCACCACGGGCTGATCAACAAATTCGCCGGCGACGCCGCGCTGGCCGTCTTCGGGGTGCCGCTGCCGACCAGCGAACCGGCGTCGGCGGCGCTGGCGACCGCCCGCGCCCTGGGCACCCAATTGCGCCGACTGCCGGTCGATTTCGGCATCGGCGTCTCGGCGGGCCGGGTCTTCGCCGGCAACATCGGCGCCGAAAACCGTTATGAGTACACCGTGATCGGCGACCCCGTCAACGAGGCCGCGCGGCTGGCCGATCTCGCCAAGACCGCCGACCGGCGGATTCTGTGCGCGGCGGCGGCCATCGAGCGGGCCGGCGAATCCGAGGGCAGGCACTGGGCCGAATGCTATTCGACCGTCCTGCGGGGACGGTCCGAAGCCACCCACGTGTCGGCGCCGGCGTCGCCGGCCGGCTAGCGCGGCGAGGGCCGCGTCAGGACTTGTTGACCTTCAGCGCGGCGATGATCTGGCCGATGATGCCCGCCGACGCGGCGTCACCGATGGGCGTGCTGCCGATGAAGACGGTGACCGGCTTGGTGTCGACGGCGATGACGGTGACGGAGTCGCCCTTGACGTTGCGGGTGGGGTCGGCGATCGTGACGTCGGCGTCGGCCCGGGCGGCCTTGGTTCCGTCGACGGTGATCGAGGATGTCTTCGTCGGGCCCAGCGTGGGCGAGGCGTTCGCATAGCCGGGCCCGCTGGCGACGCACTGCATCAACTTCGACGCCTGCGCGGTGACGTCCATGCTGGCGACGAAGTTGGTGACGCCGACCTCTGCCGTCATCATCCACTGGCTGGCCCCGGGCACTTCCTGGGCGACACCCACCGCGCCGATCAGGTTCGGGCTCTGGTCATCGGAGTACACCGTCCAGTTGGGCGGCACCGCGCTGGCCGGGAACGACAACTTGCCGGCCGCGATAGACGCGGACCGGGGCATCTCACCGCCGGACACGTTCGGGGTGCAATCGGTGGCCGTCTGCTGGCCCTTCGGCTGACTGGTCGTGCTGCTGGTCGATGAGGGTGCGGCGGTCGGGGACTTGCCGTGGCTGCCGCCGCGCATCACCATCAGGGTCGCCACCAGCGCGATGACGGCCAGGACGACCAGACCCGCGATGATCAACCACGGCAACTTCGAACCGGGCCCTCCCGGAGGCGGCCCCGGCGGATAAGGTCCGGGCGGGAACTGCTGTCCCGCTTGCGGATACCCCGGGGGTTGGTAGGGGTAGGGGCCGGTCGGCGGGTACTGTTGCGGACCGGTCGGCGGGTACGGTTGCGGGCCGCCCTGGGGCTGGCCGCCCCAATAGGGTTGCTGCCCATAGGGGTTACCGTATGGCCCCTGGCCGTACGGGCCTTGGTCGTACGGGCCGCCCGGAGGAGCCGTCATCGCGAAATCACCCCGCCTACGCTTCCGGCTCGACTTTGGCCATCGCCAAGACGTCCAAGCGGCGGTCCAGTTCTTCTTCCGACAGCTTGTCGCCGATCAGGCCACGGTCGATCACTGTCTGGCGAATCGTCTTGCGCTCCTTGAGGGCCTGCTTGGCCACCGCGGCAGCCTCCTCGTAGCCGATCGCCGAGTTCAGCGGCGTCACGATCGACGGCGACGATTCGGCCAGCTCCCGCAGGTGCTCGACGTTGGCCTTCAGCCCGATGATGCAGCGCTCCGCGAACAACCGCGACACGTTGGTCAGCAGCTTGAACGACTCGAGGACGTTGCGGGCCATCATCGGGATGTACACGTTCAGCTCGAAGGCGCCACTCAAACCGCCGACGGCGACCGCGGCGTCATTGCCGATCACCTGCGCTGCGACCTGCGTAACCGCTTCCGGAAGAACGGGATTCACCTTGCCCGGCATGATCGAGCTGCCCGGCTGCAGATCCGGCAGCTGGATCTCGGCCAGCCCCGTCAGCGGGCCGGATCCCATCCAGCGGATGTCGTTGGCGATCTTGGTCAACGACACCGCGATGGTGCGCAGCGCGCCGGACGCCTCGACCAGTCCGTCGCGCGCCGCCTGCGCCTCGAAAGAGTTGGCGGCCGTCCGCAATTCGACCAGACCGGTGGAGGCGATCAACGTCTCCACCACCCTGGCGCCGAAGCCGTCGGGGGCGTTGAGGCCGGTCCCGACCGCGGTGCCGCCGATCGCCAGCTCACCCAGCCGCGGCAGCGTGGCGCGCACCCGCTCGATCCCTGCCTCGATCTGGCGGGCGTAGCCGCTGAATTCCTGGCCGAGGGTGACCGGAACGGCGTCCATCAGATGGGTGCGGCCCGACTTGACCACCGTGTGCCATTCGCGGGCCTTGCTCGCCAGCGCGTCATGCAGCACCTCGAGCGCCGGGATCAGATGGCGCACCGCGGCTTCGGTCGCCGCGATGTGGGTGGCGGTCGGGAAGGTGTCGTTGGACGACTGGGACATGTTGACGTCGTCGTTGGGGTGCACCGTGACACCGCCCTTGGCCGCGATGCTCGCGATCACCTCGTTGGTGTTCATGTTGGAGCTGGTGCCCGACCCGGTCTGGAAGACGTCGATGGGGAACTGGTCGTCGTGCAGGCCGTCGGCGATCTCGGCGGCCGCGGCGATGATCGCGTCGGCCTTCTCCGGCGCCAGCAGCCCCAGGTCCTTGTTGACCTGCGCGCAGGCACCCTTCAACAGGCCCAGCGCGCGGATCTGGGTGCGCTCCAGGCCGCGGCCCGAGATGGGGAAGTTCTCCACCGCACGCTGGGTTTGCGCCCGCCACAACGCCTTTGCGGGCACCCGGACCTCGCCCATGGTGTCGTGTTCGATGCGGTATTCGGAATCGGCGGCGCTATCGGCCATAGGTAGCAGTCCTCGCTGGTGTCGGTCAGGGCAGGGGATAGGCGGCGGTGCTGTCGCCGGTGAAGTCGATGGCGGAGTACTCGTTGAGCTTCGAGAGTCGGTGATAGGCCTCGATCATGCGCACGGTGCCCGACTTCGACCGCATCACGATGGACTGCGTGGTGCAGCCGCCGGGGTAGTACTGCACGCCCTTGAGGAGGTCGCCGTTGGTGACCCCGGTGGCGCAGAAGAAGACGTTCTCGCCCGACACCAGGTCCTCGGTGGTCAGCACCCGGTCGACGTCGTGGCCGGCGTCGATGGCCTTCTGGCGCTCTTCGTCGTCCTTCGGGGACAGCTGCGCCTGGATCGCGCCGCCCATGCAGCGGATGGCGGCGGCGGCGATGATGCCCTCGGGCGTGCCGCCGATGCCGGCCAGCATGTCGGTGCCGGACAGGTACCGACACGCCGAGATCGCCCCGGCGACGTCGCCGTCGGTGATCAACCGGATGCGGGCCCCGGTCGCCCGGACGTCCTCGATCAGCTGCGCGTGCCGCGGCCGGTCCAGGATGCAGACCGTCATGTCCCGCACCGACAGGTTCTTCGCCTTGGCGACCGCGCGCACGTTTTCGGCGATCGGCTGGGTGATGTCCAGCACGTGGGCGGCCTCGGGCCCGACGGCGATCTTGTTCATGTAGAACACGGCCGACGGGTCGAACATCGCCCCGCGCTCGGCCACCGCGAGCACCGAGATCGCGTTCGGCATGCCCTTGCTCATCAGCGTGGTGCCGTCGATCGGGTCGACGGCGAAGTCGCACTCCGGGCCGTCGCCGTTGCCGACCTCCTCGCCGTTGTAGAGCATCGGCGCGTTGTCCTTCTCGCCCTCGCCGATGACCACCACACCGCGCATCGACACCGTGTTGACCAGCTCGCGCATCGCGTCGACGGCCGCGCCGTCGCCGCCCTCCTTGTCGCCGCGGCCCACCCACCGGCCGGCGGCCATGGCGCCGGCCTCGGTGACCCGGACGAGCTCCAGGGCCAGGTTGCGGTCCGGGGCTTCACCACGTGGCCGTCCAGATGGGTGGTCGCCCTCAACTGTCATGGTTGGTGATTGTCCCAGAAGCGGATCGGTCTGCTGGAACTGGGATACTCGGGGGATGACCGAAGAGCCGCCGCTGAATGCCAGCTCGGACGCCCATGTCACGGGCGAGCCGGCCCCGGCGGCCGGCCCCGTTCCCAAGCCCGCGAAACCGCGGTTGCTGCAGGACGGCCGCGACATGTTCTGGTCGCTGATGCCATTGGTGCTCGGATGCATCCTGCTGGCGGGCCTGGTGGGCATGTGCTCGTTCCAGCCCGGCAGCCACCAGGGCGCGGTCCCGTCCTACGACGCCGCGACGGCCCTGCGGGCCGATGCCGCGGCCGTCGGCTTCCCCGTCCGGTTGCCCAACCTGCCCGCGGGCTGGCAGGCCAACTCCGGCAGCCGCGGCGGTATCCAGGGCGGGCGCACCGACCCCTCGACCGGTCAACGCCTGAACGCGGCCACCTCGGTCGTCGGCTACATCAGCCCGACGGGGATGTACCTGAGCCTGACCCAGAGCAACGCCGACGAGGACAAACTGGTGGGCTCGATCCACGCCTCGGCGTATCCGGCCGGAACGGTCGACGTCGCGGGGACCAACTGGGTCGTCTACAACGGCGCCGGCCAAAGCGGGGCGGACGCCGAGCCGGTGTGGACCACCAGGCTCACCGGCCCGTCCGGGGCCACCCAGATCGCGATAACCGGTGCCGGCAGCACCGATCAGTTCCGTACGCTGGCTTCGGCGACGCAATCGCAACCGCCGTTACCCGCGCGCTGAAGGAAGGCCGACGTGACTGCACCCGAAGCGGATCTGTCCGGATGGTCGGTCGCGCCGTTCACCGGCGGCGGCTACACACACGACGTCTACCGCAAGGGCAGCGGCCCCGGAGTGGTCCTGATTCCCGAGATCCCCGGAATCCATCCCGGTGTGCTGGCCCTGGGCAATCACCTGGTGGACAACGGCTTCACCGTCGCCATCCCGTCGCTGTTCGGCGAGCCGGGCAAGGCGAAGACGGTCGGCTACATCGCCGCGAGCATCAGCCGGGCCTGTGTGGCAAGGGAATTCGCGGCCTTCGCGACGAACAAACAGCGACCGGTGTCGTTGTTCCTGCGGGCGCTGGCGCGTGACCTCAACGCGTCGACGCCGGGCAAGGGTGTCGGCGTGATCGGCCAATGCTTCACCGGCGGCTTCGCGCTGGCCGCCGCGGTCGACGACGCCGTCCTGGCCCCGGTGCTCTCGCAGCCGTCGGTGCCGCTGCCGCTGGGCCCGGCGCGGCGCCGCGATCCCGGGCTGAGCGAAGCCGAACTTGCCACTGTGGCCGATCGCTGCGCCAACGACGGCCTGTGCGCGATGGGGCTGCGGTTCAGCGAGGACAGCGCCGTGCCCCGCGAACGGTTCGCCGCGCTCAAGGAGCGGCTCGGTGACGCCTTCGAGGTGATCGAGATCGATTCGAGCCCGGGCAATGTGGGCGGTTTCGGCAAGATGGCGCATTCGGTGCTGACCGACGAGGTCCGCGAAGTCGACGGCCAGCCGGCTTACGAGGCCCGCAAGCGGGTGGTCGAGTTCCTCACCCAGCGGCTCACCTAGGAACCGCATGCCCAGTGACAGTCTCGTAGTCGACACCGTCTACGGCCCGGTCCGGGGCGCCGACCTCGGCACCGTTCGAGCATGGAAAGGCGTCCGCTACGCCGCCCCGCCCGTCGGTGCCCTGCGGTTCCGGGCACCGCAGCCGCCCGAGCGGTGGACCCGGGTCGCCGACGCCACCCGCTACGGGCCGGCCTGCCCGCAGCCGGTCTTTCCCAACATGCCGCTCGACCTGGGCGCGCCGCAGGGCGAGGACTGCCTCCGGACGAACGTCTGGGCGTCGTCCGGCACCCAGGCCGGCGACCGTAAGCCGGTGATGGTCTGGCTGCATGGCGGGGCCTACGTCCTGGGCTCGGGCAGCCAGGCGTTGTACGACGGTCGCCGATTGGTCAGCGGCGGTGACGTCGTCGTGGTCACGGTCAACTACCGGGTCGGAGCGCTCGGTTTCATGGACCTGTCGTCATTCACCACCTCGCGGCGGCGGTTCGATTCCAACGTCGGACTGCGCGACGTGCTGGCGGCGCTGGCCTGGGTGCGCGACAACATCGCCGCATTCGGCGGGGATCCCCGCAACGTCACCCTGTTCGGCGAATCCGCGGGGGCGGGGATCGTGACGACCCTGCTGGCCTGCCCGGCAGCCGAGGGCTTGTTCGCCCGCGCGATCGCCCAGAGCTCACCGGCCACGTCGGTGTACGACCGGCGCAGGGCGCAGCGCGTGGCCGAGACCGTCCTCGAACGGCTCGACGTCGATGCGGACCGGCTGCCGACCGTGCCCACCGCGGTGCTGCTGGCCGCCTCCCAAGAGGTCTTCGACGAAGTGCCCGTGCGTAACCCCGGGATTCTGGCGTTCGTCCCGATCATCGACGGCGAGCTGCTGGACGACTACCCGGTCAAGCGGGTGCAGGAGGGCCGCTCGCTTCCGGTCCCGCTGATCATCGGTACCAACAAGCACGAGGCCGCGCTCTTCAGGTTGATGCGCTCGAGGCTGATGCCGATCACCCCTCGCGCGATCACGTCGATGTTCGACCAGATCGCCGCCGAACAACCCGACCTGCAACTGCCCACCGAGGAGCAGATCGGGTCGGCCTACTCGCGATTGCGGCGCAGGGCAAGGAGTTTGAGCATCGCGACCGACGTCGGGTTCCGGATGCCGTCGGTGTGGCTGGCCGAGGGGCACTCCCGGGTCGCGCCGGTGTACCTGTACCGGTTCGACTACGCGACCCCGCTGCTGAAGCTGCTGTTGGTCAACGCCGCTCACGCGACCGAATTGCCTTATGTCTGGGGCAATCTGGGCGGTCCGAAGGACCCCACACTGAAGCTCGGCGGTGCCGCGACCGCCAAGGCGGTCTCCCGGAGGGTGCGCACGAGGTGGATCAACTTCGCGGCGCGCGCCGACCCGGCGGGGCCGCCCGGCGAGCCGGAGTGGGCGCCGTACCGGGCGGCCGAGCGCGCCTGCCTGATCATCGACAGGCGCGACACCGTCGCGCGTGATGTCGACGCGCGCATCCGCGCCGCGTGGGGCAGTGAGATGGTGGGCTTCCGCTAGCGACGGCTAACCGCTGACGGGCGCTTGGAGCGCTTCGGCCTTCATGCGCTGGAACATGTCGACGTAGTAGGGCAGGCACTGCTTCAACGCCTGCTCGGTGGTGAACAGCGGCTCATAGCCGAGGTCGCGGCGCGCCTTGGCGATCGAGAAGTAGTTGTCCAGGTAAAGCCGCTCGACGGCGAGCGGCTCGAGCAGCGGCGCGGGTATGCCGAAGCGGAAGTGCAGCCGCTGCCAGCCCGTCATCGCCGCGCGGACCATCGGGCCGTTGATCCGCACCCGCGGCCAGCTCACGCCGCAGGCCTCGACCACCGGGCGGGCGAACTCGAACATGTTGATCGGTTCGTCGTCGTTGATGAAGTACGCCTGCCCCGGCGCGGTGCCCCCGGGGACGAGGTGCTCTGCGGCCAGGATGAAGCCGTGAATCAGGTTGTGTACGTAGGAGTTATCCAGCCGCGCCGACTTGCGGCCGATCAACACCTTGACGTGGCCGGCGATCACGCTTTCGAACAGCTTGCGGAACATCGTCTGATCGCCGCGGCCCCAGATCCCGCTGGGCCGGATCGCGCATGTCAGCATCCCGCCAACACCGTTCTGCGCCAGGACGAACCGCTCGGCGACCACCTTGGTCTCGGTGTAGAGGTCGTTGAACCGGTCGGTGTAGGGCAGGGTCTCGTCACCGCCGGGGATGTTCTGGCCGCCCATCACGACGCTGTTGGACGACGTGTAGACGAATCGCTTCACCCCTGCCGCCTGACCCGCGTGCACCAGGTTCTCGGTACCGCCGACGTTGACCGCGAAGCTGCGCTGCCGGTACGCGTCGGTCACCGACGCGCCGCCCATCAAGTCGATGATCGCCGCGGTGTGGAAGACGGTGTCGACGCCGTCGACCGCCCGGGCGCACACCGCCGTGTCGGTGATGTCACCCTCGAGCACCTCCAGCTGCGGGTGCTGCGCAAGCGGCGACGGCGCACGGTCGAACGAACGCACCCGATACCCGCGGTCCAGCAGCGTGGTGACCAGGTTGGCGCCGACGAACCCGGAGCCGCCGGTGACCAGGACGCGGCCGAGTTCGGTCGTCAGAGATGCATCAGCCATGGGCGGCAGCATAACTGAAACGTGTTCCAATTTGGAAAAAAGTCACGACCGCAGCTTTCGTATAATGGCTAAATCAGGCGTCGTCCGCCTGGCCGGCCGCCAGCGCATCCTCAATCCGCTTGCGGGCTCCAGCTAAGTGCTCCTCGCATCGTTTAGCCAGCTCCTCACCTCTTTCCCATAATTTCAGCGATGCATCCAGATCCAAGCCGCCCTGCTCGAGCAGGCGGACCACTTCGATCAGTTCGTCCCGGCACGCTTCGTACCCGAGGCTACTAATGGGCGTAATTGGCTGCTCCTCTTTACCGGCCATCGGTCGGCCCCTCGCTCACCGCGGCGACGGCGCCGTCGGCAACGCGCACCCGCAGCCGCCTCCCCGCCGGGGCGTCGGCCACCGACCGCAGCACGACCGGGGCCCCGGAGTCCGGCACCGCCTGCACGACGGCGTAACCGCGGGCCAGCGTGGCCGCCGGTCCCAGCGTCGCCAGCCGCGCGCTCAGGTGACCGACGCGCTCCGCCTCGGTGGCGGCCAGGCGGGTGATGTCGCGGCGGATGGCCGACCGGGCGCGGTGAACCTCGTCGGCGCGCGCCGTCAGCGCGCTCAGCGGTTCGGCGAGCACCGGTCGGCTGCGGACCTGGGCCAGCGCGCGTTGTTCGCGAGAGACCCAATTGCGCAGGGCCTGCGCGCTTCGCCGGCGCAAGTCCTGGATCAGGCGCTGCTCGGCGGCGGTATCGGGCACCACCTTCTTCGCCGCGTCGGTCGGGGTGGCGGCGCGCAGGTCGGCGACCAAATCGCACAGCGGGTTGTCGGGTTCGTGACCGACCGCGCTGATCACGGGGGTGCGGCACGCCGCGATGGCGCGGCACAGCGTCTCGTCGGA
This sequence comes from Mycobacterium seoulense, assembly GCF_010731595.1. Taxonomy (NCBI): domain Bacteria; kingdom Bacillati; phylum Actinomycetota; class Actinomycetes; order Mycobacteriales; family Mycobacteriaceae; genus Mycobacterium; species Mycobacterium seoulense. The sequence goes on along the minus strand of NZ_AP022582.1, from coordinate 2,940,891 downwards.
GAACGGCAGCAGGTCCTCGACGCTGCCGCCGCCGCGGGCCACCACGATGACGTCGACCTCGGCGTGGCGGTCGAGTTCGTAGAGTGCTTCGACGATCTGCGCCACCGCGTTGGGCCCCTGGACCGCGGTGTTGCGCACCGCGAAGCGCACCGCCGGCCAGCGCGCGCCCGCCACCGTTCGCACATCGTGTTCGGCGGCGCTGGCCCGGCCGGTGATCAGTCCGATCATGTTGGGCAGGAAGGGGATTGGTCGTTTGAGGCGGGGGTCGAAAAGCCCTTCGGCGTCCAGCAGCCGGCGCAGCCGATCGATTCGGGCCAGCAGCTCACCCACACCGACGGCCCGTATCTCGCTGAGCCGCAACGAGAATGTGCCCCGGCCGGTGTAGAACGACGGCTTGCCGCAGACCACCACCTGCGTGCCCTCGGCCAGCTTCACCGGCGCGTTGGCCACCAGGTCACGCGAACAGGTGACGCTCAGCGACATGTCGGCGGCCGGGTCGCGCAGCACCATGAACACCGTCTTGGAGTCGGGCCGCGCGCTGATCTGGGCCAGCTGCCCCTCGACCCACACCGTGCCGAGCCTGTCGATCCAGCCCGCGACCCGAATGGCTACCGCGCGCACCGGAAACGGGTTCTCGGCGGAGTTGGGTTCCGAATGTGCGGCCGGGGTCACTTCGCGTTCGCGCGGGTGATCCTGTTGGCCAGCAGCGTCTGGAACGGCGCGCGGGCCTTGGTGGCCTGCTCGTAGGCCAGCAGGGCTTCCAGCTCGTCGACGCGCAGCGACTGCAGGCGGGCCCGCAGCTGCGCCAGCGTCAGCGTCGGGTAGTCCAGCTCGGCCACCACCGACGGCTGCGGAATCGCCGGGGCGTCCGTGGATTTCCTGCCCTGTTTCAGGGGGGCGGCATCGGAGGCGGCGTCGGCGAGCGAGTACAACGCGAACCGTCCCTCGGTTCGGCGATCGGCATCGCCGGCGCCGTTCGGGGCGGTGCCGGGGGCTTCGACGGCGTCGGGCAGATCCTCGTCGAAGGTCGCCCATTCCGGCTGCTCGTCCTTCGGCGGAAAGATGGTCTCTAGCGTGCTGTCGCCCTTGATCGCCAGCTCGGCGAGGTTCTGCTGAAATCGCATCACAATGTGCGCCGCCTGACTGACCAATGTCATGGGGTACATCAGGATGGTTTTCGGCAGTTTCATGGTCTCCTCGACGGCGACTGTCGCCGCGCCGACCAACAGCCGAACTCCATACGGTGCAGAAGCCATGGGTCCAAGATTGCCTTAAGCGGCGGCTAACGCCAAGCCCGCGGCCGCGAGCTGGCAAGCCCGTGTCGGCAGAACGTACCCTGGGTGTCATGCCGCCGACTGTCGACATGGGAATTCCCGGTGCGTCCAGCTCGGTAGCCACCGATCCAGCCCGCAAGCGAGTGCTTCTGGCCGAGCCGCGTGGTTACTGCGCGGGCGTGGACCGGGCCGTGGAAACGGTCGAACGCGCGCTGGAAAAGCACGGGCCGCCGGTGTACGTGCGCCACGAGATCGTGCACAACCGGCACGTGGTGAACACGCTGGAAAAGGCCGGCGCCGTGTTCGTCGAAGAGACCGACGAGGTGCCCGAGGGGTCCATCGTGGTGTTCTCCGCGCACGGGGTGGCGCCGACGGTCTATGCCGCGGCCGCCGAACGCAACCTGCAGACCATCGACGCCACCTGCCCGCTGGTGACCAAGGTGCACAACGAAGCCAGGCGATTCGCGCGCAACGACTTCGACATCCTACTGATCGGCCACGAGGGCCATGAGGAGGTCATCGGGACGTCCGGTGAAGCGCCCGACCACGTGCAGCTGGTGGACGGGGTCGCCGCCGTGGACAACGTGACCGTTCGGGACGAGAACAAGGTGGTCTGGCTGTCGCAGACCACGCTGTCGGTCGACGAGACCATGGAGATCGTCGGCCGGCTGCGGCAACGGTTCCCGAAGCTACAGGACCCGCCCAGCGACGACATCTGCTATGCGACCCAGAACCGCCAGGTCGCCGTCAAGGCGATGGCACCGGAATGCCAGCTGGTGATCGTCGTCGGCTCCCGGAACTCATCGAACTCGGTGCGGCTGGTCGAGGTCGCGCTGGGCGGCGGCGCCGCGGCCGCCCACCTGGTCGACTGGGCCGACGACATCGACCCCGCCTGGTTGGAAGGGGTGACCACCGTGGGCGTGACCTCAGGGGCGTCCGTCCCCGAGGTCTTGGTGCGCGGCGTGCTGGAGCGGCTCGCCGATTACGGCTTCGACGTGGTGCAACCGGTCACCACGGCCCAGGAAACCCTGGTGTTCGCGCTGCCGCGCGAGATCCGGTCACTGCTGTAGACGAGGTCGGACCGCGTCCGAGGTGCCCGGATGGCGCTCAGGCGTCGTATTCCCAGGATTCCGTCGGGGGCCGCTGCGGCCGGCCATTCGTCCGTGACCGGTTCCGGCGGTCCGGGCGCCGCTCGGGCTCGTCGGGTGTGCCGGCTCCCCGGTAGCGCACCTGCGAGATGGGGTGATGCGTCCCGTTGTTGCCGCTGGGGGCGGGGCGGCGGCGCCTCGGCTCGTAGGTCGGCTCATAGGGGTCGCTGTCGTAGCGGCCCAAGCGCTCCGATGCCCCGGGTGGGTCATACGCGTCATACCCGTCGAAACGGCTGCTCCGTGGCGTGGGCCGCTCGTAGGGGCTGCGCCGCGTCCGCGGCTCCCGGCGGCCGTCCCGGGGCGATTGGCCGCGCGGCTCCGGGTCGGTGTCCGGCCTGGGCCGTCGCCGCGGCCGGCGGGGCGGTTCCGCCGCGTCGTAGTCCCGGGCGGTCGGCGAGCCTCTCCGGTTCGCGCGGCGCTCGCCCGGTTCGACCGCGTCGTCCAGCGGTTCCCGGGTGCGCCGCGAATGGGCTCGCGCGGAGCGAGTGGCAGACCGGTCGCTGCGCGCCGTCCGGCGGGCGCGCGGCGAAGAACTGGTCTCGCGGCCGCGCCGCGCCCGGGCGGGGGCCGCCCCGTCGCCGTCGTGCTCGCCTGATTCCGGGCGCAGGATCGCCTGCAGTTTGGCGACGATGCCCCCGAGGACGGACTTGGCCTCGGTGGCTTCGGTGTTCTCGGAGGTGTCCGGCGCCGCGGTCGTCCGGTGCGACATGCCGTAATACCACCTCGCCAACCCGATCAGCAGCACGATGCCGGCGGTTCCCAGCATCAGTGGGAAGCGCTCGATGAGTGGGTAGCCGCAGTTGATCAGCAGGTCTTTGAGATGGCTGACTTTGGCGTCGTGGAACAACCAGTACGCGCCGGGCACCGCGCAGAAAAGTATCAGCGGGGGCTGGATGATCGCGGTGAACAGCCCGTCCTGGCGCACCGCCAGCACTGCCGCCACACAGCCGGCTATATAGAAGCCGGCGAAGACGTGGGTCAGCTCCTTGTGGCCTGCGTCGATTCCGTACCCGATGGCGGTGGCGGTGACGGCGAGAAGCAGCGCGGCGTACCACGGCACGCCTGGGATTCCTGGGTGGATCGAGCGGTGGGAGGCCTCCACCGTCGATGTTGCCCGCTGTCCTGACACATGTAGACCGTACCGGCAATGGACCCAAAGCCCCGTAAATACCTCGTAGCGATCGCGGGCGTGCCACGCTCGCGCGCCGGAGAGGGCACACGAAAGGTCCAGGGCGGCCGGTGCGGCCGGCCGACCCCTAGACTTGGCTCCCTGTGAGCCTGAGCCTGGGAATCGTGGGTCTGCCCAACGTCGGTAAGTCGACTCTGTTCAACGCGCTGACCCGCAACGACGTGGTGGCGGCCAACTATCCGTTCGCGACGATCGAGCCGAACGAGGGCGTCGTTGCGCTGCCCGATCCGCGACTGGACAAGCTGGCCGAGCTTTTCGGATCCGAGCGCATCGTGCCGGCGCCGGTGACGTTCGTCGACATCGCCGGCCTGGTCAAGGGCGCGTCCGAGGGGGCGGGGCTGGGCAACAAGTTCCTGGCCCACATCCGCGAGTGCGACGCCATCTGCCAGGTGGTCCGGGTGTTCTCCGACGACGACGTGACCCACGTGGCCGGGCAGGTGGATCCCCGATCCGACATCGAGGTCGTCGAGACCGAGCTGATCCTGGCCGACCTGCAGACCCTGGAGCGTGCGCTGCCGCGGCTGGAGAAGGAAGCCCGCACCAGCAAGGAGCGAAGGCCGGTGTACGACGCGGCGGTTGCCGCCCAGGAGACGCTGGACGGCGGCAAGACGCTGTTCGGGGCAGGCGTGGATGCGGCCCTGCTGCGGGAGCTGAACTTGTTGACCACCAAGCCGTTTCTGTATGTCTTCAACGCCGACGAGGCGGTGCTGACCGATGAGGCGCGGATCGCCGAGCTGCGCCGGCTGGTGGCGCCCGCCGACGCGGTGTTCCTGGACGCGGCCATCGAATCCGAACTGAACGAGCTCGACGACGAGTCGGCGGCCGAACTGCTGGCGTCGATCGGGCAGAGCGAACGCGGGCTCGACGCGCTGGCCCGGGCGGGCTTTCACACCCTCAAGCTGCAGACGTTTTTGACCGCGGGCCCAAAAGAGGTGCGGGCGTGGGTGATTCACCAAGGCGATACAGCGCCGAAGGCGGCCGGGGTGATCCACACCGATTTCGAGAAGGGCTTCATCAAGGCCGAGATCGTGTCCTTCGACGACCTGATCGCCGCGGGCTCCATGGCGGCGGCCAAGGCGGCCGGCAAGGTCCGGATGGAGGGCAAGGACTACGTCATGGCCGACGGCGACGTGGTGGAGTTCAGGTTCAACGTGTAGTCGAGTTCCGGTTCGACGTGAGCAAGCAGGCGTCGCGCGCAGCCGAGATTCGGCGACATGGGGTTCGGCAGCTGGTCTAATGATCGCCATGCCGCCTGTTGAACGTGCGCTTGCCGCCCTGGCTCGCCAGCTCGGTGAACCAACCGGGTTCGTAGGCAAGGTCGTCGGACGCCTGCTCAACCGTGGCAATCGGTCACTTGTCGTCGCTGCGGTCGGCGCCACGGGTTGCGGACCAACGGCCGAAGTCGCCGACATCGGATTTGGAGGGGGCGTCGGACTCGACCTTCTGCTAGCTCGCGACGGTGCGGTTGTGCACGGCGTCGAGATGTCGGAGACGATGCTCACTGAAGCGAAGCGCCGGTTCCCTGACCACATTGCTCGTGGGCGCTTACGTCTGCATTCCGGTCGGATGGAAAGTCTGCCCCTCGAAGATTCCGCACTAGACGCGATCATTTCGACCAACACGATCTATTTCGTACCGGACCTCGCAGCAGCTCTGAAAGAGCTAGTCAGGGTGTTGCGGCCACGCGGGCGACTGGTGCTCGGGGTTGGCGATCCGGATCAGATGTCCAAGATGCCCTTCACCCGTCATGGATTTCGGTTGCGTCCCATCGACGAACTCGTGCCGGTTATCCGCGAGGCGGGATTTGATCGGATTGAAGACAGGCGCGTCGGTGATGGCCGACGCGCCTTCCATCTTCTGGTGTGCGATTTGCCGGGCTGACGTCGCGACTCTCTAGTGCACCATCTGCACAACGGGGCTTGAGGGACATTGGCGTTATGGGACGAACTGACACCGCCTCGTCGGTGATTGCCGCTCCGCTGAGTCGGGTGTACACCGCGCTGGTGGATCCGCATGCGCTCGTCGAATGGCTTCCGCCGCAAGGCATGTCCGGGAAGTTCGAATATTTCGACGCCCGCCCCGGAGGGTCCTACCGGATGCGGTTGACCTATGCCGAGCCGCCCGAATCGGGTGGGAAGTCAAGCGGCGACTCGGATGTCGTGGATGTTCGGTTCGTCGAGATCGTGCCCGATGATCGGGTCGTGCAGGCCGTCGACTTTCAATCCGATGACCCCTCGTTCGCCGGAACGATGACCATGACGTGGACGGTTGCAGCGGTGAGCGCCGACACCACCCGTGTCGAGATCCGGGCCGATGACGTCCCACCGGGCATCTCGGCGGACGATCACGTCGACGGTCTTCGATCGTCGTTGAGCAATCTCGCGGCGTACCTGGCGGGACGGCGGGCTGACGAGGATTGACGGCGAGGGGTTGTTGCCATTCCCCAGCGACGATGCGACAGTCGGGTATCGCGTCTCGGGGGCCCTACGTGGAGGTCGGGATGGCAGTCGATCGGCAGACGGTAGATCTCACCGGGTATCCCGACATGGTGGTGGTGTATCTCGGAATGCGGGTGCGGCGTCCCCGCGGACTGCTGAGGATGTTGGGCCTCGGTCCCCAGATCCGACAATCGTGGAGGCAGGAGCCTGACGGGCTCTTGTTGCACGAGGATCTCATCTGGTCGTTGTTTCCTCCCCATCTCGGAATGCGGCAGTACTGGCGGGACCTCGAGAGCTTGGAGACGTGGACTCGTTCAGAACCCCATCGGAAGTGGTGGCAGCAGTTCTTGAAGGACTCCGGTGGCACCGGCTTCTGGCACGAGGCTTATCTGATGAGCGGTGGCATGGAAGCGATTTACGACGATACGCCCGAGCTCGGTATGGCCCGATTCGCTCCTGTGCGGCCGGCCCGGGGTGCGCGATTCTCTTCTCGGACGCGGGCGGGCCGGATTGAGAAGCGGGTGGCAGCGCCTGTTGTTTCCGAGGCCGACTATTACCCGGCGGCTGACGACGATTCGTTGAACTCGTAGCCGGGGTCGGTTGGCGGGCGGGGTCACAGTGGGTTTTCTCGCACGACGCGCACCACTTGAAATTTGTTTCCGCCGGAGCGACGGTTGACCACAGCAAGGTTATTGGCAGGAGAGGAGCCATGCCGACCACGCCTGGTGAGTCCGATTCGGGGGCAGCCGAAGTCGATGAGCGCGAGCAGCGTCTCGTGTTTCGTGAGGCCGAGATCTTGGCGCGCGAGTGGCGCTGACGAGCGGGATCGGTTGGCCGACGAGCGGGAACGGATCGCCGGTGAGCGCGAGCAGATCGCCGACGAACGAGAGCAGCGGGCCGACGAACGCGAGGGCACGGCCATCGAGCGCGAGCGTGACCGACTGCAACGGGAAGCGGACCGCGAGGAGCGCTCGGCGGCCCGTGACCGCCTCGCGTCGGCCGAAGAAGCGCGCAATCGGGCCGAGATCCGGCGTGAGATGTCCGCCACCGAGCGCCGCGAAGGTGGGGTGATCGTGGCGGGAGGCCGTCGGCGGAAGTGGTCGAATTCGGGTTCAACGCCTAGCGTCCGAGTCGCTGCTCGACCATGCTTGAGCGATGGCGACTGTCGAGCGGGCCAGACCGTGGGTCCGGCGGGTTACGGGCATTCTGGTGGGTTGCGCGTTGGCGTTGCCCGGCTTCGGGCCGGCCGGGGGCCTCGCGCACGCGGCCCCGGCTCCCGCGCCGACCTCCCACTGGTGCCCCGGCGGTTCGTGGGACCCGGGCTGGGGCAGGGTCTACGACTGGGACTGGAACCAGTGCCACGACTGGCAAGGTCCTGCGGGTCAGAGTTTCCCCGCGGGTGCGGGGCCCTGGGGTCCCCCGCCGGTTTGGGCGCCACCGGCGCCCCCTCCACCACCGTGGGCACCTGGGGCTCAGCTGATGTGGAACCCGACCGGCGCCGGCAACTGGGGGTTCTGGAACAACGGGATATGGACTCCGGCCTAGCCGAACGCGACCTGCCCTAGTTCCGCTCCAAGCCGCCTTGTCGGGGGTGGTCCGTAGCATGCGACTGCCGCACGAACGCATCGACACGGTAGTCAGGGGGCCCCATGAAGTTCGTTTCCACCCGCATCATCACCGCCGACGTCAACAGGCTCGTCGAGTTCTACGAGGCGGTCACCGGGGTTCGGGCGGTATGGGGCAACGAGCTTTTCGCCGAGATCCCGACGCCGGTCGGCACGCTGGCCATCGGCAGCGACAAGACCGTGCCGTTGTTCGCGGCCGGATCCGCCGAGCCGGCCGCCAACCGCAGCGTGATCGTGGAGTTCATCGTCGACGACGTGGACGCGCAATACGAGCGACTCCGCGAGAGCGTCGGAGAGGTTGTGACAGCGCCGACCACCATGCCATGGGGGAATCGGGCACTGCTGCTACGAGATCCGGACGGAAATCTCGTCAACCTGTTCACGCCAGTCACGGACGAGGCCCGCGCCAAGTTCGGAATCTGACCGTTGCGCAGGGCGGCGTGCTGAAGCAGCCACTCACGCCGGGTGCGGGCCCGCGTGTTTGCTGGCAGCTTGATATCCCGCCGCTGCAGGTTTTGCTGGAAGTGCGGCGAAGGCCACTGTCTGCATAATGAATGGTGTAGGCCACAATTTTTGGCGAACAATAACGTGTATTGCTAGCGTCGCCGGCCATGGTAGTACTTGCAACATTGATGTCATTGATCAATCAGGTCTCCGGAACGCCTTATATTCCGGGTGGAGATTCTCCCGCCGGGACGGATTGCTCAGGACTCGTTTCCTGGGTTGCCAACGCGGCGTCCGACAGGCCAATCTTCGGAAACCGGTTCAACACCGGGAATGAAGAAGCGGCGCTGTTGGCGCGCGGCTTCCAATACGGAACCGCCCCCAACGCCCTCGTGATCGGATGGAACGGCGGCCACACGGCCGCCACCCTGCCGGACGGGACGCCGGTAGCCAGCGGTGAGCGCGGTGGCGTGCGCATCGGCGGTGCAGGCGCCTACCAGGCCGGCTTCACGCATCACATGTTCCTTCCGATGCCGCCGGATGGCGAGGGCGCACTTCCCCCTCCCCCGGACGCGCCTGCCCCGCCGCCGGACGCGCCGCCGCCACCGCCGGACGCGCCGCCCGTGTTGGTCGACGCCTTGGCCCCGGCGCCGCCCGCACCGCCGGCTCCGCCGGCGCCCGAATTGCCGCCGCCGGGCGATCCGGTAATTGCGAATCCCTAACGAACTGAATTCGCGAAGGTGTCACTTTATGGGCCAACTATTAGGCGCGTATATGACACGCGAACATAACAGGGCCCACTGTGCAGTGAAATAGCCCCGGCCGCGGACGGGTTGTGAGCCAGACCACTTCCGAGCCGCGGAAGTTTGGATCGCGATTGTTACGGAATCAGAGTGAGAGTGCGCCCCGGGTGTCGGTCAAGACGCCCGGGGCGCACTTTGCTGGCGCCGACGCCGGCTGGCGGCGTCCGTTGGCCGATATGGCGTGCTCGCCGCGATCGAGCGGGCACAACGCCGTCAGCGAGCTTAGGCAGACGGCAACCTGTGGTTCGAGTGGTCGCTCAGCCTGGACAACCCCGCGGAGTACGTGTTGGTGGAGGCGTTCCGTGACGATGAGGCGGGCGCCGACCACGTCAACAGCGATCACTTCAAGCGGGCGATGCACGAGCTGCCGCAGGCCCTCACCTCCACCCCGAAGATCATCAACCCCAGGATCGACGCGACCGGGTGGTCGGAACTGGGCGAGATGTCGGTCGGCTAGCCGACTTCGCCTACCGTCACGGTGATTTCGCTGCCCAGTTGGTAGCCCGGCGCCAGGGGGAGCGTGTCACCGCTCCAAAATTTGCCCGGGTCGAACCAGTTCGCGTCCTTGTCCGTGTTGAGCAATCCCATTTCCTCATAGGTGATCGCCACGGTCTCCGCGCAATACGCCGTGGAAAGGCTCATTCGGCGTTCTTCTCGTCGGCGCCGGGTTTGCTCGCGAACCTTGCTGTCCACCACCGGGATTCCCCGTACCCAGTCGTTGATGGTCGGAAGCCGGCCGCGGAACCAGCGACCGGTCAGCCGTGCGGTGGTGGGAAACGCGGTGCCGTCCATCCGCGCGATCACCCGCAGCAGTTTGTTCTCCTGTTCGCGGGTGGGGTTGGGCGTCAGCTGGCGCAGCCAGCACCGCTGCTGATACCGCTGCGTCCACTGCAGGACCGCCTGGTGCAGATCGTTGAGTTGCACCCCCCGGTGGTTGGTGCCGGTCCACATGTCGACGAGCTTGTCGCCCAACTCGGCGTGCCAGATCAGCGGCGGCAGGTCGTCGATGGCCACCGTCATGCCGACGTGATTCACCGGCGCGTTGGTCAACGCCTGAATCGCGCGGTCGGGCCGCGAGCGTCCGCGAAACAGCCAGAGATCGCCGGTGCGCGTCTCGTTCAGCGCCTGATCGAGGGTCAGCATCATGAGCCGGCAAGCACTTCTCGCGCGACGTTGCGCGCGTTGACGGCGGCGGGATAGCCGGCGTAGGCCGTCATGTGGTAGATCACCTCTTCGATCTCCTCGATGCTCAGCCCGTTGCGCAGCGCGATGGGGAAGTGAGACTTCAACTCGCCGGTGGCCCGCAGGGCGATGAGCGCGCCGAGCGTCACCAGGCTGCGCGAGCGCCGATCCAGCCCGGGCCGGTTCCACAGGGCGCCGAACACGTGCACGAGACCCAAGTCGCCGAGTTCGTCGGCGATGCCGCCGTCACGCATCGTGGTGGCGTCGTCCGGGATCAGGCCGGGCAGCATCTCCTTGAGCACGTCCAGGCCTTCGGTGCGAGGGTCAGCCATTCGGGTTGCCTTTCATTCGGGTTCGCGGGAGATCTGGTAGTCGATGTAGGCGTCCCAGTCTTGGACGCGACGGCGCAGCTCGTCGACGACATGCGGATGGGTGGGCAAGAAGAACCGGTTGCGCAGGATCGCGTCGGCGACCAACTCGCCGACGGCCGCGGGGTCGAGCAACTCGAACTGCTCGCCGGGGATGCGCAGCGGTGTCCCGCCACCGAATCTCGGCACGGCGGCGGCGATGTTTGTCAACACCGGTCCCGGGCACAGGAGCGTGACACCGATGTTCTTGGGGCGCAGATAGATTGCGAGACCCTCGCTGATCTGCACGATGGCGGCCTTGGTCGCCGCGTACGGCAGCCGGTCGTAGGAGTAGCTGAATAGCCCGGCGAAGGAGGCGGTGTTGACCAGGTGCCCGCTGCCCTGGCCGAGCAGCAGCGGTAAAAAGGCCGCGTTGCTGCGCACCACCGACATGAGGTTGGTGTCGAGGATGCGTTGCCACTCGCTCACCGGAATGTCTTCGGGCAGGCCGTTCGTCAGGACGCCGACGTTGTTGACGACGATGTCGATGTGGCCGAATCGCTGCAGGGCCGCGTCGCGAATCCCTTCGAAGGCGCCCGATTTCGAGACGTCGGCGTGCTGCGGCAACGCGGCGCCGCCTCGGTTACTCAGCTCGTCGGTCAGGGCGCGCACACCATCGTCGTCGACGTCGACGGCGACGATGTGCGTGCCGCGGTCGGTGAGGGCGCACGCGATCGCGCGGCCGATGCCGCTGGCCGCCCCAGTGATGACGGCGACCTTGTCGTGAAGAGTCTCCATGCGTCCGCGCCTGTTTGAGCCAGTTTCACCTGTTGCAAGAGCACACAAGTTAATCACAGCGCGAATACGCTGTGTCCATGCGCAGAGTGTGGAAGTGGGTTGGGCTGGCCGGCGTCGCCGGCGTCGTCGCCGGGGGCGCGCTGGTGGCTCGCGATCAACGCAAGCGACGCGCCTACACGGCGGACGAGGTCCGGTCGCGCCTGCACCAACGGCTGGCGGAGTACGACGGGGAGGGCTTTCAGTCCAGGTCGGGATCGGCGGGGGCCTCCACGGCGAACAACGAATAGGTCCCCGAGAAGCCTTTCAGTTCGACCTCGCGGCCATTGTCGAAGCGGATGTCGTCGCAGCCGGAAAGGGCATCCCGCACAGGTTGACTCACCAAGATCTCGCCGCCGGCGGCCTGGGCCGCCACCCGCGCCGCCATCGCGACGTTGCGGCCGAACAGATCATCGCCGCGGCGTACCGACCGGCCCATGTGGATGCCGATCCGCACGCGAATCTCCTCGTGCCGCTTGCGTTTCGCGTCCTTGCGCAACGCACGCTGCAGGTCGATCCCGCACCGCACCGCCTGGTCGGCGCGCGAGAAGGCGATCATGAAGCCGTCGCCCTGGCTCTTCACCACGTGACCGGACCGCCGCTGTACCAGGTCGGACACCAGCTTGTCGTGTGCACCAATCAGCTTGACCCAGGCGCGATCCCCGATGCGCTCGTTCAGCGCGGTGGACTCCTCGATGTCGGAGAACAGGATGACTACCCGGCCGTCGGGGGTGACCCTGGCCAGGTCGGGCCGTTCCACCTCCGCCCAGTCGGCGAGATCCTCGATAGAACTACGTACGGCCGCGCCGAAGCCTTCTCTGCGGACTACGTTGGCGGTGTTCCACACGGTCTTGAGGGCCTCGCGCCCACCCGACAGCAGCCAGCCGCGGGTGTCGGTCCGGTGCCGCAATTCCTCGATCTCCCGGCGACTGCGCACCAGCAACCACGAGAGCACGCCGAGCGCGACGGCCTCGATCGCGGCGACGCCGGCCAGGACGTAGACCGTGATATGCAGCGCATCACCCACGCAAGCATCCTGCCAAGGGCGCGACGGCTTGCGGTTGTCGGGCCTGTGTGCGGTGTCTAGTGTTAGGTCGGACCGCCGCGGGTAGTGAGTCTGGAAGAGCCGACGACTTTCGGAGGTGCGGGCTTGGCTGACGGCGGTGATAACTCTTCGAACAAGCTGGTGATCTTCGGCATCACCGGCGATCTGGCGCGAAAGATGACCTACCGCGCTTTGTACCGCCTCGAGGCTCGCAAGTTGCTCGACATCCCGATCGTGGGCGTGGCCAGTGACGACATGCCGCTCGAGAAGCTGGTCGAGCGGGCTCGCGAGGCGATCAAGGCGTCCGGTGAGAAGTTCGACGACGCGGTGTTCGACCGGCTCGCGCGCCGGCTGTCCTATCTGCACGGCGACGTCACCGACGAACAGCTGTACGGCCGGCTCGCCAAGGAGATCGGCGCGGACTGCCGGCCGCTGTACTACCTGGAAATGCCGCCGTCCCTGTTCGCGCCGATCGTCGAAAACCTCGCCAAGGCCGACCTGCTCGAGCGCGCGCGCGTCGCGGTGGAAAAGCCGTTCGGCCACGACCTGGCCTCGGCGCGCGACCTGAACGCCCGGCTGCGCGCGGTGCTCGACGAGGATCAGATCCTGCGCGTGGACCACTTCCTGGGCAAGCAGCCCGTCGAGGAACTGCAGTACCTGCGCTTCGCGAACAACGCCCTGGCCAAGTTGTGGGATCGCGACAGCATCTCCGAAATCCACATCACGATGGCCGAGGATTTCGGCATCGAGGACCGCGGCAAGTTCTACGACGCGGTGGGCACGCTGCGCGACGTCGTGCAAAACCATCTGCTGCAGGTGCTCGCGCTGGTCGCGATGGAGCCGCCGGTCGGTCCCAGCGCCGACGACCTGAACGACAAGAAGGCCGAGGTGTTCCGGGCTATGCCGGCGCTGGATCCCGAGCGGTGCGTGCGCGGCCAGTATCGCGGCTACACCGACGTCGACGGGGTCGCGGAGGATTCGCAAACCGAGACCTACATCGCGCTGCGGACCGAGATCGACAACTGGCGCTGGGCCGGGGTGCCGATTTTCGTGCGCGCCGGAAAGGCGCTGCCGGAGAAGGTCACCGAGGTGCGGATGTTCCTCCACCACGTGCCGGGATTCTCGTTTCTGCCGAACCGCCGGCCGCCCGAGCCCAACCAGATCGTGCTGCGCATCGATCCCGATCCGGGGATGCGGCTGCAGTTGTCCGCCCAAGTCGGCGACGGATGGCACGACGTCCACCTCGACTCGTCGTTCGCCGAGGACCTCGGGGAAGCGGTGCGGCCCTATGAACGCCTCCTGTACGCCGCGCTCACCGGGGACCGCCAGCTCTTCGCCCGGGAGGACGCCATCGAGGAGACGTGGCGGATCGTGCAGCCCGTGCTGGACAAGCCGAGCCGGATCCATCACTACGACCGGGGCTCGTGGGGCCCCGACGCCGCGCAGTCGCTGCTGCATGGTCATCGCAGCTGGCAAGAGCCGTGGCTGCCCAAGAACACGTCGTCACAGTAAGGAGACGGAAAGAGATGCAGCTCGGCATGATCGGCCTCGGCCGGATGGGCGCGAACATCGTCCGCCGCGTCGTCAAGGACGGACACGAATGCGTGGTCTACGACCACAACCCCGACGCGGTCAAGGCGATGGCGGGGGACGACAGGACTACCGGGGTGTCGTCCCTGAAGGAGCTCGCCGAGAAGCTGACCGCTCCGCGGGTCGTCTGGGTGATGGTGCCGGCCGGGACCATCACGACGGGGGTCATCGAGGAGCTGGCCCAGACGCTGGAGCCCGGCGACATCGTCATCGACGGCGGCAACTCGTACTACCGCGACGACATCAAGCATGCGAAGACTCTGTCCGACAAGGGAATTCACCTGCTCGACTGCGGCACCAGCGGCGGTGTGTGGGGCCGGGAGCGCGGCTACTGCCTGATGATCGGTGGCCACGAGGAGGCGTTCGCCCAGGCCGAGCCGATCTTCGCCACCGTCGCGCCCGGGGTGGACGCGGCGCCGCGCACGCCCGGTCGCGACGGCGAGGTCGGCCAAGCGGAAAAGGGTTACCTGCACTGCGGGCCGTCCGGCGCCGGGCACTTCGTCAAGATGGTGCACAACGGCATCGAGTACGGGATGATGGCCTCGCTCGCCGAGGGACTCAACATCTTGCGCGGGGCCGACATCGGCAAGCAGGTGCAAGAGGGTGACGCCGAAACCGCGCCGCTGTCGAACCCGGAGTTCTACCAATACGACTTCGACATCCCCGACGTCGCCGAGGTGTGGCGGCGCGGCAGCGTCATCGGCTCGTGGCTGCTCGACCTGACCGCCATCGCGCTGCACGACTCGCCGGACCTCAAGGAATTCTCCGGCCGAGTCTCGGACTCCGGGGAGGGCCGCTGGACGGCCATTGCGGCGATCGACGAGGGGGTGCCGTCGCCGGTGCTGACGACCGCGCTGCAGTCCCGCTTCGCCTCGCGGTCACTCGATGACTTCGCCAATAAGGCGCTGTCGGCCATGCGCAAGCAGTTCGGTGGGCACGCCGAGAAGCCGGCCAACTAGCGGGGATCGCGAGCGCCGCGTAGCGGGGCGAAGCGGGTCGCCGCCATCGGGACCAGCGGGGATCGCGAGCGCCGCGTAGCGGGGCGAAGCGGGTCGCCGCCATCAGGACTAGCGGCGAAGCGGGCTCAGTGGCGCTTGACGAACTTCACCACGGCGTCGCTGAACGCGTCGTTGTCGTCGCCGGCCGCGGTATGCCCGGCGTTGGACAGCTCGACGAACTCCGCGCGGGGGACGGTGGCCAGGAAATGCCGAACGCCTTCGGGGCTGACGACGTCGGACAGCTTCCCACGGATCAGCAGGACGGGGATCGACAGGCTCTTGGCGGCCTGCTCGAAGTTCTCCGTGCGCAGCTCCGGGTCGTCGCCGGGCTTGGTCATGAACGCCGGGTCCCAGTGCCAGTACCACCGGCCGTCCCGCAGGCGCAGGTTCTTCTTGAGCCCCTCGGGGCTGCGCGGCTTGTCTCGGTACGGCAGATAGGCCGCCACGGCGTCGGCGGCCTGCTCCAGCGAGTCGAAACCGTCGAGGCCGCTGATCATGAAATCGCGGATGCGGGCGCTGCCGCCCTTCTCGAATCGGGGCACCACATCGACGAGGACCAATCGGGTCACCTTCGCCGGCCCCGCCCGGTGCGCGGCGAGGATGCCGGTGAGTCCGCCCATGCTCGCCCCGATGATCATCACCGGCCGGCCCATCGCCTCGATCACCTGCAGGACGTCGGCCGTCAAAGTCTCCACGTCGTAGTCGGCGTTGGGTGCGCGATCGCTGTCCCCGTGCCCGCGGCTGTCGAGCGCCACGACGTGCAGACCCTCGTCGGCGAGGATTTGACCGGTGCTTTTCCAGGAATGCCGGTTCTGGCCGCCACCGTGCAGCATCAGGACACTCGGCCGGCCCGCCCCGTCGGTCCCGTGATTCCACTCGTCGGCGACCAGGGTGATCCCGCCGACGCCGGAAAATTCGACCGTCTGGGGGACGCTGCTGACCGCGCTCATGCGACCTGACGTTACATAGGGGGCTTAAGCACCGTTGCGCGGGTCGATGACGCGATGAATTTCCGCGGTCGCGGCGGTCTATCTGGAGACAGCACCACCGAGCCGATAAGGAGGCCGCGGCCCATGCCATCGATCACCCCGTCGTTATGGTTCGACCACGATCTGGAGGAGGCCGCGAGGTTTTACACCTCGGTATTCCCCAACTCGCACATCGAGGGCTTCAACCGAACCACCGAGGCCGGGCCCGGCGAGCCCGGCTCGGTCCTGTCCGGCAGCTTCGTGCTGGACGGCACCCGGTTCATCGGCATCAACGGCGGCCCGCACTTCCAGTTCGACGAAGCGGTGTCCTTCACCGTCCACTGCAAGGACCAGGACGAGGTCGACTACTACTGGGAGCGGCTGACCGACGGCGGCGAGGAGTCGCAATGCGGCTGGTGCAAGGACCGCTTCGGCCTGAGCTGGCAGATCGTCCCGGACCGGCTCTACGAGTTGATCGGCGATCCCGATCGGGCCCGCGCCGCGGCGGCCACCCAAGCGATGTATGGCATGCGCAAGATCGTCATCGCCGAGCTGGACAGGGCCGCCGCGCAGGTATAGCGAAACTCCCTGTCGCAGCGGCAATTTAACCGCTCGCGGTATGCGGTCGGTGCGTCTTCGGGCCGCACGCGTTAGGTTGGTCCCTGCGGACGCGCCGAGCAGGGAGTGAACATGGGTGGACCAGGCTGGATCGACGTGCCCAGCCCCGCTGGGGACCTCAAGGCGCTCACTTGGGGGCCGCACGACGCCCCCGTCGCGCTGTGCCTGCACGGATTCCCCGACACCCCCTACGGATTTCGCAAGATCGCTCCCCGGCTCGTCGAGGCGGGCTGGCGGGTGGTGGCGCCGTTCATGCGCGGATACGCGCCGTCGTCGATTCCCGCCGACGGCAGCTATCACGTCGGCGCGCTGATGGACGACGCCCTGCGGGCGCGCGCGGCAGCGGGCGGAACCCCCCACGACGTGGTGATCGGCCACGACTGGGGTGCGATCGCCACCACCGGTCTGGCCGCCATGCCCGACAGCCCCTTCGCCAAGGCCGTGATCATGTCGGTTCCCCCGTCGGCGGCCTTCCGTCGCAAGGCCGGCGCCGCCGAGCGTGCGCGGTTGGGCGCGCATCTGGCGCGTCAGCTGGTGCGCAGCTGGTACATCATGTACTTCCAATTGCCATGGCTGCCTGAGCGTTCCGCCTCCTGGGTGCTGCCGCTGCTGTGGCGGCGGTGGTCGCCGGGCTACCACGCCGACGAGGACCTGCGCCACGTCGACGCGGCGATCGGGACGCCCGAAAGCTGGCGCGCGGCGCTGGGCCCCTACCGCGCCACCATCCGGAACACCCCGCCGCCGGCGCGGTACGCCGAATTGAACAAGCTGTGGACCGAGGAACCCGTGTGGCCGTGCCTGTACCTGCATGGCCGCGACGACGGCTGCATGACAGCGGCGTTCGCCCGCTGGGCCGAGAAGGTGTTGCCGCCGGGCAGCGAGGTGGCCATCGTCGAACACGCGGGACACTTCTTGCAGCTCGAACAGCCCGACAAGGTCGCCGACCTGGTGCTCGGGTTCATCGGCTCACCCGGCTGAATGGCCGCGCAGCGGATGGCCGCCGTCGATGCGCAGTTCTATTGGATGTCGGCCAAGATCCCCAACGACGAGTTCCTGCTGTACGCCTTCGACGGCGAACCGTCGGATTACCCCGCCGCCGTCGACCAGGTTTGCCGACGGGCGCGCGCCTGCCCGGAGCTGACGACGCGGGTGCGAGACGGGAGTCCGCTGACCTACCCGCAGTGGGTGCCGGCGACCGTCACGCCGGAGCGGGTGGTCCGCCACGACCTCGACGAGCAGACCTGGGCGGGCTGCCTGGCGGCCGTCGTCGCGCTGGCCGATGACCAGCTCGACGTTCGCCGCATGCCCTGGCGGCTGCACGTCTTCACGCCGGTGCTGGACATCCCGGGCGTCACCGGACCGGGGAGTGTGGCGGTCATGCAGGTCGCGCATGCACTGGCCGACGGGGCGCGGGCGTCCGCGATGGCCGCCTGGCTGTTCGGCCGGTCCCATCCGGTGCCCGCGGTGCGGCGGCTGCGGACGGGCTTGCTGCCGTGGCGAGCGGCCCAGGCGGTCCGCGCCCATCGCCGGCTGGAGCGCGACATCGGCGCGGGGTTGCTGGCGCCCAGCGCCGGTCCCCGCCCCCTGCTGCCGACGAACGCGCGTCCCGGACCGGCCCGCTCGGTGCGGACGCTGCTGCGACGCCGAAGCCAGGCGCGTGGTCCCACGGTGACCGTGGGCGTGCTGAGCGCGGTGTCCACCGCGCTGTCCAACCTGCTCGGCGGCGCCGCCGATACGCTGGGCGCCGAGGTCCCGATGGCCAAGCCCGGTGTGCCGCATGCTCACAACCACTTCGGCAACGTCGTGGTGGGGCTGTATCCGAACCTGGGGTGGGAGGCGCGCGCCGAGCGGATCGCGGCGGAGCTGGCCGACGGTCGGCGCCGCTTCGCGCATCCGGCGACGCGCTACGCCGACCGCGCTTTCGCGGCGGTGCCCGCCCCCCTATTGCGTTGGGGCGTGGCTCAATTCGACACCGACGTCCGTCCCGTGCAGGTGTCCGGAAACACCGTCGTGTCCAGCGTTCACCGCGGGCCGGCCGACCTGACGTTCGGGGGCGCCCGGGTGGCCCTGACGGCCGGCTACCCGGCACTGTCACCGGTGATGGGCCTGACGCACGGTGTGCACGGCATCGGCGACACCATCGCGATCAGCGTGCACGCGGCGGAGTCGGCCGTTCCCGACATCGATGCCTACCTGCGGTTGCTCGACGCGGCGCTGTAGCTAGTGGGCGTCGCCGGACCTGGCCGCTTCCTCCCGCGTCAGGCCGACGGCGGTTATCAGCTCCTCGTGCAGCTCGAACCACACGGTGTGGTAGGAGTCGACGAGCGGCCTGGTCACCCAGGCGGTGTCGCCGTCTCGCACTTTATCCAGTGCCGCAACCAATTTCGCCGAGTAAGCGGACAACCGCGGCAGCTGGGCCGCGGCCGCCTCGATGATCGGCAGCACCCGCGCGTGCACCTCGCCGAGGCGGGCCAGCACCGCGGCGTCGTATGCCGCGTCGTCGTGGGGGTTGGGGGTGCCCTCGAACCCGCCCTTGAGCTGCCAATCCGTGACCACCGATTTGAAATCGGCGTTGACGGAGCGAAAGTCGGCGTAGGCGGCGGCCAGCGCGGAATGATCGGCGCGCCTGCGTTCCTCGTCGAGCAGCGCCGCGAGCCGTGCGCGCCCGGCGGCGGTGATCCGCACCGTCGCGCCGTCGGCCAGCAGACCTGACGCGGTGAGCTGCTCGATCGCTGCCGTCACGCCGGCAAGATCCTGGTGCAACGTCGCGGCCAGGTCGGTGGGACGCACCCGGCCTTTGAGCCGAACCGCCTGCAGGACCGCCAATTCGGTCATGGGGTGGTCCCGTTCGCCAGGCGCAACGCGGTCAGCATGACGATCAGCGGCGTGGCCGAGACGACGTCGGTGCGCCCGCTCTTCATGGCCGCCGCGATGGCGGCCGGGGTGGTGTCGTCCAGCCGCACGTGATCGCCGGAGCTGTGGGCGCGCAACGGGCTGATCCGCCGCGCGATGCCGGCCAGCTCCCGCAGCTCGGGCGTGTCGCTCTCCGACCACGCCGACAAGCTCAGATTGCCTTCGCGCACTTCGCCTTCGGCGCCGTCGACGGTGATCCACTTGCCGGCCAGCGACGCGGCGACCCCCTGGCCACAACCCACCACGGCCACCCGTCCGAGTTCGCGGCTGACCACCGCCGCGTGGCTGGCCGCGCCGCCCACCTCAGTGACGATGCCCTGGGCGGCCAGCATGCCGGAAACGTCTTCGGGCCTGGTGTGGTCGCGGACCAGGATCACCGACTCGCCGCGCTCCACGGCGTCGAGTGCCTCATCGACGTCGGTGTATGCCTTGCCCGACGCCACGCCCGGGCAGGCCGGCAGGCCCTTGGCCAAGAGCTTTGCGGCCAAGCGTATCTCGGGCTGCAAGGCGGGCCGCAGTAGCGTCTGTACGTGCGCCGGAGTCACCCGACGCAGCGTTTCGGCATCGTCGATGAGCCCCTCGTGCCGTAGCTGCAGCGCCAGCCGCACCGCGGCCTGCGCCGATCGCTCCGCGCCCCGCGTCTGCAGCAGCCACAGCTTGCCGTCTTCGACGGTGAACTCGATCTCTTGAACGTCGGACCCGAGTCGCTCCAACCGGCGGGCGGCGTCCATCAGCTCGTCGTAGACGGCGGGCTGTTCGTCGCGCAGGGCGGCGATCGGTTCAACGTCAACCGAACCGGACACCACGTCGTCACCCTGCCCACCGGGCAGCCACTCGCCGAACGGCTCGTTGTCGCCGGTGATGGGGTTGCGCGAAATGAGAACGCCCGCACCGGAATCGGAGCCGCGGTTGCCGAACACCATCGCCTGGATGACGATGGCGGTGCCGCTGCGATCGTCGACGCCGTAGTGGGCGCGGTAGGCGACCGCCCGGGGCGAGTTCCACGAGGCGAACACCGCCTCGATGCCGGTGCGCAGCTGCGCATAAGGGTCGGCGGGCACCGCTTCGCGGTCGCCTACGCCGACGATGCGCCGGTACATGCCCTCGAACCGCCGGCGGGTGTCACGGGCGAACGCCGCATCGGCGGCGGCCAGAGCGTGCTCGACGTCATCGTTCATACCGAGGTCCAGGATCGTGTCCATCATGCCCGGCATCGACTGCGTGGCTCCCGAGCGCACGCTGACCAGCAGGGGACGCGGACCCCGTCCGAACGTGCGGGAGGTCTGTGCCTCCAGCCAACTCATCCGGTCGAGCACGTCGTCCCAGATCGCGTCCATCGCCGCCCGGCGGTCGGCGAGGTAACGCAGGCCCACCTCGGTGGTGATGCAGAACGCGGGTGGGACCGGCAGATCGTGCCGGCGCATCACCTCGATGCCGTGGCCCTTGTTGCCCAGCAACTCCCGGGGGTGACTTGCTGTGCCGTCGAGTGACACCACGGATTGCCCGTCAGAAGCGACCCCAGACGCGTCACGGGGGGCGCCGCTGCCTCGTGCGATACGCGCCGTGGTGCACCCCCTTCTGGTCAGCTGCTGATCGGCCAACGTCGGAACGACCGCAATGTTCCCACACGGGTCACCGGAGTTAGCTGCTCGGCGCTCCTGTCCTCCGGTGCGCCCCATGATCTAGGTTTGCAGGTATGACTCCCTACGACGTCGGGTTATTGATCCTGCGGCTGGTGTTGGGCGTGACGTTGGCCGCGCATGGCTACAACAAATTCTTCGGCGGCGGCCGCATCCCGGGCACCGCGCGGTGGTTCGAGAGCATCGGCATGAAGCCGGGCACGTTCCACGCCACCGTCGCCGCCACGACCGAGATGGCCGCCGGGCTGGGCCTGGCAGCGGGGCTGCTCACCCCGATCCCCGCGGCGGGCTTCGTGTCGTTGATGCTGGTCGCGGCGTGGACCGTGCACCGGGCCAACGGTTTCTTCATCGTCAAGGAGGGCTGGGAGTACAACCTGGTCCTGGCGGTCAGCGCCGTCGCGGTCGCCACCCTGGGCGCCGGAAAGCTCAGCCTGGATTACGTGGTGTTCGGGCACAACTGGATGGACGGCTGGCGCGGACTGCTGATCTCGGTCGTGCTCGGCCTGGCCGGGGCGATCGGCCAGCTGGTGATCTTCTACCGGCCGCCCGCTAAGCAGGCTGGTTAGCTAGGGGGCGTCCTCGTCGTCTCCTCCGCCATCGACTTTTCGGGGTGGCGGAAGGTGCTTCTCGTGGCTGTGATCGCGGCGCACACCACCAGCACGCCAGTGGACGCGGCTTCGGCGATCAGCGCCCAGGAGTTCAGCACCTCCCGGTCCGGGACCACAGATATGCCCAATTCGGGCTTGGCATCGCCTGCCAGTACCGCCGGATACACCAAACACAAGACCGCGCTAAGGAATGCGACGACCGCGCATCCACACGCGACGAGTCCGAGCACCCGCACTCGGCTCGCGCCGAGCAGCGCGCCGCCGGCCGCAATCGAGGCGATCAGCACGACCCAGCCCGGCGTGCCGTTGACCAGCCCGGTGAACAGAGCACCATAGTGTTCGCCATGCTCGCCGATGTAGATGCC
The DNA here is from genome assembly GCF_010731595.1 of Mycobacterium seoulense. Taxonomy (NCBI): domain Bacteria; kingdom Bacillati; phylum Actinomycetota; class Actinomycetes; order Mycobacteriales; family Mycobacteriaceae; genus Mycobacterium; species Mycobacterium seoulense. The sequence goes on along the minus strand of NZ_AP022582.1, from coordinate 2,918,862 downwards.
CAGACCGTTCCAGCGCATGGGCAAGCCCAACGGGCTCACATCGATCCATGGCAAGAGAGTCAGTCCGGCCGATGCGATGGCCGCCACGACGGCCACTATGTCGATTGCCTTCGCGCGCACCCGTTCCCTCCCGATTTGTTCGCTAGCCAACGATTTCGGCCAACGCAACCCAAATGTACGGGCCCGCGGGATTGAACCAGGCCACTGAAAAGACGTGGCCATGTGATTTGATCAGGCGACCGCGGCGGTCTCGGCTTCCCGGACTTCAGTGGCGGCGCGTTCACCGGAGCGGATCGCGCCGTCGATCCACCCGCACATGACGGCCGAGCTCTCCGTCCCGGCCCAGTGGACGCGGCCACACGGCTCGCGCAGGGTGTAACCGAATTCGGTGAGCACGCCGGTCGGGGCGTGGCCGATCATCCCGCCGCCGGAGTAGCGCTCGATCGTCCAGTTCTGTTCGTGGTACTCCTGCGGCGTTCTGGCCTTCTCGCCGAATCGGTCGACCAGCTCGCCGACGAGCGCCGCCTTGCGCTCGGCTTCGTTGAGCTTCGTCAGCCGCCGCGCCGCGGGCCCCTCGCTGATGACGCACATGACGCCGGGGTCGCCGGTGTCAGTGCAGGCGTCGATGGTCAGGGTGGCCGGGGTCCCCGGTGCGGCCGACTGGCCGGACAGTCCGTCGGCGCGCCAGAAGGGCTCGTCGTACACGATTGACGTCTTGATGACCGCGCCGCTCGGCATGCGTTGGTGCAGCATCGCCCGGTCCACCGGAAGCATCGGCTCGTAGACGATCGACGAGGCGATCGCCAGCGGGATCGCCACGATGACCCGCCGGGCCCGCACGGTCAGGTCGGCCGCGGTCACCGTCACCCCGTCGGCGTCCTGGGCGATTTGGCGGACCGGCTGCGACAGGTGCACGGAGTCGCCGAGTTCGGCAGTGACGCGCCCGTAGATGGCGCCCATTCCGCCGACCGGGCGGGCGTCCTGGGAGCCGCCCTTGCCCGAAATCGCGAACGTCAGTCCGCCCGCCGACGCCGTCTGCAACAACCCCCACAGCAACGACGTCTCTGACGCCGCCGAGGTGTAGAGGCCGGCGAAGGCCATGTCCAGCATCTCACGGGCCTGCCTGGACATGGTGTTCTGTTCGATCCATTCCCCGACGCTGATGCGGTCCCATTCGTCGGCGTGTTTGGCATCCCAGGGGGCTTCCGGTGGAAGCGTTTTGGCCATCTTTTCGATCGACAGCAGGCCGACGCCGAGGTTGGCGACAGCCCACGGGCTCATCGTCCAGGGGACGGTGCCGCCGTAGCGGTGCTTCTTGCCGTCGATGATCATCATGGCGTCGCCGTCGTTGTGCTGCTTGTACTCGGCCACGCCGAACTCGTCCATCAGCGCGTAGATCCGGTCCTGGCCCGGTCCGATCCACGCGCCGCCGCGATCGATCCACGTCCCGTCGGGACGGTATTCGGTGAAGGTGCGGCCGCCGACCCTGTCGCGCGCCTCCAGCAAGGCCACCGAATGGCCTGACTGTTTCAACCGCAGGGCGGCCGTCAAGCCCGCGAATCCCGCTCCGACCACGCAATAATCGACCTCTGACACGGCTGGCTCCTCAACCTAGGCACCGCCCCAGGAGCAAACTACACCTCGGCCGGTCCCGGTGGCGGTGGGTTAACGGAGATTTCCGCAGGCGTTCTTGCCGGTCATAGGGTGCGGGTTTGTGTTGATCCATACGGTGCGGACGCGGCGCAGCTCCGACGACTTCCCCCGCGCCGAACACCTGGCGGCCAAGATCGCCGAAGTCGCCGTTGACGCCGTCGCCGTCGAGCCGGAAACCGCAGAGATGGTGGCGAATCGGATCATCGACAACGCGGCGGTCAGCGCGGCCGCCGTGCTGCGGCGGCCGGTCACCGTGGCGCGACAGCAGGCACTGGCCCATCCCGCGTCGCCCGGGGCCAGGGTTTTCGGCGTCGACGGCGCCTATTCGGCCGAGTGGGCCGCCTGGGCCAACGGTGTCGCGGTGCGCGAACTCGATTACCACGACACGTTTTTGGCCGCCGAATACTCCCACCCCGGTGACAACATCCCCCCGCTGGTCGCGGTCGCCCAGCAGCTGGGGCTGGGGGGTGCCGACCTGATCCGTGGCCTGGCCACCGCCTACGAAATCCAGATCGACCTGTGCCGTGGAATCTGCTTGCACGAGCACAAGATTGACCACGTCGCCCATCTGGGTCCGGCCGTGGCCGCCGGCATCGGGACCATGCTGCGGCTCGACACCGAGACGATCTATCAGGCGGTCGGCCAGGCGCTGCACCTCACCACCAGCACCCGCCAGTCCCGCAAGGGTCTGATCTCCAGCTGGAAGGCGTTCGCCCCTGCGCACGCGGGCAAGGTCGCCATCGAGGCCGTGGACCGCGCGATGCGCGGCGAGACATCGCCGGCGCCCATCTGGGAGGGGGAGGATGGGGTGATCGCCTGGCTGCTGGGTGGACCGGAGCGGGAATACCACGTGCCGCTGCCCGCGCCCGGTGAACCCAAGCGCGCCATCCTGGACAGCTATACCAAGGAGCACTCGGCGGAGTATCAGAGCCAGGCGCCGATCGACCTGGCGCGGCGGCTGCGGGCACGCGTCGGTGACCTCGCTGAGGTGGCCACGATAGTGCTGCACACCAGCCACCACACCCATGTCGTGATCGGAACGGGCTCGGGGGATCCGCAGAAGTTCGACCCGGACGCGTCACGGGAGACGCTCGACCACTCGCTGCCGTACATCTTCGCCGTCGCGCTGCAGGACGGCAGCTGGCACCACGAACGCTCCTACACCGCCGAGCGTGCCCACCGGCCCGACACCGTCGAACTATGGCGCAAGATCTCCACCGTCGAGGATCCGGAGTGGACCCGCCGCTACCACGCGGCTGATCCGGCGGAGAGGGCGTTCGGGGCGCGCGCCGAGGTCACGCTGAAGAGCGGTGAAGTGATCGTCGACGAGCTGGCCGTGGCGGACGCCCATCCGTTGGGCGCGCGGCCGTTCCGGCGGCCCCAGTACGTGCAGAAGTTCGCCGAGCTCGCTGGAGACGTCGTGGAACCGGCTGAGCGGGAAAGGTTTCTCTCCGCTGTGGCCGCGCTGGCCGACCTGCGGGCGGGCGACCTCGACGCGCTCAACGTCGTGGTCGATCGGCGGGCGCTCGAGCGGGCGCCGGTGATCGCGCCGGGCATCTTCCGGGAGTGAAATCGCGTGTGCTCTCACGGCTTTGAGTGTGCATCCAAGGCGCAGATTCCGCGGGTTTCTCGCCCTGGATGCACACTGAAAGCCCTCAGCTCACGCTCCGACGCGTGCGACCGCGGCTTAGCCCGGCCCGCCGTACTGCCACACCAGGTCGTGGGCGCCGGTCATCGTCGGGTTGCACCACATCGTCCTGTTGTTGGCGTCCTGGGTGGTCGCATGCAGCACCGTGCAGGCATCGCCCGGCCCCGGCGCGTCGGCCCGGGCGGCCGGTGCGACGGCGGTGGCGACGGCCAACACGGCGACCGAGCTGAGGATTCGAAGTCTGCTCATGGTGACGTCTCCTAAGGCCCGTGCCGACCCGCCTTAACGCTATCCGTCGCCCAAGTCGTGGGCAAAGGTTTCTTGCCCGGCTCGGGTGCCGCGCGCCTAGAACACGTTCTAATCTGACCACCATGGGATTTCTCAAGCCTGAGCTGCCGCAGCTCGACATGGCCGAGTGGAACAAGGGCACCCGTAGCGAGAAGATCCGTCCGATGGCCAAGCACTGGGCCGAGGTCGGCTTCGGCACGCCGGTCGCGCTGCACCTGTTCTACGTCGTCAAAATCCTGCTCTACATCCTCGGCGCCTGGCTGTTCGCCTCGGCGACCAACGGGTTCGGCGGCTTCACCAACGTCGCGTCGTGGTGGTCGGAGCCCATCGCTTTCGAGAAGGTCGTCCTCTACACGATGCTGTTCGAGGTGATCGGGCTGGGTTGCGGGTTCGGGCCGCTGAACAACCGGTTCTTTCCGCCCATGGGCTCGATCCTGTACTGGATGCGATTCGGCACCATCCGGCTGCCACCGTGGCCGGACCGAGTGCCCCTGACCGGCGGCACCAAGCGCAAGCCGATCGACGTCGCGCTGTACGCGCTGTTTCTGCTGGTGACGCTGAGCGCGTTGTTCGCCGACGGCACCGGGCCGATGCCCGAGCTCGGGACGACGGTCGGATTGCTGCCGGCCTGGAAGATCGTGCTGATCCTGCTGCTGCTCGGCGTGCTCGGCCTGCGCGACAAGGTCATCTTCCTGGCCGCGCGTGGCGAGGTCTACGCGACCATGGCGGTGACGTTCCTCTTCGGCGGGGTGGACATGATCGTCGCGTCCAAGGTGGTGTTCCTGGTCATCTGGATGGGCGCCGCCACCTCGAAGCTCAACAAGCACTTCCCGTTCGTGATCTCCACGATGATGTCCAACAACCCGCTGGTGCGTCCCCGGTGGCTGAAGCGGCAGTTCTTCGAGAGGTTCCCGGACGACCTGCGGCCCGGCCGGCTGTCGCGCTGGGTGGCGCACGTGAGCACCGCCATCGAGATGCTGGTGCCGCTGCCGTTGTTCTTCTGCCACAGCGGCTGGCCGATCACGGTGGCGGCCATCGTCATGGTCTGTTTCCACTTGGGCATTCTCGTGTCGATCCCGATGGGCGTCCCGCTGGAGTGGAACGTCTTCATGATCTACGGCGTGCTCGCGTTGTTCGTCGCGCACGCCAGGCTGGGCCTACGCGACCTGAGACACCCGGTGGTGGTGGCGATCCTGTTCGTGGTCATCGCGGGAATCGTCTTGCTGGGCAACCTGTTTCCACGCAAAATCTCGTTCCTGCCCGGGATGCGGTACTACGCCGGGAACTGGGACACCACGCTGTGGTGCATCAAACCCTCGGCCAACGACAAGATCACCCGGGGCATCGTGGCGATCGCGAGCATGCCGCAGGCTCAGCTGGAGCGGTTCTACGGCAGCCCGGAGGCCGCCCAGATCCCGCTCTACATGGGATATGCGTTCCGCGGGTTCAACACTCACGGCCGCGCGCTGTTCACGCTGGCGCACCGCGCGATGGCGGGCCAGAACGAGGACGACTACATCCTCATCGACGGCGAGCGCATTTGCAGCACCGCCATCGGCTGGAATTTCGGTGACGGCCACATGCACAACGAGCAGCTGATCGCCGCGCTGCAGGAGCGCTGCCACTTCGAGCCCGGCGAGGTGCGGGTGGTCCTGCTCGACGCCCAGCCGATCCACAAGCAGATCCAGGCCTATCGGCTGGTGGACGCGGCGACGGGCGAGTTCGAGCGCGGCATCGTCCGCGTCGCCGACATGGTGACCCGGCAGCCGTGGGCCGACGACGTCCCCGTCGAGGTGGTTTCCGAGTAGGCGAGCGAGCCCCGCGGTCGTAACGCCCGGGCGGAATCTGTTGCCCCATAGTCGCCCTGGCGTTACGCCCGCGAGCGTAACCACGAAACCTCAAGCCCCCGCCCGCACCTCCCGCGCCGCGGCGACCATGTTCCGCAGCGACGCGGTCACCTCGTCGGGGTTGCGGGTCTTCAGCCCGCAGTCGGGATTCACCCACAGCCGTTCCGCCGGCACGGCTCTCAGCGCCGCGCGCAACGACTCGGCCATCTCGTGCGTGCTCGGCACCCGCGGTGAGTGGATGTCGTAGACGCCCGGGCCGACGCTGTTGGAGAAGCCGACGGAGTTCAGGTCGTCCAGCACCTCCATGCGCGAGCGTGCCGCCTCGATGGACGTCACGTCGGCGTCCAGGTCGGCGATGGCCCCGATCACCTCACCGAACTCCGAGTAGCACAGGTGGGTGTGGATCTGCGTGGAGTCCGCGACGCCCGAGGTGGCCAAGCGGAAAGACCCTACGGCCCAACGCAAGTAGTCCTCCTGATCGGCGCGGCGCAGGGGAAGCAGCTCCCGCAGCGCCGGCTCGTCGACCTGGATCACGGCGATGCCGGCGGATTGCAGGTCCACGGTCTCGTCACGGATGGCCAGCGCCACCTGGTTGGCGGTGTCGGCCAGCGGCTGGTCGTCGCGGACGAACGACCACGCCAGGATCGTGACCGGACCGGTGAGCATGCCCTTCACCGGCTTGTCGGTCAACGACTGCGCGTACGTGATCCATTCGACGGTCATCGGGTGGGCGCGGATCACGTCGCCGTAGAGGATCGGCGGCCGCACGCAGCGGCTGCCGTACGACTGCACCCAGCCGTTCTGCGTCGCGAAGAACCCCTCCAGCTGCTCGGCGAAGTACTGCACCATGTCGTTGCGTTCGGGCTCGCCGTGCACCAGCACGTCGAGGCCGAGCTCCTCCTGCAACTTGATGACGCCGGCGATCTCCTCGCGCATCCGCTTCTCGTACTCCGCCTGGTCGATCTCGCCGGCCCGCAGCGCCGCGCGCGCCTTGCGGATCGCGGAGGTCTGCGGGTAGGAGCCGATGGTCGTCGTCGGCAGCGGCGGCAGCTGCAGCCGCGCTTCCTGGCTGGCGCGGCGCCGTGCCGCGTCGCCGCGGTGGGTGCCGCTGGCGACGATCGAGTCGATGCGGGCTCGCAGCCCGTCGTTGTGCAGCCGCGGATCGCTCTTGCGGGAGGCCACCGCGGCGTTGGACGCCGCGATCTCCTCGGCGACGGCCTCGCGCCCGTCGCGCAGGGCGCGCGCGAGCGTCACCACCTCGATCACCTTCTCCTGCCCGAACGCTAGCCAGCTGCGGAGCGCGTCGTCGAGTTCGGTTTCCGGTTCCAGCGAGTACGGGACGTGCATCGTGGAGCAGGAGGTCGAAACCGCCACCGTGGCAGCCGAACCCAGCAGGGTGGCCAGTTTGCCGAGCGCCGCCTCCAGGTCGGTGCGCCAGACGTTGCGTCCGTCGACGACGCCGGCCACCAGGGTCTTGCCGGACAACTCCGGAATGCCCGCCACGGCGGCGTCGGCTCCGTAAACCAGGTCGACGCCGATCGCCTCGACCGGGGTGCGGGCCAGCCCGGCCAGGGAGGCGCCGGGATCGCCGAAGTAGGTCGCGACGAAGATGGCCGGGCGGTTGGCCGATTTCCCGAGCGCGTTGTACGCGGCCTCGGCCAGTGCCGGCGCATCGGGGGAGATGTCGGTCACCAGCGCCGGCTCGTCGAGCTGCACCCACTGCGCGCCGTTGTCGGCGAGCAAGGACAGCAGATCCGCGTAGATTCCCACCAGCTCCTCGAGCCGATCGACGGGAGCGCCTGAGCCGTTGACAGCTTTGCTCAACAGCAGGAACGTGATCGGCCCGATGACGACAGGGCGGGCGGGAATCCCTTGCCCGAGAGCCTCTTTCAGCTCGGAAAGCACCTTGTCGGGGTTGAGCGAGAACGTGGTCGTCGGCTCGATCTCGGGAACCAGGTAGTGATAGTTCGTGTCGAACCACTTGGTCATCTCCAGCGGCGCGACGTCGGAGTTGCCCCGCGCCGCGGCGAAGTAGCGGTCCAGATCGTCGGAGACCTGTGCGGTGCGGGCGGGCAAGGCGCCGAGCATCACCGCCGTGTCCAGCATCTGGTCGTAATAGGAGAAGGTGTTCACCGGAACCGAGTCCAGGCCGGCGTCGTTGAGTGACTTCCACGTGTCGCGGCGCAGTGTGGCGGCGACGTTTTCGAGTTCAGCCCGGCTGGTTCGTCCGGCCCAGTAGCCCTCGGTGGCGCGCTTGAGTTCGCGTTTCGGGCCGATGCGGGGGGAGCCGATGACGGTGGCGGTGAATGGTTGAGAGGTCACGATCTGGTCCTATCAATCAGCGGGGTGGTCACCGCCGGAGGACGTGCAGCCGACCCGTTCCGGTGTGCACCTTTCGCACAACCGCAACGCCTTCAGCTATACGCCCATTCCACGGGGCGATGAACCGCCGGACGCGGCGCGCCCGGCACAGCCGGCAGGTCTTCGGACTCGCAGGCGCGCACCGACCGGTGCTCCTACTGGCCGTCGCTTCCCAATCTTTCGATCAGTGCGTGTGACGGCGGTCGTTCCTGCTCACCGCTGCGGGACAGTCCCGGACTTCCACCGGGTTCCCTCTCGCGTCGCATGTCTAACGTGCCTCGCTCGATGCCGGCGCCACGGTTGCGGCGACGGCAAACCAGCTGCGTACCGGAGCCTACCCCGGCCTTCGGATTCTGCTTGCCAACGCGTCGGCGATCGGTGTCTCGCCGTTGTTGAAGTCGATCGTTCGGCCGACGGTCGAATCGTCCGCGAGCGCGGCGGCCACCACGAGCGCGACGTCGGCCCGCGAGACCTCGCCCTTGCCCCGGCCGAGGGTGATGTGACCGGTGGGCGGTTCGAGGGTGAGCCGCCCCGGTCCCAGAACGGTCCAGTCGAGACCGCTGGCGCGCAGGTGGGCATCGGCCGCCGCCTTGGCCTCCGCGTAGTGAAAGAACGAATTCTCGCTCGGCACACCATGATCCGGCCCCGCCCCTAAGTAGGAGACCATCACGAATCGCCGGACGCCGGCCCGCGAGGCGGCGTCGATCACCCGCATGGCGGCGTCGCGGTCGACGGCGTAGGTCCGCGCCGGGTCGCCGCCGCCGGCCCCCGCCGAGAAGACGACCGCGTCGTGCCCGGCAAGCAGGCCGGCGAGGGCATCGGTGTCCAGCGCCTCGATGTCGGCCACCACCGGCGTGGCGCCGGTGGCGGCGACGTCGTCGGAGTGGTCGGGGTTACGGAACACCGAACCCACCTCGTCACCGCGTTGGCTCAGGATGCGGGCCAGTTGCAGCGCGACCTTGCCGTGGCCGCCGACGATGATGATCCGTGCCATGCCCCCGACGGTAGCGTTCGCGCGCCGAGCACCCGGTCAGCCGGGCGCTCGCGGCTCGGCGCCCGGCTGGCCGGGCACCCGACGGCTGCTACTAAAGCTTCACGCGCCCCATGATGATGTCGATGATCGGCTTGCCCGGCGGGTAGGCGTTGGTGAGCGAGGCCATCGTGTGCCCGTAGTCCACCAGCAGCGTGATCCCGCTGATGCCGAAGGCGGCGGCGCTGTTGAGGAACGCCATCACGTCACCCATCTGCTCCGGGGTGTGCACCTTCGAACCGGTCTCTTCGCGGTAGTCCTGGGCGAAGGTGAGCCAGAGGTCGGCGTTGGCCTGGGCGAGGGGGGTGTCGGTGGGGCCGGGGCAGATCGCGTTGATCCGGATGCCCTTCTTCAGCAGCGGGTAGCCCTGGGTCGCGACGTAGGCGTTCACGACCTTCTTGGAGAAGCCGTAGTGGATGATGCCTTCGGCTTCGTGCGCCTTGACCCACTCCTGCGCAGAGGCGAAGTCCGGCGTGGCGAGGAACTCCGTCAGCAGCTCCAGGTCGTTCTCCCAGCCCATGCCGGCGACCGAGGAGATGAAGCAGATCGCCGAGCCCGAGGGTAGCTGGTTCTTCTCGAGCAGCCGGTCGATGAGGTGGCGGTGGCCGATGAAGTTGATCGCCATCAGGTCGGTTGTTCCGTCGGCGATGCCGGCGGCCGAGAACAAGGCGTGGACCGGACCGTCCAACTGCTCGAGTGCGGCGTCGATCGATGCGGGATCGCGCAGGTCCACCTGGATGGACTTGGCGACGTCGTAGTTCACCGGCGCGTAGTCCATCACGATCACTTCGGCGCCCAACTCGGCCGCTGACTTGGCCGCGGCCGCACCCATGCCGGTGGCGCCGCCTACGACAAGAGCCCGCTTGCCGTCGTAGCGCAACCGATCGACAATAGTCATGGAAATCCCCTTCTCGTTCATTGCCAACGCGGTTCTAATCGCCCAACTGTATGGGTAACAGTTTTTTGGTTCAACACCTACCCGGCGCGAACCGCGACGCCACGCAAAACCGTGTCGCGGACGTGCACCAGCGCGGCGCGTTTGCCGACCTCGGCAAGAATGTTCTCCGGTATCCACTGCAGGCCGATGACGCACCGCGCGAGCATCGTGGTGGATGCCGCGTCCACACTGATCTCCCCGGAGCGGATGCCTTCGGAAAGAAGCGTTTTCATCTGCCGAAGCCGGGTCGCGTACAGCCAGCCCGGGTTGGGAGTGTCCGGCGGTGATTGCCGCATCCACGCGAGCTGAATGCGGAATTCGTCGGAGAACCGATCGAGGGCGTTGACGTTGACCCAGCTCAGCGCGTCAAGCTTTTCGATGGGCGTGGCATCCGCGCGCAGGACGTCGACCCAGCCTGCCTCGACCTTGCGGCCGAACGATTCCATGATCGACGCGAGAAGTTCGTCCTTGGATCCGATCACCCGGTAGACGGTTCCGGTGCCCAGGCCGGCCGCGGAGGCGATGTCCCGGATGGTGGTGGCCTCGTAGCCCTTGCGGCCGAATTCCGTTCGCGCCACCGCGCGGACGTGCGCCGCCTTGTCGCTGGGGTCGGCCTCGCTGTCGTCCGACCACGTTGCGATGACGTCCCTGGCGGCTGCGAAGGCATTGGACCGGTCGAGCGCCGAGTCGGTGGGCGGCCGGGTTGCCAGCCCCTGCAACATGATTCGGCAAAGCAGCGCGGCCACCTGGTCGGCGGGGGACTTGTGACGCATGACGTCAAGGCCGACCTGCAGCATGGTCTGGCAGATCCGGTCGGCCAACGTGGGCAGGTCGATGTCGGGTTTGATGTAGCCGCTCCACCTGCCGGCGCGCAGCGTCTGCAGCATCGCCTCCTGGATGGCCACGGGCCGCTGCTGCGTCAGTTTCATCAACTCCGGGTCCGTGCTCGGCCCCTCGTAGAACGACATCTGTAACGCGGCGCGGTGCTGCACGGCGCAGTTGGCGATGGCCGAGCCCAGCTCGACAATCTGCTCGGGGACGGGGCGCGGGTCGGCTTTGTCCAACTTCGCTTGCGCGGCTTGCCCGATCCGGTCCAGATCGTCCTGATAGCGGTGGATCAACTCGATGAGGATCGCTTCTTTGGACTCGAAGTGGTGATAGAGACTGCCGGGCAGAATGCCGGCCGCGTCGGCGATCTCCTGCAACGACGTGCGTAATCCCGATTGCGCGATCAACGAGGCCGCCGTGGTCAGGATTTCGGTTCGGCGCGTACCCAGATCGGCTGTGGCGCCGGCTCGCAATGACTCCGCTTTCGGCATGATCAGCGGTGCGCGCATCCGGACGACTGCGGACTGGCATCCATTCGCATTCGTCCCTCTCGCCGAACCAAATCTTTGTTAAAGGTTATCAGACCGGGCGCGACGAATGCGCTGCATAGCGGCGGTGACGGGGACCATTCTAGAACGCGGGCCCGTCCCAACCGTCACTCGCGACCACCTCGCCGACGGGCCGTCGCCGGGCGGGCCGGAACGTGTGCCCGGCGCGCAGCCGGCCCACCGGAAGCAGACATCCCTGGACATAGGTTTCGGGAATCCCGAGCAACCGCCGCACCTCCTGCTCGCGATGCAGATGCAGGGTGGTGATGCAGGTGCCGTAGCCCCGGGTGTGCAGCGCCAGCTGAAAGTTCCACACTGCCGGGAAGATCGAGCCGTAGAGTGTGGCCTGGTGAAATGATTCGTCGCCCTCGATGCGCGGCAGGTAGGGCTGGTAGCAGGGAATCACCAGCAGCGGAACCCTCGCCATGTTGGTGACCAACCACTCCGTCGACGACATGATCCGGCCTTCGGGCGTCCCCCCCGGCATCAGGTCGGCGATCAGCCGGCCACCGACCCGCAGCAGGTACGCCGCGCGGTACAGCTCGGCGATCTCGTTGCGCAAAGCCGGGTCGCTGACCACGAGCCACCGCCAGGACTGCTGATTGGACCCGTTGGCCGCTTGCAAACCGATGCGCAGGCACTCCCGGATGTCCGCGAGGTCGACCGGCGCGTCCACGTCGAGCGTCTTGCGCGCCGAGCGGGTGGCGGTGAGGAGGTATTCGATATCCATCACCGATGACCCCTGTTCGCAAGGCGCGCACCGAGTTCGGTGAGGTATCGGTCCGGCCCAGCCAGGAACGCGCTCCAGCTCAGCAGGCGCTTGAGGTAGAGGTGCGCGTCGTGCTCCCAGGTGTAGCCGATTCCGCCGAACACCTGGATGGCCGTGTCGCCCACCGTGGCGAGGCGCCCGGCGAACGCCTTCGTCCGGATGGCGGACTGGTGCCGCTCGTCGGCGTCGGCGTTGTCGGCGGCCCACAGCGCGTGGATCACACCGCTGCGGGCCAATTCGACGGTCTCGAACATGTCGACGCACAAATGCTGGACCGCCTGGAACGAGCCGATCGGCTGCCCGAATTGCGTTCTGGTTTTGGCGTATTCGATGGCCATGGTCATGACGGCTCGCGCGGCACCGAGCGCGTCGGCGGCGGTGGCGATCAACACGTCGTCAATCACCGCCGCGGCATCCGCCGGTGACGCCGTGGCGAGTCGCTGTGCGGGCGCCGAGTCGAACGCCACCCGGAACTGCTTGCGGGTCTGGTCGATACCGCGCTCGGGGGCGACCGAGACACCCGGCGACGCGGTCCGCACCGCGAAAAGCCCTGGACCGCCGTCGTCCTCGGCGAGGGCCAACAGCACGTCCGCGGCGGCGGCGTCGGGTACGGCGGCGATTTCGCCTCGCAACACGACGTCGCCGCCTTGGCGGCTCGCGGCGACCGACGCGGTGTCGGCATTCAGGAAGCACACGGTGGCGACCGTGGTGCCGTCGGCGATCCCGGTGAGCAGCTCGGCCGCGGCGGCGGTGGCGCCGAGCCGCGTCAGCGCCCGGGCCGCGGCGACCGCGGTCGACAACCACGGGCCCGGGTGCAGGGCGGCACCGAGTTCTTCGGCAACGATTCCGGCCTCCACCATCGTCATGCCGGCGCCGCCGTAGTCCTCCGGCACCAGCAGGCCGGTGGTCCCGAGCCCGGCCAGGCCGCGCCACACAGGTTCGGTGGTGCCGGTCGGGCCGTCGAGCAGCGGGCGCACATGATCGGAGACGGACGCCTTTTCCGCGAGATAGCGGCGCGTGGTGTCGCGCAGCGCCACCTGTTCGTCGGTGAGTTCGAGGTTCATGTGCGCGGCAACCCCAGAACCCGCTGGGCGGTGATGTTCTTGTTGATCTGACTGGTGCCGCCCGCGATGGTGAGCGAGCGCGACGTCAGGCGGTAGTTCGCCCACGGCGCGCCGGCGCCGCTGGTGCCCAGCACGTCGAAGGCCAGGGCGGCCATGTCCTGCCCGATTTCCCCCCACACGGTCTTGGCGAGGCTGGCCGACCCGAACGCGTCACCGCCGTGCAGCGTGGCCGAGATCGACCTCTGGCACAGGACTTCCAGATACTTGATGCGAAGCGCGATTTCACCGAGGCGCCGCAAAGTCACGGGGTCTGCGAGCGCGTCGGTGTGCGCGGCGATGTCGTCGGCCAATTCTTCGAGCCGAACCTGCATTTCGGCGTACAGCCGGGCAGCGCCGGCGCGCTCGTGGCTGAGCGTGGTGGTGGCCACCCGCCAGCCGCCATTCAGCGGCCCGAGCAACGCGTCCGCCGGCACGCGCACGTCGTGAAAGAAGACCTCGGCGAAATCGGCGTCGCCGTTGAGCGTCACCAGCGGACGCACTTCGATGCCGGGCAGTGTCATGTCGACGATCAGGCAGGAGATGCCCTTGTGCTTGGGCGCTTCGGGATCAGTGCGCACGTATAGCTGGCACCAGTCCGCCCGATGCCCGAGCGACGTCCAGATCTTCTGGCCGTTGACGACGAAGTCGTCACCATCGCGCACCGCGCGAGTGCGCAGTGCCGCGAGATCGGACCCCGCTTCGGGTTCCGACATCCCTTGGCACCAGATGTCGTCGGCGCGCATCATGCGGGGGAGCAGCGCGAGCTTCTGTGACTCCGTTCCGTATTGCATGATGGCCGGCGCGATGTTGTTGAGCCCAATGACGTTGAGCGGCATGGGGGCTCGGGCCCGCGTGGTTTCCTCGGTGTAGACCAGTTGCTCGAGAACCGTCGCGCCGCGGCCGCCGTACTCGCGAGGCCACGAGACCGCGGCCCAGCCCGCATCGGCCATCGTCGCGCTCCACGCGCGCAGCATCTCGAACGCGGCGTCATCGCGTCCGGAGGGCCGACGCGCGGCCACCAGCTCGTCGGTCAGGTTCTCCGATAGCCAGTCGCGCAGCTCGATGCGGAACTGCTCCACTTCCGCCGGGTATGAAAAGTCCACTTTTCCTTGTTCTCTGGTGAATTTGCGACCTAGCCGGACTTTACGGTTGAGCCGATAGCCGGTCAACAACGTCGGCGACAGCGCGTAGCCCTAGCTCCCCGGTGGTTCGGGGAAGGCGACGTCGGCCCCGCCCGGCATCGCGCTGACGCCGCGTCGCGCACATACTTCGAGCACCTCGTCCACGATCGACGCGGGCACGAAGAACTTCTCCGTCGACGAGATCTCCTCGAGGTGCGCCTGGATGTCTTCGGCCGTCGGTTGGCTCTGGGCGTCCGCGAGCCATCCCTCGCTCAGTCCGACGAACACGCGCGCGTAGCGGCCGGCGGCGGCCGAATAATTGCGGTGGGTGAACCTGCACGCGCTGCTGGCGAGGAAGGTCACCAGCGGCACGACGAGTTCGGGTCTGATGGCCTGCATGAAGCCGGATTCGGCGAGGAACTTCTCGTCGCCGACGGTCTCGGTCACCATGCGTGAGAAGCCGGTCGGCATAACGGAGTTCGCGACGATGCCGTGCGCCTCGCCCTCGATCGCGATCACGTTCGTCAACCCCACCAGGCCCGCCTTCGCCGCGGCGTAGTGGGCCTCCATCGGCTGACCGAAGATCCCGGCGGACGACGAGATGAACACGAACCGGCCGCCCCCGTTGTTCTTCATCACGCGGTACGCCGGCTGCGACAGATGGAAGCCGCCGTCGAGATGCACCCGCAGCATCCGGGACCAGTCGTCGAGCGAGAGGTCCTCGAATGCGACGGTGCCGAAGATGCCGGCGTTGCTGATGACCGCGTCCAACCGCCCGAACGCACCGGCGGCCGCGTCGATGATCGCCTGGCCGCCCGCGGGGCTGTCGACCGAGTCGTAGGAGGCGATCGCGGTGCCACCGGCCGTCTTGATCTCGTTGACCACGTCGTCGGCGACGCGGGAGTCCGTGCCCTCGCCGCGCATCGAGCTCCCGATGTCATTGACCACCACCGCGGCGCCGCGGCGCGCCAGGTCCAACGCGTACAGCCGACCCAGTCCGCGGCCCGCGCCGGTGACGACCGCGACCTGCCCGGTGAAGTCAATCACCATGTGCTCCTTGCCCTGATTGACTGCCGTGGCACCGGACTCTACGGTGGAACAGATATTTGGTCAACGGAGTCCAGGCGGTTCGGAGATTGAGCGTGTCCACCGACGTTCGGGGTGACCGGTTGCCGGGCCTCGGCATGCTCGCGTCCGCGCTGGCGGGCCGGGCCGTGGCGGTCGCCGAAGTGGGTCCGGGCGAACCGTCATGGACCCACGGCCAGACCATTCACGTCGATGCCGGTGCGAGCGCCCGCGGGCAGCTCGAAGCCGTTGCCGTGCAGGCGTCGATGATCGCGGCCGGTAGCCTGGATCCGGACGTGATGCGCCGCCTGCTGCGCCGCCCACGGGTGGCCAAGCGCTACCTGGCGGTGGAGGGGCACCGCGCGCTCGCCGCCAATGCCGACCTGCTGCCGGGTGTGCTGGCGTCCCTGGGCGACCCCGACACCGCGCGGCGCAGCGATTCGCCCGCGGCTTCGCTGCGGATCGCCAACGGGCGGATGGCGATCGGCGATGCGGCACCGGAATTCGGCGTCATCCGCGCGGCGAAGGTGCTGGCCGCCTGCGCCCGGGCGGCCGAACGGCGGGACAAGGAAAACCCCCAGCACGTACCGAGGCGCCCCGCCACCAGCGAACTGGCGGAACTCGACGACGGCGAGACCGACGATTGCGACGATCCCGACATGTTCACCAGCCCGGTGGGCGGGGGCGGTTTCATCGGCAAGTGGCTGAAGAAGATGCTCTCGTCGGCGCGCAAGACCGGGAGCGGCGGGGGACCACCCGGCGCGGATACCCCGACGCATCGGACCAACTCCGCCAAGCGCGGATTGCACGCGGTGACGTCGCTGGCCGCCACGTCGAGCGGGGAGGACGGGGACCAGCCGAAGTCCACCGACGGTGTCACCTACCCGGAATGGGACGTCGGGCGAAGGATGTACCGGCCGGCGTGGTGCACCGTGCGCGAGGTCGAGGCCGAGATCAAAACGTCGGCGACGCATGCGATCGAAGCCGCGGTCAGCGTGCGCCGCCCGCTGTCTAGGCTCGGGATGGGCCTGCACCGCCGCCACCGGCAGACGCAGGGCGACGACATCGACATCGACGCGGCGGTCGAGGCTCGCGTCGAGGTGCTGGCGGGGTCGGTGCCCGACGAGGCGGTGTACCTCGACAGCCTGCGGCGCCGGCGAGATCTGTCGGTGCTCCTTCTGCTCGATGTGTCGGGGTCGGCCGCGGAGCCCGGCACGGTCGGGCGCACGGTGCACGAGCAACAGCGCACGGCGGTCGCCAACCTCATGGTCGCCCTGCACGACCTGGGTGACCGGGTCGCGCTCTACGCCTACTACTCGCAGGGCCGGCACGCGGTGAACATGGTGCCGGTCAAGCGGTTCGACGACCACCTCGACGCCCGAGTCATGCGGCGGCTCAACAGCCTCGAGCCGGGAGCGTATTCGCGCCTGGGCGCGGCCATCCGGCACGGATCGGCGGTGCTGGAGGCGCGCGGCGGTACGTCGCGACGGCTGCTGGTGGTGCTGTCCGATGGACTGGCCTACGACCACGGCTACGAGCGGGCCTACGGTGCCGCCGATGCCCGCCGCGCCTTGACCGAGGCCCGCCGCCGCGGCACCGGCTGCGTGTGCTTGACCGTCGGCGCGGGCACCGACGTGCAATCGCTGCGCCGGGTGTTCGGTAGCGCCGCACACGCCACGATCGCGCGCCCGGACCAACTCGCGGGCGTGATCGGCCCGCTTTTCCGGTCCGCGCTGCGCTCGGCCGAGGTCCGGCGCAGGGTGTCATGACGGGCTACGGGATTGGGTTGTCGAGCCTAAACCGGCTCGTCAGGGAGCTTGAAACAAACATCTGTTCCGCGATAGGCTCGCTTCACCGTGGGTAGCAAAGGGGAAGCTATGGCCAACGAGTCCGGGCTGGTGCACCGCAACGGCGCGATGCCCGAGGCCGAGGGGTCGCGCCCCTACTACAAGGCGATCGGCGGCGAGGAAGCCATTTTCAAGGCGGCGTACCGCCAGGGTCTGGCGCTGGTCCTGAAGGGGCCCACGGGTTGTGGCAAGACCCGATTCGTCGAGGCCATGGCTCACGATCTCGGCCGGCCGCTGATCACGGTCGCCTGCCATGACGACCTCACCACCGCCGACCTGGTCGGCCGGTACCTGCTGCAGGGCGACGAAACCGTGTGGGTTGACGGCCCGCTGACGCGCGCGGTGCGCGAAGGGGCGATCTGCTACCTCGACGAGGTGGTGGAAGCCCGCCAGGACACCACCGTGGTCCTGCATCCGCTCGCGGATCACCGGCGGCAGCTGCCGATCGAGCGTCTCGGCGTCACGCTGGACGCGGCGCCCGGGTTCGGCCTGGTGGTGTCCTACAACCCCGGCTATCAGAGCGTGCTGAAAGACCTCAAGGATTCGACCCGGCAGCGGATGGTCGCCATCGAATTCGATTTCCCCGCAGCCGATGTCGAACAGGGGATCGTCGCGCACGAGGCCGGCGTGGACGGTGTCACCGCCGCGGAACTGGTGCGTTTAGGGCAGGCCATCCGCCGGCTGGAAACCGGCGGGCTGCGCGAGGTCGCGTCGACCCGCGTGCTGATCGCCGCGGGCAGGCTGGTGGCGGAGGGGCTCACCATGCGGGAGGCGGCCCGGGCCGCGATAGCGGGACCGCTCACCGACGACGTGGCGGTGGGCAGGGCCCTGGGCGAGATGATCGAGATCTACCTGGGCGGCGCGGCCGGATGATTGACGCTGCATACCGCCACCGCTAGGGTCTGAACAAATATTAGGTTTGCCATGGGTCCGCGTGTGAAGCTGTCACCTGGGAGGTCGGATGTCCTACGAAAGCAGCGCTGAGCCGATCAAGGTCGGCTACCTGATGGACTTCACGCTGCCGCCGGGATTCCCCGAGGAACTGATGGCGAGTTTCACGCGGTGCTTCGACCTCATCTTCGAAGAGGCCCTTGGACAGGGCCTGATCGATCGCCCCGTGCAGATGGTCTACCGGGAAGTGGAGGGCTTGCCCAAGGGTTCGGTCAAGGCCGTGATCGACGCGTTCGGTGAGCTCGTCGACGAGGGCTGCCTGGTGGTGTTCGGGCCGCACATCACCGACAACTGCGTGCCGACCCGCGAGGCGATCGAAGAGCGGTTCAAGGTGCCTGCGATCAGCGTCACCGGCACCGACGACTGGCTGGGCGAATGGACGTTCGCGTTCCCGCAGGGCTCGATGACCGACGAGCCGATCTTCATCGCCGACCTCGTCACCAAACGCGGGCTCTCCGAAATCGGGGTCCTCGTGGAACAGAATTTGATCGGCGAGAGCTATCTGAAGAACCTGCGAAGCGCGTGCCGCCGCAAGGGCATCCGCATCGTCGCGGAAGCGGCCATCGCCCAGACCGCGCAAGACATCAACGACGCCGTCCGCACGCTGCACGAGGCCAAGGCCGAGGCGATCGTGCATCTGGGGTTTGGCTTCGGCATCGTCTTCATCAACCCCGCGCTGGAGGCGGTGGACTGGGATCCGCCGCGATTCACCACCACCGCATTCCAGAACGCCTGGGTCAACCCGATCATGTGGAACGCGTTCATGGGCTGGGTCGGGGTCGACCAGTACGACGAGCAGAACCGGCTGGGTCAGGATTTCCTCGACCGGTACGCGCAGAAGTACGACGGCAGCCGGCCCGAATATTGCGTATCGGTGGTGAACCATGACGTGGCAGCCACACTCGTCCGCGCGTTCGCCGACGCGCACCCGCTGAGCCCGCGCGGGGTCAAAGAGGCGTTGGAGCGGGTCAAGATGATGCCGGCCGCCTCAGGTGCGCCGGGCACCCGCGTCTCCTTCGGGAAATGGACTCGCCGCGCGTGGATGGGCGCGGGCTATCTGGTGGCCCGGACGCTGGACGCCGACGGCACCAACTCGCATCTCGTCGATCGCTTCGGAGAGTGAGGCTGCAATGAGCACTGGCCAATCCACATCGCCGGTGGCGCAGGAGCAATCCGCGTCCCCGCGGCACGCCGGGCAGCGGGGCTGGGGCGGCTGGATCGCCGGCGCCGCCCTCGCCGCGTTCGCGCTCTTCTTCATCGCGAATTGCCGCGTCGCCCTGGACCCACGCGTCGCAAACCCGAACGTGCAGGGCCGGCCCCGCCCGGTGAAGTTCATCTTCGGCCTGGACTACATCACCTTCCTGCACGTTGCCACCTGCGTCATGCTGCTCGTGTTGCTGGCGGTGTTCATCAGGGGCTGGCGCCGCAACCCCGGCAGCCCCGTGATGCTGATGTTCCTGTGCACCACGCTGATCGTGTGGCAGGACCCGATCATGAACTGGTCGCCGTTCGCGGTCTACAACCCCGACCTGATCCACTGGCCGGAGTCGTGGCCGCTGGTCTCGCTGTCGCCGACCGTCGAGCCCTTCGTCGTATTCGGTTATGTGATGTTCTATTTCGGGCCCTACTTCCCGGCGATCTGGATCCTGCGCAAACTGCAGGCCAAGTACGGGCCGACGGCGTTCGTGTCGCGCCACCCGCTGGTCAGCCTGGGCCTGCTGACCTGTGCGATCGGCTTCGTCTTCGACGCCTGGCTGGAAATTCAGCTCGTCCACATGGGCATGTACATCTACTCCCAGGTGATCCCGTGGGGCTCGGTGTTCACCGGCACGACGTTCCAGTTCCCGCTGATCTGGGAGTCGTTCTCGGTGACCTTCGTGATGGTTCCGGCGGCGATACTCTGCTACCGCGACGACACCGGTAAATCGGTGGCGGAGAAGCTGGCCGCGAAGGCCAGGATCTTCCCGACGCGTCCGGTGCTCGGCACATTTCTGGTGATGTTCGCCATCATCAACGTGTCCTACTTCGCCTACGGGGCGTGGTTCTGGGCCATCAAGGTCAGTCACGCGGCGACCTCCGTCGCCTGCCCGTGGCCGTATCCGGAAGCCAAAGTGTATGACCCGCAAGGGTTCTACGAGAAGGCCGGCGCCAAAGGCCCGTACTCGGTCGGTATCTGGTCGACGTGGGCGAGCGGTGAACCGAACGGGCGGCCGCACGTCGATCCGCCGCCGCCGGGTGTGGGCCCCTGCGCAACCCCGAGCGCGCATGGCTGAGCCGCGCAGCGTCGTCATCACCGGCGCGTCCCGAGGTCTGGGGTTCGCGTCGGCGGTGCGCCTGTACCGCGAAGGCTGGCGCGTGGTCGCGGCCATGCGCACACCCGACGGCGGGCTCCCGCTGCTGCGGGAGGCCACCGGGGCCGCGCACGACGACGACCGGCTGGTCGGCGTGCAGCTCGACCTGCTCGATCCCGCGTCGATCTCAGCGGCGGCCAAGGCCATCGAGGAAGCCGTCGGCGCTCCCTATGCGCTGGTGCACAACGCCGGGATCTCCGCCGCCGGAATGGTGGAAGAGACCGATATGGCCTTGTGGCACAGGATGTTCCAAACCAACGTCATGGGCCCGGTTGCGCTCACCCAGGCATTGCTGCCATCGATGCGGGCGGCCGGCGAGGGACGCATCGTCCTGGTCTCCAGTGCGGCCGGGGTGCGCGGCCAGCCGGCCACCGCGCCGTACTCGGCGGCCAAGGGCGCGTTGGAGCGGTGGGGTGAAGCGATGGCGTGCGAGATCGCGCCCTTCGGACTGGGCGTCACCGTCCTGGTTGCCGGCACGTACGACACCGAGATCATCACCGACGCGGGCACCACCGACGATCGCGACCTCGGCGGTCCGTACGCCCGGCTGCACAACACCATGAACAGCCGGGGCAGGGCCGCGATGAAACTCGCCAGGCCACCCGAGCGGTTCGCCGACGGCCTGGTCAAGGCGCTGGATGACCGGGTGCCCTTCCGCCGCCGCGGGATCGGACCGGATGCGTCGATGCTGTTGGCGGCCAACAGGATCCTGCCGGCTTCCGGCATGCATCACATGTCGCGGGTCGTGCTTGGCATACCCAGGCAGGGTTCGATGCGGGACGGCGCCTGGCCGCTGACGGTGGGCCAACGGGCGATGGTGTTCGCGGCGCGCGTTCTACCGCAGCCGGTGTTGCAACGCTTGGCCGCGCTGGCGGCGAAGCGCCGCAGGGGAAATGAGGGGTAACAATGGAACAGCTTTTCGACGACCTGGAGGACTTCGGCGCCTTCGACGACGCGGTCTCGGGCGACGTGCGCGACCCGTACACGGAACTGGCGCGGCTGCGCCGCGAGGACCCCGTTCAGCGCCTGGACGTTTCCGGGATGCCGCATGAGGAATCCAAACCGGTCTTCATCGTCTACCGCTACGAAGAAGCCCAGCAGATGCTGCGCGACAACGAGACGTTCTCGTCTGCGGCCGTCATCGCCGCGTTCGGCCCGGTGCTGGGGGAGCGCGTCATGCTGGGCATGGACGAACCGGTGCACGGGCGGCTGCGGTCACTGGTGTCAAAGGCGTTCTCGCAGAAGGCCCTGGCGCGCTGGGAGGACGAGCTTGTCGGGCGGGTGGGCAACAGCCTGATCGACAAGTTCGCGGCGAACGGAAAGGCCGACCTGGTCAAGGAATTCACCTTCGACTACCCGAGCCAGATCATCGCGGGCCTGCTGGGCCTGCCGGAGGAGGACTATCCGCAGTTCCAGCGGTGGTCGATCTCGTTGCTGAGTTGGATCCTGAACCCCGAACGCGGCCTTGCCGCCTCGGCCGCGCTCTGTGACTACTTCGCACCTATCCTGCAGGCCCGCCGCGCCGAACCCAAGGACGATCTGATCAGCGCGCTGGCTGAGGCGGAGATCGACGGGGAGAAGCTCGCGGACGAGGAGATCTACTCGTTTCTGCGCCTGCTGCTGCCCGCCGGGGTGGAGACGACGTACCGGTCGTTGGGCAGCCTGCTGCTGGGCCTGCTTTCGGATCCCACACAGCTGGACGCCATCCGCGCGGACCGGTCGCTGCTGCCGCAGGCCATCGAGGAGGGCGTGCGGTGGGAGCCGCCCCTGCTGACCATCACCCGGGTGGCCACCCGGGACACCGAACTCGGCGGGGTGCCGATACCGGAAGGCTCGACGGTGATGCCGATGCTGGGCTCCGCCAACCGCCAGGAAGACCGCTACCCCGATCCGGACAGGTTCGACATCTTCCGCTCATCCAGGGCCCACCTGGGCTGGGGGCACGGCGTGCACGTCTGCCTCGGCATGCACCTGGCGCGGCTGGAAATGCGCACCGCCGTCAACCTTTTGCTCGACCGGCTGCCCAACCTGCGGCTAGACCCCGACGCGGACGACCCGCACATCCGCGGGCAGGTCTTCCGCTCGCCCACGTCGGTGCCGGTGCTGTTCGACCCCCAATGACCAGGCCCTCAGACGTTGGCGCTTGCCAATCGGCTAGTTTCCGGTAAGGCTCTCCATAGCCCCTCCGCGATTCAAAAGAGAGTGACAGATATGACCGAGGCTGTAAAGGTGCGTTTCGAGCCGAAGATGATGATCGACGGCAAGCTCGTCGACGGCCAAGCCGGCACCTTCACCAACATCAACCCCGCCACCGAAGAGCCGCTCGGCGAGGTCGCCGACGCATCCAAGGAGGACATGCACCGCGCGATCGACGCCGCCCGGCGCGCCTTCGACGAGAGCGACTGGTCGACCAACCGGGAGCTGCGCAAGCGTTGCCTGCTGCAGCTGCACGAGGCGATCGAATCGGAGAAGGAAGAGCTGCGCGAGGAGCTGATCCTCGAGGTGGGATCGCCGCGGGCCATCACCTTCGGGCCCCAGCTGGACGCCCCGCTGGAGGACGGGCTGAAGTACCCCGCCAGGTTGATCGACGAGTACGCCTGGGAGACCGACCTGGGTGACAAGGTGATCAGCCTGACCGGCACGCTGACCACCCGCAAGGTGTGGCGCGAGCCGGTGGGCGTCGTCGGCGCGATCGTGCCGTGGAACTTCCCGTTCGAGGTGACCCTCAACAAGCTCGGGCAGGCGCTGGGCACCGGCAACACCGTGGTGCTCAAGCCGGCGCCGAACACGCCGTTCAACGCGACCCGGCTGGGCCGGTTGATCGCCGAGAAGACCGACATCCCCGCGGGCGTGGTCAACGTCGTCACCGCGTCGGATCACTTTGTGGGCGAGGAACTTACGCTCTCGCCCAAGGTCGACCTGATCTCCTTCACCGGGTCGACGGTGGTGGGGCAGCGGATCATGGAAAAGGGCGCCGCGACCATGAAGCGGCTGTTCCTCGAGCTCGGGGGCAAGTCGGCCACCATCGTGTTGGAGGACGCCGACTTCGGCATGGCGTGCGCGATCGGGATCGCACCCTGCATGCACGCCGGGCAGGGCTGCGCGAATCCCACCCGGATGCTGTTGCCGCGGTCCCGCTACGACGAGGGCGTGGAAATCCTCAAGAGCATCTACGAGAACGTCACGTGCGGCGACCCGCAGGACCCGGGAACGCTGTGCGGGCCGGTGATCTCGGAGGTGCAGCGCAACCGCGTGATGGGCTACATCCGCAAGGGCGTCGAAGAGGGCGCGACCGCGCTCGTCGGCGGGCCGGACGCGCCCACCGGCTTCGACAAGGGTTTCTACGTCAGGCCAACGCTTTTCACCGATGTCGACAACTCCATGACCATCGCCCAGGAGGAGATCTTCGGCCCGGTGCTCGCCGTCATCCCGTTCGAGGACGAGGAGGACGCGATCCGGATCGCCAACGACAGCAAGTACGGCCTGGCCGGCAACGTGATGTCGGGCTCGCTGGAGCGCTCGCTGGCGGTGGCCCGCCGGATCCGGGCCGGCTTCATGGGCGTCAACGGCGGCGCACCGTACGGCGCCGACACCCCGTTCGGCGGTTACAAGTACAGCGGGGTGGGCCGGCAGAACGGGGTCGCCGGGTTCGACCAGTACACCGAGATCAAATCGGTCGGCTACCCCGCCGGCTAGGGGGAATTTGTCGACGAGATTGCCGCTATGGCCGTGGTTTTGACCCCTTCACGACCATCGCGGCAATCTCGGCGACGGCGGCGTCAGCCCGGTGCGACGGGCCGTTTCAGGGTGCAGACGATGCTCCACTCGAAGTAGTGGTCGCCGCCCTTGTCGTAGTCCTTGAAGCGGTGGGCGACCTGGGTGCGTTGCACCGATGACCCGACGATCTCCCAGCCCTGTTCTCCGTAGGCCTGCGTCAGCCGGTTCGCCTCCTCCAGCACCGCTTGCAGCGACTCGTTCGTGTACGCGACGAAGGTGCTTTCCCATTGCTGGGGATACCACTTGCCGTCCGATGCCAGCCACCAGCCGGGGCCGGGTGAAGGGGTGCTCACATCGGGGCACCCTACGTCGCTGAGGCTTCCGGAACTATGAACCGAACATGACCGCCGCGGTACGCGCCGCCGAAGAGCTGGTGTCAAACCGTAGGGGAATGCTCTGCCCCGCCACCGCGGCGCCACTCGCCTTGACCTAATATTTGTTCAGATCGTACATTGGAGTCTAGGTTCGTGAGGCCCCGGTTGGCCTGCGCTGGGGGCGATTGCTTGGAAGCCGAGGAGTTCCGTTGCGCGATTTCGAGTCGGTCGATTTCTTCAGTGACCCGACCCTGGTCCCAGACCCGTACCCCTATTTCGATCACTTGCGGCAACGTTGCCCCGTGCTGCCGCAGCCCGGGGCGGGCGTGGTGGCGATCACCGGGCACGCCGAAGCGCTCGCCGTCTACAAAGACCCGGCGTTCTCGTCGTGTGTCTCGGTCGCGGGCCCGTTCTCCGGATTGCCGTTCGAGCCCGAGGGTGACGACATCGGTGCGCTGATCGAACAGCATCGTTCGCAGATTCCAATGAGCGAACACATTGTCACCCAAGATCCGCCGGAACACGCCCGCACGCGCGGGCTGCTCGGCCGGCTGCTGACACCCAAGCGGCTCAAGGAGAATGAAGAATTCATGTGGCGGCTCGCGGATGAGCAGCTCGACGAATTCGTGTCCCGCGGCACGTGTGAGTTCCTCGATGACTACGCGCGGCCGTTCTCGGGGCTGGTGATCGCCGACCTACTGGGAGTTCCGCCCGAAGACCACGAGGAGTTCCGTGTCGCCTTCTCCGGCAAGGTCTCGGGCGGAATCGAGGACGACTCGATAACGCGCGCCCACAACCCGCTGGAGTACCTCGACGAAAAGTTCACCGCCCACATCACCGAACGCCGGCGTGAACCCCGGGACGATGTGCTGACCGAGCTCGCTCAGGCCAAGTATCCCGACGGTTCGACCCCCGAGGTCATCGATGTCGTCCGGCTCGCGACTTTCCTTTTCGCGGCCGGCCAGGAGACCACGACGAAGCTGCTCAGCTTCGGCCTCCGGATGATCGCCGAGGACCCCGAATTGCAGGCCTTGCTGCGCGAAGATCGCAGCAAGATTCCGACTTTCGTCGAAGAGACGCTGCGCATGGAGAGCCCGGTCAAGTGTCACTTCCGCATGGCCCGCACCTCGGCATCGATCGGCGACATTCCAATCCCGGCAGGCAGCACGGTGATGCTGCTGCCCGGCGCGAGCAATCGCGACTCGCGTAAGTTTGTTCAACCCAACGAGTTTCGCATCGATCGACCGAATGTCCGCGAGCATGTGGCGTTCGGGCGAGGCAACCATTCCTGCCCCGGTGCGCCGCTGGCGCGGGCGGAGGGACGGATTTCGCTCAACCGGGTGCTCGATCGGATGTCGGACATCAGCATTGTCGAGGCGCAGCACGGTCCGGCGGATGGGCGCCGCTACAGCTACGAACCGACCTGGCAGATGCGCGGTCTCACCGAGCTGCACCTCGGGTTCACACCGGTCGCGTGAGCACCACCGAGATCGCCGGGTGGGATCCTGACTTCACCGAGCGGTGGGTCGGCGCCGTCGAACCCGTTGCCCGGCGCTGGTTTCGGTACGAGGTGCGTGGCCTGGAGGCGTTCCCCGCCACGGGCGGCGCCCTGCTGGTGGCTAACCATTCGGGCGGCATGCTGACACCCGATGTGCTGATCTTCGCAGCGGCCTTCTACGGCGCGTTCGGCTACGACCGCCCGCTCTACACGCTCGGCCACGACGGACTGTTTCCCGGACCGGTGGCCGACTGGCTGGCCCGCCTCGGCGTGATCCACGCCAGCACGGAAAACGCCACCAACGCGCTGCGGTCGGGCGGTGTCGTGCTGGTCTTCCCCGGCGGCATCTACGATGCCTACCGGCCGACGCTGGCCGAAAACGTCATCGACTTCAACGGGCGTACCGGGTATGTCAGGTGCGCCATCGACGCAGGCGCGCCGATCGTCCCGGCCGTGTCCATCGGCGGGCAGGAAAGCCAGCTGTTCTTGACGCGGGGCACCTGGCTGGCGAGGCGGCTCGGCCTGTCCCGATTCCGGTCAGACATTCTGCCGGTAACCCTGGGATTTCCGTTCGGGCTCAGCGCCATTGTGCCGTTCAACCTCCCGTTGCCCACCAAGATCGTCACCCAGGTTCTGCACCCGATCGACGTGGCAGCCCGATTCGGCTGCGACCCTGACGTTTCCGAAGTCGACGCGGAAATCCGGTCGCGGATGCAGACCGCGCTCGACCAACTGGCCCGCCAGCGGCGGTTCCCCATTCTGGGCTGAGCCGCTGGCCCGGCGCTAGCCCGTGGAAAACCCCGCCGCCGAATGGATTTCACGGAATGAGCAGACCATGGCGTCGGTCATCTCATGAGTGTCGCCAAAGGTGCGGTCGTCGGCGATGACCGAGATGTTGAGCTGGTCGACATAGCTCCAGACGGTGATGTTGACGCCGCACCCGGCGATCAGCGGACCGGCCGAATAGATCTCAGTGACCGGAGCGCCGGCGAATCGCCCCTGCTCGCGTGGCCCCGCGACATTGGACACGGGGAGGTTGAACAGCCTGGTCTGCGCATTCCGCCGGGCCAACCATTTGAAGGCCGAGTGGGCAGCGAACGGCGGCAGGTAGGTGATCAACTTGCCGTACAGCTCGGGGCCGAACAGTTCGTTGTTTTCCTTGGCGATCGCGGTGCTCGTAGCTGTGAGCTTCACCCGCTCCAATGGGTCGGCGATGTGCGTCGGCAGCGACACCGCCATGCCGCCGAGCTCGTTGCCGCTGATCCGGTTCGGTGACCTGTCCGTACTCGCCGGCACGGATGCGACGAGCGGTCGGTCCGCGCTCCCGTCGTAGCGCAACAGCAACTCCCGCAACGCACCCGCGGCGCTCGCCATCACCACGTCGTTGACCGTGATCCCCAGGGCTTTACCGGTCTGCTTCACTTGTGCCAGCGACAGCGTCGCGGTCGCAAAAGTCCGCACCGGCGACACCACATGGTTGATGAATGTCGGCGGCGCGTGCAGCATTCGGGCGAGGTCGGGCTGCGTGCCGCGCTCACGGGCGCGCCGGCGCAGCCGCCGCGCCCCGGAAACCGCGTCTGCCACGACTCGGGGCAGCGCGGCCAACTGTTGGGCATGGTCGCGTCCCGCCGCGCGTAGCAGCTCGCCGCTCGTCGGCCGCGCACAGGTCGTCTCGCTGTCGCGCTCGTCGGGCATCGCGCCCGCCGTATCCATCATTCTCGCCAAGAGGTTCGCCGACGCCACCCCGTCGGCCAGGGCGTGGTGCAGCTTTCCGATGATCGCGAACCTGTGGCCGGCCATACCTTCGGCGAAATAGAACTCCCAGAGCGGGCGGGCGCGGTCCAGCGGGGTGGTGGCGATGTCACCGATGACCCCGTCGAGCTCCCGGCGACCACCGGCGCCGGGCACCCGGATGCGTCGCAGGTGATAGTCGGGATCGACCTCGCAGTTCTGCAGCCACATCGGATGATGCAGTTGCCAGGGGATGTCGACGAGCTTGTAGCGCAACGGATCCAGGAGGTGCAACCGCCGCAGGAAGGTGTGGCGGAACAGCTCGAAATCGAAGTCGCCGGGGTAGTCGGCGGCGTCGACGATCGCCACCTTCAACGTGTGCGTGTGCAGGTTCGGCGTCTCGCTGTACAGGAGCATCGCATCCATGCCGTTGAGCCGCTTCACCCGACCATTATCGCCACGGCACGGCTTGCGCAGAACGAATTACTCGTTTGGCATCCCGGCCAATTCCCATCCGCAATTGAACCAAATATCTGTTCCGAGCTAGAGTGCTCCTGGTGCGCGCCCAACGCGAGGAGGTCTTCGCCGCTGTTGCAGACGAGCGACGCCAGGTCGCGACCCTGATCGACCGGCTGGACGACGCCCAACTGGCGGCGCCAAGCCTGTGCGCTGGCTGGGATATCAAGACGGTCGCCGCGCACCTGATCAGCGTCTTCGCCGACAGTTTCTGGGTTTTCATGGGAACGGCTCTGCGCCGCCGCAGCATGGCTCGCGCGATCGACGAACTTGCGCGGCGTGGCGCCCGGCTGCCGGCGACCGACATCGCCGCGACCCTACGCGGGTGCGCCGACCATCCCCTGAGTCCGCCGCTTTTCGGGCCGCTCGACCCGCTCGCCGATATCTTGGTCCATAGCGGTGATATCCGGATTCCGCTCAATCTGCCGTTCGAGCCCGACCGGGGGCTTGCGGCGTTGGCGCTGGATTTCTTGACCGGGCCATGGCCGTTCGGATTCGTGCCGCTGGGTCGACTCCGGGGCATCTCCTTGTATGCCAACGACATTGATCGGGCGTGGGGGAGGGGAATGGAAGTCCGAGGACCGGCGCCCGCCTTGATGATGGCCGTCAGCGGCCGCCCCGCACTCCTACACCTTCTCGACGGGCCGGGGCTGCCCTTACTCCGCCGCCGGCTGCTGCCCGGGAAGCAGTAGGTCACCGCTCCCGCAGAACGGCGGCTCGCGGTGCGGCGCCGAGAATCGACCCCGCCCCGCGCCCTCCCAACGCGTTGGTTGACAATCGACGGCAAGGCTCACTTTCACCAATACCTGAGGTTCTAGCGTCAAAGGAGACACCACCATGGCTGAAGCCGTCATCGTCGAGGCCGTCCGCTCACCGCTCGGCAAGCGCAACGGCGGGCTGTCCGGGGTGCACCCGGCCGACCTGTCCGCGCAGGTCCTCAACGGGCTGGTCGACAAGGCCGGCATCGACCCGGGAATGGTTGACGACGTCATCTGGGGCTGCGTGATGCAGGCCGGTGAGCAGGCCCTCGACATCGGCCGCACCGCGCTGCTGGCCGCCGGCTGGCCCGAGACCGTGCCCGGCGTGACCGTCGACCGCCAGTGCGGGTCGAGCCAGCAGTCCATCCACTTCGCCGCGGCGGGCGTGGTCGCGGGCCACTACGACGTCGTCGTCGCCGGCGGTGTGGAGTCGATGTCACGGACGCCGATGGGATCGTCGCTGGCCAACGGCGGCAACCCGTACCCCCAGGCTTTCAAGGACCGCTACCACCGGACGCCGAACCAGGGCATCGGTGCCGAAATGATCGCCGAGCAGTGGGGCTTCGACCGCACCGCGCTCGACGAGTTTTCGCTGGGATCACACGAAAAGGCCGCCGCGGCACAAGATTCGGGCGCGTTCGACGACCAGATCGTGGGCATCAAGGATCAGGACGGCAACGTGGTCTTGAAGGATGAGGGCATCCGCCGCGGCACCCCGATGGAGAAGATGGCGTCGCTGAAGCCGGCCTTCAAGGAGGACGGGGTGATCCACGCGGGCAACTCCTCGCAGATCACCGACGGTTCGGCCGCACTGCTGTTCATGTCGGCAGAGAAGGCCAAGGAACTGGGCCTCACGCCGATCGCCAGGGTGCACACCGCGGTACTGGCCGGCGCCGACCCGGTGATCATGCTGACGGCGCCCATCCCGGCGACGCAGAAGGCGCTCAAGAAGTCCGGCCTGTCCATCGGCGACATCGGGGCCTACGAGGTCAACGAGGCGTTCGCGCCCGTCCCGCTGGCGTGGCTGAAGGACATTGGGGCCGACGAGAAGAAGCTCAACCCCAACGGCGGCGCCATCGCGCTGGGCCACCCGCTCGGCGGCTCGGGTGCGCGGTTGATGACCACGCTGCTCTATCACATGCGGGACAAGGGAATTCGCTACGGCCTGCAGACGATGTGCGAGGGCGGTGGCCAGGCCAACGCCACCATCGTGGAGCTGTTGTGACCGACGCCCCGGTCGACCGGCCGGCGGTGCTGGTCGAACGCCGCGGCAACGTCATGCTGATCACGATCAACCGGCCCGAAGCCCGCAACGCGGTCAACGGCGCCGTCAGCATCGGCGTGGGGGACGCGCTCGACGAGGCGCAACGCGACCCCGAGGTGCGGGCCGTGGTCATCACCGGCGCCGGCGACAAGTCGTTTTGCGCCGGTGCCGACCTCAAGGCGATCTCGCGCCGGGAGAACCTGTATCACCCCGACCACGGGGAGTGGGGATTCGCCGGCTACGTCCACCACTTCATCGACAAGCCCACCATCGCGGCGGTCAACGGCACCGCGCTGGGCGGCGGCACCGAGCTGGCCCTGGCCAGTGACCTGGTGGTGGCCGACGAGCGGGCCAAGTTCGGCCTGCCGGAGGTCAAACGCGGGCTGATCGCGGCCGCCGGCGGCGTGTTCCGGATCGTGCAGCAGTTGCCGCGCAAGGTGGGGATGGAGCTGCTGCTGACCGGCGAGCCGATCACCGCCGCCGACGCCTTCGAATGGGGCCTGATCAACCAGGTCGTCAAGGCAGGCACGGTGCTCGAGGCCGCGCTTGCCCTGGCCGCGCGGGTGACCGTCAACGCGCCGCTGTCGGTGCAGGCGAGCAAGCGCATCGCGTATGGGGTCGACGACGGCGTCGTCACCGACGAAGAGGCGGGCTGGGCGCGCACGATGGCCGAGATGGGCGTGCTGATCAGGTCCGAAGACGCCAGGGAGGGCCCGCTGGCGTTCGCCGAGAAGCGGGAGCCGGTCTGGAAGGCGCGCTAGTCGCCATCGCGAGCGCGGCGCGGCCGGGCGACGCGGGTCGCCACCATCGGGACCAACCCCGCTAGGTCGCCAGGACATTCACCCCGCGCCGGAACGCGCCGGGCAGCAGCGCGCAGGCCGGCACGATGGCACGGCGGGTGGCCGCGGGGGCGCTGGCCAGCACCAGGGCGCGGGTGAGTAGTCGGTAGTTGCGGGTAATCCGGTGCCACGCAAGCTCATACGACGCCGGGGAATCGTCGACGATGGCGGCGACGGCGGCGGCGGCTTGCTTGACCGCCAGGCTGATGCCCTCGCCGGTGAGCGCGTCCTCATACCCCGCCGCGTCGCCCACCAGCAGCACCCGCCCCGCGACCCGCCGGGACACCACCTGCCGCAGTGGGCCGCACCCCCGGGCCGGCCCGGGCGCCGCGCCCGCCAACTGCGGGGCCAGCGAGGGGAACCAGGCCAGGTCGGGCCTGCCGCGCGAGAGGACCGCCACGCCGACCAGGTCCGGTTCCACCGGGGTCACGTACGCCTCACCCCACCGCGACCAGTGCACCTCGACGAATTCCGACCATGCCGGCACCCGGAAATGCCAGCGCACACCGTAGCGCCGCGGTGTTCCGGCGGTCGCGGTGATTCCGGCGGCCCGCCTGACCTGTGAATGCAGCCCGTCGGCCGCCACCATCCATTTCGCGCGCACACCGGCGGCCATCACCCCGTGGGCGTCCTGCTCCACGGTGGTCACCCGCGCCCGAAGCCGTTCGACGTCTTGCTCTTTCGCGCGTGCGGCGAGCGCGGCGTGCAAAGTGGTCCGCCGCACGCCCCGGCCCGGCCCGGTGCGAAACCGGGCCTGCGCCCGGCGGTGTTCGCTGACGTAGGCGATCCCGTGAAAGGGCATGCCGGCCGGGTCGACCCCGAGCGACATCAGCTCGGCCAACCCGCCGGGCATCAGGCCCTCGCCGCAGGCCTTGTCGATGGGACCCTCGCGCGGGTCGGCGACGATCACCGAAAGTCCGTGCCGGCGAGCGTGTAACGCGGTGGCCAGGCCTCCCGGCCCGCCGCCGACGACCAACAGGTCGGTGTCGTAACCGCTCACGCGTAGCCCAGAGCCGAGTTCTCGACCCGCAGCCGCACCCTGAGCAGCGCCGCGTTGGCCAGCGTGAAAAGGGCCGCGGTCAGCCACGCCGTGTGCACCAACGGCAGCGCCAACCCCTCGGCCACCACTGCAACATAGTTCGGGTGGTGCAGCCAGCGGTAGGGGCCCCGCCGCACGAGCGGGGCATCCGGCAGCACGATCACCCGGGTGTTCCAGCGCCGGCCGAGCGTGGCAATGCACCACCAGCGCAGGCCCTGGCTGAGCGCCACCACCGCCAGCATCGGCCAGCCCAGCCACCAGATGAACGGCCGGTGCAGCGCCCACGGCTCGATGAGGCAGCCGGCCAGCAGCGCGGTGTGGACGAACACCATCACGGGGTAGTGCGGTCGGCCAAACTCCTTGGCGCCCTGGGCAAAAGACCATTGCGCGTTCCGGTTGGACACCACCAGCTCCACCACGCGTTCGATGCCGACCGCCAAAACCAGCAGGTAGTACATGTCTCCGCTATCTGTTGCCGATGTTTCATACCCGATCACGGCGTCGCCGGCGCGGGGGTTCAACATCCGCGAGCGTAACGGCGTGGCGAAAATCCGGCCCGAAAAGCGCCGTGGCGCTACGTTCGCGATCGGCGGCCCGTGCCCGCCAGGTTTGCGCGCGTCGCCGCCGGGCTAGGTTGGAAGGTATGCGGGTCCTCGTCACCGGTGCCACCGGATATGTCGGATCGCGGCTGGTCACCGCGCTGCTGGCGGACCGGCACCACATCGTGGCCGCCACCCGAGAGCCCGCGCGCCTCAGGCGGTTCGGGTGGTTCGACGACGTCACTCCGGTTGCCCTCGATGCCGGGGATCCCGCCTCGACCCGGGCCGCCTTCGCCGCCTCCGGGCCCGTCGACGTGGTGTATTACCTGGTGCACGCCATCGGTCAGCCCGGCTTCCGCGACGCCGACAAGGCCGCGGCTGCGAACCTGGCCGCGGCGGCCCGGGCCGCCGGTGTGCGCCGGATCGTCTACCTGGGCGGGTTCGTGCCCGCCGGCGAGGTGCTGTCCGAGCACCTGACGAGCCGGGCCGAGGTCGCCGCGGCCCTGACGGTCCAAAACGGCCCGGAGCTGGTGTGGCTGGGCGCGGCGATGATCATCGGGGCCGGCTCGACCTCGTTCGAGATGATGCGCTACGTCGGCGACCGTTTCCCGCTCATGCCCATACCGAGCTGGATGGACAACCCGATCGACCCGATCTCGATCCGCGATGTCCTGCACTACCTCGTCGCCGCCGCCGACCCCGGCCGGGTGCCGGCCGGGGCGTATGACATCTGTGGTCCAGACACCACGACCTACCGGGAGCTGCTCGAGACGTACACGCGCATCTCCGGCAGGTGGCACGCGGGGGTGCCGGTCGGCAGGGTCGCCACGGGGCTGGCGTCGCTGATCACCGGCGTCGCCCTGCCGGTGCCGCCGGGCCTGGCGGGGGACCTGGTCGAATCGCTGGACCATCCGATGGTGGCGGCGAAGGGCGACCTTCGCGATCGGGTGCCCGACCCGCCCGGTGGGTTGCTCGGCGTGGGCGACGCCATTGCCCTAGCCTTGGCCGATCACTCGAATCGCCCGTCCCCGGTCAACGCGCTGGCCGATCCCCACCACCTCGCCGACACCGATCCCGCGTGGGCCGGCGGAGACGCGCGGCGCATCCGCCGCGTCGCGCGCCGGGTCACCCCGCCCATCGCGCGGCCGGTTCTGGGGCTGGTGAGCATGGTGCCCGGTCCGCTCGCCGGCGCGCTTCGCACCGGCCTTGACCTCCTGATCGCCCTGACCCCGAAGGTGCACCCCGCATGAGCCAGTCAACCGCTCGGTCCCACTCCGGCACGCTGTCCGAGTGGTGGCGCGCGCTCACCAATGTCGCTGTGCCCCATCACGAATCGCCGGCCGTCGTGCGGCGCCGGCGCGTCATCGTGACGCTGACGCTGTTGGTCGGCGCGGCGGTGCTGGGGTTCTCGCTGCGGCGCCACCCGGGAGAGTCGAGCTTCTACTGGCTGACCCTGGCGCTGGCGGGCGTGTGGGTCGCCGGCGGGTTGGTCTCCGGCCCGCTGCACCTGGGCGGGATCTGCTGGCGCGGCCGCAATCAACGGCCGGTCATCACCGGGACGACAATCGGTCTCCTGCTCGGTGGGGTCTTCGTGATCGGCGGGCTGATCGCCCGGGAGATCACGCCGGTGGCGGAGTGGATAACCCGGGTGCTGGAATACGCCCACCACGGCTGGTATCCGGTGATCGTGGCGATCACGCTCGTCAACGGCGTCGCCGAGGAAGTGTTCTTCCGCGGCGCGCTCTACACCGCCCTGGGCCGCTATCACCCCGTCATGATTTCGACCGTCCTCTACGCCTGCGCGACGCTGGCCAGCGGTAACCCCATGCTCGGTTTCGCCGCGGTCATCCTGGGGACGGTGTGCGCGTTCGAACGCCGGGCAACCGGCGGTGTCCTGGCGCCGATGCTCACCCACTTGGTGTGGGGGCTGATCATGGTGCTTGCGCTGCCCCCGATGTTCGGCGTCTGACGCCGTTATCGGGCCGAATCGACCACCTCGCGGGCCAGCGCACGCATCGCGGCGGTGTGGAACGGCCGCACGAAGAACCAGTACACCCGCCCCGGGATGCCCCTCGGCAGAAAGATGGACCGCTGGGTGTAGCGACTGCCGCCGCCGTCGTGCGGCGTGACCGCGATCTCGAGCCATTCCCGTCCCGGCGCTCGCCTGGGCGAGCGCAGCCGCAACAGGGCTCCCGCCTCGCGCTCCTCGACCTTCCAGCCGCCAGCCCGTGCGTTCACGGCGTCCTCCGCCGCCGCCCAGACGTCGGCGGGCGCGGCGGTGACGTCCTCGGTGCGCACGTCGGCGTAGACGATCTCGCCCGCCCACTCCGGGTCTGTGGGCAGCGCCTCGGCGGGGTCTGACCGCAACGATGACCAGGAGGGCTCCGGGACGCCGTGCGCCGCGCGGTCGAGCGCCAACTCGACGGCGCGGCGGTAGCCGGTCAGCCCGGCGGGCGGGGGCTCGATGATGCTGTCGACCTCGTGGTCGCGCATCACCGCGTCGCACTCCAGCGACTCGATCAGCGGGCGCGCCAGACCGGGCGGGATCGGCGTCACGGTGCCGACCCAGAGGCTGGCGATCGTGGGTGTCAAGAACGGCAGCACGATCAGATAGCGCTTGCCCAGGCCCGCGACGTCGGCGTACACCCGCATCATGTCGCCGTATTCCAGCACGTCGGGTCCGCCGATGTCCCAGGTGCGCGACTTGTCCTTTTCTGGCACCGCCGCCGTGGCCGCGTCGACCAGGTAGTACAGCACGTCGCGCACCGCGATCGGCTGAATCTTGTTGTGCACCCATTTCGGGGTGGTCATCACCGGCAACCGGTCGGTGAGGTGCCGGATCATCTCGAACGACGCCGACCCCGAACCGACGACGACGCCCGCCTGCAGCACGATCGTTTCGATGCCCGACGCGATGAGCGCGTCGCCGACGGCCGCCCGCGACTCGAGGTGCGGCGAGAGCTTGCGGCCCTCGGGATGCAGCCCGCTCAGATACACGACGCGCCGCACCCCGGTGCGGCGGGCCGCGGTCACGACGTTGCGGACCGCGCGCATCTCCTCGTCGGCGAAATCCTTCGCCGTGCCCATCGAATGAACCAGGTAGTAGACGACATCGATCCCGTCGAAGGCCGCGATGAGGGAATCGACGTCACCCAGGTCGCCGCGCGCGACCTCCGCCTGCTGCCGCCACGGCACGTCCGCCAGCTTGGCCGGGTTGCGCGCCAGGGCGCGCACCACGTGGCCTTCGTCCAGCAGTCGCGGCACCAGCCGGGCGCCGATGTAGCCGGTCGCCCCCGTCACGAGACAGCGAACCTGTCCAGCCATGGCTTCTCCGTTCGTCGTCTTCCAATTATTCGGACCCGACGCGGGGGAGGATTACCGGTGTGGGCCACCGGTAAGCGCCACAGGTCAGCGATCGGTGAACTCGGGCGCGCGGCGCTGCTGGAAAGCCTTTGTGCCCTCGACGAAGTCGTGGGACCGCAGCAGGACGGCCTGGCCGTCGTATTCACGCCGCAGCGCCGGATCCAGCTGGGGGAGCGTGGCCGCGTTGATCGCGAGCTTGGTCTTGCCGAACGCGGCCACGGGGCCCGCCAGCAGCCGGGTGATCACCTTGTCGACCTCGGCCTCGAATGCGTCGGCGGGGTAGACGGCGCTGACCAGACCCCAGGACAGCGCCTCGGCGGCCGGGAGGCGGTCGGGCAGCAACGCCATGTGCATCGCGCGGATGCGGCCGACGGCGGCGGCGATCAGAGCGGACGCACCGCCGTCGGGCATCAGGCCGATCTTGGTGAAGGCGAGCATGAAAAAGGCGCTCTCCGAAGCCAATACGATGTCGCACGCCAACGCCAGGGAGACGCCGACGCCGGCCGCCGGTCCCTGCACCACGGCGACCACCGGGTGCGGCACGGCGGCGATCGCCCGGATCAGCCGGTTGATCTCCAGGACGATCTCGTCCGGCGAGAGCCCGGTCTCGGATACGTCGTCGGCGCTGATCCCCGCGCCGGAGCAGAAGCCGCGGCCCGCGCCGCCGAGGCGCACCAGCTTCACCTCCGGGTCGGTCGCGGCGCGTTCCATCACGTCGGCGATGCCGGTAATCACCGGCACGGTCAGCGAATTGAGGCTGTCGGGACGGTCGATGGTCACCGCCAACACGCCGTCGGACAGCGTGACGGAAAGGCCTGCGACGGGGGTGAGGGCGTCGATCGCGGATTGCGGCATGGGCTCACCCTAAGTGACCGGGCTGCGCGCCCGCTGCGGGCGGCTGCGAAGATGCCAACAACAACGGGCGTCAGAGCAGACGAAAGGTCGGTGGGTCGTGGCTGGACCGCTGAAGGGACTTCGGGTCGTCGAATTGGCCGGCATCGGGCCGGGTCCGCACGCGGCGATGATCCTGGGGGATCTGGGAGCCGACGTGGTGCGCATCGACCGGCCGTCCAGCGGTCCCGGCGGTGTGGCGAAGGACGCCATGCTGCGCAACCGGCGCGTCCTGACCGTCGACCTCAAGTCCGACGAAGGGCGAGCCGTCGTGCTTCGGCTGGTCGCCAAGGCCGACGTGTTGATCGAGGGATTCCGTCCCGGCGTCACCGAGCGGCTCGGCCTCGGGCCCGAGCAGTGCGCCGAGGTCAACGAGCGGCTGATCTACGCCCGCATGACCGGCTGGGGACAGACCGGCCCGCGCAGTCAGCAGGCCGGGCACGACATCAACTACATCTCGCTCAACGGCATCCTGCACGCCATCGGGCGCGCCGACGAGCGGCCGGTGCCGCCGCTGAACCTGGTCGGCGATTTCGGCGGCGGCTCGATGTTCTTACTGGTCGGAATCCTGTCCGCGCTGTGGGAGCGGCAGAACTCCGGCAAGGGGCAGGTGATCGACGCCGCCATGGTCGACGGCTCCAGCGTGCTGATCCAGATGATGTGGGCGATGCGGGGGCTGGGCATGTGGTCGGACGTGCGCGGCACCAACATGCTCGACGGCGGCGCGCCCTACTACGACACCTACGAGTGCGCCGACGGGCGCTATGTCGCCGTCGGCGCCATCGAGCCGCAGTTCTACGCGGCCATGCTCGCCGGGCTGGGTCTGGACGCCGCCAGCCTGCCGGCGCAGAACGACGTGACCCGCTGGCCCGAGTTGCGCGGGGCGCTGACGGCAGCCTTCGCCGCTCACGACCGCGACCACTGGGCGAAGGTGTTCGCCGACTCCGACGCCTGCGTGACGCCGGTGCTGGCGTTCGGCGAGGTGCACACCGAGCCGCACATCACCGAGCGGAACACCTTCTACGACGTGGACGGTGGGCTGCAGCCGCTGCCGGCGCCGCGGTTCTCCCGCACCACGCCCGACGTCCCCCGACCGCCGGCCGCGCCGCTGGCCGACGTCGAGGCCGTGCTGACCGACTGGGTATAGTCGCCAACCAACTGGTTGGCTGGACTCGCAAGGGGTTCGCGAGGGATTCGCAAGGAAGGATTTGGATGAAGATCAAAGACGCCGTTGCCGTCGTCACCGGGGGCGCCTCAGGGCTGGGCCTGGCCACCACCAAGCGGCTGCTGGACGCCGGTGCGCAGGTGGTGGTGATCGACCTGCGGGGCGAAGAGGCGGTCCAGGAGCTGGGCGAACGCGCCCGATTCGTGCAGGCCGACGTCACCGACGAGGCCGCCGTCGGCAAGGCGCTGGACACCGCCGAGTCGATGGGCCCGCTGCGCATCAACGTCAACTGCGCGGGCATCGGCAACGCCATCAAGACGCTGTCCAAAGACGGCCCGTTCCCGCTGGACGCGTTCAAGAAGGTCGTCGGGGTCAACCTGATCGGCACGTTCAACGTGCTGCGGCTGGCCGCCGAGCGCATCGCCAAGACGGAACCCATCGGCGAGGAGCGCGGCGTCATCATCAACACCGCCTCGGTCGCCGCGTTCGAGGGCCAGATCGGCCAGGCCGCCTACTCGGCGTCCAAGGGCGGTGTGGTCGGCATGACGCTGCCGATCGCACGCGACCTGTCGCGCGAGCTCATCCGCGTGGTGACCATCGCGCCCGGGCTGTTCAAGACCCCGCTGCTGGGTTCGCTGCCCGAGGAGGCGCAGAAGTCGCTGGGCAAGCAGGTCCCGCACCCGGCCCGGCTCGGTGACCCCGACGAGTACGGGGCGCTCGCGGTGCACATCATCGAGAACCCGATGCTCAACGGCGAGGTCATCCGCCTGGATGGCGCCATCCGCATGGCGCCCCGCTGAGTTCGGTGAACACGAAAGCCCCCCGCGATGAGCGGGGGGCTTTCGTAACGGAGGAACGTCTAGCGACGGAACCATCGACTGACGGCGGGTTCGGCCATCAACAGCCGCGCGAGCATACTCATGGTCAGCTCGCCGCTTGCAGTTCTTCGAACTGCTCCGAGGTCTCCCCTTCCACCAGCACGTCGCCGTGGTAGAGGGCTTCGAAGTCAACCTTGATGACGTCGGCACTTGTGTCGTCGATCCACATGACACTGAGCGTATGGGCCACCATTAAGGAATCTTTGAGTCACGATTCGGAAAATGGTGGCAATTTACCGACGGGTAGGTTGAGCGCCGTCAAGCGCGCCCTTTAGCCCCGTGACCTGCTTAATTGCCGGCCAATTTTCTGGCCGGACTCTTATTGTGTCCGCGGTTTGAAACGCCGCGTTGAACCGGGCGGCGCA
This sequence comes from Mycobacterium seoulense, assembly GCF_010731595.1. Classification (NCBI taxonomy): domain Bacteria; kingdom Bacillati; phylum Actinomycetota; class Actinomycetes; order Mycobacteriales; family Mycobacteriaceae; genus Mycobacterium; species Mycobacterium seoulense. The sequence continues at coordinate 2,879,578 of NZ_AP022582.1, read as the reverse complement.
TGCCGTGCGTGCTTAGGGAGGAATCTGTTTGACGCGTGAAAACTAGCGTTTGCTAGTTTGTCGCCGGTACGCCAGCAGCCAGCGCGATCAGCACCGGCGGCGGAAGGGCTCGGGAAATGCTGCAGGGGATCGCTCGCCTGGCCATCGCGGCGCCCCGCCGCATCATCGCCATCGGCGTCCTGATTTTCATCGCCGCCGCGATCTTCGGTGTCCCGGTCGCCAAGAGCCTGTCCCCGGGCGGTTTCCAGGATCCCCACTCGGAGTCCGCCCACGCGATTCAGGTGTTGACCGACAAGTTCGGCCAGAGCGGTCAGCAGATGCTGATCGTGGTGACCGCTCCCGGCGGCAACGACGGCGCACAGGCCCGCATCGTGGGCACCGACCTCGTCAACCAGTTGCAGAAGTCACCGCTGGTGTACAACGTGTCATCGCCGTGGACGGTCCCCCCGCAGGCGGCCGCCGACCTGGTCAGCCGCGACGGCAAGTCGGGTCTGGTCGTGGTCAACCTCAAGGGCGGCGAGAACTACGCGCAGAGCAACGCCCAAACCGTCGCGGACCAATTCATCCACGACCGCGACGGCGTCACCGTTCGCGCCGGCGGCGCTGCCATGCAGTACGCCCAGATCAACACCCAGAATCAGGCCGACCTGCTGTTGATGGAGATGATCGCGCTGCCGCTGAGCTTCCTGGTCCTGATCTGGGTGTTCGGCGGCCTTTTGGCCGCGGCGTTGCCGATGGCGCTGGGCGCGCTGGCCGTCGTCGGGTCGATGACGGTGTTGCGGCTGATCACCTTCACCACCGAAGTGTCGATCTTCGCGCTCAACCTGAGCACCGCGCTGGGGCTGGCGCTGGCCATCGACTACACCCTGCTGATCGTGAGCCGGTACCGCGACGAATTGGCCGAGTGCGGCGACCGAGACGAGGCGCTGGTCCGGACCATGGCCACCTCCGGTCGCACGGTGTTGTTCTCCGCGGTCACCGTGGCGTTGTCCATGTCGGCGACCGTGGCGTTTCCGATGTACTTCCTCAAGTCGTTCGCCTACGCCGGCGTGGCCACCGTCGCGTTCGTCGCGACCGCCTCGATCGTGATCACCCCGGCCGCCATCGTGCTGCTGGGCCCCCGGCTCGACGCACTGGACGTGCGCCGGCTCATCCGCCGGGTCTTCCGCCGGCCGGAACCGGCGCGCAAGCCCGTCGAGCAACTGTTCTGGTACCGGTCGAGCAAGCTGGTGATGCGCCGCTGGGCCCCGATCGGCCTGACCGTCGTGGCGCTGTTGCTCCTGCTCGGCCTTCCCTTCATGGGCGTCAAATGGGGTTTCCCGGACGACCGGGTGTTGCCGCGGTCGGCGTCGTCGCACCAGGTCGGGGACCAGTTGCGCACCGACTTCGCGCACGACCCCGCGACGGCCGTGCCGGTGGTCGTCCCCGACGCGCGCGGGCTGAGCCCGGCGGACCTCGACAGGTACGCCGCCGACTTGTCGCGGGTGCCCGACGTGGCGGCGGTGGCGGCGCCCGGCGGGACGTTCGTCGGCGGGAACCGGACGGGGCCGCCGGCCGGCGCCACCGGGCTGGCCGACGGCAGCGCCTTCCTGACCGTCAGCAGCACGGCGCCGCTGTTCTCCGGCGCGAACGACGCCCAGCTCAAGCGATTGCACGAGGTGCCAGGGCCGGCCGGGCGATCCGTCGTGATGGGCGGCGTCGCCCAGGTCAACCGCGACAGCGTCGACGCGGTGACGGACCGCCTCCCGCTGGTCCTCGGGCTGATGGCCGCGATCACCTTCGCGCTGCTGTTCCTGCTCACCGGCAGCGTGCTGCTGCCGGCCAAGGCGCTGGCCTGCAACATCCTGTCGCTCACCGCGGCCTTCGGTGCGCTGGTGTGGATCTTCCAGGACGGGCACCTGGGCGCGCTCGGCACGACGCCGAGCGGGACGCTGGTCGCCAACATGCCCGTGCTGCTGTTCTGCATCGCCTTCGGGTTGTCCATGGACTACGAGGTGTTCCTGCTCTCGCGCATCCGCGAGTACTGGCTGGCGTCCGGGGCCGCTCGCCCGGCGAAACCGCACCCGAAGGCGGCCGACGCCGCCAACGACGAGAGCGTGGCGCTCGGTGTGGCCCGCACCGGCCGGGTGATCACCGCGGCCGCGCTGGTGATGTCGATGTCGTTCGCCGCGCTCATCGCCGCCCACGTGTCCTTCATGCGGATGTTCGGCCTCGGCCTGACGCTTGCCGTGCTCGCCGACGCCACCCTGGTGCGGATGGTTGTGGTGCCGGCGTTCATGCATGTGATGGGCCGGTGGAATTGGTGGGCGCCCAAGCCGATGGCCTGGCTGCACGATCGGTTCGGCGTCAGCGAGGGTGGGACCCACGGATACGCTGAGCCGATCCCGCTTGACGGGGTCCGGCTGGGGGAACCCGTACCCAACATCGGCTGACGCGCCGACCGCGTCGGCAACACCCTATTCTGGGGCCCATCCGAATCGGAAGGTTGACCTTGATGACAACGGCGGTGGACAACCCGTTCTTCGCGCGCATCTGGCCCGTCGTGGCCACCCACGAAACCGAGGCCATCCGGGCCCTGCGGCGGGAGAATCTGGCCGGGTTGTCGGGGCGGGTGCTGGAAGTCGGCGCGGGCATCGGTACGAACTTTCCCCACTACCCCGAGGCGGTCCACGAGGTGGTGGCGATGGAGCCCGAGCCGCGGCTGGCGGCCCAGGCCCGCGCCGCGGCGGACGTGGTGCCCGCCCGCGTCACCGTGACCGGCGAGACCGCAGAGGGGTTCAGCGGCGGCGAGCCGTTCGACGCCGTGGTCTGCTCGCTGGTGTTGTGCTCGGTGCGCGACCCCGACGGCGTGCTGCGACGCCTGTATTCGTTGCTGCGCCCGGGCGGGGAGCTGCGCTACCTCGAGCACGTGGCGAGCGCCGGCGGGCGGGGCCGCCTGCAACGGATCGCCGACGCGACGGTGTGGCCCCGACTGTTCGGCAACTGCCACACCCACCGCGACACCGAGCGCGCGATCGTCGAGGCCGGCTTCGAGGTCGACGTTTCCCGGCGCGAGTTCACGCTGCCGGCGTGGGCACCGATGCCGGTTTCGGAACTGCTGCTGGGCCGCGCCCGCAGGCCGTAGCTCGCGGGCTACCTCAGCAGGGCGGGCAGTCGCTGCAGCAACCCGGGCAACGCCTGGCCGGCGGTCTCGCGGATGCTGATCGTGGCGTTCCTGGACAGTGGGGTGACCTCGGGATTGACCTCGATGACGGCGGCGCCGCGCGACAGCGCCAGCTCGGCCAGCCCGGCCGCCGGATAGACGATCGCCGAGGTGCCGACCACCACCATCACATCGGCGGCCTCGGTCGCCTCGACGGCGCTCTGCCACGCCTCGTCGGGCAACGGCTCACCGAACCACACGATGTCGGGCCGGATCAGACCGCCGCAGTGACAGACCGGCGGCTCGACCTCGAGCATCGGTTCGGGCATCTCGGGCAGCGCACCGGTGTAGGGCATACCGCAACGGTCGCAGCGGAATTCGAACAGGCTGCCGTGCAGGTGGTGCACCGGCATGCTCCCGGCGCGCTCGTGCAGGTCGTCGACGTTCTGGGTGATGACGCTGACCTCGGCGCCGTCCTGCCAGGCGGCGATGGCGCGGTGCCCGACGTTGGGCGCGACGTCGGCCACCAGATAGTGACGCCACAGGTACCAACCCCAGACCCGCTCGGGATTGTCGCGCCACCCCTGGGTGCTGGACAGCTCGTAGGGGTCGAACCGGGCCCACAGTCCGTTTTTGTCGTCGCGGAAGGTCGGCACCCCGCTCTCCGCGGAGATCCCCGCGCCGCTCAGCACCGTTACCCGCATCCCACAAAGATAGCCGTGCTTGGGACATACTGAAGACGTGGAGCTGCGGGATTTGCTGAAGGTCGACGTGAAGGCGGGCAAGCCGCTGTTCGACCAGCTCAGGACCCAGGTCATCGACGGCGTTCGCGCCGGCGCGCTGCCGCCCGGGTCCCGGCTCCCCACGGTGCGCGACCTGGCCGGCCAGCTGGGCGTCGCGGCGAACACCGTGGCCCGCGCCTATCGGGAGCTCGAGTCGGCGGCGATCGTCGAAACCCGTGGGCGCTTCGGCACTTTCATCTCCCGCTTCGACCCGACCGACGCAGCGATGGCGGCCGCCGCCAAGGAGTACGTCGAGGTGGCGCGGGCGCTGGGGCTCAGCAAGTCCGACGCGATGCGCTACCTGACCAACGTGCCGGACGACTGAGCGCGCTTGGCGCGCCGAGCTTTACCGCAACACCTTGGCGAGCGTGCGCAGGTTGCGCGTCGTGGTCGAAGACTTGTAGCGCGGCTTGCCCATCGTCTTGCCGATCGTGCTGTCCAGGGTGCCGCCCTTGGGTACCTGCCAATAGATGACGCCCGCGCCGACGCCGATCCTCTCGTGCGGGCCCGCGCCCTCGCCCAGCGTGGCGAGTTCGTCGAGCACCGCTTTGTCGGCGACGAACGTGACGTAGGACTGGTAGCCGTCGACCTCGGGTTCGAACGGGTAGGCGTCGACCACGGCCCGCACCGTTGCGAGGTCGTACACCAGCACCCACGCGTCGTACCCGAACTTCTCGCGCAGCGTGGCTTCCGTCTTCTTGCGCACCGCCGCGGCACCCGCGCGTGACTCCAGCACGACGTTGCCGCTGGCCAGGATGGTGCGCACGTTGGTGAATCCCGCGCCGGTCAACGCGCGCGCCACCTCGGCCATCTTGAGGTTGACGCCGCCGACGTTGACGCCGCGCAGGAACGCCGCGTATTCGGTCATGGTCCGATTTCACCAGGACGGTCCGCGCCGCCGCGATCCGGGACCGGTCGCTGGACCCGCGACGTAGGCTTTCGACATGGGACGCCAAGTGTTCGACGACAAGCTACTGGCCGTGATCAGTGGAAACTCCCTGGGAGTGCTGGCCACCATCAAACGCGACGGGCGCCCCCAGCTGTCGAACGTGAGCTACCACTTCGACCCGCGGGACCTGGCCGTGCGGGTGTCGATCACCGAGCCGCGGGCCAAGACCCGCAACCTGCGCCGCGATCCGCGGGCGTCCATCCTGGTCGACGCCGACGACGGGTGGTCGTATGCGGTGGCCGAGGGCACGGCGATCCTGACGCCGCCCGCGGCCGCCCCCGGCGACGACACCGTCGAGGCGTTGATTGCCTTGTACCGCAACATCGCCGGCGAACACCCGGATTGGGACGAATACCGCCAGGCGATGGTCACCGATCGGCGGGTGGTGCTGACGCTGCCGATCGCGCACGTCTACGGCATGCCGCCCGGGGTGCGTTAGCCGCCCGATTCCCCCGACCGCGGGCTAGGCTGCCGGTATGGCTGAACCCAAGTCTTCCGAGGCGCCGGAATCGGACGACGACACCAAGCGCAAGTTCCGTGAGGCCCTCGACCGCAAGATGGCCAAGTCGTCGGGCACGACCGACCACAAGAACGGTGGCGGCAAGCAGTCACGGGCGCACGGCCCGGTGGAGAGCCGCCGCGAATTCCGCCGCAAGAGCGGGTAGCCCTCCGTAAGGCGTTGCACGCCAACGACTTACGGCGTGGACCCGGCTCAGGCCCGGGGCGGCGTGAACAGGCTGATGGACGGGTCGGCCTGGCCGGGCGTGCCGCGCAGGCTTCCCCGGGTGCTGGGGTGTCCGAAGTTCAGTTGCGACGGGTCGTTCTGGTAGGCCCAGTCCGCCACGATGGTGCGTTCGAGGAACTTCCAGCGGCCGTCGTGTCTGGCGTAGCTGTCCAGGTATCGGCCGCCGATGATGACGTCCACGTCGTGGTCGGGACCTGCGAACGTGTGGAACACCAGGCAGTAGATCTCGCCGCGGGCGGTGTCGTCCTCGATCACGAAGTTCGTCGTGGTGATGTTGTGTTGGGAGACACGCACATAGGGTTCGGCGGCCCGTAGCTGCGCGATGAACTGGTCGACGCCGCCCGTCGAGAACGAGCCGTGCGAGTCGGTCGCCTCGGGGTGGTACAGGTCGCGAAGCGCGGCATAGTCGGCGCGGTCGACGGCGCGGCAATACGCGGTGACGAGCGCATGCAGTTCGTCGCGGGCCAGCATCAGCGCCAATCGGGCCTCATCCACCACCAGGTCACGATAACGCGGTGGTTATGTGCCGGTCGTCGTCGCCGACCAGGTGAGTAGTCTGTCGAACACAGAGGCGTCGGTCTTAGGCTGTTCAGCGGAAAGGTTGGTCGTTGACGGTGAAACTTTGGCTCGCTCAAGACCCGGAGGCCGACGCGCTGCTGGACGAGGATCCGTTGGCCCTGCTCATCGGGATGGTTCTGGACCAGCAGGTGCCTTTCGAGACGGCCTTCGCCGGACCGAAGAAGATCGCGGACCGCATGGGCGGCTTCGGCGCTCATGAAATCGCCGAGTACGACCCCGACAAGTTCGCCGCCCTGTGCTCGGAAAAGCCTGCGATACATCGCTTTCCGGGATCGATGGCCAAGCGGATCCAGGCCCTGGCGCAGATCATCGTGGACCGCTACGACGGCGACGCCGCCGGCCTGTGGACCGCCGGCGACCCGGATGGCGCCGAGCTGCTGCGGCGCATCAAGGGGCTGCCCGGTTTCGGCGACGTCAAGGCGCAGATCTTCCTGGCGTTGCTGGGCAAGCAGTACGGCGTCACCCCGAAGGGCTGGCGCGCGGCGGCCGGGCAGTTCGGCAAGGACGGCACGCACATCTCCGTCGCCGACATCGTCGACGCCCAATCGATGGGCAAAGTCCGGTCCTACAAGAAGCAGATGAAGGCAGCGGCCAAGGCGGCGAAGTAGCTGGGTGACCAGAAGGGAAGGGCGGCAACGTGAAGACACACCTGACGTGTCCGTGCGGGGAAGCCATCGTCGGCAAGGATGAGGACGAGCTGGTTGAGCTGACCCAGGCTCATCTCGCCAGCGATCATCCGGGCCTCGAGTACGACCGCGACGCGATCCTGTTCATGGCGTACTAGCCGTTCGTCAGACGGGAACGCGCGTGCTCCCGGTGGGGAACACGCGCGCTCAGGGCAGGGAACAGTGCCGGACTACGGCACCACCGTGGAGCCGATCGTGGGCATGAACTGGCACTGCTTTTCCTTGGTGGTGACCTGACCGAAGATGGTCGACATGATGCTGCCCGACCCGGTGTCGGCGATCGCGGTCAGCGTCGTCGGGCCGTCGCCGTTGATGTCGGTGCGCGGCTTGAGCGCCACCGTCCCCGACTTGCCCGTCGTCAGGTTCACCCACGTGACGTTCAACGGCAGCTTCTGCACCTCGGCGGGTCCGGGGGTGCCGACGGCGGTGAACACGTAGGCGGTCTGCCCGGGGCCCGGCCCGGGAGTCGGGATCTTCGCCGGTCCCGCCACCGACAGCGCGGTGGCGATCGCGCTGGTGCCGTCCGCCAGGCAATTGGTGCCGATCGAGGGATACATGAAGTCCTGGGTGGGCGGAGCATCGGGGCCGAATCCCGGAGCCGCCGCCGGCGCGGCGGCGGGCGCGGGAGCCGGGGCGGCGGCCGGCGCCGGGATGGCGGCCGGTGCGGCTTCGGCCGGCGCCGGGGGCACCGGTGCGGGCGCGGCGACGGGGGCGACGGTGCCGGTCGTCGGTGCGGACGCCGGCGGCGCTGCCACCGGCGGGGCCGCGGACTGTCCCGGACCGGCGGCGTGTGCCGGGTCGATGCCGTTCGGCAGGTGCGCCTGCGTACCCGGTTCGACGGCTGCGGCCGGCGGGGCCGCGACCGGTCCGGGACCGGCGGCGTGTGCCGGGTCGATGCCGGTCGGCAGGTGCGACTGGGCGCCCGGTTCGACGCCCGCCGCCGGCACGTGCGGCACGGGCGAGCCGTCCGGCAGGGCCGCGCCGGGCTCGGCCAGGAACTGGTTCACCGATGCGGCCACGTTCCGGGACTCGGTGGGGGCGCCCTGGTTGTGACTGAAAGCTTGCGCTGCGGCCATGAGCAGCTGTGTCGCCTGCCCAGGATTGCTGGCCGCTTGCTGAATGATCGGGCTCAGCTGCGACAGTGCGGGCAGGCCCGGGAGTTCTTGGGTCGAGCTCGGTTGCGGTGCCGCCGGGTCGGCTGCCGCGCTCGGGCAGAACCCGAACGCGGCAGCCGATGCCGTGACGACAGCGGCCAATCCTTTGGACAGATTCCAAGTGGTTGCCACGGTGCGTCCTCCGGTCATTAGGTGGTGGCTGGCTTTGCTGTCTGGCTAACTACTCAGGGCAGGGCGGCGAGCAGCGGCGCCACCGGGTTGGCCCCGGTTGCCGGTGCGGCCGGCGCGGCGGGTGCGGCCGGCGCGGCGGGGGCCCCGGCCAGTGCCGGCAGGTCCTGCGGCAGGGTCATCTGCGCGGGCATGTTGACCGGCAGGTTGGGCAGGAACGCCGGCATGTCGACCTTGGCCTGCGGGAGCTGCGGGGTCGGCGGTGTGGCGGGGGCGGTCGGCGTCGACAGCCCCGGGATGGCCGGCAGTCCGGGAATGGACGACGTGGCGGGGGCGGCGGGCGCCGCGGGAGCCTGTTGCGTCAGGCCGGGGATCAACCCCTGCAGACCCTGCGCCGCCGGGGCGGAAGGTGCCGACGGCGTCGGCGCCTGGGCCAGGCCGGGAATCGAGGGCACGGCTGCCGTCGCCGGTGACGTTGCGGCCGCCGACGGAACTCCCGGGAACGTGATACCGGGCGCGGCCGGCGCGGCCGGCGGCGTCGCACCGAGGGCGGTGGCGAGGTTCTGCAGGATCTGCGGCGCGTTGGCCGCCGAACTGATCAGCTGCTGCGGAATGTTCGGAATGGGTGGAGCCGGCACGGGGTCGGCGTGGGCGATACCGCCCGTGAGTAGGGCTGCGGACGAACCGACGACGACGGCCGCGGCACGCATGTAAGTCCAGATGGTTGGCATGACTCTCCCTGGTTGTGGAAAACGGGTCCGCCGCCGAAGTTACGTTGATACTGGTGGGACTCAAGTGACACGTGTGGCATTTATTTGATCGTTATTGATACGAGTGACGGCGGTGACCGAACGGCGGGCGACCAGGCGTTCAGGGTGCGTGAGGTCCGCCCACGCCGCCCGGCGCGCGCCCATCGCTAAAGTCGGGCGGATAGACACCACCTCGGCCGCCCCGGCGGCACCCGCGCACCGGCGCTACGCGAGTCTGCTTCGGGCGGCGGCACCCGCGCTGCTGATCGCCAGCGTCGCGGCGCGACTCGGCTGGACCTATCTGTCGCCCCACGGCGCGAACTTCGTCGACCTGCACGTCTACCTCGGCGGTGCCGCCGCGATCGACCACCCCGGCACCCTCTACAGCTACGTCTACGCCGACCAGACGCCGGACTTCCCGCTGCCGTTCACCTACCCGCCGTTCGCGGCGGTCGTCTTCTATCCGCTGAGCCTGCTGCCGTTCGGGCTGGTCGCCTTCCTGTGGCAGGTCGCGACGATCGCCGCCCTGTACGGCGCGATCCGGATCAGTCAGCGCCTGATCGGCGTTGCGGCCGGCGCCGACGGCCGCCGCCTGGCCATGGCGTGGACGGCGGTCACCATCTGGATCGAGCCGCTGCGCAGCACGTTCGACTACGGGCAGGTCAACGTGTTGCTGATGATCGCGGTGCTGTGGGCGGTCCTGACGACGCGGTGGTGGCTGTCGGGCCTACTCGTCGGCGTGGCGGCCGGCATCAAGCTGACGCCGGCGATCGCCGGCGTCTACCTGGTCGGCGTGCGCCGGTGGGCCGCGGCGGCCTTCTCCGCGCTGGCCTTCCTCGCCACCATCGCCGTGTCCGCCCTGGTCGTCGGCGACCAGACCCGCTACTACTTCACAAAACTGCTGGGCGACGCGCACCGCGTGGGGCCCATCGCCACGTCGATCAATCAATCATGGCGCGGCGGCATTTCCCGGCTCCTCGGTTACGACGCCGGTTTCGGCCCGCCGGTGCTGGCCGCCCTCGCCGTCACCGCCGTGCTGGCCGTCCTGGCGTGGCGGGCCCTGGACACCTCGGATCGGCTGGGCAGGCTGCTGGTGGTCGAGCTGTTCGGGCTCCTGCTGTCCCCGATTTCCTGGACGCACCACTGGGTGTGGCTGGTGCCGCTGATGATCTGGGCGATTCACGGCCCACTGCGCGAGCGTGCCGGCGCGCGCATCGTGGGGTGGGGCTGGCTGGCGCTCACCATCGTCGGCCTGCCCTGGCTGCTGCTCTTCGCGCAGCCGAGCATCTGGCAGATCAGCCGGCCGTGGTATCTGGCCTGGGCAGGCCTGGTCTACATCGTGGCGGCCGTGGCCACCTTGGCCTGGATCGCCGCCACCGGCCGCTCCAAGGGCTAGCTGCCGACGATCTCGTCGATGTCGTGCGCCATGGCGACGTCTTTGTCGGTGATACCCCCCGCGGAATGCGTCACCAGAGCGAAAGTCACCGTCCGCCAACGGATGTCGATATCCGGGTGATGGTCCTTGCTCTCCGCGTGCTCACCCACCCGGCGCACCGCGTCGATGCCGGCGAGGAAACTGTCGAACTTGATCGACCGGCGCAGCGCACCGTCGACGCGCTCCCATCCGTTGAGATCGGGCAGTGCGGCGTCCACCTGCTCATCCGTTAACACAGCCATGATCCGACCGTATACCGTCTGGCCATGCCGACCCAGATCGTCGTCGCCGGCGCGATCATCCGCGGCGCCACGGTCCTGGTGGCGCAGCGCGTCCGGCCGCCGGAGCTGGCCGGCCGCTGGGAACTGCCCGGCGGCAAGGTCGTTCCGGGGGAGACCGAGCCCGACGCGCTGGCCCGCGAGTTGGCCGAGGAGCTGGGACTGGCGGTCGGCGACGTCGCGGTGGGCGGCCGCCTGGGCGACGACGTCGCGCTGGACGGCATGACGCTGCGGGCGTACCGCGTGCACCTGATCAGCGGCGAACCGCGGGCGGGTGACCACGGGGCGGTGCGTTGGGTGACGGCGGCCGAGCTGCCCGACGTCGACTGGGTGCCCGCCGACCGCGGCTGGGTCCCTGACCTGCGGCGGACGCTGGCCGCAGCGGCCTCATAACAAGTCCACAGCCTTCCCGCAGCTGACATTCAGCGCCGCAGAAGGTCGCGAAGGTGAACTTGGAATATAACAACGAAGCTTGTAATAACGACTTGACCTAGAAGCGCGCGCCGGAAGCGATCCGTCGTCTTGACGTCGTCACGGCGTCCGCGCGGGCTGCGTCTAGGTCCGCAAAACCTATGCTGACCAGACAATATTTCGTTAACGGGCCGCGCACCGCGAAGGTGATCGGCGGGTCCACCGCGCCCTATCCCGGTGCCCGATCGCTCCCGGGCCCGCGTGCCGCCGACACGATCGCATCGGCGTTCCGGGCCGGCGCGGATCGGTGACCCGGCGGCCCGTGGCCGACACGGCCCCACCACGCATCTGCGGTCGAAGCAACGGCCCGGCTACGACTCGAGGCACTACGGAGTAGGAGGGATACCTGTTGACGGTCACACCACATGTTGGTGGAGCGCTCGAGGAATTGCTGGAGCGCAGCGGACGGTTCTTCACGCCGGGCGAGGTTTCGGCCGACCGGCGCACGGTGACACGTCGGGGCGGCCGCGAGGCCGACGCGTTCTACCGCGACAGGTGGAGCCACGACAAGGTGGTGCGCTCCACGCACGGGGTCAACTGCACCGGTTCGTGCTCCTGGAAGATCTACGTCAAGGACGGGATCATCACCTGGGAGACCCAGCAGACCGACTACCCCTCGGTCGGCCCGGACCGGCCGGAATACGAGCCGCGCGGTTGCCCCCGCGGGGCGTCGTTCTCCTGGTACAGCTACTCGCCCACCCGGGTGCGCTACCCGTACGCCCGCGGCGTGCTGGTCGAGATGTACCGGGAAGCCAAGGCGCGGCTCGGCGATCCCGTGCTGGCGTGGGCCGACATCCAGGCCGACCCCGAACGCCGGCGCCGCTACCAGCGCGCCCGCGGCAAGGGCGGACTGGTTCGGATCACCTGGGCCGAGGCCACCGAGCTGATCGCCGCCGCTCACGTGCACACCATCAAGACCTACGGCCCCGACCGCGTCGCCGGCTTCTCGCCCATCCCGGCGATGTCCATGGTGTCCTACGCCGCCGGATCGCGGTTCTTCGAGCTGATCGGCGCCCCGATGACGTCGTTCTACGACTGGTACGCCGACCTGCCGGTGGCCTCGCCGCAGGTGTTCGGCGATCAGACCGACGTGCCCGAATCCGGGGACTGGTGGGACGCGGCGTATCTGATGATGTGGGGCTCCAACGTGCCGATCACCCGCACCCCCGACGCGCACTGGATGGCCGAGGCGCGCTACCGCGGCACCAAGGTGGTGACGGTCAGTCCCGACTACGCCGACAACACGAAGTTCGCCGACGAGTGGATGCCGTGCGCGGCCGGCACCGACGGCGCGCTGGCCATGGCGATGGGTCACGTCATACTCACGGAATGCTATGTCCGGCAGGAGGTTCCGTTCTTCGCCGACTTCGCGCGCCGCTACACCGACCTGCCGTTCCTGATCAAGCTGGAAGAGCGCGGCGACATGCTGGTGCCCGGCAAGAACCTCACCGCGGCGGACCTCGGTGAGGCTGTCGAGAACGCGGCGCTCAAGCCGGCGGTGCTCGACGAGTCCACCGACTCGGTGGTGGTGCCCCACGGCTCGCTGGGATTCCGCTACGGCGAGGACGGCGTCGGCAAATGGAACCTGGACCTGGGCGCCCTGGTGCCGGCGCTGAGCGTGCGAAACACGCACGGCGCCAACGGCGGTGGCGACACCGCGCTGGTGCACCTGGCCAGCTTCGACACCGTCAACGGCGAAGGCACCACCGTGGCGCGCGGCGTCCCGGTGCGCCGTGTCGGCACGCATCGGGTGTGCACCGTTTTCGACCTGATGCTCGCCCAATACGGGGTGGCCCGGCCGGGGCTGCCGGGCGAATGGCCGACCGGCTACGACGACCCGACCCAGCAGAACACCCCCGCGTGGCAGGAGGCGATCACGGGAGTGTCGGCCGCGCAGGCCATCCGCGTCGCCAGGGAATTCGCGCGCAGCGCAGAGGAATCCGGCGGGCGGTCCATGATCATCATGGGCAGCGGCATCTGCCAGTGGTTCCACGGCGACGCCATCTATCGGGCGGTGCTCGCGCTGTTGATGCTGACCGGCTCGATGGGGCGCAACGGCGGGGGCTGGGCGCACTACGTCGGCCAGGAAAAGGTGCGCCCGCTCACCGGGTTTCAGACGATGGCGATGGCCACGGACTGGGTGCGACCGCCGCGGCAGGTGCCGGGCGCCTCCTACTGGTACGCGCACACCGACCAGTGGCGCTATGACGGCTACGGGGCCGACAAACTGGCCAGCCCGCTGGGCCGGGGCCGATTCGCCGGCAAGCACACGATGGACCTGCTGGCCTCGGCGGCGGCCATGGGCTGGAGCCCGTTCTACCCCCAGTTCGACCGGTCCAGCCTGGACGTCGCCGATGAGGCACGCGCCGCGGGCCGCGACGTGGCCGACTACGTCGCCGAGCAACTTCGCGACCGCAAACTCAAGCTTTCCGTCACCGATCCCGACAATCCGGTCAACTGGCCTCGGGTGCTTACGGTGTGGCGGGCCAACCTGATCGGGTCGTCGGGCAAGGGCGGCGAATACTTCCTGCGCCACCTGCTGGGCACCGATTCCAATGTGCAGGCCGAACCGCCGACCGACGGCGTGCCGCCCGCCGATGTGGTGTGCGAGGGGGACATCCCCGAGGGCAAGCTCGACCTGATGATGTCGATCGACTTCCGGATGACGTCGACGACGCTGGTCTCGGACATCGTGCTGCCGGCGGCGACCTGGTACGAGAAAGCCGACATCTCCAGCACGGACATGCACCCTTACGTGCACGCGTTCAGCGCCGCGACCGACCCGCCCTGGGAGACCCGTTCGGATTTCGAGGCTTTCGGTGCGATCGCGCGCGCATTCAGCGCGCTGGCCAAGCGGCACCTGGGCACCCGCAGCGACGTGGTCCTGACCGCGCTGCAGCACGACACGCCGGACGCGATGGCCTATCCCGACGGCACCGAGGAAGACTGGCTGCACAGCGGCGCGACGCCGGTGCCCGGGCGGACCATGCCCAAACTCACCGTGGTGGAACGCGATTACGGCGCGATCTACGACAAATGGCAAACCCTGGGCCCGCTGGTCGACACGTTCGGGCTCACCACAAAGGGCGTCACCGTGCACCCGTTCCGGGAGGTCGAGGAGCTGGCGGCCAAGTTCGGGGTGATGAATTCCGGTGCGGCAGCCGGCCGCCCGGCGATCACCACCGCCGCGCGGATGGCCGACGTGCTGCTGCTGCTGTCCGGGACCACCAACGGCCGGCTCGCCGTCGAGGGCTTCCGCGAGCTGGAAAAGCGGACGGGCCAGCGGCTGGCGCACCTGGCCGAGGGCAGCGAGGAGCGGCGCATCAGCTACGCCGACACCCAGGCGCGTCCCGTCCCGGTGATCACCAGCCCCGAATGGTCGGGTAGCGAGACCGGCGGGCGCCGCTACGCGCCGTTCACCATCAACATCGAAAACCTGAAGCCGTTCCACACGCTCACCGGGCGGATGCACTTCTATCTGGCCCACGACTGGGTCGAGGAACTCGGCGAACACCTGCCGGTGTTCCGCCCGCCGCTGGACATGACGCGCCTGTTCGGACAGCCCGAGCTCGGCCCCACCGAAGACGGGATCGGGCTGACCGTGCGGTATTTGACGCCGCACTCGAAGTGGTCGTTCCACTCCACCTACCAGGACAACCTCTACATGCTCTCGCTGTCCCGGGGCGGGCCGACGATGTGGATGAGCCCGGGCGACGCGGCCAAACTCGAAGTCCGCGACAACGACTGGGTCGAGGCGGTCAACGCGAACGGCATCTACGTGTGCCGGGCCATCGTCAGCCACCGGATGCCCGACGGCGTGGTGTACGTCTACCACGTGCAGGAGCGCACGGTGGACACGCCCCGCACCGAAACCAACAACAAGCGCGGCGGCAACCACAACGCGCTGACCCGCGTCCGCATCAAGCCCAGCCATCTCGCCGGGGGCTACGGCCAGCACGCGTTCGCCTTCAACTACATGGGACCGACCGGCAACCAGCGCGACGAGGTCACCGTGGTGCGCCGCCGCAGCCAGGAGGTGACGTACTAGATGAAGGTAATGGCGCAGCTGGCGATGGTGATGAACCTCGACAAGTGCATCGGCTGCCACACCTGCTCGGTCACCTGCAAGCAGGCGTGGACCAACCGGTCCGGCACCGAGTACGTGTGGTTCAACAACGTCGAAACCCGTCCGGGCCAGGGCTATCCGCGCACCTACGAGGATCAGGAGCGGTGGCGCGGCGGCTGGATACGCGACAAGAAGGGGCGGCTGCGGCTGCGCGACGGTGGCCGCATCGCCAAGCTGTTGCGCATCTTCGCCAACCCCAGGCTGCCGATCATCGACGACTACTACGAGCCCTGGACCTACGACTACGAGAACCTGACCAGCGCGCCCGCGTGTGACACGTTCCCCACGGCAGCACCGAAAAGCCTGATCAGCGGCGAACCGATGAAGGTGTCCTGGGGCCCGAACTGGGACGACAACCTGGCCGGCTCACCGGAGATTCTGGCCGGCGATCCGATCCTCAAAAAGGTCAGCGAGGACGTCAAACTCGCCCTCGAAGAGACCTTCATGTTCTACCTGCCCCGGATCTGCGAGCACTGCCTCAACCCCTCCTGCGTGGCGTCGTGCCCGTCGGGCGCGATGTACAAGCGCAGCGAGGACGGCATCGTGCTGGTCGACCAGGACCGCTGCCGCGGCTGGCGGATGTGCGTCTCCGGATGCCCCTACAAGAAGGTCTATTTCAACCACAAGACCGGCAAGGCCGAGAAGTGCACGCTGTGCTACCCGCGGATGGAGGTCGGCCTGCCGACCATCTGCTCGGAGACGTGCGTGGGACGGCTGCGCTATCTGGGCCTGGTGCTCTACGACGTCGACCGGGTGCTGGAGGCGGCCTCGGTGGAGAACGACACCGACCTGTACGAGGCGCAATGCCGGATCCTGTTGGATCCCAACGATCCCGAGGTGATCACCGCCGCCCGCGCGGAGGGCATCTCCGACGAGTGGATCGAGGCCGCGCAGCGCTCGCCGGTGTACGCGCTGATCAACGACTACAAGGTCGCGCTGCCCCTGCATCCCGAATACCGCACGATGCCGATGGTCTGGTACATCCCGCCGCTGTCGCCGGTGGTCGACGCGGTCAGCCGGGACGGCCACGACGGGGAGGAACTGGGCAACCTGTTCGGCGCGCTGGACGCGCTGCGCATCCCCATGCAGTACCTGGCCGAGCTGTTCACCGCCGGCGACACCGCCGTGGTCGAGGGCGTGCTGCGGCGGCTGGCGGCGATGCGCTCCTACATGCGCGACATCAATCTCGGGCGCGAAACGCAGCCGCACATCCCGCATTCGGTGGGGATGACCGAAGAGCAGATCTACAAGATGTACCGGCTGCTGGCGATCGCGAAATACGAAGAGCGGTATGTCATTCCGACCGCGTTCAGCCCGCAGGCCCGCGACCTCGAGGAGACGGGTTGCTCGTTGACCGGCGACGGCGGCCCGGGCATGTACGAGTCGGGTGAACCGGTGCCCGTCTCCGTGGAGACCTTCCACGCGCTCAAGCGGCCCGGCGGCGAGGCCGCCACCAACGGACGGCCGCGGGTGAACCTGCTGAACTGGGACGGACGCCAGGTGCCCGCCGGAATGTTTCCCGGAGAGCAGAAGCCATGAGGCTGCTGTCCGGACGCGGGGGACGCACCCACACCCTGCAGGACCGACTGGTGTGGCAGGCGGCGTCGCTGCTGCTGGCCTACCCGGACGACGAGCTGCCGGCACGGTTGGACACGGTCGACGAGCTGCTCGGCCACCTCGGCGGGCCCGCGGCGGCGCTGCTCGGACAAACGGTGGCCGCGCTGCGCGCCCGCGAGCCGATGGCCGCCGCGACGGACTACGTCGCGACCTTCGACATGCGGCGCCACTGCACCATGTACCTGACGTACTGGACCGCCGGGGACACCCGCAACCGCGGCCGGGAGATGGTGGAGTTCGCCACCGCCTACCGGGAGGCGGGCGTGGCGCCGCCGCGCGCCGAGGCGCCCGATCACCTGGCCGTCGTGCTGGAATTCGCCGCCACGGTCGACCCCGAGGCGGGGCGGCGGCTGCTGACCGAGCACCGAGTCCCGATCGACGTGCTGCGGGGCGCCCTCGCCGACGCGAAGTCGCCCTACGAGCCCACCGTGGCGGCGGTGTGTGCGACGCTGCCCGCCGCGACGGATCAGGACGTGCGCCGCGCGGAGCGCCTGGCCAAAGCCGGGCCGCCCGCGGAATCCGTTGGGCTGCAACCCTTCAACTTGACCGTGCCGCCCCGACGCGAAGGAGGAGCGCCAGGTGTTTAGCAACGTACTGTTCTGGGACATCGCGCCGTACGTCACCCTGACGGTGTTGATCGTCGGCACCTGGTGGCGCTACCGCTACGACAAGTTCGGCTGGACCTCCCGCTCCTCGCAGATCTACGAGTCGCGGCTGCTGCGGATCGCCAGCCCGATGTTTCACTTCGGCATCCTGGCGGTCTTCGCCGGCCACGTGATGGGGTTGTTGATCCCGCCGCGGGTGACGCAGATGTTGAAGCTGAGCGACCACCTCTACCATCTGCAGGCCGTGATCGCCGGGTCGTTGGCGGGCTTTGCGACGCTGGCCGGAATCGGGCTGCTGATCTATCGCCGGTTCACCCGTCCGGCGGTGTCCATGGCGACCACCCGCGGCGACAAGGTGATGTACGTGGTGCTGGTGCTGGCCATCGTGGTGGGCCTGTACTGCGACCTGATCGGCACCGGCCCGCACAGCGGCGAGTTCCACTACCGCTACACGGTCGGCCTGTGGTTCCGCCGGATCTGGATCCTGCAGCCACACGGCGAGGTGATGATCAACGCTCCGCTGGACTATCAACTGCACGCCCTGATCGGCATGGTGCTGTTCACGCTGTTGCCGTTCACCCGGCTGGTGCACATCCTGAGCGCGCCGGTCGCCTACCTGTTCCGGCCCTACATCGTCTACCGCAGCCGCGAAGAGGCGACCGGGGGCGAATTGGTCGGCACGGCGCCACGCCGCAGGGGCTGGTAGCAGGCCGGCCGTCGAATGTGCGGCCCAGGGCTTTCGATGTGCGGCCAGGGCGCCGACACGCCGTGGCGGGCCGCCCTGCACGCACACCGGACGGCGGGCCCGGCCGCCTGCCAGTTCGCTTTGTAAGGCCCCCCGCTGCCACAATCACCGACGTGCCATTCCGCAACGTCGCCATCGTCGCCCACGTCGACCACGGCAAAACGACCCTGGTGGACGCGATGCTGCGGCAGTCCGGGGCGCTGCACCACCGGGGCGACGACACCCAGGAACGCATCATGGACAGCGGTGACCTCGAGAAGGAAAAGGGCATCACCATCCTGGCCAAGAACACCGCCGTCCATCGGCACAACCCGGACGGGACGGTGACGGTCATCAATGTGATCGACACCCCCGGGCACGCCGACTTCGGCGGTGAGGTGGAGCGCGGGTTGTCGATGGTGGACGGCGTGCTGCTGCTGGTCGACGCGTCCGAGGGGCCGTTGCCGCAGACGCGGTTCGTGTTGCGCAAGGCGCTGGCCGCGCACCTGCCGGTGATCCTCGTCGTCAACAAGACCGACCGGCCCGACGCGCGCATCGCCGAGGTGGTGGAGGCGAGCCACGACCTGCTGCTGGACGTCGCATCGGACCTCGACGACGAGGCGGCCAAGGCCGCCGAGCACGCGCTGGGCCTGCCGACGCTCTACGCGTCCGGGCGGGCCGGCGTGGCCAGCACCACCCAGCCGGCCAACGGCGAGGTGCCCGACGGCGACAACCTGGACCCCTTGTTCGACGTGCTGATGGAGCACATCCCCGCGCCGGCAGGCGATCCCGAGGCGCCGCTGCAGGCGCTGGTGACCAACCTCGACGCGTCGGCCTTCCTCGGCCGGCTCGCCCTGGTCCGCATCTACAACGGCAAGCTGCGCAAGGGCCAGCAGGTGGCCTGGATGCGCGAGGTCGACGGGCTGCCCGTGATCACCAGCGCCAAGATCACCGAGCTGCTCGCGACCGAAGGCGTCGAGCGCAGCCCCACCGACGAGGCGATCGCCGGTGACATCGTGGCGGTGGCCGGCCTGCCCGAGATCATGATCGGCGACACGCTGGCCGATCCCGATCACGCCCACGCGCTGCCGCGGATCACCGTCGACGAGCCGGCGATCTCGGTGACGATCGGCACCAACACCTCGCCGCTGGCGGGCAAGGTCTCGGGCCACAAACTGACCGCGCGCATGGTCCGCGGCCGGCTCGACCAAGAGCTGGTCGGCAACGTGTCGATCCGGGTCGTGGACATCGGCCGGCCCGACGCGTGGGAGGTGCAGGGCCGCGGCGAGCTCGCGCTTGCGGTGCTGGTCGAGCAGATGCGCCGGGAAGGCTTCGAGCTCACCGTCGGCAAGCCGCAGGTGGTGACCCGCACGATCGACGGCAAGCTGCACGAGCCCTTCGAGGCGATGACGATCGACTGCCCCGACGAGTTCGTCGGCGCGATCACCCAGCTGATGGCCGCCCGCAAGGGCCGCATGGAGGAGATGACCAACCACGCCGCCGGCTGGGTCCGGATGGATTTCATCGTGCCCAGCCGCGGCCTGATCGGCTTCCGCACCGACTTCCTCACCCTCACCCGTGGCACCGGGATCGCCAACGCCGTGTTCGACGGCTACCGGCCGTGGGCCGGGGAGATCCGCGCCCGCCACACCGGGTCGCTGGTCTCCGACCGCGCCGGCACCATCACGCCGTTCGCGCTGATTCAGCTCGCCGACCGGGGCCAGTTCTTCGTCGAGCCCGGCCAGGACACCTACGAGGGCATGGTCGTCGGAATCAACCCGCGCGCCGAGGATCTCGACATCAACGTCACCCGGGAGAAGAAGCTCACCAACATGCGGTCGTCGACGGCGGACGTCATCGAGACCCTGGCCAAGCCGCTCGAGCTCGACCTGGAACAGGCCATGGAGTTCTGCGCGCAGGACGAATGCGTGGAGGTGACCCCGGAGATCGTCCGGGTGCGCAAGGTCGAGTTGGACGCCACGACCCGGGCGCGCAGCCGGTCGCGCGCCAAGGCACGGGGTTAGCCGCGCGTGCTCGGGCGGGCCGCCGGGCGGCTGCTCGATACCCTGATCGGCATGCCGAGACGAGTCCGCCGCTTGTTCATGACGGTCGGCGTGGTCGTCTCGCTGTCCGGGCTGGCGCTCGAGGCGTGCACGGTCAACCCCCCGCCCGCGCCGCAGAGCACGGACACGCCGCACAACTCGCCCCCGCCGCCGCCGCGGCCGACGCAGATCATCATGGGCATCGACTCGATCGGCGCCGGCTTCAACCCGCACCTGCTGTCCGACCTGTCCCCGGTGAACGCGGCGATCAGCGCGCTGGTGCTGCCCAGCACGTTCCGGCCGGTGCCCGACCCCGCCACGCCGACCGGCTCGCGCTGGGAAATGGACCCGACCCTGCTGGAGTCCGCCGAGGTCACCAACCAGAACCCGTTCACGGTGACCTACAAGATCCGGCCGGAGGCGCAGTGGACCGACAACGCCCCCATCGCCGCCGATGACTTCTGGTACCTGTGGCGGCAGATGGTCAGCCAGCCCGGCGTCGTCGACCCCGCCGGCTACGACCTGATCACCGGCGTGCAGTCGCTCGAGGGCGGCAAGCAGGCGGTGGTCACCTTCGCCCAGCCGTACCCGTCGTGGAAAGAGCTGTTCAGCAACATCCTTCCGGCGCACATCGTCAAGGACGTGCCGGGCGGGTTCGCGTCCGGGCTGGCGCGGGCGCTGCCGGTCACCGGCGGCCAGTTCCGCGTGGAGAGCATCGACCCGCAGCGCGACGAGATCCTGGTGGCCCGCAACGACCGCTACTGGGGATCACCGGCTAAGCCCGCGCTCATCCTGTTCCGGCGCGCCGGAGCGCCTGCGGCGCTGGCCGATTCGGTCCGCAACGGCGACACCCAGGTGGCCCAGGTGCACGGCGGATCGGCGGCGTTCGCGCAGCTGTCCGCCATCCCCGACGTGCGCACCGCCCGGATCGTGACGCCCCGGGTCATGCAGCTGACGTTGCGGGCCAACGAGCCCAAGCTGGCCGACGCGCAGGTGCGCAAGGCGATCCTGGGGCTGCTGGACGTCGACCTGCTGGCGGCGGTGGGTGCGGGCAGCGACAACACCGTCACGCTGGACCAGGCCCAGATCCGCGCGCCCAGCGACCCGGGCTACGAGCCGACCGCGCCCCCCGCGATGACGACGCCGGCGGCGCTGGGGTTGCTGGAGGGGTCCGGCTACAAGGTGGAGGGCAACTCGTCGGCGTCGCCGGCGCCGACCCCGGCGAACAACGGGCCGCCCGAAGTGATCCGCGGCCGGATCAGCAAGGACGGCCAACAGCTGTCGCTGGTCATCGGCGTGGCGGCCAACGACCCGACGTCGGTGGCCGTGGCGAACACCGCGGCCGACCAGTTGCGCAACGTCGGCATCGCCGCCAGCGTGCTGGCGCTGGACCCGGTGACGCTGTACCGCGACGCGCTGAACAACAACCAGGTGGACGCGATCATCGGCTGGCACCAGGCGGGCGGGAATCTGGCGACGCGCCTGGCGTCGCGGTATGGCTGCCCGGCGCTGCAGGCGACGCAGGTACCGACGTCCACGGGGCCGACCACCACCCCGGCCTCGCCGACCACCACCGCGCCCGGCACCTCCGCCACGACACCGACCTCGACCCCGCCCAGCCGCCCGGCGGACCCCAACGCCCTGGTGCAGGCGCCGTCGAACCTCACCGGGATCTGCGATCGCAGCGTGCAGTCGAACATCGACGCCGCGCTCAACGGCACCAAGAACATCAACGACGTGATCACCGCGGTCGAGCCGCGACTGTGGAACATGTCCACCGTGCTGCCGATCCTGCAGGACACCACGATCGTGGCGGCCGGCCCGAGCGTGCAGAACGTCAGCCTGTCGGGTGCGGTGCCGGTCGGGATCGTCGGCGACGCCGGCCAATGGGTCAAGACCGGGCCCTGAGCGGGCCTCGCCGGTCTTTCCCTTAGTCGGAGGCCGCCCGCGCCTTTCGCGGCGGTATCACCGCGTCGACGATGAGCGCCAGCTCCCGGCGGTTCGGCGGCGATCCGGTCAGCAGGAAATGCTGGTTGATCAGAGCCGGGCCGATGCGCGCGGTCAGCGGGGTGATCATCTCCGGATCGAGGTCACCCTCCGCGACGGCGGCCTGCAGGATCGATTCGACGATCCGCAGGCGCGGGGCCACCACGGCGTCGGCGAAGATGGCGCGCATCTCGGGTTCATGCAGGAGCTGGTTGACGGTGGCCATCCCGGGGAAGGCCGTCTTGCCGGCGCAGACGTCGCGGTGCGCGGTGAACACCGTCAGCAGGTTCTCCCGGGCCGGACGGCCGGGCCGGGCCTCGGGCAACGGCGGCAGGGTGTGGACCAGGGCGGCGTGCACCAGCTCGCACTTGGTGGTCCAGCGCCGGTACAGGGCCGCCTTGCCGGTGTGGGCGCGCGCCGCGATCCCCTCCATCGTCAGCCCGCCGTAGCCGACTTCGGCCAGTTCGGCCAAAGTGGCCTCGTAGAGCGCCCGTTCGAGGACCTCGCCCCGGCGGCGGCTCCGGCCGCCGGCCGGGGCGATCTGGGTGAGCTGCGGCATCCCTCGATAGTAGCCGTATGCGTTCCTATCGGCTGCGACGAGACCGCTGACGGCCGGCACCGCGCGGTAGGGTGCGTCCATGCCCGAGACGCCACGGCTGCTGTTCGTCCATGCGCATCCGGACGACGAGAGCCTCAGCAACGGCGCCACCATCGCCCACTACACCGCCCGCGGGGCGGACGTCCGCGTCGTCACCTGCACGCTCGGCGAGGAGGGCGAGGTGATCGGCGATCGCTGGGCGGAACTGGCCGTCGATCGCGCGGATCAGTTGGGGGGCTACCGGATCGGCGAGCTCACCGAGGCGCTGCGTGCGCTGGGCGTCGGCGCACCCCACTACCTGGGCGGCGCGGGGCGCTGGCGCGACTCGGGCATGCGGGGCACGCCCGGGCGGCGGCGCCGTCGGTTCATCGACGCCGACGAGCGTGAGGCCGTCGGCGAGCTGGTCGCCGTCATTCGCGAGCAGCGCCCGCACGTCGTCGTGACCTACGACCCCGGCGGCGGCTACGGCCACCCCGATCACGTGCACACCCACACCGTCACGACGGCCGCCGTGGCCGCCGCCGGCTCCGGCGACTTTCCGGGCGAGCCGTGGACCGTGCCGAAGTTCTATTGGTCGGTGTTCGCGACGAACGCCTTCACAGCGGGGCTGCGCGCCCTGACCGGCGAGGATCTGCTGCCCGAGTGGACCATTCCGCCGGAGGAGGAGTTCGTTTTCGGGTACGCGGACGCCGACATCGACGCCGTCGTCGAGCCCGGCCTTCAGGCGTGGGCGGCGAAGAGGGCCGCGCTGGCCGCCCACGCCACGCAAGTGGTCGTCGGGCCCACCGGCCGGGCCTGCGCCCTGTCGAACAACATGGCGGTGCCGATCCTGGCGGAGGAGCACTACGTGCTGGCCGCCGGCGCGGCGGGGGAGCGCGACGGGCGGGGCTGGGAGACAGATCTGCTTGCGGGGCTTGATTTCACCGCGGTCGTCACGCGGTAGGCTTGCCAATCAGGCAGCCACGGAAGGATTTCGCATGGACCCCGACCTGGACCCTAATCAGCAGCATTGGCAGGACCGGCTCGACAGCCTGCAGTGGGTTATCGGCTCGATTCTCTCCAACATCGACAGCGTTCCGACCTGACCGCAACCAAGCCGCGCGCCGCGTCCCTCGAAGACGGCGGCGCGACCGACCCCGCGATCCGTTTCGTGGTCCTGGCGCTGCTCGCCGTCGACGGGGTCCTCTCCGCACTCGCCGGGGCCCTGCTGCTGCCTTCCTACATCGGGGCGGTTCCGTTTCCCATCAGCGGCTTGATTTCCGGTCTGGTCAATGCCGCACTGGTCTGGTCCGCCGGCCGGTGGACGACGTCGTCGCGGCTGGCCGCGCTGCCGCTGTGGACCTGGCTGCTCACGGTGGCGGCGATCAGCATGGGCGGCCCGGCCGACGACGTCATCCTGGGGGGTCGCGGGCTGATGGCCTACGGGGCCCTGCTGCTGATCGTGCTGGGTGTCGCCCCGCCGTTTTGGGTGCTGTGGCGGCGCGGCCACCCGTCCTGACGTTCGTGCGCCGCACGGGGCCGGGATGTCCCCGCTCGCCGGGGTGGACCTGCCGCTACTGTTGACTGTTGCGCAGACGGGGCCCGCACGGGTCGGAAGAAAATTTCACATGTTGGGACACGCGGATGAAATTCGATCGTGGGGAAGTTACACGAAGGTGCCGCTGACTCCGGGCGAGGAGCCTACCGCTCTTCCTAATCCTGTGGTTTTGCCGAAGACCAGCGCCTCGGCGCTGCGGCGGGTGCTGCGCCGCGCCCGAGACGGCGTTGCGCTCAACGTCGATGAGGCCGCGGTCGCGATGACCGCGCGCGGCGAGGACCTCGTGGACCTGTGCGCCAGCGCCGCGCGGGTACGCGACGCGGGGTTGGTGTCGGCCGGCCGGCGTGGCCCCGGCGGCGGGTTGCCGATCAGCTACTCGCGCAAGGTGTTCATCCCGGTCACCCATTTGTGCCGCGACACCTGTCATTACTGCACCTTCGTCACCGTGCCGGGCAAGCTGCGCGCGCAGGGGTCGGGCATGTACCTCGAACCCGACGAGATCCTCGACATCGCCCGCCAAGGGGCGGAACTCGGTTGCAAGGAAGCACTTTTCACTCTCGGCGACCGGCCCGAGGATCGATGGCCGGAGGCCGGGCAGTGGCTCGGCGAACGGGGCTACGACTCCACGCTGTCCTACGTGCGGGCCATGGCCATCCGGGTGCTCGAAGAAACCGGGCTGCTGCCGCACCTGAACCCCGGTGTGATGAGTTGGTCGGAGATGGCCCGGCTGAAGCCGGTGGCGCCGTCGATGGGGATGATGCTCGAGACGACGTCGCGACGGCTGTTCGAGACGAAAGGCCTTGCGCACTACGGCAGCCCGGACAAAGACCCGGCGGTACGGCTGCGCGCGCTGACCGACGCGGGCCGGCTGTCCATCCCGTTCACGACCGGCCTGCTGGTCGGCATCGGCGAGACGCTGACCGAACGCGCGGAGACATTGCACGCGATCCGCAAGTCGCACAAGGAGTTCGGGCACGTCCAAGAGGTGATTGTGCAGAACTTCCGGGCCAAGGAACACACCGCGATGGCCGCCGTCCCCGACGCGGGGATCGACGACTACCTGGCGACGGTGGCGGTCGCGCGGTTGGTGCTGGGTCCCGGCATGCGCATCCAGGCGCCGCCCAACCTGGTCTCGGGCGACGAGTGCCTGGCGCTGGTCGGTGCCGGGGTCGACGACTGGGGCGGGGTGTCGCCGCTGACGCCCGATCACGTCAACCCGGAGCGGCCGTGGCCCGCCCTCGACGTCCTGGCCGAGATCACCGCGCGGGCCGGATACGAACTGGTTCAGCGCTTGACCGCCCAGCCCAAGTACGTGCAGGCGGGGGCCGCGTGGATCGACCCGCGGGTGCGCGGACACGTGCTGGCGCTGGCCGACCCGGAGACCGGCCTGGCCCGCGACGTCAACCCGGTGGGGCTGCCCTGGCAGGAGCCCGACGACGTCGCGTCGGCCGGGCGGATCGACCTCAACGCGGCGATCGACACCGAGGGCCGCGCCACCGAGGCCCGCAGCGATCTGGACAGCGCCTTCGGCGACTGGGAATCGATCCGCGCACACGTGCACGAGCTGACCGCGCGGGCCCCCGAGCGCATCGACACCGATGTGCTCGCCGCGCTGCGGGCCGCCGAGCGCGATCCCGCCGGCTGCACCGACAGCGAGTATCTGGCGCTGGCGACGGCCGACGGGCCGGCGCTGGAAGCCGTTGCCGCGCTGGCGAACTCGCTGCGCCGCGACGTGGTGGGTGACGACGTGACGTTCGTGGTGAACCGCAACATCAACTTCACCAACATCTGCTACACCGGGTGCCGATTCTGCGCGTTCGCGCAGCGCAAGGGCGACGCCGACGCGTACTCGCTGTCCACCGATGAGGTGGCCGACCGCGCCTGGGAGGCGCACGTCGAGGGCGCCACCGAGGTCTGCATGCAGGGCGGTATCGACCCGGAGCTGCCGGTCACCGGCTACGCCGACCTGGTCCGCGCGGTCAAGGCGCGGGTGCCGTCGATGCACGTGCATGCCTTCTCGCCGATGGAGATCGCCAACGGCGTGACCAAGAGCGGGCTCAGCGTTCGCGAGTGGCTGATCAGCCTGCGCGAGGCCGGGCTGGACACCATCCCGGGCACGGCCGCCGAGATCCTCGACGATGAGGTGCGCTGGGTGCTGACCAAGGGCAAGCTGCCAACGTCGGAATGGATCGACATCGTGACCACCGCGCACGAGGTGGGCCTGCGGTCGTCGTCGACGATGATGTACGGGCACGTCGACAGCCCGCGGCACTGGGTCGGCCACCTCAACGTGCTGCGCGGCATCCAGGACCGCACCGGCGGGTTCACCGAGTTCGTGCCGCTGCCGTTCGTGCACCAGAGCTCGCCGCTGTACCTGGCGGGCGCGGCCCGCCCCGGGCCCACCCATCGCGACAACCGTGCCGTGCACGCGTTGGCGCGAATCATGCTGCACGGCCGCATATCCCAGATCCAGACCAGCTGGGTCAAGTTGGGTGTCGAGCGCACACAGGTGATGCTCAACGGCGGGGCCAACGATCTGGGCGGCACGCTGATGGAGGAGACCATCTCGCGGATGGCCGGGTCGGAGCACGGGTCGGCCAAGACCGTCGAGGAGCTGACCGCGATCGCCGAGGGGATCGGGCGCCCGGCGCGCCAACGCACCACCACGTATGCCCCGCGGGCGGCTTAGCGGCTGGAGGCGGCGGGTATACCCGATGCCGTGAACCGACAGATCGACTCCGACCGGTTCCCGGAGTGGGGGCCGTTCGCGGACGCGGTACAGCGGCGACGGCCCGACGCGGGCACCTGGTGCGACGCCTGGACGGTGCGCGACATCGTCGTCCATCAGGCCGGAAACGCCGAGGAACTCGCCCGAGTGCTGGCCGCTCACCTGGACGGCCAAGCCGTCGCCACCCGGGGCTTCGAGGAGCGCGAGGGTCCGCTGCGCGCGCTGAACGACGCGGACCTGTGGGACGCGCTGCTCGAGCGGATGGCCACCCTCGGCCGCGTCGCGGCGGCGGCCGACGAGGTGCCCCAGGACACCGATGTCGCGTGGACGGGCCGCACCATGAAGGTGCCCTGGTTCGCCGAACACATGCGCGAAGAACTCGTGCTGCACGGTTGGGACATCACCGGGGACGACGCGGCGGCCCGGGCGCGGCTGGCCGAGCCGTGGATGACGACCCACAGCGTCGTCGCGGTCGGAAAGCCGCTGCTGGCCAAGGGAGCCAAGCAACTTCGACAGGGCGAGCGCATCGAGGCGCGGCTGCGGGCTCCCGATACCGACGACGTCGTTCTCAGCGCGGAAGCCGGCGGTACCACGATCGCACTCGCCGAGCCCGAAGGCCCCCCCACGCTGGAGACCGATCCGGCCGCCCGCGTCCTGCTGCTTTGGGGCCGCAAGCCCGCGGATCCGTCGCGCGTCTGCAGCCGCGTCGGACCGGAGACGCTAGGCCGCGTGCGCGGCCTGCTCAGCGGTTACTGAACGCGTGCGCGCGACTCAGAAGTTGTTGCAGGTCGACATGACCGCGTTGACGGTGCCGAAGTACTTCGCGGCACCCGGCATCGCCGCGGCCTGGTCGGCCATCTGCTGGCGCTTGGGCGGGGGAGAGGCCAGGAAGCTGCGCAGGAAGTTCTGCGCCATCGGCGACTGGTTGAACTGCGCGGCCGCCGCGGGGTCGTTCGCGTTCAGCGCGGCCATCACCTGGCCGTAGTTGCAGGTCGTGCTGATGGCCGGGCCCCAATCGGGGTCTGCGGACGCGATCCCGGCCGCGGCGGTCAACGCCACCGCCGCGCTGCCAACCGCAACGGTCAATTTGGTCAACGACAGCCTCACCATGTGTGGACACCTTTCCCCGAATTAATGCACCGCTATCACGGCGACGACATCTGCCCGGCGGCTGCCGTCTGGCGTCGAGGTTACCAGGCACCGCGAGCGTGCTTCCACCACAACGGCTATCGTCGAGGCTCGCTCGACTGCAACTTTGTGCAGGTCAGGCGTCCGTGGACGCCGTTCGCCGTCGGCGAAACGGACCCCGGTCGCGGCGCCCGAGACTGGCAGTCTTAAATCGTCAATTTAACGGGCGTGCCAAGTGGTTGACGTGTATGTGCAACGTCTAGTATCAGTAACCGAAAGCTTTGTCTGGAGCGGCCGGTGCACCGGGCGCGAGCCGAAGAGCAGCCCACCGAAGTAGTACATGGAGGAGACGTCTGTGACCTACACGATCGCCGAGCCCTGTGTCGATATCAAAGACAAGGCTTGTATCGAGGAGTGCCCGGTCGATTGCATCTACGAGGGCGCGCGGATGCTGTACATCCACCCCGACGAGTGCGTCGACTGCGGGGCCTGCGAGCCCGTCTGTCCCGTCGAAGCGATCTACTACGAAGACGACGTGCCCGAACAGTGGAGTCAGTACACGCAGATCAACGCGGACTTCTTCACCGAGTTGGGATCGCCGGGCGGTGCGGCCAAGGTCGGCATGACCGAGAACGACCCGCAGGCGGTCAAGGACCTGCCGCCCCAGGGTGAGGGCGACTGAGCGGGCCGGTGCTCCATGAGCCCGGGGTGAGGGCGCGGGTGTCGGCGTCCCTGCCGGAATTCCCCTGGGACACCCTGGCCGACGCGAAGGCGCGGGCGGGCGCCCATCCCGACGGGATCGTCGACCTATCGGTCGGCACCCCGGTCGACCCGGTCGCGCCCGTGATCTCCGAGGCGCTGGCCGCCGCCGGGTCGGCGTCCGGGTATCCGGCCACCGCCGGCACCCCGCGACTGCGCGAATCGGTGGTCGCCGCGCTGGCCCGCCGCTTCGGCATCAGCGGTCTCGCCGAGTCCGACGTGCTGCCGGTGATCGGCAGCAAGGAGCTCATCGCCTGGCTGCCGACGCTGCTGGGGCTGGGGCCGGCCGACATGATCGTCGTGCCCGAGCTGGCGTACCCGACCTACGACGTCGGGGCCCGGCTGGCCGGGGCGCCGGTGCTGCGCGCCGATTCGCTGACCCAGGTGGGCCCGCGAACCCCGGCGCTGGTCTACCTCAACTCCCCGAGCAACCCGACCGGGCGCGTGCTGGGCGTCGACCACCTGCGCAAAGTGGTCGGCTGGGCGCGCGACCGGGGCAGCGTCGTGGCATCCGACGAGTGCTATCTCGGCCTGGGCTGGGAGGCCCACCCGCTGTCGATCCTGCATCCGTCGGTCTGCGACGGCGACCATCGCGGCCTGCTCGCGATCCACTCGCTGTCGAAGAGCTCGTCGTTGGCCGGTTACCGGGCCGGCTTCGTCGCGGGGGACCGCGAGCTGGTGGCCGAGCTGCTGGCGGTGCGCAAACACGCCGGGATGATGGTGCCGACGCCGGTGCAGGCGGCCATGGTCGCCGCCCTGGACGACGACGGCCACGAGCTGGCGCAGCGGGAGCGGTACGAGCGGCGGCGGGCCGCGCTGCTGCCGGCGCTGCGCTCGGCCGGGTTCGCCGTCGACCATTCCGAAGCCGGCCTGTATCTGTGGGCCACCCGCGGCGAGCCCTGCGGGGACAGCGTCGCGTGGCTGGCCGAACGCGGCATCCTGGTGGCGCCCGGAGACTTCTACGGCCCGGGCGGCGCGCAGCACGTGCGCGTCGCGTTGACGGCCACCGACGAGCGGATCGCCGCCGCCGTGCAGCGACTCGCCTAGCCCGGCGACGATGCGCGCCGCCGAAGCGGCGGCGAACGTGCACAATGCATCGGAGGTGTTTCCCCCGCTCAGGTTAAGGACGGTGGTCGTGACGACTTCGGCCGGCAAGGTGCGCATCCCCCTTTCGGTTGGCGACGTCGTCAAGCGAGTGTTTCTGGGCAAGCCCCTGATCACCGAGGACATCGCTTCCGAAAAACTGTCGAATCCGGTTGCCCTGGGCGCGCTTTCGCCGGACGCGGTCTCATCCGTCGCGTACGGTCCGGAGCAGATCCTGATCGAACTGCTGCCGCACGCCGGGCTGGCCGCCTTCCTGCTGTTGCTTCCCATCACCGGTGTCATCCTGCTCATCCTGGTG
Organism: Mycobacterium seoulense; assembly: GCF_010731595.1. Taxonomy (NCBI): domain Bacteria; kingdom Bacillati; phylum Actinomycetota; class Actinomycetes; order Mycobacteriales; family Mycobacteriaceae; genus Mycobacterium; species Mycobacterium seoulense. The sequence continues at coordinate 2,849,227 of NZ_AP022582.1, read as the reverse complement.
CTGGTGGCCGCCTCGTACCGGCAGGTCGTCATGGCCTACACCCGGGCGGGCGGCTCCTACATCGTCGCGCGCGACAACTTCGGGCCCCGGGTGGCACAGATCGCCGCCGCGGCGCTGCTGATCGACTACGTGGTCACCGTTGCGGTGCAATCGGCGGCCGGGACGGTTGCGGTGGTCTCGGCGGTCCCCGCGCTGGGCCCCTACAGCCTCGAGCTCACGGTCGCTGTGGTGCTTGCCATCTGCTACGCGAACCTGCGCGGGTTGAAGGAGGCGGGCCTGCCGTTCGCGGTGGCGACCTACTCCTTCATCGCCATGGTCGGCCTGACCATCGTGGTGGGTGTGATCCGCGCGATCGCCGGGGACCTGCCGGTCTACGATCCCGCGCGCATGGCCGGAACCGTGCCGGTCCACCAGGGCAACGGGCTGGTGCTGGGCGCCACCGTTCTGGTGTTGCTGCGCGCGTTCGCCAACGGAGGTTCGTCGCTGACGGGGGTCGAGGCCATCTCCAACACGGTCGACTACTTCCGAAAGCCCCAGGGCCGCAACGCGCGCCGCGTGCTTACCGCCATGGCCACCATCCTCGGCCTGCTGCTGGCCGGCGTCGCCTACCTGGCGCACGTCACCCACGCCACGCCGTATCTCACCGAATACCCGTCGGTGCTGTCGCAGATCGGCCGCGCCGTCTTCGGCAACGGCGTGATCGGCGAAGTCTTCTACATCCTGGTTCAGGCTTCGACCGCCGCGATCCTGTTCACCGGCGCGAACACCAGTTTCAACGGATTCCCGGCGCTGGCCAGTTTCGTTGCCGAGGACCGCTTTCTGCCGCGTCAACTCACCAAACGCGGTCACCGGCTGGTCTTTTCGAACGGCATCATCACCCTGACGGCGCTGTCGGTGCTGTTGCTGGTGGTGACCGGCGGCTCGGTCAACGCGCTGGTTCCCTTCTATGCGATCGGCGTGTTCACCGGCTTCTCGATGGCCGGCTACGGAATGACCAAACACCATCTGACGCAACGCGAACCGGGATGGCGACGCCGCCTGGCGATCAATCTCTCCGCGGCGATCCTGTCGACGATCGTGGTGGGCATCTTCGCGGTGGCGAAATTCACCGAGGGCGCGTGGCTGGTGGTCGTCGTCTTCCCGCTGCTGGTGTTCATGCTGATGCGGCTCAACCGCGAATACCGCGCCGAGGCGGCCATTCTCGAGATGTTCCGCACCGACCGCCCGGAGTTGGTGAAGTACGCGCGGCACCGGGTGTTCATCCTCGTCGATTCCGTCGACCTGGCGGTGATCGAGGCGCTGCGCTACGGCAGGGGGCTACGGGCCGACGAGTTGACCGCGGTGCACTTCATGGTCGACCCCGCCCACGCCGCCCAACTGCGAAAGCGCTGGGACCACTTCGATCTCGACACCCCGCTGCGGGTGGTGGACTGCCCGGACCGGCGCGTCAGCCGGGCCGCTCAGTTACTGGTCGCCAAGGCGCGCGACGAACAACCGCACACCAATGTGACGGTGCTGCTGCCGCGCCGAACGTTCGCGCGGCTGCTGGGCCGGCTGCTGCACGACCGCACCGCCGACAAGATCGCCCGCGCGGTGAGCGTGGTCCCGGATGCGGCGGCGACGATCGTGCCCTACGACGTGGAATCGCGCATCAACGAGGCCTACCCCGACACCTTCGAACAGCGGATCGCACAGGAGATCGACAAGCTCGAAGCCTGGGTGTCCAAGGGCGAGGACGAGAAGGTGGACTCCTACGAGCACCCCGAGCGGCCGGCGTCGGTGATCCTGGTGGCCGGGCTGATCTCGGGGCAACGGGCCACCGTCGAAGGACGGGTCAACGAAGTCGAGGACGTCACCGAGCGCGGGCGGACCTTCCGGCAGGTCGTCGTCGGGGACAACAGCGGGGAAATGACGGTCACCTTCCGGCCCGGCCACGGGGGCGCCGACATTCAGCCCGGCCAGCTACTGCGCCTCACCGGCAAGGCCCGCCAGACCGGCAACCGGCCCATCTCGATGGTCGATCCGGTCTACCACGTGATCGAGGACCCCGCGAAGTCCGCCGACTCCGGCGAATCCGAAGAAACCAGCAAAACGTAATGCTCCGCCGACCAACGGCATAGCCGTGCGCGGGCAAATGTCGCCACGCCGGTGCCCTGCCGCCCAACGGATCCGGATTGTCGACGAATCGGGCTGGCGGGCATGGGATTTCGTTAGGTGCAGGCGCGGTCCGCCCTGCGCCCGAAATCGACGGGCCGAGCGCCCGGCTCAGCCGGAAACGGGATGAGGTGCGCGCCGGCGGAGTTCGGGTCGGTAAGCTGGCACCCGCACGACTGCGCAACGCCGTTGGGGGAGAACAGGGGACTGCACATTGCGTGCCGCAACCGCCGTACCCGTTGCCGTTATCGGTATGGCCTGCCGACTTCCCGGCGGAATCGATTCCCCCCAGCAGCTGTGGGAGGCATTGCTGCGCGGCGATGATCTGGTGGGCGAGATTCCCGCCGACCGGTGGGACGCGGACCTGTACTACGACCCCGAACCCGGCGTGCCCGGCCGCTCGGTGACGCGGTGGGGGGCCTTCCTGGACGACGTCGGCGGCTTCGACTGCGACTTCTTCGGCATGACCGAGCGCGAAGCCACCGCGATCGACCCGCAACACCGCCTGCTGCTGGAGACGTCGTGGGACGCCATCGAGCACGCCGGCCTCGATCCCGCGCGGTTGTCGCACTCGCAGACCGGCGTCTTCGTCGGACTGACGCACGGCGACTACGAACTGTTGTCGGCCGACTGCGGTGCCGCCGAGGGGCCGTACGGATTCACCGGCACCAGCAACAGCTTCGCGTCGGGACGCGTCGCGTACACGCTGGGACTGCACGGGCCTGCGGTCACCGTGGACACCGCCTGCTCGTCGGGCCTGATGGCCGTCCACCAGGCCTGCAGCAGCCTGAACAGCGGCGAAAGCGACTTCGCCCTGGCCGGCGGCGTCGTCGTGACGCTGGAGCCGCGGAAGTCCGTCTCGGGCTCGCTGCAGGGCATGTTGTCGCCGACCGGCCGCTGCCACGCCTTCGACGCGAACGCGGACGGGTTCGTGTCCGGCGAGGGCTGCGTCGTGCTGCTGCTCAAGCGGCTCGACGACGCGCAACGCGACTCCGATCGCATCCTGGCGGTGGTCCGCGGCACCGCCGCCAACCAGGACGGACGCACCGTGAACATCGCGGCGCCGTCGGAAACCGCCCAGGTGGCCGTCTACCGAAAGGCCCTGGACACCGCCGGTGTCGACGCCACGACGGTCGGCTTCGTCGAGGCGCACGGGACCGGAACCCCGGTCGGGGATCCGATCGAATACTCGAGCCTGGCGGCCGTGTACGGCACCGAGGGGCCCTGCGCGCTGGGCTCGGTGAAGACGAACTTCGGCCACCTGCAGTCGACCTCCGGGCCGTTGGGCCTGATGAAGGCGATCCTCGCGCTGCAGCACGGCACGGTGCCGCGCAACCTGCACTTCACCCGCCTGCCCGACGAGATGGCCCTGGTCAAGACCGAACTGTTCGTGCCGCAGGCCAACACGCCCTGGCCCACCGACGGCCGTCACCCGCGGCGCGCCGCGGTGTCGTCCTACGGGATGTCGGGCACCAACGTGCACGCCGTCCTGGAACAAGCACCAGGGCACGCCCCTGCGCCGACCCCCGAACGCCCGGCGGCCGCGCCGACCGTCGACGGGCCGTTGCTGTTTCCGGTGTCGGCCACGTCCGCGGAGCAGTTGCGCGCCACGGCCGCCCGCCTCGCGGCCTGGGTGGACGAACACGCGGCCGGCGCCGGCACGGCGGGGCTGCGGGACCTCGGCTACACCCTGGCGCGCCGCCGCGCGCACCGGCCGGTGCGCGCCGTGGTCTCGGCGAGCGACATCGGCGAGCTGAGCGCGGCCCTGCGTGACGTCGCCGGCAGCGACATCCCCTACGAGCCCGCCGTCGGGCAGGACGACCTCGGGCCGGTGTGGGTGTTCTCGGGGCAGGGGTCACAGTGGCCGGCGATGGGCGCCGCACTGCTGGCCACCGAGCCGGTGTTCGCCGCCACGATCGCCGAGCTGGAGCCGTTGATCGCCGCGGAGTCGGGATTCTCGGTCACCGCGGCCATGTCGGCGCCGGAGGTGGTGACCGGAATCGACCGGGTGCAGCCGACGATCTTCGCCATGCAGGTCGCGCTGGCCGAGGCGATGAAGTCCTACGGGGTGCGTCCCGGCGCCGTCATCGGGCATTCGCTCGGTGAATCGGCGGCGGCGGTCGTGGCGGGCGGGCTTTCGCTGCGCGACGGGGTGCGCGTCATCTGTCGCCGCTCGAAACTGATGGCGCGGATCGCGGGCAGCGGCGCCATGGCGTCGGTCGAGCTGCCGGGGCAACAGGTGTTGTCGGAGCTGTCCATTCGCGGGATCTCCGACGTCGTCCTCTCCGTGGTGGCGTCGCCGACGTCGACGGTCGTCGGCGGCGACGCGCAGGCGATCCGCGACCTGGTCGCGGCCTGGGCAGAGCAGGACGTGATGGCGCGCGAGGTGGCGGTGGACGTGGCCTCGCACTCGCCGCAGGTGGAGCCGATCCTCGACGAACTCCTCGAGGCGCTCGCCGATCTCGAGCCCGGAGAGCCGGGCGTTCCCTACTACTCGGCGACGCTGTGGAACCCCCGCGAGCGGCCGTCGTTCACCGCCGACTACTGGGCCGAAAACCTGCGCTACACGGTGCGATTCGCCGCGGCGGTGCAGGCCGCGCTCAAGGACGGCTACCGCGTCTTCGGGGAACTGGCGCCCCATCCGCTGCTCACCCACGCCGTCGAGCAGAACGCCGGCAGCCTCGACATGCCCATCGCGGCGCTGGCCGCCATGCGCCGGGAGCAGGAGCTGCCGGTCGGCTTGCGGGGCTTCGTCGCCGACGTGCACAGCGCCGGTGCGGCGGTGGATTTCTCGGTGCAGTACCCGACCGGACGCCTGGTGGACGCCCCGCTCCCGACGTGGACCCACCGCAGGCTGATGCTCAGCCGGGAGTCGACCGAGCAGGCGCACGGCGCCTCGGTCCAGGCCGTCCATCCGCTGCTCGGCGCCCATGTGCACCTGCACGAGGAACCCGAGCGCCACGTCTGGCAGGGCGACGTCGGCACCGAGGCGCACCCATGGCTCGGAGACCACCGGATCCACCACGTGCCCGCGCTGCCCGGCGCCGCGTACTGCGAGCTGGCGCTGGCCGCCGCGCGCGCGGCCCTCGGCGAGCGGTCCGAGGTTCGCGACATCACGTTCGAGCGGACGCTGCTGCTGGACGACCGGACGCAGGCGTCGTCGGCGGCGACGGTCGTCGCGCCCGGCGTGCTCGAGTTCACCGTGGACACCCACGACGAGGGCGAACGCGTTCGCCGGGCGGGTGCGGTCCTGCATGGCCTCGAGGCACCGGACGGGGCCGGGCTTCCGCAGCCGCCCGCCCACGACATGGCCACCCTGATCGCCAACCACCCATCCGCCATGGACGGCGCCGAATTGCGAAAGGCCTTCGACACCATCGGGATTCAGTACGGTCCGGCGTTCTCGGGTCTGGCCGCGGCACGCGTCGGCGACGGGGACGCCGGCACGGTGCTCGCCGAGGTTGCGCTTCCCGGAGCGATCCGCTCGCAGCAGTCGGGCTACGACATTCACCCCGCCCTGCTGGACGCGTGCTTCCAGTCGGTGGTCGTCCATCCCGAGGTGCAGCAGGCGGGCGCGGGCGGCCTGCTGTTGCCGGTCGGCGTGCGCAGGTTGCGCAGCTATGCCTCGACGCGCAACGCGCAATACTGCCTGGCCCGGGTGACGTCGTCGCGGCCCGGCGAGTGCGAAGCGGACCTCGACGTGCTGGACCAGGCCGGAACCGTGCTGCTGACCGTCGAGGGACTGCGGCTGGCGGGCGGGGCCACCGAACACGAGCGGGCGGACCGGCTGCTCAACGAGCGGTTGCTCACCATCGAATGGGAGCCGCGGCAACTCCCGGATCCGTCCGGGGGCGAGCCGGGATCGTGGCTGTTGCTCAGCGCGTGCGACGTGACGGATCCGCTGACGGTTCAGCTGGGCGAGGCGTTCAATTCCGATGGCTCCCAATGCACCACGGTGTCCCTGCCGCTCGGCTCGGTGGAGTCCGCCGGGCTGCGCGCGCTGCTGTCCGGCGGCGGCCTGACCCCATCGAACGGGCACGGGCCGCTCAAGGGCCTCACCGGTGTCGTCGTGGTGACCGCGCCGCCGGCCGGCGGCGCCGGCGAGACCCGCCGCGGCCGGGACTACGTCTCGCACCTGGTGGCCATCGCGCGTGAGCTCTCCGAGCTGCCCGGCGAGTCGCCCCGGCTTTTCGTGCTGACCCGCAACGCCGCGAACGTGGCCGCCGGGGATGTGGTCAACCTCGAGCAGACGGGGCTGCGCGGGCTGCTGCGGGTGATCGATTCCGAGCATCCGCATCTGAGCGCCACCCAGATCGACGTCGACGCGGCGACCGAGCCCAAACAGGTTGCGCTGCAGTGCAAGAGCGGCTCGGAAGAGGACGAGACCGCCTGGCGCGACGGTCAGTGGTACACCGCGCGGCTGCGGCCCGGTCCGCTGCGGCCGGACGAACGGCGGACCGCGGTCGTCGATCACGAGCGCGACGGCGTGCGCCTGCAGATCCGCACCCCGGGTGACCTGGAATCGCTGGAGTTCGTCGCGTTCGACCGCGTCCCGCCCGGCCCGGGGGAGATCGAGGTCGCGGTGGCCGCATCCACCATCAACTTCGCCGACGTGCTGGTCGCCTTCGGTCGCTATCCCACCTTCGAGGGCTACCAACAGCAGCTGGGCGGCGACTTCGCCGGCGTGGTGACCGCCGTCGGGCCGGGCGTCACCGAGCACAAGGTCGGTGACCGGGTCGGCGGCCTGTCCCGCAACGGATGCTGGGGCACCTTCGTCGTCGCCGACGCCCGGCACGCGGTCGCCCTGCCGCCCGGCATGCCGCTCGAGGACGCCGCCGCGGTGCCCACCGCCTCGGCGACCGCCTGGTACGGCCTGCACGAGCTGGCCCGCATCGCGGCGACCGACAAGGTGCTCATCCACTCCGGCACCGGCGGTGTCGGACAGGCGGCCATCGCGATCGCCCGGGCCGCGGGTTGCGAGATCTACGCGACCGCGGGCAGCCCGCAGCGCCGGCAATTGCTGAGCGACATGGGGATCGAGCACGTCTACGACTCGCGCAGCACCACCTTCGCCGACGAAATCCGCCGGGACACCGGCGGATACGGCGTCGACGTGGTGCTCAACTCGCTGCCCGGCGCCGCGCAGCGCGCCGGGATCGACCTGCTGGCCTTCGGCGGGCGGTTCGTCGAGTTGGGCAAGCGCGACATCTACCGCGACAGCCACCTCGGGCTGTTCCCGTTCCGCCGCAACCTGTCCCTGTTCGCCGTCGACCTGGCGTTGCTGACCTTCAGCCACCCCGAGACGGTGTGTCGCCTGTTGACGACCGTGTACCAACGCACCGCCGACGGCGAACTGCCGCTGCCGCGTACGACGCACTATCCGATTCACGACGCGGCCGCCGCGGTCCGCCTGGTCGCGACCGCCGGGCACACGGGCAAGGTGGTGCTCGACGTGCCGCGCGCGGGACGCAGCGTGGCCGCGGTCCCCCCGGAGCGGGTGCGGCCGTTCCGCGCCGACGGCGCCTACATCGTCACCGGAGGTATCGGCGGCCTGGGCCTGTTCCTGGCCGGCGAGATGGCGTCTCGGGGGGCCGGGCGAATCGTGCTCAATTCCCGCTCGGCGCCCAACGAGCAAGCGCACCAAGCCATCGAGCACCTCCGCGCCGGTGGGGCCGACATCGCGGTGGAGTGTGGCGATATCGCCGAGCCGGGCACGGCCGAGCGGCTGGTCGCATGCGCCGGTGCGACGGGACTGCCGGTACGCGGGGTGCTGCACGCGGCGGCGGTCGTGGAGGACGCCACGCTGACCAACGTCACCGACGAACTGATCGACCGGTGCTGGGCGCCGAAGGTTTACGGCGCCTGGCACCTGCATCACGCCTTGCAAGAGGGAAAGACCGGCCGGCCGCTGGACTGGTTCTGCGCGTTCTCGTCGGCGGCCGCCCTGGTCGGCTCCCCGGGGCAGGGCGCGTACGCCGCGGCCAACAGCTGGCTGGACGCGTTCGCGCACTGGCGACGCGCCCAGGGGTTACCGGGCACTGCGATCGCCTGGGGCGCCTGGTCCGAGGTCGGCCGCGCGACGGCCCTGGCGCAAGACGCCGGCATCGCGATCACGCCGGCGGAGGGTTACCACGCGTTCGAGTCCCTGCTGCGCTACGACCGCCCCTACGCCGGCTACGCGCCGATCATGGGCACCCCGTGGCTGACCTCCTTCGCGCAACGCAGCCGCTTCGCCGAGGCGTTCCGGTCGATGGGTCAGGGCAGGCCGGACACGGGCAAATTCCTGGCCGAGCTCAGGGACCTGCCCCGCGATGAATGGCCCACCGCGATCCGTCGACTCGTGTCCGGCCAGATCAGCCTATTGCTGCGGCGCACAATCGATCCCGATCGTCCGTTGTCCGACTATGGACTGGACTCGCTCGGCAACCTCGAACTGCGAACCCGCATCGAAACCGAAACGGGCGTGCGCATCAGCCCCACCAAGATCACCACGGTGCGCGGTTTGGCGGAGCATTTGTGCGAGGAGTTGGCCGCTTCGGAAACCGCACCGTCGGCGTCCTGACCGCGGCACGGACGCTATCCGCCGAACATTGGACGGGACATCGTGAAGGCCCGCCGCCCGTTGCGCAGGACGGGCACACCGGTGGATCCGTGTCCTGCCCGCGCAGGCGGTATTCCGCCCAAAGCGCTCGCGGGTGAGTGAGCCTCGGCCGCTGGTGGCGCCCGAAAAGCAGGTTCCCGCAACGGCCCCGGGCTGCCGACTGGGTTGGTCGTCACCCAGTTCTGAGGGACCGACAGTTTGCCGACCGGTACCGACTTGCCCATGTCGGCAACCACCGGACCGCGCAGGCCCGTCGAGCCTGCCGTCTCGACGCCGACGGTGGTGGCCCGAGGAACGGGAGAGTCGGACTGGATGTCGGAGCGGTAGAGTCCGGTGCCGCCGCTCGTTGCCGAGGTTTCTGTACGGCTGAAGGCCGCGCCCAGATTCGCCGGTCCCGTAAGGGTATTGAAGTTACTGAATGCAGTGAGTACCGACGACTCCGCCGAGTTGGAGGCCGACGAGGTAGACGGGCCCGCGGTACCCCCTGCCGAGGGGGTTGGCAGCTGTGGTGAAACGGTTGGCGCCAGCGCTGACACCGTGGTCTGAGCATGGCCGGCGGTTGAGGTGCCCGTGGCTTGGGCCACCGCGGCGGCCTGGTCGGATTGCCCGGCGGCGTTCGTAGTATGCGGTGGCGGAGTGAATGGCGCCAGCGCGGTTGCGGCCGAAGAGGATGCGGCGTAACCGTACATGGTAGCGGCGTCCTGCGCCCACATCTCGGCGTATTCAATCTCGGTGGCCGCAATCGCCGGTGTGTTCTGGCCGAAGAAGTTGGTGGCGACCAAAACCGCCAGCTGCGTGCGATTCGCGGCGACCACGGGCGGAGGCACCGTGGCGGCGAACGCCGCCTCATAGGCGGCCGCGGCCGCCCTGGCCTGGGCTGCGGACTGCTCAGCCAGCGTCATGGTCGCCGAAGCCCACGCCACATACGGTGCGGCCGCGCCGGCCATCGCCATCGCCGCTCCGCCTGCCCAGCACCGGCCCAGGTCGGCGATCACCGAGGAGTATCCGACCACGTACAACTCGAGTTGTGCGGCCAGGCCGTCCCACGCCGATGCGGCCGCCAGCATCGGTCCCGATCCCGGCCCGAAATACATTCTGGCCGAGTTGATCTCGGGCGGTAAAGCCCCGAAATCAAGCATCGGCGTTCCTTCCTTGACCCTACGTCAACTGTGGCGCGTGTCGCGCGCAACAGATGGTCGCGGCGGTTCTCTCCGCGGTGACGGGCGCGATTACCGGTTATCCGCCCACCGAGGGGCGCGGCATCTTGAATTGGCGTGGCGTTACCCGCAATACGTTGTTGACCGAGGGCCGCGACAACAGCCCTGAGGACGACGATCCCGTGCTCGTTGCCGGCACCCCGTTGAACATGTCGGTTGCTGGGCCTTCGTGCCAGCTCGGCCCACCGTCGAGCTCGGTGTCTGAGAGCCAGTGCGGATCGGCGACCGCGACGGCCGCCGGATTCGTGGTCGCCCAAGGCTGCGGGACGGACAATCCCCCCAGCGCCGTCGCATTGCCCGTAGTCGCAAGCACCGGACCGCGTAAGCCTGCTGAACCTAACGTCGCAGCCTCGCCGCTGACTGCTGGGATAGCCGCCTTAGCGGCATCTTTGCCCGCCTGGATGGAAGACCGGAAAATCCCCGTGTAGCCGCTCATCGCCGACGTGCCGGTACGACTGAAGTTGGAGGCCAAACCCGCCGGGCCGGTGAGCGTATTGAAATCACTGAACCCGGTCAATACCGACGACCCCGCTGAGGCCGAGCTTGCGGAGGAACCCGACGCCCCTCCTGAGGCAAGGGTTTGCAACTGTTGTGGCACAGCCGATGTCAGCCGCGACAGGGTGCTCTGGGAGTTCGCGGTGGCTGGAGCGCCTGTGGCTTGGCCGACTGCCGCCGCCTGAGCGGATTGTCCGCCGGCGTTGGTGGTCTGCGGCGGTTGGTTGAACTGTTGCATCCTGGTAGCGGCCGACGAGGACCCGGCGTAGCTGTACATCGCAGCGGCATCTTGGGCCCACATCTCTTCGTATTCGGCCTCGGCCGCCCCGATCATCGCGGTGTTCTGCCCGAAGACGTTGGTCGCCACCAGCCCCTGCAGCTGGGCGCGGTTGGCCGTCACGAGTGCCGGCGGAACGGTGGCGGCAAAGGCGGTCTCGTAGGCCGCCGCGGCGGCGCGCGCCTGACTCGCCGCCTGTTCCGCGCAAACGCCCGCGTTGATCACCCAGGCCACGTAGGGTGCGGCGGCGCCGGCCATCGCGGATGACGCGCTGCCGGACCAACTTTCGCCTCGCAGCTGCGAAACCACCGAGGCGTAATCGCGCGACGCCGACTCCAACCCATTGGCCAAGACGTCCCACGCCGCGGCAGCCGTCAGCATCGGCCCCGCGCCGGCACCGGAATACATTCGTCCCGAATTGATTTCCGGCGGCAGCGCCCCGAAATCAAGCATGTCTTCCCCCTTATGGCTATAGGCCGCGCGCGAAGCTGGCGCGGCATGCCGGTCGGGCGAACCGGCTCAGACCACCGCCGTTCTCTTGGCAACGTTGGGTCGCCGTGTGCTACCTGTCATGGGCAGCGGCGGAGGAGGTCAAAGTGGCGGCCACGCGCCTCGGTATGGACGAAAAACAAATGGCATTTTTCCTCCGTGTCGCGGGCCGCCCCACGAAAGGACAACCACGAACCCAATCTCTTTTAAAGGGACCGTTGGCCGTCGGCGATGACGTGCAATGGTGGCGGGCCCCGCCGCCATCGCGCATTGCCACTTGCGGTAATGCCACATCGGCAGCGCAGTTATCTACTTGACAGTCAAACCGAACAGGGCTCATTCGACAACGTGAAATCGCTGATGTACAGGACATTTCCAGCTAACTTCGCCGGTACGTCCAGTCAGGCGTGGCGCGCGTTGTACGACTGCGGATTGTGGCGCCCACACGTCACTACCGCCGCCATTCGCTCGGGGATCGCCGCGGCGGGTGACGAAGATCGGCTGGCAGCGGGGGCGACAGGGACCGCGGCTCACGCCGCGGTCCCATGCCTGCGCTCGGACGACGCGGTGCGAACACCAATGCTTGCGCGGTGGAGCGCCCTATCTTGCCGGGCTCCGACTTGGGCAGAATTGCCGCCCACGCCCACCTGCCATGGGGTAGGCCGAGGATTTTTAACGGGGGTTCTTGTACTTAACGGGCGGCCGCCAAATTGCTAGCTGGACGTACCGGTGAAATCGGCTGGAAATGTCCTGTAAACCAGTGATTCGAGTTGTCGAACGAGCAGAATGGGATTTGACTACCTCTCGGTCGGCCATACCGCGTTGGCGCCGGCACGCACCAACGGGTTGCTGCGCGTGCCGGCGCTGGACGGTGTCGATTGCCCGTCGCCGTGGACGGTCAATGGGTCCGTTGGAAGCGATCGAGTGTGGCCGGCCATCGCGGATGTTCCGATGCAAATGGGCCCCAACAGGATTAGGGCCACATCAGCATGCACAGTTGAACATCTGCGAAAAGAGTTGGTGGCAAGGGGGTGTGACCGTTGTTCCCTGAATCATCAACCCCGCCAACGCAACCGGGCGCTGCTGGAGCTACGGTTGCCGACCAAGTCGGTGAAAGGTGACGAGGCATGACGCGTAGCCAACGCATCTCAGATTGGGACCCAGAGGACGTCGCAGCATGGGATGTCGGCAACAGGGCCATCGCCCGGCGTAACCTGATCTGGTCGATCGCCACAGCGCATGTCGCCTTCTCCATTTGGTATCTGTGGTCGGTGATGGTGCTGTTCATGCCCGTGTCGACCTACGGATTTTCGACCGGGGACAAGTTATTGATCGGTGCCACCGCGTCTTTGATCGGGGCGGTCGCGCGCATCCCCTACGCGATGGCGGGCGCGAGGTTCGGTGGACGTAACTGGGCAATGTTCTCGTCGGGCATACTGCTGATTCCCACCGCCGGCACCATCGTGCTGCTGAATCATCCCGGGCTGCCGTTGTGGCCGTACCTGGTCTGCGCCGCGCTGACCGGATTGGGTGGCGCCAATTACTCCGCCTCGCTGTCCACCGCGGAGGCGTTTTTCCCGCATCGGCTAAAGGGCTTCGCGCTGGGCTTGACGGGCGGAATCGCGAACCTCGGCTCGGCGGTCATCCAGGCGGTCGGCCTGTTCGTGCTTGCCACGGTGGGTCACGAGGCGCCGTACTGGGTCTGCGCGGTCTACCTGGTGCTGCTCGCCGTCGTCGGCGTCGGCGCCGCGGTGTTCATGGACAACCTCCACTACCGCATCGATATGAGCCACCTCAAAGAGGTCCTGAAGGTGCCCGACGCCTGGGGGATCGCGTTCCTCTACCTGTGCTGCTCCGGTTCGTTTCTCGGGTTCGCGTTCGCCTTCGGCCAGGTGCTCCAACACAACTTTTTCATCGGTGGGCAAAGCCACGCGCAGGCATCGCTGCACGCCGCCGAGGTGGCCTTCACCGGACCGCTGCTGGGATCGGTGGCGCGGGTGGTCGGCGGCAAGCTCAGCGACCGCTTCGGCGGCGGGCGCGTCAGTGTGGCTCTGTTGATGTGCATGATCTTGGGCGGCGGGTTTCTGGTCGTCGTCAGCACCCACGACGACCTCACCCGCGGCGCGGGGAAACCGGTGACGCTGTTCACCATGGTGGGTTACATCGTCGGCTTCATCGCCCTGTTCATATGTTCCGGCGCGGCCAAGGGCTCGGTGTACAAGCTGATCCCTTCGGTCTTCGATGCGCGCAGCAGGGAACTGAACGCTGACGACACCGAACGCCGGCAGTGGGCGCGTGTCAGATCGGGGACTTTGATCGGATTCGCCGGTGCGTTCGGGGCACTCGGCGGCGTGGGAATCAACCTGTCGCTGCGGCAGTCCTATGCCAGCACCGGCACCGAGACGCCGGCATATTGGATCTTCCTCGCGTGCTACGTCGCGGCCGCTGTGCTGGCGTGGATGCGCTACGCGCGACCGCAGGTGATGCCCACACCACGGCCCTTGCGTTTGATCGAGGAGGTGCCGGTCCCCACCTCGCCGGCGCATCCCGCCGACGTGCCTGTGGTGCGTTCTTGAAGCCACATCCGGCTTCGTGAGCTGAGTGGAAGAGGCGAGGCCCGCCCTATCCTGTAAATCTCCTGTAAGTTGACCATCTTAAGTTGTAAAGTGGTCGCACCAGCGTTTTACTCGATGAAGGAGCGTGGGATCAGCCGCAACTGCTTGTCGATGTCGGTGGCCGACGGCTCCTGCGGAGGGTTCAGCACCGCCGGCTGGCAAGACGCGCAGCCGTACGTGACGTGGAGGGCGACAAGTGGCCGTTGGCGGTTTGCCGGTACCTGCGATCGGCCGCCCGGCCTGTCACCAAAGCGCAACGGCTGCGAGGTGTTCGGACCGGCAAGCACTGATTTGTTGACGAGCCCGACCGGTCCGGACGCCCTGAACGATCAGGGTGACGGCTTGGTAAGGGGCACGGCAGCATCGTCTGCGGAAGGTAGATGTCGCGTGGCGCGTTCGCATCGCATCGCGGTCTGGGACCCGGAGGACGCCGCGGCCTGGGACAACGGAAATCGCGCCATCGCTCGCCGGAATCTGTTCTGGCAGGTTGTGAACGTCCATGTCGCCTTCTCGATTTGGTACCTGTGGTCGGTCATGGTGCTGTTCATGCCGCAATCGGTCTACGGCTTCTCGACCGGTGACAAGCTGTTGATCGGTGCCGTCGCCTCCCTGGTCGGTGGGCTCGCCCGCATCCCCTACGCGATGGCTGCGAATTGGTTCGGCGGACGAAACTGGACCATGTTCTCGGCTGCTGTGCTGCTGATCCCCACCGCGGGCGCGATGGTGCTCTTGGCCCACCCCGGCCTTCCGCTGTGGCCCTACCTGCTGTGTGCCGCGCTGACCGGGTTGGGCGGCGGCAACTACTCGGCGTCGCTGGCGAAAGTCGACGGCCTGTTCCCCCAGCGGCTCAAGGGATTCACGCTCGGACTCATCGGCGGGATGGCCAACCTCGGGTCGGCCAGCATTCAGGCGGTCGGCCTAGTGGTGTTGGCCACCGTCGGGCATGAGGCGCCGTATTGGGTGTGCGCGATCTACCTGGTGCTGCTGGCGGCCGGTGGTCTCGGTGCCGCGCTGTTCATGGACAACGTTGTGGCACACCGCACCGGGCTGTCGCTACACAACGTGCGCTCCATCATGTCAGTGCCCGACACGTGGGCCATCTCGTTCTTCTACATGTGCGCGTCCGGGTCGTTCCTCGGTTTCGCGTTCGCGTTCGGCCAGGTGCTGGCGCATAACTTCACGGCGGCCGGAGAAAGCCACGGCCAGGCATCGCTGCACGCCGCTGAAATCGCATTCATCGGGCCGCTGCTCGGATCGGTGGCGCGGATAGTCGGTGGCAAGGTGAGTGACCGCTTCGGCGGTGGCCGGGTCACCCTGACGGTCTTCGTCGCCGCCATCGCCGCCGGTGCGCTCCTGGTCGGGGTCAGCCTGCAAGCGGACATCGCAAAGGACCGCGGTGCCGACGTGACCGGACTGACGATGGCGGGTTACATCGCCGGCTTCATCGCGCTGTTCATCTTCTGTGGAGCGGCCAAAGGGGCAGTGTACAAACTCATCCCGTCGGTATTCGAGGAGCGCGGGCTTGCGCTGGGCCTCGGCAACGGCGAACGCCACCACTGGGCCCGGGTCCGGTCGGGAGCGCTCATCGGATTCGCCGGGGCCTTCGGCGCGCTCGGCGGGGTGGGAATAGACCTGGCGCTACGGCAGTCCTATGACACCGAAGGCACCGAAACCCCGGCGTTCTGCATCTTCCTGGCGTGTTACGTCTTGGCGGCAGTGCTGGTCTGGGCGCGCTATGTGCGGCCCCAGCGCAGGCACGCGTCGGTCCGGGCCGTGTCGCGGGAGCCAACGGCGGAGGAGACGGTCAAGACGTGAAGCCAGCATGAGACATCCACGGTCCGTTCAAATCCGACGAGGAGCTAGAAATGTCTGACAACATCACGTGGCACGAACACAACATCAGCCGCGGTGAACGCGAGAAACTCAACGGCCACCGGGGATGCGTCATTTGGTTCACCGGGTTGAGCGGCAGTGGGAAGAGCACGGTCGCGAACCTTGTCGAGCAGAAGCTGTACGAGCGTGGGGTCCGGAGCTTTCTGCTGGACGGCGATAACGTCCGTTATGGGCTCAACGCCGGGCCGGGGATCCTCGAAGAGCGTCACGGGGTCGAGTTCGCCCAGCGGTTCGGCCTGGGCTTCTCGGCCCAAGATCGCGAAGAGAACATCCGGCGAATCGGCGCGGTGTCGAAACTGTTCTGCGAGGCCGGCGTTATCGCCTTGACGGCGTTCATCAGTCCCTACCGCCGCGACCGCGATGCGGTGCGCGCAACCCTGAACGACGGAGACTTCCTGGAGGTCTTCATCGATACCCCCATCGAGGTATGTGAACAGCGCGATCCCAAGGGGCTCTACAAGAAGGCCCGGGCCGGTGAAATCAAGGGCTTCACCGGGATCGATGATCCCTACGAGGCGCCGGTGCGGCCGGAATTGCGGCTCCAAGGCGGCGAGAAGACGGCGGAGACGCTGGCCGAGGAGGTTGTTCTCCATCTCGAGCAGGTGGGCGTGATACCCGTGCTTGATCGCACCCCGAAGCCCCGCGAACGAATGGTTGAAGTTTGACCAGCCGCGCTGAGCCGGCGCCGGCTCAGGGCGCCGAAGCAACGAATCGTCGATTACTCAGCCGAGAGAACGAGGTCACCATGAATTACAAGGGGCACAATGGAAATCCCATTGTGGAACGCATATCCACCGAGAACGCCGCGGGCCAGATCCAAGGCATGCCACGGATTCCCATCTCGAAGGCCACCGCGCACGAAGTCATCAGCCTGTCCTATGGATTCTTCACTCCGCTGACGGGATTCATGGGGCGCCAGGAGGTCGACGGGACCCTGGACAACATGCAGCTTCCGGACGGAACGCTGTGGAGCATTCCGATCGTCTTCGATATGTCCGCCGACGACATCGCCAAGCTGAACATCAAGGCGGGCGACCGCGTCGTCCTCGAATACCTCGACGCTCCCATGGCCATCTTCGATATCTCCGAGATATACGAGTATGACCTTGCGCGGATGGCCGAGAAGACCTACGGCACTTCGGATCCACGGCACCCCGGCGTGAAGAAGACGCTGGCCTACCAGAACCGGTTCATCGGGGGCGACATCACGCTCATCAACGAGCCCGTCTTCAACGAGCCGTTCAAGAGCTTCTGGCTGACGCCCAAGCAGCACATGGAAGCGTTGGCCGAACGGGACTGGAAGCACGCGGTGGCCCATCAGACCAGGAACGTGCCGCATACCGGCCACGAAGCGTTGATGAAGCAGGCCTGGCTGGCCGCGAACGAGGACATGCCCGTCGACAAGCTCAACACCGGTGTGCTGGTGAACGCCATCATCGGCCAGAAGCGCGTGGGCGACTATATCGACGAGGCGATCCTGTTGGCGCAGAACGCACTGAGGACCAGCGGGTATTTTCGCGACAACGTCCACATGGTCTCCTTCACGCTGTGGGACATGCGGTATGCCGGTCCCCGGGAGGCGATCTTCCACGCGATCCTGCGGACCAACCTCGGATGCACCCATCACATGTTCGGGCGCGACCACGCCGGCGTGGGGGACTTCTACCATCCCTACGATGCCCAGAACCTGCTCAAGCAGCACAGAACCGAGCTGGGCATCAAACCGGTGTTCCTCAGGGAGAACTGGTACTGCCCGGAATGCTTGGAGGTCACCAACTCCGCCCTGTGCGGCCACGACTCAAAGGCCCAAAGCTTCAGCGGCAGCCTGATCAGGAGCATTCTGACCGACGAGGTTAAGCCCACGCAGAAGGTGATGCGGCACGAGGTTTTCGAAGTCGTCATGGAATCGGCCGCCAAGTACGGAGAGGGTTCACCCTTCGTGACCGAGGAGTACCTCAAGACCCGGCGACCGGTCTTCACGCTCAAGCAATTGGAGGAGTCATGAGCACCGCGGGGAAGATGATCAAGGTCAACGTCTGGATCAACGACGAGAGGCTCGAGGCGCTGCGAAAGGCCGGAATGGCCGACGTGGCCAAGGAAGCTTTCGCCGGCATGAAGCTGCTGGAAATCCACACGACCGAAGAGCAGAAGGATGTGGTGCTGCAGCGCTTCCCCGGAGCCAAATACGACTCCGCTACCACGAAGTCGATCGAACTGCTTCCGAAGAAGGCGAAGGACAGGCTGCTCGAACTGTCCATCGACATGCATTCCACCGGTCCCGACGTGATGGGCCGCTTTCTCGAGGAGGCGCGAGCCTGACCCCGGGGCCGCACGGGCCACGCAGAATACCAGACGATAACTAGCGCCGACCGGCAACTGGGGTGGCCCAGTCGCCGGTCGGCGTTTTCGCGTGACGATTTGCTTCGTTGCTGGCGGACTAGCCTCCGGTCGTGATGTTCAACGGGTGTCGTGGCGGCTTCGCATTTCGTCGAGCATTCAGGGGAGCAACCCCTACGCCGCGATGCGGTCATCCTCGCTTTGCTGGCAAAAGGACAGGAAGAGTCCAACCGCAGCACAGGAAGTTGCCAGCTCCCCACCCCATAATTTGAATCATCGCGAGTTTAACTAGGCGCGGACGGCACGTAGGCTCACTCAGCGCCGGATGCGACTAGCCGACTCGAGGTCGGGGCGCCGTCCTTCCACGGGTGCCGCTCACGACCCGTTTGACCAACTGGATAGAGCTCTGCTTGTCGAGCGTGCGTTTCGCGAGTGCGGGGTTTCGGAGAAGGGGTCTTTTCCGAAACCGACCCGTCAGGACGTGTTGCTGTCCCGCGCATGCGACCCACGCTTTTTCGCAAACTGACGGAAGGCACATTCACGGTGGAAAACCAACTTCTCGCTCCGACCAGAGTCCTGCGGGACTACCTCTCGGATTCCCGGGTCTGGGAGGACTTCCTGGCCCAGGGCGGCTTCGTCGAAAGCGACATCGTCGTCGCGGACCCGTTCAAAGCCGGCACCACCTGGACGCAGCGAATTGTCCAGCAGATTCTGCACAACGGCGAGGAGCCGGAGGGCGGGCTCTCGGACACCTCGCCGTGGCTCGACTCGAGTTGGGGTGACCACGCCGCGATGCTCAAGGTGCTCAAGGAGCAACGCGAGGCCGGAATTCGGCGGGTGATGAAGTCGCATCTGCCCGCCGACGCCCTGCCGATCGCTCCCGAGGCCCGTTATGTCTTCGTCGGGCGCAACGGCAAAGACCTCGGCATCAGCTTCCACAACTATCTCTACAACTTCAATCCGAAGACGATGGAGACGATCAACCAGATCCACGCCGAATGGTCGGGCGACCCAACGCCTTTGGCGATCCCCGAGGACATGCAGGAATTCTTCGACCTCTGGCTGGACACCAACGGATACCAGTGCTGCGATCTGCTCGACATCATGCAGTCGTGGTGGGCGCTGCGGAACGAGCCGAACGTGCTGCTGCTGCATTACGGGGAACTGAAGCGGGACCTTCGGGGCCAGATCGCCCGGCTCGCGGAATTCTTCTCCGTCGACCCGGCGTCGCTGCGAATGGACGTCATCGTCGAACACTGTTCCTTCGACTACATGAGCGAGCGCGCGGAGAAGATGGCGCCGTTCGGCGGGTCGCACATGTCCAGCGCCAAGGCCTTTTTCCACAAGGGGCTCACGCGTGACCACCGCAACGAGCTGAGGCCGGACCAGGCGGAGCGCTTCGACCGCGTCGCCCTCGAGAAGCTCGGCCCGGAGTGCGCCCACTGGCTGGAAAAGGGCGAAATCCTCCCGGCCGGCTGATTCAGCGCGAAACGACGTCACCGTGTCGCGGGACTTCGCCGTAGCGCGGAGTCCCGCGATGCGACGACCACACGCAGCGTCTATGGCTGATCAAGGCCCGGTACTCCGAAATCGCCTTCTCATGGAGGGAATCGCCCTGGCTTACATCGTGCTGGCGGCGCACTTCAATGGCTGGCACTACCTGTTGTTCCCAGGGTTGGCGGCGCTCTCCTACGACGTGCTGACCCGGCCATCGGGAAAATGGGCCAGTCAGCCGGTGCGGCTTGTTGTCACGCCGGTGGCGGGGGCCGTCATCGGTGTCCTGCTCACGCGGGTTCTGCCGTTCGGAGTTATCGCGATTCTGCTGATCGTCACCTCGTGCTTGGTTCTTCTGGCGCTGCTCAAATCCGCGGTCGCCCCGGGGATCGCCGCCGGGGCGCTGCCGCTTTTCCTGGGGATCACGAGCTGGCTCTATCCGGCGTCCATTGCGCTGAGCCTGGTCGTCCTCGTGGCGATTCTCGTTCCGTGGCAACGGTATTGCCGGCAGAAATATTCGGAGCGTGACATTTCGACGCCGAGCGTCGACGACGTGCTCGAGTCGCCGGCCACCGGAAACGCTTGGCTCCTGCCATTCTTCGCGTTTCTGACGGTGCTGGCGTCGTGCGCCGCGGCGACGGGCTGGCGGCTCGTCCTGTTTCCTCCGCTCATCGTCATCGCCTACGAAATGTTCGCCCACCCCACGGTGTGTCCGTGGGCCGGGAAGCCGCTTGCCCTGCCGGGCGTGTGCGTCCTCAATGCGGTGGCGGGATGGGGTGCGGTCAGCCTGTTCGGCAGTGGCGCCGTCGCGGCGGCCTGCGCGATGGCGTTCGGCATTCTCGCGCTTCGTCTCCTGCGGCTGCGCATGCCGCCCGCGCTCGCCGTGGGACTCCTCCCTTTGGTGATGAATGCGCCCAGTTTCACATACCCGATTTCCGTGGCCATCGGGACCGGAGCGCTGACGCTCGCTTATCAGTTTTATCAACGTTGGGTCACCGGCCATGGCCGCGCTGGCCGGAGTGTTTCCAATAACATGAGGGGTGGATAGTGTCGAATTCCCAACTGACGGCGGTCATTTGCGTCCTTTTCGCACTCGTCGGGCTAGCCCAGTTGCTGGGGTATGTGTTCCTCAAGCTCGGCCAGCCGAAAGTGGTCGGCGAGATCCTGGCAGGTATCGTGCTCGGTCCGGCACTGCTCGGCCGGCTCCACTATGTGCAGCACCTCGTCGGGACCGCCAGGCACGACACCCACATCCTGAGCTTCGTCTACTGGCTCGGGTTGCTGCTGCTGATGTTCGTGTCCGGCGCGGAGGTGCAGCAACTGTTCGGCAAGGGTGAACGGCGGACGGTGAGTTGGCTGGTGATCGTGGGCACCGGCATTCCGTTCCTGCTGGGGCTGGCCTTCGGACCCCAGCTGATTCGTCCGAGCCTGGCCGGACCGCACGGCAACCGCGTGTCCCTCGTCATCATCCTGGCGGTCGGCGTCGCCGTCACCTCCGTGCCCGTGGTGTCAAAGATCTTCGCCGACCTCAAGATCCTGGATACGCGGTTCGCTCGGCTCATCCTCGGGGTTGCGGTGCTGGAGGACATCGTGTTGTGGCTGGCGCTGGCGATCGCGACCTCGATCGCCGCGAAATCCCACCTGCATCCATGGCAGATGGGATTGCACCTGCTGGTCACGGTGGCCTATTTCGCGCTCGGTCTTACGGTCGTGCCCCGCGTGATCACGGCAATCAACAAGGCGCGCTGGAACGTTCTCGCACACCACTCGCCTACGGGTTACGCCATCGCGATCCTCCTGGCGTACTGCGCCGTCGCGGGAGCGCTCGACGTCAACCTGGTCTTCGCGGCCTTCCTCGCGGGCTTCGCCCTGGTGGACAAGGAACGTGCGATCTTCGAGGACTCGATCGACGCGATCAGCAAAGTCTCGTTCGCCTTCTTCATTCCGGTCTATTTCGCGATCGTGGGTTTGAAGCTGGACCTCGTCCGCGGCGTCTCACTGCCGATGATCGTCATCTTCCTCGTCGGCACCTGCGTGGTGAAGATGCTGTCGGTGGCGCTCGCCGGGCGGTTCGCCGGGTTCCGGGGCCTGGAGTTGATCAACCTCGGGATCACCACGAACGCCCGGGGCGGCCCCGGAATCGTGCTCGCCAGTGTCGCTTTCGACGCCGGAATCATCAGCTCGAAGTTCTACACGACGCTGGTGGTCGCGGCCGTGCTCACGTCGCAGTTGGCGGGCGCCTGGCTCGATTACGTTCTGCGTAAAGGCTGGCCGTTGCTGAAAACCGCTGCGCCCGAGGAAGCCTCACCCGTCCCGGCTCAGGAGCCCCCAGCGGCCGAACCCGTCGCCGCCGCGCCCGATGACCGGGCGTCGTAGGGGCTCAGGCGTCCAACCGGGTGAACTGCCGCTTGCGGTACTGCTCGACACAGGCGGCCCGCCGGATCTTGCCGCTCGTGGTGGTGGGGATCGACCCGGGCGGCACCAGCACGAGATCGGCGACGTTCAAGCCGTGTGAGCTCGAAATCGCCGCGGTGACATCGTTTTTGACTGCGTCGAGCCGGCGCGAGGTCTCCTCGTCGGAATCGCCGCGTTTCTTCAATTCGATGATGGTCACCAGCTTTTCGGACTCGTCCACCGCGACGGAGATCGCCGCGACCCGGCCGCCGGTGATCTCGTGGACCGTCGACTCGATGTCTTCGGGATAGTGGTTGCGCCCGTAGACGATCAGCAGGTCCTTCATCCGTCCCACGATGAACATCTCGCCGTCGGAGACGAAGCCGAGATCACCGGTGCGCAGCCAGGGCGCCTCGGGCGTACCCGGCGACGGGTCGGTCACGACGCCGCCGAAGGTGCGCTCGGTTTCCTGCGGCTTCTGCCAATAGCCGCCGGCCACGTTCTCGCCGTGGACCCAGATTTCGCCGACCGTTCCCGGCGGGCATTCCCTGGCGGTGTCCGGGTCCACGACCCGCACGGCCGGCGACCTCGGCATCCCGTAGCTCAGCAGTGGCGAGCCGGCCTGCGTCGAACACCGTTGCGCGGTGCCCTCGGACAGCCGCTCGGGTTCGAAGTGAACGACCTCCGGGGCGCCGCCCTTGGTGCGGCTGGCGACGTAGACGGTCGCCTCCGCCAGGCCGTAGGAGGGACGCATCATGTGATCGCGGAAGTTGTACGGGGCGAACCGTTTACAGAACCGGTCCAGCGTGGCGGGATGGATGCGCTCGGCGCCGCTGACGATGCCCAGCACGTTGCCCAGGTCGATGCCTTCCAGGTCGGCATCCGACGTCTTTCGGGCGGCCAGCTCGAACGCGAAGTTGGGCGCCGCCGACATCACCGGTCCGCCGTTCGCCATCGCGTGGATCCACCGCGCCGGCCGCTGCAGGAAGGCGACCGGGCTGGTCAGGTCGCCGCGATAGCCGCCCAGGATCGGCGCGATGACGCCGAGCACAAATCCCATGTCGTGATAGAACGGCAGCCACGACACCACGGCCGTGTCGCGCGGCGGCACACCGTTGGTCTCGGCGAAATAGTCGGCCATCAGCTGCTGGAAGTTCACCTGAAGATTGCGGTGCGAGATCATCACCCCGGCGGGAAGCCGCGTCGAGCCGGACGTGTACTGCAGGTAGGCCGTCGCGGGCGCGCCGCTGACCCGGGTGCTGGGCGCGCTCGCGTCGTCCCAATCCAGCGCGTCGACGGCGACCACGGCCGGGAGGGTGGGCGAGCCGGGCTGCGTCAGGTGCTCGGTGATGGTTCCGGCGGCCGCTGACGTGGTGAGGACGACGGTGGGCGCGGTGTCGGCCAGCACGGCGCTGACCCGTTCGTCGTGCGAGCCGGCCGCCGGCACCGACAGCGGCACCGCGATCAACCCGGCCTGCATCGCCCCCAGGAACGCCACGATGTAGGCCAGGCCCTGGGGAGCGAGGATCACGGCGCGGTCCCCGACGGCGCCGTGCCGCCTGACCTCGTGCGCGACGTTCAGGGTCCGCCGGTACAGCTGCGCCCACGTCAGCGCCTCGGTGACGCCCGCCCAATCCTGGTCGTAGTCGGTGTACCGGAACGCCACGTCGTCGGGCTGCAACCCGGCGCGTTCACGCAGCAGGGCGACCACGGACGCGTGCGGCATGGCCGTTAGGTTACCGCCTTCCCCTCGGGTCCACCCGGCAGTCGCAAGCCAATCGAAAACAGCAGCCGCACCTCGGGATCGGCGAGCGAGGTGGACAACAATTTCTCGATGCGCCGCACGCGGTAGCGAACCGTGTTCGGGTGCACGTGCAGCGACTGCGCGGCGGCCGCGATGTCGCCGAAGCCGTCCAGATAGACCCGCAGGGTCTCGGCCAGCACCGGCTCCCGGGCGCGCAGCTCGACGATCCGCGGATCGACCAACCGGTCGTCGCGGCCGACCAGCGTGAGGATCTCGTCGAGCAGGACGGTGGTGCGCGCCTCCGCCAGCGAGGTCACCTGCGGAAGCGAAATGGGATGGCGCGCAGCGCTGTCCAGCACGCGGTCCAGCTCGGCGCGCGCCGCGGCGATCCCGGCGAGGCCGGCGACGGGAGCCGCGACGGCGGCCCGCAGCTGCACGCCGAGTTCGGCGCGCATCGCCGCGACGGTGCCGCGGACCCACGAGGTGACCGGGCGGGTCTGCGTCTGGGGCAGCAGCACATAGATCCGCGATCCCCGCGTGCCCACCTGGGCATCGCGCCGAAAGGCGCTCGCGCTCAGCGCCATCACGTCGGCCAATCGCGGCTGGCGGGGCGCGCTGTCGGCGGCGGCGTCCGCGGTGTCCCAGCCGACCAGCGTCGCCTCGCCGTCGGCGGAGAGGCCCAGTTCGCGGGCGACGGCGGCCACGTCGGGCTCGCCGTCGACCAGGCCCAACAGCTGCTGCACCCGCCGCGCGTGTGTGGACGGCCGGGCCGCCAGCCGCGCCATGATGCGCGCGGCCAACACCGCGGCGCCGCGCAACATCTGCTCGGCGTCGTCGGCCAGCGGTTGTGCGCCCTGCTGCACCCAGATGGTGCCGGCGAACGCCGGCGGTCGCCGCGCGTCCACCGCGGGCTGGTAGATCCCGACGGCCAGCCGTGGCCGCAGGCCCAGCTCGGGACGCTCTGCCACGCGCACCACCTGATCGCTGGACCGCAGCGCATCGAAAATGCCCCATTGGCCGATCCATTCCAGATGCTCGGGCGGCCCCGCCCTGCCCAGGATGGACAGGCGCCGCAGCTCGTCGGCTTCGTCGTCGGAGGCGGAATAGGCCAGCACGTGTGACTGGGCGTTCTCGATGCTGACCATGCCGTGGATGCGATCGGCCAGCGACTGCGCCAGGCCGAACAGGTCGGTGCCCGAGTCCTCGGTCTCGTCGGCGCGGTCCCCGTGATGCTCGAGGACGTGATTGACCAACTGGTAGAGCCGCTCCCAACGGGCCCGCGGCTCGACGGCGACCACCGCGGACCCGGCCCCGACCGCCGCGCTCACCAACGCACTCGACGGTTCCTTGGCGAAGATCGCCGCCGGAACGCGCTCGCGCGCCTGCTTGCCCATCCACCGCAGCGCCTCGTCGTCGCCCACCCCCAGCAGGAAGAACACATCGGCCGAGCCCGCGGCCGCCGCGAGCCCGAGCCGCACGTCGTCGCTGTCGATCAGCGCCGCCGAGCCCACCGGAAGGTCCAGGCCCCGCGGCGCTTCCACCAGGCTGACCAGGGTCGCGTCCAGCGCCAGCAACAGTTGACCCAGCCCCACACCGGCCATTGTCCGATCGTACTATCGAATGGACGAACTGCTGTCCGATCGGCTAAGTCGGCGGGCCGTCGCGGCGAGGATCCTGGCAGGATGGACGCGATAACCCAGGTGCCGCCGCCGGCCAACGAGCCGGTCCACGACTACGCGCCGCGATCCCCGGAACGCGAGCGGCTACGCGCCGAATTGGCCGCCCTGGCCGATCACCCGATCGAGCTTCCCCATGTCATCGGCGGCAGACACCGCATGGGCGACGGCGACCGCTTCGACGTCGTCCAGCCGCACCGGCACGCCGCCACGCTGGGCACCCTGACCAACGCGGTGCACGCCGACGCGGCGGCGGCCATCGACGCCGCCATGGCCGCGAAAGGCGCCTGGGCGGCAATGCCTTTCGACGAGCGCGCGGCGGTGTTCCTGCGCGCCGCCGACCTGTTGGCCGGGCCGTGGCGGGAGAAGATCGCCGCCGCGACCATGCTCGGCCAATCCAAGTCCGCCTACCAGGCCGAGATCGACTCGCCCTGCGAGCAGATCGACTTCTGGCGGTTCAACGTGGCGTTCGCCCGCCAGATCCTGGCGCAGCAGCCGATCAGCGGGCCCGGGGAGTGGAATCGCAGCGACTACCGCCCGCTGGACGGATTCGTCTATGCGATCACGCCGTTCAACTTCACCTCCATCGCCGGCAACCTGCCGACCGCGCCGGCGCTGATGGGCAACACCGTCGTGTGGAAACCGTCGATCACCCAGACGTTGTCGGCCTACCTGACCATGCGGCTGCTCGAGGCCGCGGGGCTGCCGCCCGGCGTGATCAACCTCGTCACCGGCGACGGGTTCGCGGTTTCCGACGTGGCGCTGGCCGATCCGCGGCTGGCCGGCATCCACTTCACCGGGTCGACCGCCACCTTCCAGCGGCTGTGGCAGCAGGTGGGCGCCAACATCGGCCGCTACCACAGCTATCCGCGGCTGGTCGGCGAGACCGGCGGCAAAGACTTCGTGGTGGCGCACCCGTCCGCGCGGCCGGATGTGCTGCGCACCGCGCTGATTCGCGGCGCGTTCGACTACCAGGGCCAGAAGTGCTCGGCGGCGTCGCGCGCCTTCATCCCGCAGTCGGTGTGGCGGCGCATCGGCGACGACTTCCTGGGCGAGACCGCCGCGCTGCGCTACGGCGACGTCACGGACCTGACCAACTACGGTGGGGCGCTGATCGACGGGCGGGCGTTCGCCAAGAACGTCAACGCCATCGAGCGGGCGAAGAGCGCCGCCCACGTCACCATCGCGGTCGGCGGCGAATACGACGACAGCGTCGGCTATTTCGTGCGCCCCACGGTGTTGCTGTCCGACGATCCGGCCGACGAGTCGTTCGCCACCGAATACTTCGGTCCGCTGCTGTCGGTGCACGTGTACCCCGACGGCGACTACGAACGAATCCTCGGCGTGATCGACACCGGCTCGCGGTACGCGCTGACCGGCGCCGTCATCGCCGACGACCGCGAGGCGGTGCTGACCGCGCAGGAGCGCCTGCGCTTCGCCGCAGGGAACTTCTACGTCAACGACAAACCCACCGGCGCGGTCGTCGGGCGCCAGCCCTTCGGGGGTTCGCGTGGCTCGGGCACCAACGACAAGGCCGGGTCGGTGCTGAACCTGTTGCGCTGGACATCGGCACGCACCATCAAGGAGACGTTCGTCCCGGCGACCCACCACGCGTATCCGCACATGGCGGCCGACTGATGACCGGTGTGTTCGCCAGCACCCTCCGGCCGGCCATCATGGCCGCCAGCCGGCGGCCGGGACTGCGGCGGGCCGCCGAAGGCCTGCCGATCACCCGTCGCGTGGTGCACCGCTTCGTTCCCGGAGAGACGATCGACAGCGCACTGGGCAGCGTTGCGGCGCTTCGCGATTCGGGTCGATGTGTCAGCCTCGACTACCTCGGTGAAGACGTCACCGACGCCAGCGCCGCCGACGCGGCGGTGGCGGTTTACCTCGATCTGATCGACCGCCTGGCCCGGCTCGGGGATCGCGCCGCCGCCCGTCCGCTCGAGGTGTCGCTGAAGTTGTCGGCCCTGGGGCAGTCGCTGGGCCGCGACGGCGAGAAGATCGCCCGGGAGAACGCGTTTAGGATCTGCGGAGCGGCACGGCGGGCCGGCGTGTGGGTGACCGTGGACGCCGAAAACCACACGACGACGGACTCGACGCTGACGATCGTGCGCGACCTGCGGCACGACTTTCCCTGGCTGGGTGTGGCATTGCAGGCCTACCTGCGACGCACGCTGGGCGATTGCCGGGAATTCGCGGCGACCGGGGCGCGGATCCGGTTGTGCAAGGGCGCCTACGACGAACCGGCGGCGGTGGCCTACCGCGACCCGGCCGCGGTCACCGACGCCTACCTGCGCTGCCTGCGGGTGCTGATGGCCGGCTCGGGGTATCCGATGGTGGCCTCCCACGACCCGGCGGTCATCGAGCAGGTGCCCGCGCTGGCGCGCGAAGCGGGCCGGGCCGCAACCGATTTCGAGTACCAGATGCTGTACGGCATCCGCGATGACGAGCAGCGGCGGCTGGCCGCAACCGGCAACCGGATCCGGGTCTACGTGCCGTTCGGCACCCAGTGGTACGGCTACTTCATGCGCCGGCTGGCCGAGCGGCCCGCCAACCTGACGTTCTTCCTGCGGGCGCTGGCCCGGCGCGGGCACTGAGTGTGCGGTCACGGCTTTGCGTGTGAGCCCACGGCGCGAATTTCACCGGAATCCCGCCCTGAACGCACACTCAAAGCCCACGATGCACACTCGACGGGAGAAGGTCCTCAGCGGCAAGCGCCGCCTAGCCGCGCCGGGGCCGAGCGCGCTCGCTGGCGAACCCACGCACCGCGAACGCGCGCACGAACTCGGCCACCGCCTCGGGATCGTCCATGTCCAGCGTCGAGGACGGCGTGCTGAAGAGTGAGAACAGGATGCGCGCGAACCATTCACCGGCGGCTTCGATGTCGAGATCCTTGCGCACCTCCCCGGTGAGCTTGGCGGCCGACAGGTGGGGTGCGAAGAAGTCGACGCACTCGCGCAGCAACACGGCGGCATCCTTGGTCAGCAGCAGGCTGATCGCATCCTCGTCGAAGTACTTCTCCGACGCGATGGACCGCCGGGCCTGGGTCACGAAGACGGCGGCCTGGCTGAGCTTGTCCTCGAGCGAGCCGCCCCGGCCCATGGCCGTGGACATCTCCCGGTAGAACCGTTCGGAAGCGTGCTCGGCGCACGCCTCGATGATGGCCGCCTTGTCGGAAAAGTACTCGTAGATGGTGCTGCGGGAAACGCCGGCCGCCCGGGCGATGTCGACGATCGTCGCCTTCTGCAGTCCCTGCTTGCGGAAGCAGGAGTACGCGGACTCCACGATCAGTTCGCGGGTGTCGATGGCCTGGGCCGCTTCAGTCATCACGGTACCAACGCCCCCCGGGGCACCAGCCCCGCGTCGGCCGAGGCGAAGGCGGCGTTGACGTCGGCCAGGTGGAATGGGTCGGGCATCAGGCGGTCGAACGGAAAGCTGATGTGCTGCAAGAACGATAGCCCGACGGCCAGCGTCACGGGATCGTAGAGCATGACGCCGCGCACGGATTTGTTGCCGTAGACCAGCGCGCTCGGATCCAGTTCGAACGTCCGTCCCACGCCCACGTTGCCGACCTCGAGTAGCGTGCCGCCGTGGGCGGTCAGCAGGGCGAGCTTCGGCACGGTGATAACCCCCTTTAGTCGGCGGGCGCCAGGATGAGCCCGCTGGTGGGCACCCCGGTGCCCGACGTGACCAGCACGTGTTCGACATTGTCGACCTGGTTGCACGACGTGCCGCGCACCTGGCGCACCCCCTCGGTGATGCCGTTCATGCCGTGGATGTAGGCCTCCCCGAGCAGCCCGCCATTGGTGTTGATCGGCAGCTCCCCGCCCAGCGACAGCCGCTCGACGGTGGCGAAGTCCTTGGCCTCGCCGCGCCCGCAGAACCCGAGCTCCTCGAGCTGGGTGAACACGAACGGCGTGAAATGGTCGTAGATGAACGCGGTTTGGATGTCTTGCGGCTTGAGACCGGAGTCGCGCCACAGCCTGTTGGCGACCACACCCATCTCCGGCAGGCCGGTGATGTCGTCGCGGTAGTAGCTGGTCATCATCTCGCCGTTGGAGGCCGCGCCCTGGGCGGCCGCGGTGATGACCGCCGGCGGCTGCCGCAGGTCGCGTGCCCGCTCGGCGC
The DNA here is from genome assembly GCF_010731595.1 of Mycobacterium seoulense. Taxonomy (NCBI): domain Bacteria; kingdom Bacillati; phylum Actinomycetota; class Actinomycetes; order Mycobacteriales; family Mycobacteriaceae; genus Mycobacterium; species Mycobacterium seoulense. Next base: position 2,819,710 of record NZ_AP022582.1, on the reverse strand, counting down.
TGGTGACCACGAGCGCGACCCCGCCGTCGCTCTCCTGACAGCAATCCAGCAGGCGCAGCACGGGTTCGACGATCCAGCGCGAATTCTGGTGGTCCTCGAGCGTGATCGGGCGTTGGTAGAACCACGCATCGGGGTTGCGGGCCGCGTGCGCGCGGTCCACGACCGCGATGCGGCCGAAGTCCTCGTTGGTGACGCCGTACGTCGACATGTAGCGCTGCGCGTGCATCGCGACCCACGCCGCGGGGGTGAGCAAGCCGAACGGTGCGTAGTGCGCCATGAACAACGGTGTTTCGGCCATGCTGCGCCCGCTGCCGCCGAACCGGAAACCGGAGCGTTCGTTGAAGGCCCGCCAGCACACCACCACGTCGGCGACACCCGTCGCGACGGCCATCGCGGCGTGCACGACGGTGCCGGCGGCCGCGCCGCCGCCGTGGTGCACGCGGGAGAAGAAGCTCAGGTCGCCGATGCCCACGTTGCGCGCGATGTCGATCTCGTCGCTGGCATCCATCGTGAAGGTGACCATGCCGTCGACGTCGGCGGGTGCCAGGCCGGCGTCGTCGAGCGCGGCGCTCACCGCCTCGCACGCCAATTGCAGTTCGCTGCGGCCGGATTCCTTGGAGAACTCGGTCTGGCCGATCCCGACGATGGCCGCGGCGCCGGGCAGCGAGCTGCTCACGCGCGCGCCCCGTCGAGCAGGCTGAGGATCGCGGTGCCCGAGACGTGGTCGCCCAGGCTGTTGGAGCCCTTGAACGTCACCTCGACGAAGTTCTCCCCCCCGGTGCCTGCGCTCTTCCCGGTGACGCTGCCGGTGAACCGCAGCGGATCGTCCGGAAAGCACGGCACGCCCAGGCGGATCGACAGCTTCTTGACCATCGCCTCCGGTCCGGCCCAGTCGGTGAGGAACCGCACGCAGTAGCCGTTGGTGGTGAGGATGTTCATGAACAGATTCGGAGAGCCCTGCTTGTTGGCGTAGTCGCGGTCGTGGTGCACGGGCATGAAGTCGCGGGTGGCGATCGCCCCCGCGACGATCATCGTTGTGGTGATCGGGATCTCGAGCGGGGTCACCTCGTCGCCGACGGAGATGTCGGCCCAGCGCAGGGTGGTGCTGCGGCTCGCGGTGGTCGTCATTGCTGTCCTTCCGAATACGTTGCGCCGAGCCGGGCCAGCTGCGCCGCAGCCGGGCCGAGCGTGAGCTCGTTGTGCTTGGCCCACAAGAAGTAGCGGTGCAGGGGATAGGTGGTGTCGATGCCGATGCCGCCGTGGACGTGCTGGGCGGTGGCGGCGACGCGGGCGCCGGCCTCGGCGGCCCAGAACTTCGCGATGCGGGCGGCGCGCTCGGCGGGGCGCCCGTGCGCGATCAGCCACGCCGCGTGCCACGTGGTCCACCTGATCGCCTCGACGTCGATGAACGCGTCCGCCATGCGCTGCTGCACGGCCTGAAAGCTGCCGATGGGCCGGCCGAATTGTTCGCGGCCCGTGGTGTATTCGGCCGCGATCCGCAGTGCGCGCTCCACGACGCCGAGCTGAACCGCGCACAGGGCGACCAGCGCACGGGTGTACAGCGAGTCGATCAGGTCTGCGCCGACGAGCCGGTCGGCGTCGGATACCGTTGCGCCGTCGAGGTATACGTCGGCGTGTGGTTCGCGGTTGGTGGTCGGCGCGGGACGGATCTCGATGCCGCGGGCGTCGGCCGCCACCAGGAACAGGCCGGCCTGCCCGTCGTCCATCGACGCCGGGATCAGCACCGTGTCGGCGAGCTGGGCGGCCGGAACCAGCTCCTTGGCGCCGTCGAGCCGCCAGCTGCCGCCGTCGCGCCGCGCGGTGGTGGCGGGAGCCGTCGCATCGGAGCGGCCCGGCTCGGCCAATCCCGCGGTCAGTATGCGGTTTCCGGCGACAACCCCCGGCAGGAAGCGTTGCCGCTGTTCATCGTTGCCGTACCGCGCGATGGGGTCGGCGCCCAGGGCCAGCGTCGCGTAGGCGGGCACCGGTGCGACCGCCCGGCCCACCTCGGCCAGCAGCACCCCGAGCTCGACGAAACCACCGCCGTTACCGCCCACCGGCTCCGGCAGCGCGGTGCCGAGCAGGTCGGCGGCCGCCAGCTCTTTCCACAGTGCGTCGTCGAAGCGAACGTCGCCGGCCTCCAACTCGGCCAAGCGCTCCCGCGTGGCCCGGCGCTCGAGGAGGTCGCGGGCGAGCTTGGAGATGGTCTCCTGCTCTTCGCTGAAACTGAAGTCCATGAGCCCCGCCTAGCTGCCCGGCCGGAACTGGTGCAGCACCAGGTCGTTATCGAAACGCTGGTAGTACACCTCGACCGGCATGCCGGTGGCCACGTCGGCCGGGTCGATGCCGGTCAGGTTGGACACCAGCCGCACGCCCTCGTCGAGTTCCACCAGCACGACCACGTAGGGATACTCGAAGAACGGAAACTTCGGCTCGTGCGGCATCACGTAGCTGTAGACGGTGCCGCGGCCCGACGACTCGACGGTGTCCCAGTCCAGGGAGCGGCAGTGCGGGCACATCGGGCGGGGCGGGTGGCGCAGCTGCCCGCATCCACCGCAGCGCTGGATCAGGAGCTTGTTGTCCCGCAATCCGTTCCAGAAGAACTCGGTGTCCTTGGTGATGGCAGGCGCCAGCCGGGTCGCCATCAGCGCTCCGGCCTGAATCGCAACACCCGGAATCGCTGCCTTCCCAGGACCTCGCCGTTCTGGGCGGTGTAGGTCGTCAGCCAGGTCAGGAAGAAGCCGGTGCCCAGCGCCGTCTTCTTCTCCTCGGAGACCGATTCGTACACCGTCGTCGCGCTGATGACGTCGCCCAGTCGTGGGTAGCGCTCGATCTCGAACTCGGAGTTGGTCGCGACTGTGCTGGTGTAGCCGGCCTCGTCGAGGAATGCCGTGGGATTGCTCTTGATTTCGACGGGCGCGCCACCGCGCTCGCCGATGCCCTCCAGGATCGGCGACGGCATCGTCCAGGTCTGCAGCATCACCGGCGGCGACACGATGCCGCCGAACCGCGACTTCTCCGCGAACTCCGGGTCGAGGTAGACGGGGTTCATGTCGGCCATCGCGTACGCCCAGTGCCGGATCATCGGCTGGTTCACCGGATCCGGGGCCAGCGAGGGCTTTCCGGTGCCGCCGGTCGGCTGGCCGACGAGGGCGCGCACCTTGGCGCTGACGGTTTCTGAGTCGGTCACGGTAAGGCTGTCCTCCTATTGTGCGGTGGCGCGAAGGTCGCGGGGAGCCCGTGGCATGCCCAATCCGGCCATGGCGATGATGTCACGCTGAATCTCGTTGGCGCCGCCACCGAAGGTGTTGATGACCGCCTGGCGGTACGCGGTCTCCAGCGCGCCGCGCAGGGGCGCGTCGGCGCCGCGGCGCACGCCGTTGCCATCGAGCACCTCGAGCAGTTGGCGGGCGACCTGCTGGGTCAGCTCGGTGCCGAAGACCTTGGCCGCCGAGGCTTCCCCCATGTTCAGCGCGCCCTTGGTCATCGCGGCGTTGACCCGCAGGTTGACCAGTTTGTAGGCGGCGACCTGGGCCTCGACCCGGGCCAGTGCCAGCTGCACCCACGGCTGGTCGATGACGCGGCCGCCGTCGAGTTCGGTGCCGGTGGCCCACTGCAGCGTGCGCTCGAACAGCGGTTCCAGCGCGCCGAGGTTGCCCAGGGCCGCCCGCTCGAAGTTCAGCTGGGTGGTGATCAGCTGCCAGCCCTGGTTCTCGCCGCCCACCAGCGCACTGGCCGGCACCCGCACGTTGTCGTAGAAGGTGTAGAAGGTGGAGATGCCCGGCATGGTGTGCAGCGGCTGCCAGGAGAACCCGGGCGACGAAGTGGGCACGATGAGGATGGAAATGCCCTTGTGCTTCTTGGCATTCGGATCGGTGCGGGCGGCCAGCCAGATGTAATCGGCGTATGCCGCCCCGCTGGTGAACATCTTCTGCCCGTTGATGACGTACTCGTCGCCGTCGCGCACCGCGGTGGTACGCACCGATGCGAGGTCGCTACCCGCCTCGGGTTCGGAGTAGCCGATCGCGAATTCGACGCTGCCGTCCAAAATCGCGGGCAGGAACTTCTGCTTCTGTTCCTCGGTGCCGCACTGCATCAGTGTCGGACCGACCGTGTTGAGCGTCACCAGCGGGATCGGGGCGTTGACGCGCCGCGCCTCCTCGGAGAAGATGAACTGCTCGATCGCCGAGAATCCTTGCCCCCCATACTCTTTGGGCCATCCGACGCCGAGCAGGTTGGCCTCGGCCAGGGCGCGCACGCAATCCCGCACCGCCGGCCCGCCCTCGATGTTCTCGCCGATCGCGGCGACACGCTCCGGGGTCATCACCTGTTCCAGGCTCGCGCGGATCTCGGCGCGCAGCTGCTGCTGCTCGGGTGAGTACTCCAGGTCCATCGACTCAGGCCCCCAGCCGCACCGGCATGCGCTTGACCCCGGGCACCATGGTGGCGCGCATCCGGTCCACCGAACCCACCAGCTCGAGCCTGGGGAAGCGGCGCAGCAGCTCGTCGAACATCACGCATGCCTCCAGCCGCGCCAATTGCGCACCGACGCAGGAATGTTCGCCACAGCCGAAGGCGATGTGCGGGTTGGGGTGCCGGGTCACCTTGAACTCCTCGGCGTCGGCGCCGAAGATGTCTTCGTCGCGGTTGGCCGATCCGTACAGCATCACCACCACGTCCCCCTCGGCGATCCGCTGACCGCGGATCTCCACGTCGGCCGTCGCCGTGCGCGCCATGTGCACCACCGGACTGTTCCAGCGCAACATTTCCTCGACGGCGCCCGGGATCAGCGCGGGATCGTCGACCAGCAGGCGGCATTGGTCGGGGTGGGCGATCAGCGCCAGCGTGCCCAGCGCGATCAGGTTGCGGGTGGTTTCGTTGCCGGCCACCAGCAGCAGGTAGGCGAAATTGAGCAGGTCCTCGTCGGTCAGCCGGACACCGTCGATCTCCGCGCCCGCCAGCACCGACAACAGGTCGTCGCGCGGGTCCACGCGCCTGGCGGCGATCAACTTCTGGAAATACTCGTACAGCTGCCCCATGGCGACCAACGGGTCGAGTTCGATCTCCGGGTCGGCGCTTCCGGTGGCCGCGTCCGACCACGCCCGGAACTGCTCCCAGTCGTCCGGCGGGGCGCCGATGAGCTCGGCGATCATCCGGGTGGGCAACGGAGCGGCGATCTCATCGGCGAACTCGTGTACGGAATCGGGTTCGATGCCGTCGAGGATTCCCCGCACGATCTCGCGGATCTTCGGTTCGAGGACGGCCACCCGCCGCCGGGTGAACCCCGAGTTGATCAGCTTGCGCAACTGCCGGTGCCGCGGCGGGTCGGTGAAGATGAGGCTGCCCGGCTGGACCGGGCTCGGCTGTTGCGGGTCGGGGATGGTGATGCCCCGGGTCGACGAGAACTGGGCCGGGTTGCTCGACACGAAGCGGATGTCCTCGTACTTCAGCAGCGCCCAGAAGTTGGTGACCTCGTTCCAGCACACCGGCGCCGTCGCGCGCAGCTCGCGGTACACCGGGTACGGATCGCCCGCATAGAAGTCGGGGGAGTGCAACAGAGAAGCGGGCAAAGCGGTCCGCACGGCGGCCTCCCTGGACAGGCAATCCGACACATTGACGCAATGTGTCTTGCGGCCTTGTGTCTACCCCGCGTGCCCCACCCCTGTCAATACCGGCGCGAAACGCGAAAATAGCGGGCAATTCGCGCGATTAGTGATTGACGGCAGGGGGGCATGGGTGTACACCAAGTGGTTGTATGACCGACGTTCGGGTGAGGAAGCGCATGACCGAGCTGCAAACTCCGGGATCTCTTGTCGACACCTATGAGCTCTACATCGATGGCAGGTGGGTCGAGCCGGAGGACGGTCGTTACGACGACATCAACCCGGCCACCGAGCAGTCCATCGGCACCGCGCCCGACGCGAGTGTCGCCCAGGTCGGCGCGGCGATCGACGCCGCGCGCCGGGCCTTCGACGCCGGGCCATGGGGCCGCATGGGTCCCGACGAGCGGGCCGGCTGCCTCAACCAGCTCGGTGATGCCCTGCTCAAGCACGCCGACGAGATCTTCGCGCTGTCACAGGTCGAATGGGGCTGCGTCGCCAACGAGCGGATGATGCAAATCGACGGCGCCGGGTACATGTCCATGCATGCCGCCCAGCTCGCCACCAAGCTGATCGAGGAGCCGGTCACCGGGATCGGTGCCGGAACGACTGTGCTGCGCCGCGAGCCGCTCGGTGTCGTGTCGATCCTGACGCCGTGGAACTTCCCGCACTGCCTCAACGTCATGAAGGCGAACAACGCGCTGGCTGCGGGCAACACCGTGGTGCTCAAGCCCTCGCCGCTGACGCCGCTGGCCGGGTTGGCCCTCGCGCGCATCATCGACGAGGAGACCGACATCCCGCCGGGCGTCGTCAACGTCGTCACGCCCTCGGGCCTCGAGGCCGCCAAACTGCTCACGACGGATCCGCGCATCGACATGATCAGCTTCACCGGCAGTTCCGCCGTCGGGTGTGAGGTCATGCGGGCCGCGGGCGACGCCATGAAGCGGCTGTTGCTGGAGTGCGGCGGCAAGTCGGCAAGCATCATTCTCGACGACACGCAGGTGACCGACGACATGCTGCAGCAGATGCTGTTCGACTGCTGCTCGTTGCACGCCGGGCAGGCCTGCATCCTGCACAGCCGGCTGCTGCTCCCCGACTCGTTGCACGACGACGTCGTCGACCGGCTCGTCGCGCTGGCCCGCGACGTCAAGGTCGGCGACCCCACGGACCCGACGGTGCAAATGGGCCCGCTGATCAGCGCGGCGCAACGCGAGCGCGTGCAGGCACACGTCGACGGCGCGGTCCACGACGGAGCGGTGCTGGCAACGGGCGGCGGCCGCCCGGCCGACTTGGACGTCGGCTACTACTTCGAACCGACGATTCTCACCGGTGTGCAACCGGATTCGGCGATCGCGCAGGAGGAAGTGTTCGGGCCGGTGCTGTCGGTGCTGCGCTACCGCGACGACGAGGACGCCGTCGCGATCGCGAACAACTCGTGCTACGGGCTCTCGGGCGCCGTGTGGGGCGCCGACGTGGACCGCGCGCTCGCGGTCGCGCGGCGGATGCGCACGGGCCAGGTCGCCGTCAACGGCATCGGGCCGGGCGACGCGCCGTTCGGCGGGTTCAAGCTGAGCGGGTTCGGCCGGGAGAGCGGCGGGATCAGTGGCCTGTACCAGTACATGGAGGTGAAGGCCATCGGGATCCCGGCATGACGGGACCCCTCGCCGGGCTCCACGTCGTCGAAATCGCCAACGAGATCTCAGGTTCTTACGCCGCAAAGCTTTTCGTCGACCTCGGCGCCGAGGTCACCAAGATCGAGCCGCCCGCCGGAGATGCCCTGCGCCGGTGGGGCCCGTTTCCCGGCGGAGTTCCCGACCCGCAACGCAGCGGCTTGTTCGCGTACCTCAACGCCGGAAAGCGCTGCGTTACAGTCAATCTCACCCAGCCAGCCGGCCTGACGGAAGCCCGCGAGCTCATCGCGGCGGCGCACGTGCTCATCGAGGACTTCGTGCCCGGAACGCTGGACCGCTGGGCGCTGGGCCCGGACGACTTGGGGCGGCTGAACCCAAATCTGGTGTTAATCCGCATCTCTGGATTCGGCCAGCGCGGGCCCTGGCGGCACCGGCCGGTCACCCCCCTGACCGCGCAGGCGGCATCGGGCTGGATCAGCGCCCGGGATCCGGACCGCCCGCCGGTACAGGTCGGCGCCCGCATCTCCGAATACGTCGCGGGCGGGTACGCAGCCCTGGGCGCGCTGACCGCGTTGCGGATGCCGCCAACCGGCCGGGTCCGAGAGGTCGACGTCTCCCAGGTGGAGGCGCTGCTGTCGACGCTGCCCTACCCGATGCTGATGGCGCGCCGGATGCAACACCTCGGCCTGCCCGCGAACCTGCGCTCGGCCCCCATGCTTGGCGTCGTCCGGGCCGCCGACGGCTGGGTGGGCATCAACTGCCTGACAGGCCAGCACTGGCTGGACGTGTGCGCGATGCTCGGACTGCCCGAGTACGGCGAGCATCAGATCGCGATCATGATGGGCGGCCCCGAGCGCGACGAGTTCTTCGGCAAGGCGGAGCCAGTGCTGTCCCAGCAGACCGTCGAAGAGATCGTGGAACTGGCTCAGGCGCTGCGCATTCCGGCCGCCCCGGTCAACGACGGGGCCACCGTGCTCGACTGCCCGCAGTACGCCGAGCGCGGGTTCTTCGTGCAATCCGGCGGGCCCGGTTGGTCGTTTCGGCGACCCGGCCCGCCGTTCCGATTCTCGAAAACGCCTGTCCCGCAACCCGGGCCGGCGTCCCCGCTGGGTATGTCGCCCGGACCGTGGGCGGCCGATGCCCGACCGCTTTGCACAACCGAAGGGCCGCTGCCCTTCGCCGGCTTGCGGGTTCTCGACCTGACCACGTTCTGGGCCGGCGCCTACCTGACTTGCTACCTGGGCGCGTTCGGCGCCGACATCGTGAAGATCGAATCGATCCAGCGGCCGGACGGGCACCGTTACTCGGGCGCCTTCGCCTACGAGGGCGACGACTGGTATGAACGCAGCCCCATCTGGCAGGGGACCAACCTGAACAAGCGCGACCTCACCCTCGACCTGACCTCGCCGCGGGGTCTCGACATCGCCAGGCGGTTGGCCGCCGACGCCGACGTGGTCGTGGAGAACTTCTCGCCCCGGGTGGTCGAGCAGTTCGGCCTGGACTATGACGCGCTGGCGTCGCTCAACCCCGACGTGATCGCCGTGCGGATGCCCGGATACGGCCTGCAGGGGCCGTGGCGCGACTACGTCGGCTGGGCGCTGAACTTCGAGCAGACCTCGGGAATGTCGGCGGCCACCGGCTACCCCGACGGCCCGCCGTGCAACCCGCAGGGGCCAGCCGATCCCATCGTCGGCGTGCACGCGGCGGTGGCGCTGCTGGCCGCCCTCGAGCACCGACGCCGAACGGGGGAGGGCCAGCTGATCGAGATCGCGCAGATCGAGGTCGCGGCGTGCGTGGCCGCCGAACCGGTGATCGAGTATTCGATGACCGGCGTCGTGCCCCCGCGCCGGGGCAACCGGCAGCGCGGCTACCTGCAAGGCGTCTACCCGACCGCCGACGACGGCGGATGGGTCGCATTGTCGCTGCCCGACGACGGGCACCTTGACCACGACGTGTTCGACGAGCTGGTCACGGGGTGGACCCGCACCCAGACCGCATCAGCGATCGTCAAAGCCCTTCAGGAACAAGGTATCCCGGCCGAGCAGGTGATCACCGGCGAGCAGATGTACGACGGCGACCTGATCGGGGGCCAGCTCGACGCGCGCGGTTACTACGAGGAGTTCGTGCACCCGATCACCGGGCCGCACCGCTATCCCGGCTGGCCGTTTCGCATCACGCCCGGGCCGGCCCGCCACCACCGGACCGCCCCGCCGACGCTGGGCCAACACAACGACGAAGTCCTCGCCGGTCTGGGCCTGTCCGCCGACGAGGTCGCGAGCCTGCGGGCCGACCGGGTCATCGGGGAGCGACCGCTCAACGCCTGACCCGTGAGCCTTTGGTAAACGGCCCGTCACATGCGAGGCTGCTGGCATGGTCATCGAGATCGCCCGCCCCAAGCTCGAAGGAAACATCGCCGTCGGTGAGGACCGCCAGATCGGCTTTGCCGAATTCGGTGACCCGCAGGGGCGCGCGATGTTCTGGTTGCACGGCACACCGGGCGCCCGCCGGCAGATCCCGGTCGAGGCGCGCCTCTACGCCGAAAACCACAAGATCCGCCTGATCGGCCTGGACCGGCCCGGCATCGGTTCGTCGACGCCGCATCGGTACGAGAACATCCGGGCGTTCGGCGACGACTTGCGGACGATCGCGGACACGCTGGGCATCGACAAGCTGGCAGTCATCGGCCTGTCCGGCGGCGGCCCGTACGCGCTCGCGTCCGCCGCGGTGTTGCCCGACCGCATCGTGGCGGCCGGCGTGCTCGGCGGCGTCGCGCCTTTCCTGGGCGACGAGGGGATCACCAGTGGCCTGATGAACCTGGGCAAGCGGGTGGCGCCGCTGCTGCGACTGGGCGGCGACCCGCTGCGGATCGGCGCGAGCCTGGTGGTCCGGATGATCCGTCCGGTCGCCAATCCCGCGCTGTATCTGTATGCCGCGATATCGCCCGAGGGCGACCGGCGCCTGCTGACCCGGCCCGAGTTCGGCGCCATGTTCCTCGACGACCTGCTCAACGGCAGCCGCAAGCAACTGGCGGCCCCGTTCAACGACATCATCCTGTTCACCCGCGACTGGGGCTTCCGGCTCGACGAGGTCAAGGTCCCGGTGCGCTGGTGGCACGGCGACAGCGACCACATCGTCCCGTTCGCGCACGGCGAGCACGTCGTGTCCCTGCTGCCCGACGCCGAGCTGATCGTGCTGCCCGGCGAAAGCCACCTCGGCGGCCTGGGCCGCGGGGAGGAGATCCTCTCCACGCTGACGAAGATCTGGGACGAGCAAGGCTGACCGCGCGGCCGCCGGGTAGCCTGCTCACGTGCTGCTGGCGTCCCTGAATCCCGCGGCGGTCACCGCCACCGACATCGCCGATGCGGTGCGCATCGACGGCACCGTGCTGAGCCGCAGCGACCTGGTCGGCGCCGCCACGTCGGTGGCCGAGCGGGTCGCCGGGGCGGAACGGGTGGCGATCCTGGCCACGCCGACCGCGGCGACCGTCCTCGCGGTGACCGGTTGCCTGATCGCCGGCGTCCCGTTCGTGCCGGTGCCCGCGGACGTCGGTGCGGCCGAACGCCGGCACATGCTCACCGACTCGGGGGTGCGGGCCTGGCTCGGGCCCGTGCCGGACGAGTCGGAGGGGCTGCCGCACATCCCGGTGCGGCTGCACGCCCGGTCCTGGCACCGCTACCCCGAGCCGTCGCCGGACACCACCGCGATGATCATCTACACCTCGGGCACCACCGGCCTGCCCAAGGGGGTGGTGCTGAGCCGGCGCGCGATCGCGGCCGACCTCGACGCCCTGGCGCAGGCCTGGCAGTGGACGGCCGACGACGTGCTGGTGCACGGCCTGCCGCTGTTCCACGTGCACGGGCTGGTGCTGGGATTGCTCGGGTCGCTGCGGGTGGGAAATCGCTTCGTGCACACGGGAAGACCGACGCCGGCGGGCTACGCGCAGGCTTGTGCGGACGCCGGCGGCACGCTGTACTTCGGCGTACCCACCGTGTGGTCACGGGTGGCGGCCGACGAGGCGGCCGCCCGGGCGCTGCGTCCGGCCCGGCTGCTGGTTTCGGGCAGCGCGCCGCTGCCGGTGCCCGTGTTCGAGCGGCTGGCCCACCTCACCGGGCACGAGCCGGTCGAACGGTACGGCGCCTCCGAATCGCTGATCACCCTGTCGACCCGCGCCGACGGCGAGCGACGTGCGGGCTGGGTGGGCCTGCCCCTCACCGGCGTGGAAACCCGGCTGCTCGACGACACCGGCGCCGAGGTGCCGCACGACGGGGAAACCGTTGGGCGCCTTGAGGTTCGGGGCCCGACGATGTTCGACGGGTACCTCAACCGTCCGGAGGCCACCGCCGAGGCGTTCGACGCCGACGGCTGGTACCGCACCGGCGACGTCGCGGTCATCGACGGCGGGGGCATGCACCGCATCGTGGGCCGCGAGTCGGTCGACCTGATCAAGTCCGGCGGCTACCGGATCGGCGCCGGCGAAATCGAAACGGCGTTGCTCGGTCATCCCGGGGTGCGCGAGGTGGCGGTCGTCGGGATGCCGGACCCGGACCTGGGCCAGCGGATCGTCGCGTTCGTCGTCGGCGCGGCCGACCTGAAGGCCGACGACCTGATCGCCCACGTCGCCCAGGAGCTTTCGGTGCACAAGCGGCCACGCGAGGTGCGCCTGGTCGACGCGCTGCCCCGCAACGCGATGGGCAAGGTGCTGAAAAAGCGGCTGCTGGCCGAGGGCTGAGGCGGCCGGCCGGCCGCCACGACACGCAGCAAGTTGCCAGCTTCACGGCCGAGCGTGACCGCGGAGCTTCACCTACCGTCGTAACCGTGTATCGACCCGACGGCCACCATGAGTGAGGCGACCCAGTCCGTGGGCACCGCTGGCACCACCCCCATGCGGCGGATCGCGGCCGCCTGCCTCGTCGGCTCGGCCATCGAGTTCTACGACTTCCTGATCTACGGGACCGCGGCCGCGCTGGTCTTTCCCACGGTGTTCTTCCCGGGCCTGGGCCCGACGCTGGCCACCATCGCCTCGATGGCGACGTTCGCGACGGCGTTCCTGTCCCGCCCCTTGGGCGCGGCCGTCTTCGGCTACTTCGGGGACCGGCTGGGCCGCAAGAAGACCCTGGTCGCGACGCTGACGATCATGGGCGCGTCGACCGTGAGCGTGGGCATGGTCCCCAGCACGGCCTCGATCGGCGCCGCGGCGCCGTTGATCCTCATCGTCCTGCGGCTGTTTCAGGGGTTCGCGGTCGGCGGCGAATGGGCGGGCTCGGTGTTGCTGAGCGCCGAGTACGCCCCCGCCGGCAAACGCGGGTGGTACGGCATGTTCACCCTGCTCGGCGGCGGCACCGCCGGCATCCTCGCCAGCCTGACCTTCCTCGCCGTGAACCTCACCATGGGCGAGAACAGTCCCGCATTCATGGAGTGGGGGTGGCGGGTGCCGTTCCTGATCAGCAGCGGGCTCATCGGCATCGCCCTGTATGTGCGGCTGAACATCGACGAGACCCCGCTCTTCGTGGAGGAACAGGCCCGAGAGCTGGTGCCCAAGGCGCCGCTCGCGGAGCTCTGGCGGTTCCAGCGGCGTGAGATCGTGCTCGTCGCGGGCTGCTTCCTGGGCGGCATGGGCTTCGTCTACCTGGGCAACACCTTTCTCGTCATGTACGCCCACAACCACCTGGGTTACTCGCGGAGCTTCATCTGGGGCGTCGGCGCCCTGGGCGGGCTGACCAGCATGGTGTGCGTGTCGTTCGGAGCCTGGATGTCCGATCGGGTCGGGCGGCGCCGGGTGATGTTATGGGGGCTGGCGGCGTGCCTGCCGTGGGCGTTCGCGGTCATCCCGCTGATGGACACCGGCAAGCCGGTGTTGTACGCGGTCGCCATCCTCGGCATGTTCGCCGCCGCGGCGGTGGCCAACGGGCCCACCGGGGCCTTCGTTCCCGAGCTGTTCGCCACGCGCTACCGCTACAGCGGCGCGGCGGTGGCGATGAACCTTGCCGGTGTCCTCGGCGCCGCCGTGCCGCCGTTGATCGCCGGCACGTTGCTGGCGACGTACGGCAGCTGGGCGATCGGGCTCATGATGGCCACCCTCGCGGGGGCCAGCTTCGTCTCCGTCTACCTGCTGCCCGAAACGAAAGGCACCGCGCTGCGGGCCGCCCCGGCGGCCGAAGAAGTCCCCGCCGACAGGTAGGCGCGCTCAGTTGGCGTGCAGGTCCTCGTTGAGGGCGATGCCCTGACCGCCGCGGGCCACCACCTCGACGGCGCCGCTGACCGAATTGCGGCGGAACAGCAGGTTGTTGCCGCCGGACAGCTCGGCGGCCTTGAGCACCTGGCCGTCGGGCGTGGCGACCTTGGTGCCCGCGGTCACGTACAGGCCGGCCTCGACGACGCAGTCGTCACCCAGCGAGATGCCCAGCCCCGCGTTGGCGCCGAGCAGGCAGCGCTTGCCGATCGAAATGACCTCCGTGCCGCCGCCGGACAGCGTGCCCATGATGGACGCGCCGCCGCCGATGTCCGACCCGTCGCCCACCACCACGCCGGCCGAGATGCGGCCCTCGACCATCGACGCGCCCAGCGTGCCGGCGTTGTAGTTCACGAAGCCCTCGTGCATCACCGTCGTCCCGGGCGCCAGGTGGGCGCCGAGGCGCACCCGGTCGGCGTCGGCGATGCGCACCCCGGTGGGCACGACGTAGTCGACCATGCGGGGGAACTTGTCGATGCCGTAGACGGTCACCGGGCCGTGCCGGCGCAGCCGCGCGCGGACCGCCTCGAACCCCTCGATCGCGCACGGCCCGCGGTTAGTCCACACGACATTGGTCAATACCCCGAACAGGCCGCCGGCGTTCAGCCCATGCGGCGCCACCAACCGGTGCGACAGCAGATGCAGTCGCAGGTAGGCGTCGTAGGCGTCGGCGGCCACGTCCTCGAGCGAACCGATCACGGTGCGCACGGCGATGCTCTCGGTGCCGCGGTCGTCGTCCCGGCCGACCAGCGCGGCCAGCTCCGGAGGCACATCCGACAGGGCGAGGCGCGACGTGCCGCCGGTGCCCGACTCGGTCAGTTCCGGTGCGGGAAACCACGTGTCGAGGATCGATCCGTCGGCGGCCAGCGTCGCCAGGCCGATGCCTACAGCTCCAGTCACGGCGGTCAGGTTACTTGCCGCTCGGCAGCGGATAACCTGGGACCCGTGCTGGACTTGCGCGCGGACCCGATCGAGCTGACCGCGGCGTTGGTCGACATCCCCAGCGAATCGCGAGACGAGGCGCGCCTGGCCGACGAGGTGGAGTCCGCGCTGCGCGCCCAGACGTCCGGCTTCGAGATCGTGCGCAACGGCAACGCCGTGCTCGCGCGCACCCGGCACCGGCGGCCGTCGCGGGTGCTGCTGGCCGGACACCTGGACACCGTGCCGGTCGCGGGCAACCTGCCCAGCCGCCGGGAGAACGGCGACCTGTACGGATGCGGCGCCGCGGACATGAAATCGGGCGACGCGGTCTTCCTGCACCTGGCCGCCACCGTGGCCGAGCCGGTGCACGATCTGACGCTGGTGTTCTACGACTGCGAGGAAATCGACGCGGCGGCAAACGGTTTGGGCCGCATCGAGCGCGAGTTGCCGGACTGGCTGTCCGCCGACGTGGCCATCCTGGGCGAACCCACCGGCGGCTACATCGAAGCCGGCTGCCAGGGCACGCTGCGCGTCGTGGTCTCGGCCACCGGGACGCGCGCCCACTCGGCGCGGCCGTGGCTGGGCGACAACGCCATTCACAAGCTGGGCGCCGTGCTGGACCGGCTGGCCGCGTACTCCGCCCGCGCCGTCGACATCGACGGTTGCGAGTATCGCGAGGGCCTGTCCGCGGTGCGCATCGACGGCGGCGTCGCGGGCAACGTGATCCCCGACGCGGCGGCGGTGACGGTCAACTTCCGGTTTGCCCCCGACCGGTCGGCGACCGCCGCGCTCGAGCACGTGCACGAGGTGTTCGACGGGCTCGACGTGCGCATCGAGCAGACCGACGCCGCCGCGGGGGCCTTGCCCGGGCTGTCGCAGCCCGCGGCCAAGGCCCTGGTCGAGGCCGCCGGGGGACGGGTGCGCGCGAAGTACGGGTGGACCGACGTCGCGCGGTTCGCCGCGCTGGGCATCCCGGCGGTCAACTTCGGCCCGGGCGACCCCAACCTGGCGCACCGGCGCGACGAGAGCGTCCCGGTCGCCAACATCACCGCCGCGGTGGCCATGCTGCGCGGCTACCTCACCGGCTGACGGCGGCTGGTCAGGCCCCGCACCGCTGCGCCTGCGCGGCGGCGTCGGCCGCCGCCGCGCGCATCCCCACCGCCGCCAGGTCGTCCGACACCGCCAGCAACGCCGCCTCGTCGCGGGCCGCCAGCGCCTGCGCATGGGCGAGCGCGAGTTTTCCCGCAGCACAGTCGATTTCGGCGGTGATCCGGGACAACGGGTCGGCCGCGTGGGTGTCGCCCAGCCGCACGGCATCGTGCCACACCCGCACCGCCACCGCCCGCTGGCCGCCACGCTCGGCCATCCGGGCGGCGTCACGGGCGGCGGCCACCGCACCGGGCGCGTCGCGCATCGAGGCCAGCCGCCACGCCCGGGCGACGCCCAGCTCCGGCGCGAACAGCGCCGACTTGGTTCCGTGCCGGGATTCGGCCCGCCCCAATGTTTTTCCCGCGGCGGCGATATCGCCCTGCTGGGCCAGCGCGCTGGCCAGTAGCGTCAACGACAGCGGCCCCCACGAATAGCCGGTGCGCTCCAACGTGGCGGCCGCCGGACCCAGTAGCGCTGCCGCTCTGGCGAATTCACCGTCGGCGAGCAGCACGTGGGCCAGCAGCACCTCGCCGATCGCGCGACCCGGCTGTTGCAGCTCGGCGAAATCGGTGAACTGCTGCGCGAGTTCGCGTGCCTCGTCGAGCCGGCCCGCCATCAACAACGCGGTGGTCTGCCCCAGCCCGATCGTGAAGCGCAGCAATCCCGGATGTTCGGCGGCCAGGGCGCGCTGGGCCAGCGGCTCGACGTCGTCGAAACGCCCCTGCCGCGCGGCGCACAGCGCCGCCGCGCTGGCCGCCCAGGCCACCGCCTGGTCGTCGGCGCCCGGCGTGGCCAGCACCTCGCCCGCGACCTTCACGGCGTGCCCGACGTTGCCGGCGTTCATCGCGAACGTGGCGCTCAGCGCGTCGAGCGTGGTGCGCGCGCCCGCATCCGAGAACCGACTGCGGATGGTGCGCAAGAACGCGGTCGCCCGCTCGGGCTCGCTGAGCATCCAGAACTGGTTGGCGGCGCGCAGCAGCGCCCAGTCCATCAGGGCGGCTTCGGTCAACCCCGAGGGGTCCACGCCGGCCAGCACCGCGTCGGCCTCACGGCCGCGGCCCTGCCACGCCAGCGCGTGTGCCAGCGCCAGCCGCGCCGCCAATCCGCCGGATCGCTCCAGCGCGGAGGAGGCCAGCCGTTCGCCGAGGGCGAGGTCGCCCAGCCGCAGCGCCTGCTGCGCGGCGGCGACCACCTCGGCCGTCGGCTGCGGGGCGTCGCTGTCCAGGGACAGGGCCGCCAACCGAAGCCGGTCGCTGAGGTGCTCCGACGGGCGCCGGGACAGCAGCCGGACCACATCGGTGCGACGTTGCCGCGCGCCGTCGCCGCCGAGCGCGGCGCGCGCTCGCTCGGCGAACAGCGGGTGGGCCGTGTACACCACCGGTTCGTCCGAGGACCCGCCGCGCGCCCGCGTCTCCACCGCCCCCGAATCCGCCGCCTGCGCGACCGCATCCGCGCCGGCGAGGGCGTCGAGGTCGGCGAGCGACAGTGGCTCGGCAACGGCGAGGTAGTCCAGCACCGCACGCCCCGCGGCGGGTATTTCGCCGAGGAACGCGTCGACTTCGCCCGGTGTGGTCGTCCCGCCCGGCGCTTCGATGTCGATGCGGGGGAGCAGGTGATCGGTCCACAGCGCCGCGATGGCCTCGGGAGCCGAATCGGCGCGGCCGGTGACGATCATCCTGGCCGCACCGACCAGGGCCAGCTGGTACACCAGCGTGGCCGACAAGATGTCCAGGTCGTGGGCGTCGTCGACCACGAGCAGCAGGTCGTCACCGTCCAGCGAGGACCGGGCGGCGCGCAACAGCGCGGCCGGCTTGCCGACGTCGGCGATCTCGACGAGGTGGCTGAAGGCGCCGAAGGGAACCGCGCGTTCGGTCGGGGTGCCGGTGACCCAGCGGATACGCGTGCCGGGATGCCGGCGACCGAAGCCCTCGGCGGCCAACCGAGCCAACGTGGACTTGCCGCAGCCGTCCGGTCCGAGCACGACGGCGCCGCCCGACGACAGCGCCGCCTCCAGCCGCTCGAGAGCCGACGCGTGCTGGGGGACGTTCCATCGAACCGGCATCGCCGGAGTTTATTGCGCGCGGAGCGCCGCCCGCAGCAGGCTTGGTCTACCTTTCGTTGTATGCGCCCGGAACGCGAGCCGCCAGGCGACTGGGCGGTGTGTGTGTACTGCGCGTCCGGCCCGCAGCATCCCGAATTGCTCGCCGTCGCCACCGAACTCGGCGAGGCGATCGCCGAGCGCGGTTGGACGCTGGTGTGGGGCGGCGGCCGGGTCTCGGCGATGGGCGCGGTCGCGACCGCGGCGCGCGCCCGCGGCGGCCGGACCGTCGGCGTCATCCCCCAGATCCTGATGCGCGTCGAGATCGCCGACATCGACGCCGACGAACTGATCGTCACCGAGACCATGCA
Organism: Mycobacterium seoulense; assembly: GCF_010731595.1. NCBI lineage: Bacteria > Bacillati > Actinomycetota > Actinomycetes > Mycobacteriales > Mycobacteriaceae > Mycobacterium > Mycobacterium seoulense. The sequence continues at coordinate 2,801,771 of NZ_AP022582.1, read as the reverse complement.
CGAGCGAAAGCACGTCATGGAGGAGCGCGCCGATGCGTTCGTCGTGCTCCCCGGCGGCGTCGGCACCCTGGACGAGTTGCTGGACTCGTGGACCACGGGCTACCTCGGCCTGCACCGAAAACCCATCGTCATGCTCGATCCGCTGGGGCATTACGAGGGCCTGTGGACCTGGCTGCGCGGATTGGTCGACAGCGGGTACGTCTCGCCGCCCGCGATGGACCGGTTGTTGCTGGTCGACAAGGTGAGCGCCGCCGTGGAGGCGTGTGCGCCCGAGTGAGGGCGCCGGCGGTCCCGCCACCCCTATTAGGCTGTCCGCCGAGTTGTATACGCAGAATCGAGGGATGACGTGGCCGATCACGACGGGGGAGCGCGCACGGCGGTCAAACTGACCGATATCGCATCGCGGGCGCCGGGGCTGCTGGCCGATATGCCGGTGATCGTGCGCGGGGCGATGACCGGGCTGCTCGCCCAGCCGGGTTCGAAGAAGTCGATCGGCACGGTGTTCCAGGAACGCGCCGCCCGCTACGGCGACCGGATCTTCCTGCGGTTCGGCGACCAGCAACTGACCTACGGCGAGGCCAACGCCGCCGCCAACAGGTACGCCGCCGTGCTGGCCGCGCACGGTGTCGGCCACGGCGACGTCGTCGCGATCATGCTGCGCAACTCGCCCAACGCGGTGCTGGCCATGCTGGCCGCGGTCAAGTGCGGCGCGGTCGCGGGGATGCTCAACTACCACCAGCGCGGCGAGGTCCTGGCGCACAGCCTGGGCCTGCTGAAGGCCAAGGTGTTGATCGCGGAGACCGACCTGGTCAGCGCGGTCGCCGAGTGCGGCGGCTCGGGCGACACCGAGACCATGACGGTCGACGACCTGGAGCGATTCGCCGCCAGCGCCCCGGCCACCAACCCGGCGTCGGTGTCGGCCGTGCAGGCCAGGGACACCGCGTTCTACATCTTCACTTCCGGCACAACGGGATTCCCGAAGGCCAGCGTGATGACCCACCTGCGCTGGTTGAAGGCGCTCGCCGCGTTCGGCGGTATCGGCCTGCGGCTGAAGAGCTCCGACACCCTGTACAGCTGCCTGCCGCTGTACCACAACAACGCGCTGACCGTCGCGTTGTCGTCGGTGATCAACTCCGGGGCGACGCTGGCGCTGGGCAAGTCGTTCTCGGCGTCGAAGTTCTGGGACGAGGTGATCGCCACCGAAGCCACGGCGTTCATCTACATCGGCGAGATCTGCCGGTACCTGCTCAACCAGCCGCGCAAGGCCACCGACCGCGCGCACCGGGTGCGGGTGATCGCCGGCAACGGGCTGCGCCCCGAGATCTGGGACGAGTTCACGAATCGGTTCGACATCGGCCGGGTCTGCGAGTTCTACGCCTCCAGCGAGGGCAACACCGCGTTCATCAACATCTTCAACGTCCCCAGGACCACCGGCGTCTTCCCGATGCCGCTGGCCTACGTGGAGTACGACCCCGACACCGGGGCCCCGCTGCGCGACGACAACGGGCGGGTGCGCCGGGTCCCCCCCGGCGAGCCCGGCCTGCTGCTCAGCCCGGTCAACCGGCTGCAGCCGTTCGACGGCTATACCGATCAGGAGTCGAGCGAAAAGAAGTTGGTGCGCAACGCGTTCCGCGAGGGCGACGTCTGGTTCAACTCCGGTGACGTGATGAGCCCGCAGGGCATGGGCCACGCCGCGTTCGTCGACCGGCTCGGCGACACGTTCCGGTGGAAGGGGGAGAACGTCGCCACCACGCAGGTGGAGGCGGCGCTGGCGTCCGACGACTCGGTGGAGGAATGCACGGTTTTCGGTGTCGAGATTCCCCGCACCGGCGGCCGCGCCGGGATGGCCGCGGTCAAGCTGCGCGACGGGGCGGAGTTCGACGGCAAGTCGCTGGCCCGCGCGGTGTACGGCCAGCTGCCCGCCTACGCGTTGCCGCTGTTCGTGCGGGTGGTCGAGTCGCTGGAGCACACCACGACGTTCAAGAGCCGCAAGGTGTCGCTGCGCGAGCAGGCGTACGGACCCGACGTGCCGGATCCGTTGTACGTGCTGGCCGGCCGCGACGAGGGCTACGTGCCCTATTACGACGAATACCCCGACGAAGTGGCCGACGGGAAGCGGCCGCGGGGCTGAACGCCCGCCCAGCCGCACCTGCCGCGTTCACCGTGCGGCTGGCCGGGCACTGGATCCCCGGCCCGCGCCCGGCGCGGGGACCGGGCACCATAGACGTGTGAAATCCACCTGGTGCGGCCGCCCGGTCGCCGGCGATCGCCCGCTGATCATGGCGATCGTCAACCGCACCCCCGACTCGTTCTACGACAAGGGTGCGACCTTCAGCGACGAGGCCGCCCGGTCCGCCGCGCACCGGGCCGTCGCCGAAGGCGCAGACGTCATCGACGTCGGGGGTGTCAAAGCCGGCCCCGGCCAGGAGGTCGACGCGCAGACCGAGGTCGCCCGGCTGATCCCCTTCATCGAATGGCTGCGCGGCGCCTATCCGGACCAGCTGATCAGCGTGGACACCTGGCGGTCCGAGGTGGCCAAGGTGGCGTGCGCGGCCGGGGCGGACCTGATCAACGACACCTGGGGCGGCATCGACCCGGCCCTGGCCGAGGTCGCCGCCGAGTACGGCGCGGGCCTGGTGTGCTCGCACACCGGCGGTGCGCTGCCCCGCACGCGTCCGTTCCGGGTGAGCTACGGAACAAGCACGCGCGGCGTGGTCGACGACGTCATCCGCCAGGTCACGGCGGCCGCCGAGCGCGCGGTCGCCCGCGGCGTGGCCCGCGATCGCGTGCTGATCGACCCGGCCCACGATTTCGGCAAGAACACCTTCCACGGGCTGCTGTTGTTGCGTCACGTGGGCGATCTAGTTAATACCGGGTGGCCCGTGCTCATGGCTTTGAGTAACAAGGACTTCGTCGGGGAGACTCTGGGTGTGGAACTGACCGAGCGGCTCGAGGGGACGCTGGCGGCCACCGCGCTGGCGGCCGCCGCCGGAGCGCGCATGTTTCGCGTGCACGAGGTCGCCGCGACCCGGCGGGTGCTGGAAATGGTGGCCTCCATCCAGGGAGTGCGCCCGCCGACGCGCACGGTCAGGGGGCTGGCATGACGGCGTCTGACCTGTTCGCCGGCGACCGCACGACCGACGCGGTGCTGGCCGCCCGGCCCGGTGACACATGGTTGTCCGATCGCAGCTGGAACCGTCCGAGCTGGACCGTCGCCGAACTCGAGGCCGCGAAGGCGGGGCGAACCATCTCGGTGGTGCTGCCTGCGCTCGACGAGGAAGAGACCATCGAATCGGTGGTCGACAGCATCTCCCCGCTGGTTGACGGCCTTGTCGACGAGCTGATCGTGCTGGACTCCGGCTCGACCGACGACACCGAGATCCGCGCCGTCGCGGCCGGCGCCCGCGTCGTCAGCCGCGAGCAGGCCCTGCCCGAGGTGCCGATCCGGCCCGGCAAAGGGGAGGCGCTGTGGCGCTCGCTGGCGGCCACCAGCGGCGACATTGTCGTCTTCGTCGACTCCGACCTGATCAACCCGCACCCGATGTTCGTGCCGTGGCTGGTCGGCCCGCTGCTCACGGGCGACGGCATTCACCTGGTCAAGAGCTTCTACCGGCGGCCGCTGAAGGTTGGCGACGTGGGCGGCGCCGCGGGCGCCACCGGGGGCGGGCGGGTCACCGAGCTGGTGGCCCGGCCGCTGCTCGCGGCGCTGCGCCCGGAGCTGGGCGGCATCCTGCAGCCCCTTGGCGGGGAGTACGCGGCCACCCGTGAACTGCTGACGTCGGTGCCGTTCGCGCCCGGCTACGGCGTGGAGATCGGCCTGCTGCTGGACACCTTCGACCGGCTGGGCGCCGACGCGATCGCCCAGGTCAACCTGGGCGTGCGGGCGCACCGCAACCGGCCACTCGCCGAGCTCGGGGCGATGAGCCGCCAGGTCATCGCGACCCTGCTCTCGCGCTGCGGAGTTTCGGACTCCGGGGTCGGGCTGACGCAGTTCTTCGCCGTCGGGCCCGACGGCGAAGACGGGCAGGGCTACGCCCAGCACACGTCGCCGGTGTCGCTGGCGGACCGCCCGCCCATGAAAATCCTGCGGCCGCGCTGAGGCCACGCTGCTTCATCGCGGTGTCGGCCGCATAGGGCAGTATCGACGACGTGGCGTTGGTGTTGCTCTACCTGGTGGTGCTGGTGCTGGTGGCGATCGTGCTGTTCGGCGCGGCGAGTCTGTTGTTCGGCCGGGGTGAGCAGCTGCCGCCCCTGCCGCGGGGGACCACCGCGACGGTGTTGCCCGCCTACGGTGTGACCGGCGCGGACGTCGATGCCGTCAAGTTCACCCAGGTGCTGCGCGGCTACAAGACCAGCGAGGTGGACTGGGTGCTGGACCGGCTGGCCCGCGAGCTCGAGGCGCTGCGCGGCCAGCTGGCCGCGGTCCACGCGTCCGCGACCGCCGCGGAGGAGCCCCGAGCCGTGGAACCCGAGGACGGCGAGGATCGTCAGGACTAGATGTGAGCGACGACGGACTGGTTCGGTGTGGGTGGGCGGCCATTCGGCCCGGGGCCGACTTCGAGTTGTACCGCGACTACCACGACCAGGAGTGGGGCCGCCCGGTACACGACGGGGTGGCGCTGTTCGAGCGGATGAGCCTGGAGGCCTTCCAGAGCGGGCTGTCGTGGCTGATCATCCTGCGCAAACGGGAGAACTTCCGGCGCGCCTTCGACGAGTTCGACTTCGAGCGGGTCGCCGGCTATACCGATGCCGACGTGCAGCGGTTGATGGCGGACGCCGGGATCGTGCGCAATCGCGCCAAGATCGAGGCGACCATCGCCAACGCGCGCGCCGCGGCCGAGCTGGGAAGTGCGGCGGACCTGTCGAAGCTGTTGTGGTCGTTTGCGCCGGAACCGCGTCCCCGGCCTGCCGACGGGTCCGAAATTCCGTCGGCCAGTGCCGAATCGAAGGCCATGGCGCGCGAGCTCAAGCGGCGCGGTTTCCGCTTCGTCGGCCCAACCACCGCCTATGCGCTGATGCAGGCGACCGGCATGGTCGACGACCATATCCTCGGTTGTTGGGTGCCTTCCGCCCGGTGACGACGCGGGCCGCGAGCGGCCCGCTGAGGAAGCGGGCAATCAGGTCGCGCCCGGTGACGACGCGGGCCGCGAGCGGCCCGCTGAGGAAGCGGGCAATCAGGTCGCGCCCGGTGACGACGCGGGCGGGGTATTCGGGGTTCGTCGGCCCGCTAAACCCGGAGAACCGGGTCTTTGTACAACTCGCGACCTGGATAGGGAACAATGGGGGGGTGATTTGGCAGTTCGATGTCGGGTATGGCTGGAAAATCGCTGGCGGGGCATGCTCGGCGCCGACCAGGTCCGCAAATGCGGGCCAGCTCGAACCTGGAGGGAGCACTCGATGGCGGCGATGAAGCCCCGGACCGGCGACGGTCCTCTGGAAGCAACCAAGGAGGGGCGCGGCATCGTGATGCGGGTACCACTTGAGGGAGGCGGTCGACTAGTCGTTGAGCTGACGCCCGACGAAGCTGCCGCACTCGGTGACGAACTCAAGGGTGTCACGAGCTCTAGCTAAAACCTGCCGGCGGACCGACCGCCGGAGGCGCTACGCACACACCTTCCGGTAGATGTCCAGGGTCTGCTCGGCGACGCGGGCCCAGGAGAATTCCTCGACGCAGCGCTGGCGACCCGCCTCGCCGTAGCGCTTCGCCTTCTCGGGCTCGGCGACGAGATCGTTGACCGCTTCGGCCAGCCTGGCCCGGTATCCGGCCTGGTCGTCGGCGTCGTAATGCACCAGCGAACCGGTCACCCCGTTGACGACCACCTCGGGTATCCCCCCGACGTCGGATGCCACCACGGCCGTCGCGCACGCCATCGCCTCGAGGTTCACGATGCCCAGCGGCTCATACACCGAGGGGCACACGAAAACCGTTGCCGCGGATAATATTTCGCGCAGCTCGCCGATAGGCAGCATCTCCCTGATCCAAAACACGCCCTGCCGGCTGTCGGCCAGCCGCGCCACCGCGGACTTCATCTCGTCGGCAATCTCCGGGGTGTCGGGGGCGCCGGCGCACAGCACCACCTGCACCGCGGGGTCGAACCGGTGCGCCGCCGCCACCAGGTGGGCGACGCCCTTCTGCCGGGTGATCCGGCCGACGAACGCCACGATGGGCCGGTGCGGGTCGACGCCGAGTTCGGCCAGCACCGACCCGGTTTGCATCGCGCCGGCCGGATGCCAGACGTCGGTGTCGACCCCGTTGCGGATGACGTGCACCAGGCTGGGATCGAGGGCGGGGTAGACCCGCAGGATGTCTTCGCGCATCGCGGCGCTGACCGCGATGACGGCGTGCGCGGCCTGCACCGCGGTGTGCTCCACCCACGTCGACACGCGGTAGCCGCCGCCGAGCTGCTCGGCCTTCCACGGCCGCAGCGGCTCGAGCGAGTGGGCGGTCAGCACATGGGGGATGTCGTAGAGCAGCGCGGCCAGATGCCCGGCCATGCCGGTGTACCAGGTGTGCGAATGCACGACGTCGGCCGCCGACGCGGCGTTGGCCATGATCAGGTCCGCGGACAACGTCGACAACGCCGCGTTGGCTCCGCGCAAGCGCGGATCGGGCTGGTGCACGAAGGCGTTCGGGCGCGGGGCGCCCATGCAGTGCACGTCGACCGCGCACAGTCGGCGCAGTTGGGCGACCAGTTCCGTGACATGTACACCGGCTCCCCCGTAGACCTCTGGTGGGTACTCCCGCGTCATCATCGCCACCCGCATACCCGCACGGTAGTTCGCCGACGACGAGGCCCGCGAGTCGGGCCGAGGAGGAGTCGAACCATCGAGCTTGGGTGCCGACGACGAGGCCCGCGAGTCGGGCCGGGCGATCGGTGACCCGGCTGCGGAACCAAATTCATTGACGGACAGCCGCACAGAACACCGCCAATAGCGCCGTCCCCCTGGCAGCGTTTCCCGACGGCCGATAGGTTTGAACCATGAGGGAAGCGCCACACGTGCTGGGCATTGTCCTGGCCGGCGGTGAGGGCAAGCGGCTGTATCCGCTGACCGCGGACCGGGCCAAGCCCGCGGTTCCCTTCGGCGGCGCCTACCGACTGATCGACTTCGTGCTGTCCAACCTCGTCAATGCGCGCTATTTGCGGATCTGCGTTCTCACTCAGTACAAGTCGCATTCACTCGACCGTCACATTTCGCAGAACTGGCGGTTGTCCGGCCTGGCCGGCGAGTACATCACCCCGGTGCCGGCGCAGCAGCGGCTGGGCCCGCGCTGGTACACCGGCTCCGCCGACGCGATCTATCAGTCGCTCAACCTGATCTACGACGAAGACCCCGACTACATAGTCGTTTTCGGCGCCGACCACGTGTATCGGATGGACCCCGAGCAGATGGTCCAGTTCCACATCGAGAGCGGGGCCGGCGCGACGGTGGCCGGCATCCGGGTGCCACGCAGCGAGGCCACCGCGTTCGGGTGCATCGACGCCGACGACTCGGGCCGCATCCGCGATTTCGTCGAGAAGCCGCTCGATCCGCCGGGCACCCCGGATGACCCCGAGGCGACGTTCGTGTCGATGGGCAACTACATCTTCACCACGAAGGTGCTCATCGACGCGATACGTGCCGACGCCGACGACGACCACTCCGACCACGACATGGGCGGTGACATCATCCCGCGCCTGGTGGGCGACGGTATGGCCGCGGTCTACGACTTCAAGGACAACGAGGTACCGGGCGCCACCGATCGCGACCGGGGCTACTGGCGTGACGTGGGGACGCTGGACGCGTTCTATGACGCACACATGGACCTGGTCTCGGTGCACCCGGTGTTCAACCTCTACAACAAGCGCTGGCCGATTCGCGGCGAGTCGGAGAACCTGGCACCGGCCAAGTTCGTCAACGGCGGCTCGGCCCAGGAGTCGGTCGTGGGCGCCGGCAGCATCATCTCGGCGGCCTCGGTGCGCAACTCGGTGCTGTCGTCCAACGTCGTCGTCGACGACGGCGCGATCGTCGAGGGCAGCGTCATCATGCCGGGCGCCCGGGTCGGTCGGGGCGCGGTGGTGCGCCACGCCATCTTGGACAAGAACGTCGTCGTGGGCCCCGGCGAGATGGTCGGCGTGGACTTGGAGAAGGACCGGGAGCGCTTCGCCATCAGTGCCGGCGGCGTGGTCGCGGTGGGCAAGGGCGTCTGGATCTAGCCGGGGGGCTCCCCGCTGGCGCCGGGAACCCGGCGTAGGCGCTGGGGAGCTGACCGGTGAGCGGGTATCTGGGGCGCAACCACGGCAGAGCATCCTTGCCGTAGGGGTGGATGCTCAGAATGACCGGGCGGACCAGCACCTTAAGCCTCCCGGAAAACGTTGAGCCGCAGGACTGTTCCGTCACGGGTCGGCACACCCACGTCGCGTTCGATGTGCAGGCCGGCCGGCGGATCGGTCACCGTGACGGGGGGCTTGGCGACGCCGCGCAGCCGGCTCGCCGCACACCGAAGCGCGCGGGGCCGCCGCGGCGTCACCAGATGTAGGGCACCAGCCGATAGCGCACCCGTTGCCGATATTCCCGGTATCCGGCCAGCTCCTGGGTGAGCAGCTGCTCCTCGTCTAGGATGCGCAGTGCGAGCATGAGGCTACCGGGAATGACGAACAGCAACCCCCAGTAGGAGCCGAGCGCCAAGGGCATGCCGACCATCATGATCACGTTGCCGACGTACATGGGGTGGCGCACGAACCGATAGAGACCGTCGGACACCAGCGTCTGGCCCGACTCCACGGTGATGGTGGCTGCGGCATAACCGTTTTGGATGATCACCAGCATGGCGACCCCGAGCCCCGTCGCCATCAGGACGTCGCCGACCACGGACAGCCACGCCGGCACCGGCGACCAGCCGAACCGGTGGTCGAGCGCGCTGACCACCATCGTTGCGAACAGGGTCAGAAATGAGCCAGTGATGATGAATTTCTGCGCGGGCCGGGGTTCGGCCCGCGGGCCGGCGTTCATGCGCCGCTGCAGGGCGGCCGGGTTGTTGCGCGCCAGGTAGATCACCGGGACGAGCGTCGCGGCCATAAACACGGCGATGAAAACCCATGCCTGCCAATAATGGAACGTGCCGGCCGGTAAGAAGAGGATCACACCGAAAGAGAGGATCCCCCAGACAGATGTCGCCGCCACGCGAATACCGGTTTTCACAACGCTCCTAGCTGCGCAGATCGCGGCGTCGGAAAGCCATGACACCGAGCGTAATCAGTCCGGTGTCAATGGCCAACAACCAAACCAACGGCACACCGGTGAAACTCGCGCCCACCCGGGGAATGTGCGCGAACGGTTCTAGGTCGAGCACCCACTGCGGGAACCCGGCCAGCGAACCGATCAGGTACAAGGCGATGAAGCCGACCAGCACGCCCCAGGCCACCGGCGTGAACCGCGGTGCGAGACCGAACAACGCGACCGTCACCGCGGACAGCAGCCAGACGGCGGGCAGCTGAACGGCCGCGCTTCCCACCACGACGGCCACCTTGCCGCCGACGTCGCCGGCGGCGGCGCCGTACACGAGTCCGCCGGCCAGGCCGCTGACCAGCATCGCCGCCGCGGATCCGAGCAGCGCCGCCAGCAGGTGGCTTGCCAGCCAACGGGTTCTCGAGACCGCGCCGGCCAGGGTCGTTTCGGCCCGCTGGCCCGTTTCCTCCTGGTGTAACCGCAGTGTCAGCGAGACGGCGAAGGCGGCAGCCGCCATGCCCAGCATGGTGAACGCGACGGCGATGAACGCTTCCGCCAAAGCGCTGGTGCCGCCCATCCGGACGACGATGTCGCGCGCGGCGTTGCTGTTGCCGAGCTCGTCGCCGATGCCGTGCACCACGCTGCCCATCAGAACGCCATAGAGGCAGAGCCCCACCGTCCACAGCAGGAGGGCGCCGCGATCCAACCGCCACGCCAGCCCGAACACGTGGCCCAGCGCCGGCGCGGCGGAGCCCGGACCGGGGCGTTCGGCGAAGAGCCCGGCGCCGACGTCGCGGCCGGCGAGCAGCCGATACGCCACCGCGGTGAGCGCGACGGTCGTCGCCAGATGCAGCGCCAGGACCGCCCAGTGGTCACCCGCGTAGGGCCGGACTTGCAGCGACCACCCCAGCGGCGAGAGCCACGACAGCGCGCCGGAACCGGCGTCACCGAGGGCGCGCAGCGTGAACGCGGCCGCCAGGACCGCGAATGCGGCACCGCGGGCGGATCGTGCGCTCGGCGACAACTGCGCGGTCACCGCGGCGACGGCGGTGAACACCAGGCCGGAGCAGGCGAGCGCGGCGCCGAAGGCGAGCGACCCGCCCGGGGCGACGTCGGTGGTGAGCAGTCCCGCCGCACCGATCACGCCGGTAGCGATGCTGGCACCGAAGGACAACAGCAGCGCGGCGCTGAGGCTGGCGTAGCGACCGACCGCCGTCGAATCCAGGAGTTCGGTCCGCCCGGCCTCCTCGTCAGCGCGGGTGTGGCGGATGACGGTCAGGATGACGGCGACCGATATCAGCAAGTGGAACATCCCGGCTTTCCAAATGCCAACGGCCCCAAGGCTGTCGTTGTAGACCTGCCCGTAGAGCGCGCGCTGCGCGGGGCTCGCCATGATGGAGGCGGCGAACCCGGCGCGGGCGGCCTGCGTGGGGTAGACCTTTTCGATGCTGCCGACGTACACCGTTGCCAGCGGCACCGACAGCAGTAACACCCACAGCGGCAACGAGATCCGGTCGCGGCGCAGGTAGAGCCGCAACATCGCGAGCGTTCCCGCGAAGTTCGGCCGGCGGGGCGGCGCGGGATGGGCCGGGCGGTGTGACCGGTCCAAGGTTGCGGTGCTCATGATGCCGACACCTTCTCCGTCGTGTCGTAGTGGCGGAGGAAGAGTTCCTCGAGCGTCGGGGGCTGGCTGACGAGGCTGCGCACGCCGGCGTCGCCGAGGGCCCGGATCAGTTCCCCGAGGCTTTCGCCGTCGACCTGGGCGCGCACGGTGTTGCCCTCCACGCTGACGTCCTCCACGCCCTTGATCCGGGTGAGATCGCCGGGGTCGCCGGTCATTTCGGCCTTGATCGAGGTGCGGCTGAGATGCCGCATCGAGCTCAGCGAACCGCTCTCGACGGTCTTGCCGGCCCTTATGATGGTCACCCTTTCGCACAGCGCTTCGGTCTCGGCCAGGATGTGACTGGACAACAAGACCGTCGCCCCCCGGTCGCGCGCCTCGGCGACACACTGCTGAAAGACGTTCTCCATCAACGGGTCCAGGCCGCTACTGGGCTCGTCTAAGAGCAGTAGGCGGGCCTGCGACGAGAAGGCGGAGATCAGGGAGACTTTCTGCCGGTTGCCCTTGGAGTAGGTCCGCGCCTTTTTGTGCGGGTCGAGGTCGAAGCGCTCGATCAGCTCGGCGCGACGCCGTAGGTCGATGCCACCGCGCATGCGGGCCAACATGTCGATGGTCTCGCCGCCGGTCAGCGTCGGCCATAGTGTGACATCTCCTGGCACGTAGGCGATCTGGCGGTGTAATTCCACCGCGTCGGTCCACGGGTCGCCGCCCAATAACCGCACGCTGCCGCCGTCCGACTTGACCAGGCCCAGCAGGATGCGGATGGTCGTCGACTTCCCCGCGCCGTTGGGGCCGAGGAAGCCGTGCACTTCACCTTCGCGCACGGTGAGGTCGAGACCGTCCAGCGCACGGACCGCACCGAAGTTCTTTGTCAAGCCGCGGATTTCGATGGGCGCGGCACTGTCAACTGGCATGGGTTTCTCCTTGATCATCTGCGGCACCTTCTGCGGCCACGAATGCGTCGTACATGGTGCGGTCGACCAGCAGTCCTTCGGTGTAGATCTCCAGCGCGGGCAGCACCATCTCGCGGGCGTAATCGCGCAGGACCGCCCGGATATCCGTTGGCGTGTCGTGCATCTGCAGATAGAGCAGAAAGCCGCCACCGCCGGTGATGCCCAAATACCGGGCCCGGGCGTGCGGGTCCTGACTCGGTTTTATCGTGCCGGCGCGCACACCCTCGTCCAGGTAATCCTCGGCGTTATCGATCATCCTGCGCCACAACATGTTCGCCAGATCACCGCCGGTCTGCATGCTGCGAACCAGGTAGGCCATCATCGGCGCGTACGACTCGATCTCGGCCATCTGCGCGAACCAGGTGGCGGGGTCATTCGACTTGAGCGCCTCGGACTTACTGGTGCGGATCTCTTCGGCGATGTAGTCGTCACACGCCTTGCGCAGGCCGTCCTTGGAGCCGAAGTGGTGGATCACCAGCGCGGCGCTCACCCCCGCCGCTTCGGCGATCGCGCGCAGTCCCACGCCGAACCCCTGCTCGCCGAACTGCTCGATGGCCGCGTCCCGGATCCGGGCGGCGGCGGTCAGGTCGGCTGAACGCATGTTCAGAACGCTAAACGCATGTTCAATCGCGAGTCAAGGAGGTGCGGCGTCAAGAATTCATAAAGGTGCGATCGCAAGCGCGGCGGGGCCGGGCGCGGCGGGTCGCCGCCAGTCCGATCCAGCGGCGATCGCAAGCGCGGCGGGGCCGGGCGCGGCGGGTCGCCGCCAGTCCGATCCAGCGGCGATCGCAAGCGCGGCGGGGCCGGGCGCGGCGGGTCGCCGCCAGTCCGAACTAGTCGCGGACGGCGGCCAAAATGCCGTCGCCGAGCGGCACCAGCGCCGGGGTGAGCCGCTCGTCCTCGGCGATGAGTCGCGCCGCCTCCCGCACCGCGACCACCTCCGCGTCGCGGGCGGCGGGGTCACCGGCGCGGCCGCCGAGGGCGGCCCGGTGCACCACGATGACGCCGCCGGGCCGCAGCAGCCGCACGCCCTCCACGACGTAGTTGGGCTGGTCAACGGGGTCGGCGTCGACGAACACGAGGTCGTAGGACGCGTCGGCGAGCCGGGTGAGGACCTCTTGGGCCCGGCCGCTGATCAGCCGGGTGCGCGACGGCCCGATCCCGGCTTCGGAGAACGCCTGCTTGGCGAGCCGCAGATACTCCGGCTCGATGTCGATCGTCGTCAAGACGCCGTCGTCGCTCATGCCGGACAACAGCCATAGCCCGCTGACCCCGGCGCCGGTACCCACCTCGGCGACGGCCTTGCCGCCGCTGAGCTTCGTCAGCAGGCTCAGCAGCGCACCCACCGCAGGTGTCACCGCCCCTGCGCCGATGTCCATCGCACGCTCGCGAGCGGCCGCCAGCAGCGCGTCCTCTGAGATCGACGCCTCGGCGTGCGCGAAGAGGGATTCGGCTCGACTTGGCGCCGGCGGGCCGGGGGTTTCTGCGTCGGTGCCGTCCATGCCCGCAGCGTATTCCACTTCGTTGCACACCCCCGCGTGGCGCGCCTAAGCTGCAGCCTCACGACACGCCCGGCGACGCCGCTGCGTTTAACTTCACCCGGCTGCGGATATGTCCAGCACAGCGATGGTAACGATCCGGTTTCTCAGCCTGAGCTCAGATTGTTCATATATCGCACATACGCCGATACGCGACGGTGTCCCTATGGATCGCGGAGCGGGTAGGCAGGGGAATACGGACTGGCGGCCACGTGTTGCCGTCGGCGACGACTTGTCGCTTTTTGGCAGGACGGATTCGGAGGATCTGATCATCACCACTCTTTTGGGCCCGACCAGCATGTCGCACGCCCAGGACTGCCCCACCGACGAGTGGGTGGAGCCGGCCGACGGGCTGCAGGGCACGGCGGTATTCGACGCGACTGGGGACAAGTCCACGATGCCCTCGTGGGACGAGCTGGTGCGTCAGCACGCCGACCGGGTGTACCGGCTGGCCTACCGCCTCTCCGGTAATCAACAGGACGCCGAGGACCTGACCCAGGAAACGTTCATCCGGGTTTTCCGGTCGGTGCAGAACTACCAGCCGGGAACGTTCGAAGGCTGGCTGCACCGCATCACCACCAACCTGTTCCTGGACATGGTGCGCCGTCGCGCCCGCATCCGGATGGAGGCGCTGCCGGAGGACTACGAGCGGGTGCCCGCCGACGAGCCCAATCCCGAAGAGATCTACCACGATTCGCGGCTCGGGCCCGATCTGCAGGCGGCGTTGGATTCGCTGCCGCCGGAGTTCCGCGCCGCGGTCGTGCTGTGTGACATCGAGGGTCTGTCGTACGAGGAGATCGGCGCGACGCTGGGCGTGAAGCTGGGAACGGTGCGCAGCCGTATTCACCGTGGACGTCAGGCGCTGCGCGACTACCTGGCCGCGCATCCCGAATTGGGGCCCGGCCGGGACCTGCTGCACGCCCAGTCGGCGTAGGCGCGGCGAGCGCTCGCACCACCGCAGCCGGGTTCGCGGCCCGCGATGAGCCAGCGGCTTTGCCGTCTGTAGACGCGGTATTGCGCACTGCCTCGCGCTACATTCGAGGGGTAGGCGCAACGAAAGGACCCGGTCATGGCCGATCGAGGACATGTCTTCCGACGTGCGTTCTCCTGGCTTCCCGCTCAGTTCGCCTCTCAGAGCGATGCGCCCGTCGGCGCGCCGCGCCAGTTCGGCTCCACCGAGCACCTTTCCGTCGAGGCCATCGCGGCCTTCGTCGACGGTGAGCTGCGCATGAACGCGCACCTGCGTGCGGCGCATCACCTGTCGCTGTGCCCGCAGTGCGCGGCCGAGGTCGACGATCAGAGCCGGGCCCGGGCGGCGCTGCGCGACTCGCACCCGATTCGTATCCCGAGCACGCTGCTCGGGATGCTCGCCGAGATTCCCTACGATTCGCCCGACGACGCGACCGGCCGGGCGGACCGTTTTGCTGACCGCGATGCCCGTGAGCAGCGCAAGCGTCCGTAGCTCGACACCTTCTCGTCGAAATCCCCGTGGCTGACCGGGCCGAATTTTGCGCACCCCGCCCGTGCGCTCATGGGCGAGGTGCACCGAACCGTGGATACTAGGGTGGACGCAACCACTCCGGTGTCGCATCTATCGCCCGGCGAAGGGCCCGTCTCGAGCGCTCAAGAAGAGGATCCAAAGGGGTAACGTGACCTCCGATCAAGGCTTCGACCAGAAGCAGGACAGCGGCAAGAACCGCGGCAACCGCTTAGCGCCGCGTCCCATCTCGCGTCCGCCGGTCGACCCCGCGTCGCGTCAACTCTTCAGCCGTCCCGACGGGTTGCGCGGGTCCTTTGTGGCCGATCGTGTCCGCCCGCAGAAGTATCGGGACCAGGCGGAGTTCAGGCCGCACGACGAGCCGGCCGATCCCGTGCTTCAGGAGGCGTTCAGCCGGCCGCTCGGCAGTCCCGACTCGCTGCAGCGCCACCCCGTCGACGCCGGCGCGCTGGCGGCCGAGAAGGACGGTGCCGAGCCGGAGGAACTGGACGATCCGTGGCGCGACCCGTCGGCGGCGGCCGCGTTGGGCACTCCGGCGGTTGCCCCGTCGGGCCCGCGGGTGCCGCAGGGCTACGGCGGCAAGCTCGGCGTGCGCGATGTGCTGTTCGGCGGCAAGGTGTCCTACCTGGCGCTGGCCGTCTTGCTGCTGATCGCGCTGTTCGTCGGCGTGATCGGCGGGGTGGTCGGTCGTAAGACGGCCGAAGTCGCCGAGGCGTTCACCACCTCGAAGGTGACGCTGTCGACCAACGGCAACGGTGAA
Organism: Mycobacterium seoulense; assembly: GCF_010731595.1. Classification (NCBI taxonomy): domain Bacteria; kingdom Bacillati; phylum Actinomycetota; class Actinomycetes; order Mycobacteriales; family Mycobacteriaceae; genus Mycobacterium; species Mycobacterium seoulense. Next base: position 2,786,194 of record NZ_AP022582.1, on the reverse strand, counting down.
ACCCCGGCGGGCCGCTTCGCCAAGGTGGCGGCCGCGACGGCCAACGCGGTGGTGACCATCGAATCCAAGAGCGACCAAGAGGGCATGCAGGGGTCCGGCGTGGTGGTCGACGGCCGGGGCTACATCATCACCAACAACCACGTGATCTCCGAGGCGGCCAACAACCCCAGCCAGTTCAAAACGACCGTGGTGTTCAACGACGGCAAGGAAGTGCCCGCCAATCTGGTCGGCCGCGACCCCAAGACCGACCTCGCCGTGCTCAAGGTCGACAACGTCGACAACTTGAGCGTCGCCCGGTTCGGTGACTCGGACAAGGTGCGCGTGGGCGACGAGGTGCTCGCGGCGGGCGCGCCGCTGGGCCTTCGCAGCACCGTGACCCACGGCATCATCAGCGCGCTGCACCGGCCCGTCCCGCTCTCCGGAGAGGGCTCGGACACCGACACCGTGATCGACGCCCTGCAAACCGACGCGTCGATCAACCACGGCAACTCCGGTGGCCCGCTGATCGATATGGATTCGCAGGTGATCGGCATCAACACCGCGGGTAAGTCCTTGTCCGACAGCGCGAGTGGGCTCGGCTTCGCGATCCCGATCAACGAGGCGAAGGAAGTCGCGCAGACGCTGATCAAGGACGGCAAGATCGTGCACCCGACGCTGGGGATCAGCACCCGGTCGGTGAGCAACGCCATCGCCTCCGGGGCCCAGGTTGCCAATGTGAAGGCGGGAAGCCCCGCGCAAAAGGGCGGACTCCTCGAGAACGACGTCATCGTCAAGGTCGGCAACCGCACGGTCGCCGACGCCGACGAGTTCGTCGTCGCCGTGCGCCAACTGACCATCGGCCAGGACGCCCCGATCGAGGTGGTCCGCGACGGCCGGCACGTCACCCTGACCGTCAAGCCCGATCCCGACGGCAGCTAGATGTTCGGAAGCCTGAGCTGGGAGCACATCCTGGTCCTCGTCGTGGTCGGGTTGGTGGTGCTCGGCCCCGAGCGGCTTCCCGGTGCCATCCGCTGGACGTCGACCGCGCTGCGGCAGGCGCGCGACTACCTCAGCGGGGTGACCACGCAGCTGCGTGAAGACCTCGGGCCCGAGTTCGACGATCTGCGGGTTCCGCTCAGCGAACTGCAGAAGCTGCGGGGGATGACTCCGCGCGCCGCCCTGACCAAGCACTTACTGGACGGCGACGATTCCTTCCTCACCGGGAACTTCGACAGGCCGGCCAACGGCACTGCGGGCACGGCGTCGGAGCCCTCGACGCCGCAACTGGGCGTGCCGCCCGCGGGCGGCGCACAGCACATTCCCGGGCAGACGCCCTTCGACGCCGACGCGACCTAGCGTGGCGATCGCAAGCGCGGCGAAGCCGGGCGAAGCGGGTCGCCACCATCAGGCCTAGCGTGGCGATCGCAAGCGCGGCGAAGCCGGGCGAAGCGGGTCGCCACCATCAGGCCTAGCGTGGCGATCGCAAGCGCGGCGACGCCGGGCGAAGCGGGTCGCCACCATCAGACCTAGCGCCGCGTCGGATCGAGCCCGAGCGAGACGCCCGCCAGTCCGCGCCGCCGCGATGACAGGGTGTCGGCCACGCTGCGCAGTTCCTTGCCCGCGGGGGAGTCGGGGGCGCTGAGCACGATCGGCGTGCCGGAATCGCCGGCGGCCACCAGCGCGGGGTCCAACGGAATCTGGCCCAGCAGCGGCACGTCCGCGCCGACCGCGCGGGACAGGCGTTCGGCCACCTGCCGGCCGCCGCCCTCGCCGAACACCTGCATCGTCGAGCCGTCGGGGAGGGTCAGGCCCGACATGTTCTCCACCACCCCGGCGATGCGCTGGCGGGTTTGCATCGCGATGCTGCCCGCCCGCTCGGCGACCTCGGCCGCCGCCAGCTGCGGCGTGGTCACCACCAAGATCTCGGCGCTGGGGATCAGCTGAGCCACCGAGATCGCGATGTCGCCGGTGCCCGGCGGTAGATCCAGCAACAGCACGTCCAGATCGCCCCAGTAGACGTCGGCCAAGAATTGCTGCAATGCCCGGTGCAGCATCGGCCCGCGCCACACGACCGGCGTGTTGCCCTCGGTGAACTGGGCGATGGAGATGACCTTCACCTCGTGCGCGATGGGCGGCAGGATCATCGACTCGACCTGCGTGGGCCGGTCGGTGGTGCCCATCATCCGGGGGATGGAGTGGCCGTGGATATCGGCGTCGAGCACGCCGACCGACAGGCCGCGGGCCGCCATCGCGGCGGCGAGGTTGACGGTGACGGTGGACTTTCCCACCCCGCCCTTGCCGGACGCGACGGCGTAGACCCGCGTCAGCGAGTTCGGCTGGGCGAAGGGGATGACCGGTTCGCGGGCATCGCCGCGCAACTGCTTGCGCAGTTCGGTGCGCTGCTCATCGCTCATCACGTCCAGGGTGACCGTCACGGTCCCCGTGCCCGGCACGTCGGAGACGGCCTGGGCGACCCGCTCGGTGATCTCGGTCTTCTTCGGGCATGCGGCGGTGGTCAGGTAGATCGCCACGTGTACGCCGCCGCCGGGCTCGGTGTCAATGCTCTTGACCATCCCGAGTTCGGTGATGGGGCGCCGTAGTTCGGGGTCGATCACCTTCCCCAGTGCGGTGCGGATTGCTGCGCTCAAGTCGGCAGTGTCATGAGGGGACATCACCGCCGAGTGTAGGCGTGCGCGATGCCAGATCGCCGCGAGCCCGTTGGCGGCGACCCGCAGCGCCCGGCTTACGCCGCGCTTGCGATCGCCGCGAGCCCGTCAGCCGCCCGCAGCGGCCCCCGGCTGCTTAGGCGGCGCCGCGTTCGCCGGGCCGGCCGGTTTGGGTGCCGGCGATGCCGGGGCGGGTGCCGCCGGGGGCGGGGCAGCCTGCGGGTCCGGAGGTGGCGGCGGGGCCATCGGCGGAGGTGGCGGGGCCATCGGCGGCGCCCACGGCGGCGGGGCGTTGGGCGGCGGGTTCTGGGGGCCGACGCAGATCACCGTGCAGCCGGGCATCCGCGTTGGGGCCTGCTGTTGTGTGGGAGTCATCCACGGGAACATCGGCGGTGGACCGACGCTCTGCGGTTGGCCGAGGTCGATCAGCGGCACGCGAGCCAGGGGATCGTCCAACGGCAACCCGTTGACGTTCATCGGCAGGTTGGGGCCGAGTCCCTCGGGATGCTCGAGGAACCCGTCACCGAGCGGAGGCGGCGGACCTGTCATCGGAGGCAGGTCCACGGGAACCACGCCGGTGGCGTAGGCCGAGGCCCAGCCGAGCACGTTCTGGGCGTACGCCATCGAGTTGTTGTAGCGAAGGATCGCGGCCATCACCTGCGACGGGTCGCGGAGGTTGAGGCCGCCACTGCACAGGTAGCGCGCCGCTGCCAGCGTGGAGTCGAACAGGTTCTGGGGATCGGCAACACCGTCGCCTTTGCCGTCGGAGGCGTACCGCGCCCAGGTGCCCGGCAAGAACTGCATCGGTCCCATCGCGCGGGCATAGGTGGGGCGATTGCCGGTGCTGCTCTGCAGGATGACCTCGTTGCCCGGCAGCGTGCCGTCCAATGCTGGGCCGTAGATCGGGACGACGGCGGTGCCGCGCGCGTCGACCGCGCCGCCGCCGGCATGCCCCGACTCGATGCGCCCGATCCCGGCCAGCAAGTTCCAGCTCACGCCGCAGTTCGGGGCGGCCACTGCCATCTTCTGCTCGGCTCTGCGATAGGCAGCCAGTGCGATGCTCGGAATGCCAAGCGCCCCAGGTGCATTCACGATCATCGCCGGCGGTGGCGCCGACAAGGCGGGCTCGGCGACGTGGAAGGCGATTGGGGAACGGTCGGCGGGGACGACAGCCGGTCCCGAGAGGTCGGGAACGGACGGGGAGACGGCGGCCACCGGGGCGATGTTGGCGTGCACCGGGGGCAGCTTCTCGGGAAGTGAGGGCGCCGCGCCGCTGACTGCTCCCGCGAAGACCAGGGGGGTGATGGTGGCTACGCCAAACGCTCGCGAGCGTGTGACCTGAAGTGCTCGCAGCCGCGCCGCCGCGGCGGCCGGGCGTGCACCCCGGCGTCCCCCTATGCGCACTCGACCGTCCTAGGTGTGTGAGCTGGTCAACTGCTCTCTCAGCCGTGAACTAGATCACCATACATAACTCTTGTGACCAGAGTGGCGCAATGGTCGGAACCGGTTCTCAGCCCGATTTCTTAACGTTGCGGTCCTCGCCGTCGCCGCCCTGCACCGCGTCGGGGCCGCCGGATTCGGGCGCCAGATTGGCCAGCAGGGTGCGCAGGTTTTCGAGTTCGTGACGCAGATATTCGCGGGTCACGACCTCGCCGACGGCCAGCCGCACCGCGGCGAGTTCGCGGGCCAGAAACTCGGTGTCCGCCTTCGTCTGGGACGCGCGATGGCGATCCTGTTCCAGCGCGACGCGGTCCCGATTCTCCTGACGATTCTGGGCGAGCAGAATCAGCGGCGCCGCATAGGCGGCCTGCGTGGAGAACGCCAGGTTGAGCAGGATGAACGGGTACGGGTCCCAGCGCAGCCGCACCGCGAACAGGTTCACCGCGATCCACGCCACCACGAGGATGGTCTGCACCAGCAGGTAGCGGCCGGTGCCGAAGAAGCGCGCGATGGACTCGGTGATCTGGCCGACGGCCTCGGGGTCCAGGCGCGGCGAGTACCTGCGCGACGTCCGCGGGGTGTAGAGCCGACGCGGCGCCGGCGCCCTGCTCAACGTGGCCCTCCCAGTTCTTCGAGCCGGCCCGTGGCGTCGAGCGCCTGCACATCCACCCGCCAGTCGTGCGGCAACAGGTGATCGAGGAGATCGTCCACCGTCACCGCCCCCAACAAATGGTTCTGGTCGTCGAGCACCGGTCCGCACACCAGGTTGTAGGCGGCCAGGTAGCGGGTCACCGCAGCCAGCGGCGTCTCCGGCGTCAGCGTGAGCAGGTCGGTGTCCACGATCCCGCCGACCAGTTCGGCCGGCGGTTCGCGGAGCAGTCGCTGCAGCTGCACACAGCCCAGGTACCGGCCGGTAGGTGTGGACGTGGGCGGGCGCGCCACGAACACCATGGACGACAGGGCGGGGGTGAGGTCGGGGTCGCGGACCCGGGCCAGCGCCTCGGCGACCGACGTGTCGGGCGTCAGCACCACCGGATCAGAGGTCATCAGGCCACCGGCGGTGTCGGGGGAATGTGCCAGCAGCCGCCGCACCGGGGCCGAATCGTCGGGATCCATCCGGGTCAGCAGCATCTCCGCGTCCGTCGGGTTGAGCACGCCGAGCAGGTCGGCGGCATCGTCTGGATCCATCTCCTCGAGCACGTCGGCCGAGCGTTCGGTGCCCAGCTCGGACAGCACGTCGGCCTGGTCCAGCTCGGGCAGCTCCTGCAAGACGTCGGCGAGCCGGTCGTCGTCGAGCGCTTTGAGCACCTCGTAGCGCCGCTTGGGCGGCAGGCCGCGGATGGCGTCGGCCACGTCGACCGCCTTCCAGCCCTCGAACTGGTCCAGCAGCTGCGCGACCGCCTGGCCCGGCATGGCCAGCGCCGACGGGGTCAGGCCCTGCACGTGATGCCAATCCACGACGTGCACGGGGCCGCGCCGGCCCAGCCGCCGTTGGCTGCGCACGGCGACGCGGCTCACCATCCAGTCACGGGTGCGGGTCTGTTCGATACCGAGGTCGGTGACGACGACGTCGAGGCCGGCCAGCTCGGGCAGCGCGGGGTCGTTGACCCTGACCTGGGTGTCGAGCACCTGACCGATAGCCAGCACCTCACCCGGGCGCTGCTCGAAGTGGCGCAGGGAGACGCTGCCGGTGTTGAGCGTGACGGCCTCCGGCTCGATCGTGGCGACCCGGAGCATCGGGATGAAGATGCTGCGCCGCGTCGCCAGATCGACGACCAGTCCCAGGACACGCGGTTGCTGACGCACGATGCTGATGCTCACCACGACGTCGCGGATCCGGCCGAAGGACTCGCCGAGCGGGCCTAGCACCAACATCCGCGAGAGCCGGGCGATGTAGACCCTGTTGACCGATGCCATGGGGAAAGCCTAGGCAGCCGCCGCCGGGATGGCGGACGGCGGCGGGGAGGGCCGGCGTTACGGGCTGCTGCTAATGCGAGTGCATCGCGAACAGGACGATGATCGTGGTGACCACCAGGGTGGCGATGCCGATGACGATGCCGGCGACCGCGAGACCGTAGCCGTCTTGCTGGGTGCGCTTGATCTGGTTAATAGCGACCGCGCCGAGCACGATCGCCACAATCGAGCCGAGGCAGCAGCAGAACACCCCGGTAAACGAACAGATGAGCGACGCGATCGCGAGCTTGTTCGTCCCCGGTTTCACTCCGCTCGGCAGCCCGTAGCCCCCGTAGTCCGGCGCGGGGTAGTAGCCGCCCGGGTAGGGCGGCGGCGGCCCGTAGCCGCCGGCCGGCCCACCGAATTGCGGCTGCCCCTGTTGGTACGGCGGGGGGCCGTAGGCGGCGGGCTGGTCGTACCCGGGTGGCGGCCCGTACCCGGGCGGAGGGTACGGGGTGGCATAACCGGGGTGGTATTCGGCGGGATAGCCCGGCGGCGGATACGCCGGCGGCGGGTAGTCGGGTGCCGGCGCCGATGCCGGCGGTTCCCACGGCGTCTCTGGCTGCTCGGGCGCACCGCTGCCGGCCGGGGACGGTTTGGCCTGGTCATCGTGGGCGTGTTCGCCGAAGCCATCGCCGGGCGCTGTCATGGTGTTCAACCTAGCCGATGCGCGGGTGGCGGACTGGCGGCGAACCGCCCCGGATCGGCACCGGCCACATCGGGCGGTGCGCCCTGTTTTCGCAGGTTGACGCGCGGTCGCCGGATAGGCTGGGAGGCCCCGAGATGTGATGTTGGCCTGGGCGGAGGAGAATGAGCACCGATGACTAGTCCTTTCCAGCCGGGTCAAGTTCCCGGCGCGACGCCTCCGGGCGCGGCCGCCCGCCGGCATGGCGCCCCGGGGTTGCCGACACCGCCCAAGGGCTGGCCGGTCGGGTCCTATCCCACCTACGCCGAGGCGCAGCGGGCCGTCGACTACCTCTCCGAACAGCAGTTCCCGGTTCAGCAGGTGATGATCGTCGGCGTCGACCTGATGCAGGTCGAACGGGTGACCGGCCGGCTGACGTGGCCCAAGGTGCTCGGTGGCGGCGTGCTCAGCGGGGCCTGGCTGGGGCTGTTCATCGGGTTGGTGCTCGGCTTCTTCAGTCCGAGCCCGTGGGCCGCGCTGGCGACCGGCCTGGTCGCCGGCGTCTTCTTCGGCTTGATCACCTCCGCCGTGCCGTACGCGATGGCCCGTGGCACAAGGGATTTCAGTTCGACCATGCAGCTGGTGGCCGGCCGTTACGACGTGCTCTGCGATCCGCAGAATGCGGAGAAGGCACGGGATCTGTTGGCGCGCTTGGCGATTTGAGGACGCGCGCGAGGGGTGTGAACTCGGTGGTGAACTGTCGCGTGCGCCGGCGCCGGACGGGTGTCATCGCGTTGGCGGCGATGACCGTCGCCGCGGCGTTGTCGGCCTGCGGGTCCGCCGGCAACGGTGTGGTGATCACCTTCTTCACGCCGGCCACCGATTCGGCCGCGTTCAACGCCGTCGCGCAGGAGTGCACCAGGCAATTGGAAGGCCGGTTCGCCATCCGGCACGTGAGCCTGCCGAGGGGTCCCGGGGAACAGCGTGTGCAGCTGGCACGGCGACTGAGCGCTCACGACCGCGGGCTGGACGTGATGGCGCTGGACGTGGTGTGGACCGCGGAGTTCGCCGAGGCGGGGTGGGCGCTTCCGCTATCCGACGACCCCGAAGGGCGGGCCGACGCCGACGCCATCGATGACACCCTGCCCGGCCCGGTGGCGACAGCCCGCTGGAAGCACAAGTTGTATGCCGCGCCCGTCATTACGAATACGGAATTACTTTGGTACCGGCCCGATTTGGTGAGGCAACCGCCGCTGGACTGGGGCGCGATGGTGGCCGAGGCCGCCCGGTTGCACGCTGCCGGTCGGCCCGCCTGGATCGCGGTGCAGGCGAACGAGGGGGAGGGCCTGGTGGTGTGGTTCAACACGCTGCTGGCGAGCGGCGGGGGTCAGGTGCTCTCCGAGGACGGCCGCCAGGTGACCTTGACCGACACGCCCGCGCATCGGGCGGCGACCGTCAATGCGCTGCGGATCCTCAAGTCGGTGGGCACCGCCCCGGGGGCGGACCCGTCGATCACCCGGACCGACGAAGGCACGGCGCGCCTGGCGGTCGAACAGGGCAGGGCCGCACTGGAAGTCAACTGGCCGTATGTGTTGGCCTCCATGTTGGAGAACGCGGTGAAGGGCGGTGTCCCGTTCCTGCCGCTCAACCGGAACCCGGCCATGGCGGGCAGCATCAACGACGTCGGGACGTTCGTGCCGAGCGACGAACAATTCCGCATTGCCTACGACGCCAGCCAGCAGGTCTTCGCGTTCGCGCCGTATCCGGGTGTGGCGCCGGGCCGGCCGGCCAAGGTCACGATCGGCGGGCTGAACCTGGCCGTGGCCAGCACCACCCGCCACCGCGCGGAGGCTTTCGAAGCCGTGCGCTGCCTGCGCAGTCCGTCGAGCCAGAAGTACGTGTCGATGGAGGGCGGCCTGCCCGCGGTGCGGACGTCGTTGTACTCCGACCCGCAGTTCCAGGCGAAGTATCCGATGTACACCGTGATCCGCCGCCAACTCACCGACGCCGCCGTGCGGCCGGCAACGCCGGTGTATCAGGCGTTGTCGCTGCGGCTGTCGGCGACACTGAGCCCCATCACCGGGATCGACCCGGAGCGGACGGCCGACGAACTCACCGCGGAGGCGCAGAAGGCCATCGACGGCAAGGGTTTGCTGCCGTGACCGCAATCGCCGCTGCGCCGCGCCCGCGTAGCCGAAACCGGCTGTCGGAACGGCGCCTTGCCTTCGCGCTCGTCGCGCCGGCGGCGATTCTGATGATTGCCGTGACGGCCTACCCGATCGGCTATGCGGTGTGGCTGAGCCTGCAGCGCAACAACCTCGCCACCCCCAATGACACCGCGTTCGTCGGATTGAGCAACTACCAGACGATCCTGACCGACCGGTATTGGTGGACCGCGCTTGTCGTGACCCTCGGCATCACCGTGGTCTCGGTGGCGCTCGAGTTCGTGTTGGGTCTGGCGCTGGCCTTGGTCATGCACCGCACCCTGATCGGCAAGGGCCTGGTGCGCACCGCGGTGCTCGTCCCGTACGGCATCGTCACCGTGGTCGCGTCGTACAGCTGGTACTACGCGTGGACGCCGGGAACCGGCTACCTGGCCAACCTTTTACCGCACGGTGGCGCGCCGCTGACACAGCAGCTCCCATCGCTGGGAATCGTCGTCCTTGCCGAGGTCTGGAAGACGACGCCCTTCATGGCCCTGCTGCTCCTCGCCGGCTTGGCGCTGGTGCCCGAGGACCTGCTGAAGGCCGCCCAGGTGGACGGCGCGGGGCCGTGGCGCCGGCTGATCCGGGTCACCCTGCCGATCATCAAGCCGGCGGTGGTGGTCGCGTTGCTGTTCCGGACGCTGGACGCCTTCCGCATCTTCGACAACATCTACGTGCTGACCGACGGCGCCAACAACACCGACTCGGTGTCAATCCTGGGTTATGACAACCTGTTCAAGGGGTTCAACGTCGGGTTGGGCTCGGCGATCAGCGTGCTGATCTTCGGTTGCGCCGGCGTCATCGCACTCGTCTACATCAAGGTGTTCGGCGCGGCGGCGCCCGGTGGTGACGTCGATGGCCGCTAGAGCGGTGGGCGCGCGGCGCGCCGCCGCCTGGGCGGTCATCGACACGGTGGTGGTGGTGTACGCACTTCTTCCGGTGTTGTGGATCCTCAGCCTCTCGCTCAAGCCGTCGTCAACGGTCAAGGACGGCAGGCTGATTCCGTCGTCGGTGTCCTTCGAGAACTATCGCGGCATCTTCCGCGGCGACCTGTTCAGCTCGGCACTGGTCAACTCGATCGGCATAGGGTTGATCACCACCGCGATCGCGGTGGTGCTCGGCGCGATGGCGGCCTACGCGATCGCCCGGCTGCGCTTTCCCGGCAAGCGGGTGATGATCGGCGCCACCCTGCTGGTCACGATGTTCCCCGCGATCTCGCTGGTCACCCCGCTGTTCAACATCGAACGCTTCGTCGGCCTGTTCGACAGCTGGCCGGGACTGATCCTGCCTTACATCACATTCGCTCTGCCGCTTGCCATCTACACGCTGTCGGCGTTTTTCCGGGAGATTCCCTGGGATCTGGAGAAGGCGGCCAAAATGGACGGCGCCACGCCCGCCCAGGCGTTCCGCAAAGTGATCGTCCCGCTGGCGGCACCCGGGGTGGTGACCGCGGCCATCCTGGTGTTCATCTTCGCCTGGAACGACCTGCTGCTGGCCCTCTCGCTCACCGCCACCAAGGCCGCGATCACCGCGCCGGTGGCCATCGCGAACTTCGGTGGCAGTTCACAATTCGAGGAGCCCACCGGATCGATCGCGGCCGGTGCCGTCGTGATCACGGTCCCGATCATCGGTTTTGTTTTAATCTTCCAACGACGAATCATCGCCGGGTTGACCTCTGGCGCGGTGAAGGGATAGCGCGATGGCCGAGATTGTGCTGGACCATGTCAGCAAGAGCTTCCCGGACGGCGCCACGGCGGTGCAGGACCTCAGCGTCACCATCGCCGACGGCGAATTCCTGATTCTGGTCGGGCCCTCGGGCTGCGGCAAGACGACGACACTGAACATGATTGCCGGCCTTGAGGACATCTCGTCGGGGGAGCTGCGCATCGGCGGCGAGCGGGTGAACGAGAAGCCGCCCAAGGACCGCGACATCGCGATGGTCTTCCAGTCGTACGCGCTCTACCCGCACATGACCGTGCGACAGAACATCGCGTTCCCGCTGACGCTGGCGAAGATGAACAAGGCGGAGATCGCCCAGAAGGTGGAGGAGACCGCCAAAACCCTTGACCTGACGGAACTGCTCGACCGCAAGCCCTCCCAGTTGTCGGGCGGCCAGCGCCAGCGGGTCGCGATGGGCCGGGCGATCGTGCGCCACCCCAAGGCCTTCCTGATGGACGAACCGCTGTCCAACCTGGACGCCAAGCTCCGGGTCCAGATGCGCGGCGAGATCGCCCGCCTGCAGAAGAGGCTGGGCACCACGACCGTCTACGTCACCCACGACCAGACCGAGGCGATGACGCTGGGCGACCGGGTGGTGGTGATGCACGGTGGGGTCGCCCAGCAGATCGGTACCCCCGACGAGCTCTACGAGCATCCGGCCAACCTGTTCGTCGCGGGGTTCATCGGCTCGCCGGCCATGAACTTCTTCCCCGCCACGATGACGGCCGTAGGCCTGACCCTGCCCTTCGGGGAAGTGATGCTCTCACCGGAAGTCCAGCAGATGATCGCGCAGCACCCGGCGCCGGAGAACGTCATCGTCGGGGTGCGGCCCGAGCACCTGCAGGACGCCGCGCTGATCGACGGGTATCAGCGCATCAGGGCGCTGACCTTCGAGGTGAAGGTCGACCTGGTCGAGTCGCTGGGCGCCGACAAGTTCGTGTACTTCTCCACCGCGGGGTGGGCGGCGCGCTCGGCCCAGCTCGACGAGCTGGCCGCCGAGGCCGATGCGCACGAAAACCAGTTCGTGGCAAGGGTTCCCGCGGGATCCAAAGCGGCGATCGGGCAGCTTATCGAGCTGGCGTTCGACACCACGAAGCTCGCCGTCTTCGACGCCCGTTCCGGCGCGAACCTGACGGCGTCTGCGGAGCGGTGACGCCAATCCTGGACCAGGTGCGCGCTCACCTGCACCGCCACTTCGCCGACGTCCAGCCCGATTCGGCGAGCGTCACCTTCCTGGGCACCGAACCGATCGAGGTGCTGCGTTTCCGCGGGAGCGACGGGTTGATGCATTACGTGTCACTGGGGTGTTCGCGGTATCCGATGACCGACCCGGCGCAGATCATCGATGACCAGACGCGCGGCCCGCGCGCCGAAGTCGTTCTGCGCCTGCGCGATCCGGGACCGGTCGCCGGTATCGCCCGCAGCCTGGCGGTGCTGGCGGCGACGCCGGCCGTCGAGGGTCTGGTGCTGGCCGCCGACGCGTTGGTCGACCTCGGGTCCCCGTTGTGGGCGTGGCCGAGTGGGCGGGTCCCGTTCACCGCGGTGTTATTGGGCCCGAGCGACATCGAGGATCTGCCGCTGGAACCGCCGCGTGATCCGGTGCAGTTCCTGTTGGCCACGCCCATCACCGCAACCGAGGCGGCGTGGGTGCGGTTGAAGGGCGCCGAAGCCATGCGGCAGGCGTGGGTGAACGACGGCGTCGACGTGCTGAACCCGAATCGTCCCGCCGCGCAACCCGATTGACGAACAGGCCCGCCGCGCTAGAGCCAGTTGTTGCGCCGGAACTGGAAATAAAGCACGAGACAGGTCAGCGTCATCGCCGCCATGACCCCCGGGTATCCCCACGTCCAGTTCAACTCGGGCATGAAATGGAAGTTCATGCCGTAGATGGCGGCGACCATGGTGGGGACCGCCAAAATACCGGCCCAGGCCGCCATCTTGCGCATGTCGTTGTTCTGCTGCATCCCGACGCGGGCCAGTGCCGCCTGGATCAGCGAGTTGAGCATGTCGTCGTAGCTGGCGATGTGGTCGGCGGCCTCGGAATGGTGGTCGGCGAGGTCCCGCAGGTAACGCCGCACCTCCTTGGCGATGAGGTCCTTGTTCTCCACCTGGATGCGGTGGAACGCGCCGGATAACGGGTTGACGCACCGGCGAAGTTCGACGACCTCACGCTTGAGCAGATAGATCGGTTCGACGTCGATCTTGCGGCCCGGCGCGAACGCCACCTCCTCGATGGCGTCGATGTCCGATTCGACCAGATGACTGACCACGAGGTAGTGGTTCACCACCTCGTGCGCGATGGCGTGCATCACCGCGTACGGACCGAGCCGCAGTTGCTCGGGGTCGGCCTCCATCCGCTTGCGCACCTCGGACAGCCCGCCGTGTTCGCCGTGGCGGACGGTGACCACGAAATCCTTTCCGACGAAGACCATGACCTCGCCGGTTTCGACGATCTGGCGGGCCTGGGCCACCGATTCGTGTGGGACGTAGTTGACCGTCTTCAGCACGAGGAACAGGGTCTCGTCATAGCGCTCCAGCTTCGGCCGCTGGTGTGCGCACACGGCGTCCTCGACGGCAAGCGGGTGCATCCCGAAAAGGTCGGCGACTTCCTGCATCTCGGTGTGGTCGGGTTCGCGCAGGCCGACCCACACGAACGCCTCGTGGCCGAGCATTTCGATCTGGTGCACTTTGTCCCGCGCCGCGGCGTAGCTGAATGTCCCCGGCAGCCTGTGACCTTCGGCGTAGACGGCGCAATCGACCAACGTCTCGTTGGGGGACGGCGGTTGGGGAACTGGAGGCGTCGGACGGGGCTCGTGCGCGAGTGGACGAAGCGCTTCCGGCAAGGCGTCGAAACCCTGGAACACATCCACCTCCGATCGCTGCGCAGGTCTGACCGGCGGTGCTCCATGCTACGCGTCCCGGCTGCCCGAGGCGCGGCGATCCGGCCGCGTGGGACGGGCCCGGCCCATGGACCGGAGGTTGGCGGCCGGGAAGGGTGCGCTAGTTTCGAGCCGAGACCGAATCTGCATGACCATCTCCACAAGGAGTAATTCGACGTGAGCGCAAGTCCACTCAAGGTTGCCGTCACCGGTGCCGCCGGCCAGATCGGCTACAGCCTGTTGTTCCGCCTGGCGAGCGGTTCACTGCTGGGCCCCGACCGCCCGATCGAGCTGCGTCTGCTCGAGATCGAGCCGGCGCTCAAGGCGCTGGAGGGCGTCGTGATGGAACTCGACGACTGCGCGTTTCCGCTGCTGTCGGGCGTCGAAATCGGCGCGGACCCCAACAAGATCTTCGACGGCGTGAACCTGGCCCTGCTCGTGGGCGCCCGCCCGCGCGGCCCGGGCATGGAGCGCAGCGACCTGCTGGAAGCCAACGGCGCGATCTTCACCGCGCAGGGCAAGGCACTGAACTCGGTGGCCGCCGACGACGTCCGCATCGGCGTGACCGGCAACCCCGCCAACACCAACGCGCTGATCGCGCTGAGCAACGCGCCCGACATCCCGAAGGAGCGGTTCTCGGCGCTGACCCGTCTGGACCACAACCGGGCCATCTCGCAGCTGGCCAAGAAGACCGGCGCCAAGGTCACCGACATCAAGAAGATGACCATCTGGGGCAACCACTCGGCCACCCAGTACCCCGACATCTTCCACGCCGAGATCAACGGCAAGAACGCCGCCGAGGTGGTCAACGACCAGAACTGGATCGAGAACGACTTCATCCCGACCGTGGCCAAGCGCGGTGCGGCGATCATCGACGCGCGCGGCGCCTCCTCGGCCGCCTCCGCCGCGTCGGCGACCATCGACGCCGCCCGATCCTGGCTGCTGGGCAGCCCGGACGGTGACTGGGTTTCCATGGCGGTCTTCTCCGACGGCTCCTACGGCGTGCCCGAGGGAATCGTGTCGTCGTTCCCGGTGACCACCAAGGACGGCGACTGGTCGATCGTGCAAGGTCTGGAGGTCGACGAGTTCTCCCGCGGCCGGATCGACAAGACGACCGCCGAGCTGGTCGACGAGCGCAACGCGGTCACCGAGCTCGGCCTCATCTGATCGGGCGCCGGGGTGCACTGAGACGCACGTCACCAATTAGGCCTACTAATGGGTAGTCAGTACCCTGAAGCGCGTGTCCGAATTGGTTGAATCGATACAGACGCGCGCCGAACACAGCGCGATCACCGACGCGGAGATCTTCGAGGCACACGTAGGCGGCAAGCTCTCCGTAGGCCCGACGGCCCCGGTCGACACCCGGCGCGCCCTGTCGATCGCCTATACCCCGGGCGTGGCGCAGGTCAGCCGCGCGATCGCCGCCGATCCGACCCAGGCCGCCCGCTACACGTGGGCGAACCGGCTGGTCGCCGTCGTCAGCGACGGCAGCGCTGTGCTGGGCCTGGGTGACATCGGCCCCGCGGCCTCGCTGCCGGTGATGGAGGGTAAGTGCGCCCTGTTCCGGGCGTACGGCGGGCTGAACGCGATCCCGATCGTGCTGGACACCAAGGACCCCGACGAGATCGTCGAAACCCTGGTGCGTCTGCGCCCGACGTTCGGCGCCGTCAACCTCGAGGACATTTCCGCGCCCCGCTGCTTCGAGATCGAGCGCCGCGTCATCGAAGCGCTGGACTGCCCGGTGATGCACGACGACCAACACGGCACGGCGATCGTCGCACTGGCCGCCCTGATGGGCGCCACCAAGTTGCTCGGCCGGGACATGACGTCGCTGCGCGTGGTGGTTTCCGGCGCCGGCGCCGCGGGCGTGGCGTGCACGAATCTCCTTCTGGCGATGGGTGTTTCCGACATCACCGTGCTTGACTCGCGCGGAATTCTGCACACCGGGCGCGACGACATGAACAGCGTGAAAAGCGTCTTGGCGCAGCGCACCAACCCCGACGGTCTCACGGGCAGCATGGCGGAGGCGCTGCGCGGCGCCGACCTGTTCCTCGGGGTGTCGGGTGGTGTGGTGCCCGAGGAGATGATCGCGACCATGGCGCCCGATGGGATCGTTTTCGCGCTGTCCAACCCCGACCCGGAGATCCACCCGCAGGTCGCGGCGAGGTACGCGGCGGTGGTGGCCACCGGCCGCAGCGACTTCCCGAACCAGATCAACAACGTGCTGGCCTTCCCCGGCGTGTTCCGCGGGGCGCTCGACGCGGGGGCGCGCCGGATCACCGAAAAGATGATGGTTGCCGCGGCCGAAGCGATCTTCTCGGTCGTCAGTGATGACCTGGCGTTCGACCGGATCGTGCCCAGCCCGCTGGACCTGCGCGTCGGGGACGCGGTCGCCACGGCGGTGGCCCTGGCCGCGGACCCCGTCGACATCGCGGGGTGAGAACCGGCTGGCTGGCGGTGCCGCTGCTCGCCGCCTTACTGGTTGTGGCCGGCTGCGGCACCGATAGCGGCGACCACCGCGCCCGTCCGGAACTGGTGGTCGGCTCCGCGGCGGATCCCGAGTCGTCGCTGCTGGCCGGTGTCTATGTGGCCGCCTTGCGCTCCTACGGTTTCGCGGCGCGCGCCGAGACCGCCGACGATCCGATGGCGCGCCTGGACTCGGGCGCGTTCACCGTCGTGCCCGCCCTGACCGGCCGCAAGCTGCAGAGCCTGCAGCCCGGCGCGGTGGCGATGTCGGACGCGGAGGTGTATCGCGCGATGGTGGCCGCGCTCCCGGAAGGGGTCGCCGCGGGTGACTATACGACGGCCGCGGAAGACAAGCCCGTGCTGCTGGTGACGGGCTCCACCGCCAAGTCGTGGGGTGGCAGCGATGTCAGCGCGGACCTGAGCACGCTGCTCAAGCATTGCGCCGGCTTGGCCGTCGGCGCCGTCACTGGGCGTCCGGCTCCGTCGGCGGTCGGCACCTGCCGGCTTCCCGCCCCGAGCGAATTCCCCGACGAGACAACGATGTTCGCCGCGGTGCGGGCCGGGCAGCTGACCGCGGGGTGGACGACCACCGCCGACCCCGGCCTGCCCGCCGATCTGGTCGCGCTGGCCGATGGCAAGCCCGCACTCGTCCGGGCCGAGAACGTGGTGCCGCTGTATCGCCGCAACGCGCTGAGCGATCGTCAACTGCTGGCCATCAACGAAGTCGCCGGAGTGCTGGACACCGCGGCCCTGGTCGACATGCGGCGGCAGGTGGCCGCGGGAACCGATCCCCAGGCGGTGGCCGGCGGGTGGCTGGCGGAGCACCCGCTGGGCCGGTGAGCGTCTAGCGTTTCGGCAGCAACCGGGTCACGACGTCCTTCACCCGGCGCATGACGGGCCCGCCCAGTAGCCGCTCGGGTTCCGAACCCGTCAGCCGCACCACCAGGTCCATGGCCTTGACGTCGGGTCCGACCAGCACGCGAGCCTTGTTCTTGCGCACGCCCGCGACGATGAGCTGGGCCGCCCGTTGCGGTGTGGTCTTGGCCTGGTGTTCCTCGAACAGTTCCGCCAGGCCATCCTGGTCGAGCCCGTCGGCGAAGATGGCGTTGCGGGCAAAGCCCGTCTTCACGCCGCCGGGGTGGACCGTCGTCACCCGCACCGGGTGGCCGGCCCGCACCATCTCCAGCCGCAGCGCCTCGGTGAAGCCCCGGACGGCGAACTTGGCCGACACGTACGCCGCCTGCCCGGGCGCCGAGAACAGGCCGAGCGCGCTCGAGATGTTGATGACGTGGCCGTCGCCGGAGTCGATCAGGTGCGGGAGGAAGGCCTTGGTGCCGTTGACGACGCCCCAGTAGTCCACGTCCATGACGCGTTCGATGTCCTTGAACTGGCTGTCTTCGATGGACCCGACGAACGTGATGCCGGCGTTGTTGTAGACCTGGTTCACCTTGCCGAAGTGCTCGCGGACGGCGTCGGCGTAGGCCAGGAACTCCTCGCGCTCGGTGACGTCGAGGCGGTCGGCCTTGACCGCTGCGCCGATGGCCTTCAGCTGGGCCTCGGTTTCCGCCAGCCCCGCGGTGTCCACGTCGCTGATCGCCAGGTTGGCGCCCGCGCGGCCGAGTTCGAGGGCCAACGCCTGGCCGATCCCCGAACCCGCGCCGGTAACCACGGCGACCTTGCCGGCAAACCCATGCATGCGGTACTCCCTCGTGGCGGCGTGCTGCGCCAGGCTATCGGCTACCGGCGAGCAACGCTATGAATTCCCTCACTGCTTGGGCATCAACCGGCCCATGACGGGGCCGAACAGCTGCTGGTATCCGGGGCCCGTCAGCCGCACCAAGGCGTCCAGCACCTTGGCGTCCGTGCCGACCAGCACCCGGGCCTTCTTCTTGCGCACCGCCTCCAGGATGATCTGCGCGGCTCGTTGGGGGCTGGTCTTGGCCAGCCGTTTGTCGAACAGGCTGGCCAGCTGGGCCTGGTCGAGCCCTTCGGCGGCGGTGGCGTTGCGGGCGATCGCGGTCTTGATGCCGCCGGGGTGCACCGTGGTCACCGCGACCGGGCGGCCGGTCGCCGCCATTTCCTGTCGCAGCGCCTCGGTGAAGCCCCGGACCGCGAACTTCGCCGAGTTGTAGGCCGCCTGCCCGGGCACGGAGAAAAGCCCGAACACGCTGGAGACGTTGATGACGTGCCCGTCGCCGGACGCGATCAGGTGGGGGAGGAACGCCTTGGTGCCGTTGACCACGCCCCAGAAGTCGACGTCCATCACCCGTTCGATGTCCTTGAACTGGCTGACCTCGACGTCGCCGGTGAAGGCGATGCCCGCGTTGTTGTAGATCTGGTTCACCTTGCCGAAGTGCTCGCGGACCGCGTCGGCGTAGGCCAGAAACGCCTCACGCTCGGTCACGTCGAGACGGTCGGCCTTGACCTCGGCTCCGATCGCCTTCAGCTGGGCCTCGGTCTCGGCCAGGCCCTCGACGTCGACGTCGCTGATGGCAACCTTGGCGCCCGAGCGGGCCAGCTCGACGGCCAGCGCTCGCCCGATACCCGAACCCGCGCCCGTCACCACGGCGACCTTGCCGGCGAACCCTTGCATGAGCACCCTTCCTTGTCGGCCCCGTTTGCGTCGAGGCTAGCCGGTACCGGGAGTCCCCGATATCGGCGGGTGGGGCAATGCGATCAGCGGAACGCCGTGTCGAGGATCTCCTGCTGCTCGACCGCGTGCACCTTCGACGAGCCGGACGACGGGGCGGACATGGCGCGGCGCGAGATCCGCTTGAGCCCGGTCAGCTTGTCGGGCAGCAGCTCCGGCAGCTCGAGGCCGAACCGCGGCCACGCGCCCTGGTTGGCCGGCTCCTCCTGCACCCAGAAGAACTCCTCGACGCTCGGGTAGCGGTCCAGCGTCTCGTTGAGCCGGCGCTTGGGCAGCGGGGCGAGTTGCTCGATGCGCACGATCGCGACGTCGTCGCGGTTGTCCTTGGCCTTGCGCGCGACCAGCTCGTAGTAGATCTTCCCGCTGGTCAGCAGGATCCGCCTGACCTTGCCCCGGTCCCCGATGCCGTCTTCGTAGGTCGGCTCTTCGAGCACCGAGCGGAACTTGATCTCGGTGAAGTCCCTGACGTCGCTGACGGCGGCCTTGTTGCGCAGCATCGACTTCGGCGTGAAGACGATCAGCGGCCGCTGCACGCCGTCAAGGGCGTGCCTGCGCAACAGGTGGAAATAGTTGGACGGCGTCGAGGGCATCGCGATCGTCATCGACCCCTCCGCCCACAGCTGCAGGAAGCGTTCGATGCGGCCCGAGGTGTGGTCGGGGCCCTGACCTTCGTGGCCGTGCGGCAGCAACAGCACCACGTTGGACAGCTGACCCCACTTGGCCTCACCCGAGCTGATGAACTCGTCGATGATCGACTGGGCGCCGTTGACGAAGTCGCCGAACTGCGCCTCCCACAGCACCAGGGCGTCCGGGTTGCCCACGGTGTAGCCGTATTCGAAGCCGACGGCGGCGTACTCCGACAGCGGTGAGTCATACACCAGGAACTTGCCGCCGGTGGGCGTGCCGTCGGGGTTCGTCGCGAGCAGTTGCAGCGGGGTGAACTCTTCGCCGGTGTGCCGGTCGATGATCACCGAGTGCCGCTGGGAGAAGGTGCCGCGCCGGGTGTCCTGGCCCGACAGCCGGACCAGCTTGCCCTCGGCCACCAGCGACCCCAGGGCCAGCAGTTCGCCGAAGGCCCAGTCGATCTTGCCTTCGTAGGCCATCTCCCGGCGCTTTTCCAGCACCGGCTGCACCCGCGGGTGCGCGGCGAAGCCCTCGGGCAGGGCGAGGAACGCGTCCCCGATCCGGGACAGCAACGCCTTGTCCACCGCCGTGGCCAGGCCCGCGGGAAGCATCTGGTCGGCCTCGACCGATGCGCTGGGCTGCACACCGTGCTTCTCCAGGTCCCGGACCTCGTTGAACACCCGCTCCAGCTGGCCCTGGTAGTCGCGCAGCGCGTCCTCGGCCTCCTTCAGCGAGATGTCGCCGCGGCCGATCAAGGCCTCGGTGTAGCTCTTGCGGACCCCGCGCTTGGTGTCCACGACGTCGTACATGGCCGGGTTGGTCATCGACGGGTCGTCGCCCTCGTTGTGGCCGCGCTTGCGGTAGCACAGCATGTCGATGACGACGTCCTTCTTGAACTTCTGCCGGAAGTCCACCGCCAGCTTCGCCACCCATACGCACGCCTCGGGGTCGTCGCCGTTGACGTGGAAGATCGGCGCCCCGATCATCTTCGCGACGTCGGTGCAGTACTCGCTGGACCGCGAATACTCCGGCGCGGTGGTGAAGCCGATCTGATTGTTGACGATGATGTGGATGGTGCCGCCGACCCGGTAACCGGGCAGATTCGCCATGTTGAGCGTCTCGGCGACCACGCCCTGACCGGCGAAGGCGGCGTCACCGTGCAGCATCATCGGCACCACCGAGAAGGCCTTCTCGTCACCGTCGTCGTGGGCGCCCCGGTTGAGCAGGTCCTGCTTGGCCCGGACCAGGCCCTCCAGCACCGGGTCCACGGCTTCCAGGTGCGACGGGTTGGCGGTCAACGACACCTGAATGTCGTTGTCGCCGAACATCTGCAGGTAGACGCCGGTGGCGCCGAGGTGGTACTTGACGTCACCGGAACCATGGGCCTGCGACGGATTGAGGTTGCCCTCGAACTCGCTGAAGATCTGCGAGTACGGTTTGCCGACGATGTTGGCCAGCACGTTGAGGCGCCCGCGGTGCGGCATCGCGATGACCACCTCGTCGAGGCCGTGCTCGGCGCACTGGTCGATCGCCGCGTCCATCATCGGGATCACGCTTTCCGCACCTTCGAGCGAAAACCGTTTTTGGCCAACGTATTTGGTCTGCAGGAAGGTCTCGAAGGCCTCGGCGGCGTTCAGCTTGCTCAGGATGAACTTCTGCTCGGCCACCGTCGGCTTGACGTGTTTGGTCTCGACGCGCTGCTGCAGCCACTCCTGTTGTGTGGGCTCGAGGATGTGGGTGTATTCCACGCCGATGTGCCGGCAGTAGGCGTCGCGCAGCAGGCCCAGCACGTCGCGCAGCTTCTTGTACTCGCAACCGGCGAAGCCGTTGACCTTGAACACCCGGTCGAGGTCCCACAGCGTCAGGCCGTGGTTGAGGATCTCGAGGTCGGGGTGGCTGCGGAATCGGCTGCCGTCCATCCGCAGCGGGTCGATGTCAGCCATCAGGTGGCCGCGGTTGCGGTAGGCCGCGATCAACTCCATCACCCGGGCGTTCTTGTCGACGATCGAGTCCGGGTTGTCGGTGCTCCACCGCACCGGCAGGTACGGGTTGCCCAGTTCGCGGAAGATGTCGTCCCAGAACGTGTCCGACAGCAGCATCTCGTGGATGGTCCGCAGGAAGTCGCCGGATTCCGCGCCCTGGATGATCCGGTGGTCGTACGTCGAGGTCAGCGTGATCAGCTTGCCGATCCCCAGCTCGGCGATGCGTTCCTCACTGGCGCCCTGGAACTCGGCGGGGTACTCCATGGCGCCGACACCGATGATGGCGCCCTGGCCGCTCATCAGCCGCGGCACCGAGTGCACCGTGCCGATGGTACCGGGGTTGGTCAGCGAAATCGTCACGCCCGCAAAGTCTTCGGCGGTCAGCTTGCCGTCCCTGGCCCGCCGCACGATGTCCTCGTAGGCGGCGACGAACTGCGCGAACCGCATGGTTTCGCAGCCCTTGATGCCGGCCACCACCAGGGAACGCTTGCCGTCCTTGCCCTGTAGGTCGATGGCCAGGCCCAGGTTGGTGTGCGCCGGGGTGACCGCGGTCGGTTTGCCGTCGATCTCGGCGTAGTGCCGATTCATGTTCGGGAACTGCTTGATCGCCTGCACCAGTGCGTAGCCCAGCAGATGGGTGAAGGAGATCTTGCCGCCACGGGTGCGCTTGAGCTGGTTGTTGATGACGATCCGGTTGTCGATGAGCAGCTTGGCCGGGACGGCGCGGACGCTGGTGGCGGTCGGGACATCCAGCGAGGCGGACATGTTCTTGACGACGGCGGCCGCGGCGCCGCGCAGGGTTTGCAGCTCGTCGCCTTCGGCCGGTGGCGGAGTCGGGGCCTTGGGTTTGGCCGGGGCTGCCGTGGGGGCGCCGGTGGCGCCGTTGCCGGCGGGCTTGGCCGGCGCCGCGGTCTGCGTGGACGGCGCGGGCTGTGCTTGCGGGGCGCTGGGCGCGGCCTGGCCGTCACCGCTGCCCGCCGCGCTCGAGGGCGATTCGCCGGTCGGCTCGGGGTTGTAGTCGACCAGGAACTCATGCCAGCTCGGATCGACCGACGAGGGGTCATCGCGGAACTTGCGGTACATCTCCTCGACCAGCCACTCGTTTTGCCCGAATGGTGAACTTATGTTGCTCACGACCGCCGTTCGCCTCAATTCCTCTGTCCTGCAAGCGCTTTAAGCAGCTGGTGCGCAGCGCCTGTGCATTTGTCGACCCCGGAGTGTGGAGCACCTCACACCAGTGTCGGTGCTCAACGTTTCCGCCCTATAAAGGCTAACCTTTCGCCAGCGATTCGCCAGGGAGACGGGGGTGGCAGGGACAGCCGCCCGTCAGCCGGCTTCGGGGAACGGCGGCACCAGGTGCAGCGCGCGTGGCCAGCGCGCCGGCGGGGTGCCGAACGCCCGGTCGGCGTTGCGGACGATCTTCTTGCCGGCGAAATAGTTGCCCAGCGCCCCGACGACGATCCCGATCCCCACCGGCAGCAGCTTGCCGAACATCAGGGCACCGCGTCGCAGTGTGTACCGCCTGACCCACGACTTGAGCAACCGCGAGTTCAGCCGCGACATCGAGGACAGCGGCACGGCGGCCACGCTTTCGGAAATCCACCCGCCATTGGTGCGGGCCGGGCCGAACAGCTGGGCGACCGCGTCCTTGCTGTTATCGCCGACCAGCACGGACAGCACCAGGGCCCGGCGCAGTTCCCGGTGGTCGGCGGGGATGTCGTACACCACGGCGACCGCCAGCACGAAGAACGCGGTGGCCTCCAGGAACGTCACCGTCTCCGCCGCGGCGGCCGACAACGCGCTCAACGTGCCGATGCCGGGGATGGTCGCCGCGGCCCCCACCGCCATGCCGCTGGCCGTCACCATGCCCACGTAGCGCTTCTGCAGCTTGGCGAGGACGTCGGCCGGGCCGCTGCTCGGGTGCGCGTTGCGCAGCCGGGCCACATACGCCTCGGCCGCCGGGCCCTGGATCCGCGAACTTCGCTCGATGACCTGGGCCAATGCCCGCGCGGATGCCTTGGGCCTGCCGTCGGTGGGCGGCGCCTGATCCGCGTGCGACATGCTGAAAAACCGGTTCGAAGACCGCTTCCGTCGGGCCCGCATCTTGCCTCTCCTGCAAATGGCGTCTTACCAGGCTAACCTGCCCGCACCGCAACACCGGCCGAACACGAACCTTCGCCTCGTGTACCCCGGATCGGGTCCGTGCCTGCCCCCGATCGCCGCAGCGGCAATAATGCAGGCTGGACGTCGTGACGGGCGGGCCGGTCAACCAGACAGGCGCCGCGCGGGCACGCAACGTCGGGAGCGGAAACGAGGTGGGTAGATGACCACGGCGACGCCTCCGTCGTCCGGGGGAACCCGGCGCGCGGCGCCGGACCCGGCTCACGTCACCAACCGCTGGAACCTGCTCACCCAGAACTCGCCGCAGTCCCGGAAGCCCTGGAACGCGCTCTGGGCGATGATGATCGGCTTCTTCATGATCATGGTCGACTCGACCATCGTCGCCGTCGCGAACCCGACGATCATGACCAGGCTGCACATCGGCTACGACACCGTGGTCTGGGTGACCAGCGCCTACCTGCTCGGTTACGCGGTCGTGTTGCTGGTGGCCGGGCGACTCGGTGACCGATTCGGCACCAAGAACCTCTACCTGATCGGTCTGGTGGTGTTCACCGTCGCGTCGGTGTGGTGCGGGCTGTCGGGCAGCGCCGCCATGCTGATCGCCGCCCGAGTCGTCCAGGGTGTCGGCGCCGGGGTGCTCACCCCGCAGACCTTGTCGACCATCACCCGGATCTTCCCGCCGGAGCGGCGCGGCGTCGCGGTCAGCCTGTGGGGCGCCACCGCGGGGGTGGCCAGCCTGGTAGGCCCGCTGGCCGGCGGCGTGCTCGTCGACGGGCTGGGGTGGCAGTGGATCTTCTTCGTCAACGTCCCGATCGGCGTGCTGGGGCTCGCGCTGGCGTACTGGCTCGTCCCGGTGTTGCCCACTCAGTCGCACCGGTTCGACCTGGTCGGCGTCGCGCTGTCCGGGCTGGGGATGTTCCTGATCGTGTTCGGGCTGCAACAGGGCCAGGCCGCGCACTGGGAACCCTGGATCTGGGCGATGATCGTCGCCGGCATCGGGTTCATGACGGTGTTCGTGTTCTGGCAGTCGATGAACACCGACGAGCCGCTGATTCCCCTGGCGATCTTCGGCGACCGCGACTTCGGCCTGTGCAACGTCGGGGTGGCCATCGTCTCGTTCGCGGCGACGGCGATGATGCTGCCCCTGACGTTCTATGCGCAGGCCGTGTGCGGGCTGTCGCCGACGCGTTCGGCTCTGCTGATAGCGCCGATGGCGGTCGCCAACGGCGTGTTCGCTCCGTTCGTCGGCAGGATGGTGGACAAATACCACCCCCGGCCGGTCCTCGGTTTCGGATTCTCGGTGCTGGCGATCGCGCTGACCTGGCTCACCTTCGAGATGTCCCCGGCGACCCCGATCTGGCGGCTGGTGCTGCCGTTCTTCGCGACGGGCGTCGGGATGGCGTTCGTGTGGTCGCCGCTGACCGCCACCGCGACGCGCAACCTGCCACCGCGCCTGGCCGGCGCGGGCTCGGCCGTGTACAACTCCGTCCGCCAGCTCGGCGCGGTGCTCGGAAGCGCCGGCATGGCCGCGTTCATGACGGCGCGGATCGGCGCCGAGATGCCGCCGCAGCCGTCCGCCGGCCCCGGCGGCGAGGAGCCCGCCACGCTGCAACTGCCCGAATTCCTGCGCGACCCGTTCGCGGCCGCCATGTCGCAATCCGTGCTGCTGCCCGCGTTCATCGCGCTGTTCGGGATCGTGGCCGCCCTCTTCCTGGTGGGCTTCGCACCGTCGGCCACGGCCGGCGGTCCGCCCGAAGCGGGCGACATGTTCGACGACGACTATGACGACGACGACTACGTCGAATGCATCCTCGTGCGCGAACCCGAACCCGAACCCGAACCCGAGGCCCCACCGCGCGCGGCGTACGGGGCCGAAAGCCGGTCCGGGCCGGCCGCCGATCGGGCCGCCCGCACGCGCCGGGCGCCCGCCGACGTGCGTACCAGTCCGCGCGGCGACCCAGTTCCGCATAGCGGACCAATTGGGTTCGCGCACAACGGCTCTCATGTCGACACCCGTCAGCGCTTCCGTCCGGTCACCGAGCTGTCGGCACGCGCCTACCGGTCTGCGCCGCGCGAGGGGGCGGCCCCTCCCGCGGAACGCCCGCCCAACGGCTCGACGCGAGGTCAGCGTCACCGCCGCGATCCCGACGACAACCCGACCGGCTACGGCCGCCATTCGTCCGGCACCTAGGTGTGGGCCGGGACCGCGGTCAGACCGGCTCGGTCAGCGCCAGGAACGCGCCCAAGTCGATCAGGCCCGCGGGGGCGGTGGGCAGGTATTCGGTCAGTGACGCCGAGCGCACGATAACGGCCGCATACTGGGCCCGGCTGATGGCCACATTGAGCCGGTTCCTGTTGAGCAGGAACGAGATTCCCCGCGGTACCACGTCCGCGGAGGAGGCCGTCATCGACATGAACACCACCGGCGCCTGCCCGCCCTGGAACTTGTCGACCGTGCCGACCCGGATTCCGCCGAGCCCGGCGGCGGTCAGCCGTTGACGCAGCAGCGCCACCTGCGCGTTGTAGGGCGCCAGCACCAACACGTCGGAGGCGGTCAGGGGCCGCGTGCCGTGTTCGTCCGTCCACGGCGTGCTCAGCAGCCGATCGATCTCAGTGGCGATCGCCTCGGCCTCCTCCGGGCTCTCCGTCGAGTTGCCGTGATGCCCGACGGTGAGCGTTCGAACGCCGGGCGGGTATCCGGAAAGCCTTCGGGCGGCGGTGCATTCGTGGGAATGGAGCCTGCCCTCGTAGGACAGCGCGGAGACGGCGGCGCAGACCGCCGGATGCATGCGGTACGAGCGGTCCAGGAAGTAGCCGCGCTGGTCCGGCAGGGTGCGCTGACCGTCCACCAGCCAGTCGAGCGCCGAGGTGTCGACCGGGTCGGGATGGGTTCCCTGGCTGACCTGCGGCAGCTGCTGGGGGTCGCCGAGCAACAACAGGTTGGCGGCCGCCGGGGCGACCGCGATGGTGTTGGCCAAGCAGAACTGGCCCGCCTCGTCGATCACCAACAGGTCGAGGCTGTCCGGCGGTATCCGGTTGGTGTTGGCGAAATCCCACGCCGTGCCGCCCACCACGCACCCCGCGGTGCCGGCGATGAACGCGGCGTAGGCGCTGCCATCGATCTCCTGCCAGCGCGGGGCGCCGTGCTCGTTGCGTTTCTTTGCGACCCGCGCCGGGTCCAGCCCGGTGTCGACGACGCAGTCCAACAGGTTCTCCACGGTGGCATGCGATTGCGCCACCACGCCGATGCGCCAGCCATGGTCGGTCGCCAGCCGCTGCACGACGCGGGCGGCGGTGTGCGTCTTGCCGGTGCCCGGCGGCCCGTGCACCGCCAGGTACGACGAGTCCAGGTCCAGCAGTGCCGCGGTGATGTCGGCCGCGGTGTCGGCGCCACGCGGCAGCGCGTTGCCGCTTCGTGTGCGGGGCGCCCGGCGCAGCAGGATGTCGACGACGGCGCTGCGCGGCAGCTGCGGCAGACCGGCCGCCACGGCGGTGGCCGTGGCTTCGATCGACTCCCGCAGCGCGGTCGTCGGAATCGGCGGGCCCGGGGTGAGGGCGAACGGGAGTTCGTGAAATGGCTTGCCGTCGTTGCCTACTCGCTCAACGATGGTCACCTCGGTGGGCAGGGCCGGATCGTCGGCCTCGATCACCGTGGCGCGTCCGGCCGCCCGCCGGTCGGGATCGTCGGACATGCCGGGTGGGGCCGGGGGGTCGTAGAGCGCGAAGACGTCGGTCAGCAGTTCGCCGCGTGCCAGCTCGCCGCGCAGTCGCACCCGTCGCTGCGCCTTGCGTGCGCGGGGCGGGATGTTCCAATCGACGCTGACCGACGCGTGCTCGGCGATGAAGACGTCGGTGTCGTCCGCCCACTCCTCGACGGGGAAGTTCAACCGGTCAAAGTGTGCCCACCAGAACGGTTTGTCCTCGCGCCGGTGGTAGCCGCGCGCCGCGGCGAGCAGCGCCACGGCCGTCTGCTCGGGCGTGCGCCCGCCGGCGGCGGCGTCACCGGTGAACCTCGACAACGTCGTCGCGAGCTGGTCACGGTCCTCGACGGTGTTGCCGCCCCGCACGGGCTGGGCGCCGATCGGCAGGACCCCGGATTCGTAGGCGCGCAACATCAACCAGTTCCGTAGCTCCTGGGTCGATCGGCAGTCGTAGTGGTTGTAGTCCTCGATCTCCTTGAGCACCGACGCGGCCTCGTCGCTGCGGCCGTCGGCCCGCAGTTCGCAGTACCGGGCGTAGGAGGTGATCGAACCGGTGGCCGTCGTGACGTCACCGGCCCGCAGCTGCGCTCCCATGTAAAGCGGTTCGAGCGCCTTGAGGCTGAACGACTCCGCGCCCACGCGAATGCTCTTGCGCACCAAGGGGTAGAGGTCGACCAGCGTTCCGCTGCGCAGCAGTTCGTCGACTTGGTCCTCGCCGACTCCGTAGCGGCCGGCGAGCCGCAGCAACGCCGTCTTTTCGTAGGGCGCGTAATGGTAGATGTGCATGTTCGGCCGGCGCCTGCGGCGCTTGGCGACCATCGCCAGGAATTCGGCCAGGGCCTTACGTTCGTCCACCCGGTTGTGCGCCCACAGCGGGCGAAAGGTGCCGGACGGCCCGGCTTCCAGGACGCCGAACAGGTATTCCAGACCCCATTCCCGCCCGTCGAGCGTCCACAGCGGGTCGCCCTCGAAGTCGAAGAACAGATCGCCCGGGTCAGGCTCGGGCAGCAGCGTCAGCGGCTGCGGATCGACGATCTCGAAAAGTGGCGTGCCGCTTTCGCGCTGGCGGACTTGGAGTCTCGCCTGGGCGGTCAGCTTGCCGAGAGCTCCGGGCGAAATGTCCGGCACGGGGCCGGTATGCCGGGCCAGCTCGGGCACCGTGGTGATGCCGGCGTCGATCAGCTTGTCCCGCTGGCCCACTCGCATCCCCGCGACCAGCAGCAGGTCGTCGGTGGCGCGCACCTGCTCGGTGCACAACGCACAACGGAAACAGGCGCTTACGCGCGTGTCGTCCCAGCGGACCGGGGCGCGGCCGGCGTGGTGCTCGTCGAGGAGCCGCTGCAACCGTGCGCGCTGCGCGCGGTAGACCGGAACGAGGTCGCGGACGCGGTAGCGGGCGGCCGTTCCGTCGCCCAGGTGCAGTTCGGCCTCGGGCGCCACCGGCACACCCGAGGCGTCCAGCGCGTCGGCGTAGGCGGCCAGCTGCAACAGCGCGGTCACGTTGGCCGATCGGGCCAGCTTGGTGTCGATCACCCGGTACCGGTCGCCGTCGCGCACCAGAAAGTCGGCGAAGCCGACGAAGCGGCCGTCGAACATGGCGGCCTGATACACCGCGGGCGCGCCGCCGGCGATGGCGCGCCGGGTCGCCTCGGCGGCCGCCGCGAGGCCGGCGAGGGTGTAGGCCGGGCGGCCGATGACCGCGACGCCATCGCCGAACTCGTCGCGCAGCCGGCCGAGTTCGCGTCGCTCGTGCTCGTTCCCGAGGGCGGCGGTCCGTGCGAGCAGGTCGTCTTCGGCCGTGGCGGCGGGTCCCCAGCCCAGCTTCGCGTCGAAATCCCGCAGCAGTGCGTACTCGCACCGGGCCGCCGCGGCCAGATCCGACGCGCTGTACACAATGCTGTCGCCGGTGACGAACACAGCAGCAACTGTAGGGGAGGGGACCGACGGAAAGGCGGTGTCGCCGGTGGGCCTAGTGGCCCGGGGCGTTACCGATCAGCTCCACGCCGTTGCCGTTCCAGTGGAACCGCACATCGGTGGTCAACCCGTTGATGCCGCTGGGGTAGGTCAGCGCCACGGTGTCGCCGGTGGTCTGCGCCGCGTCGACGCCGTTGAACCCATAGGTGTCGGGAACCCCCTGCGGAATGAACTGCCCGAGGTGGAAGAGCACCGCGCGGGTGGTGGGGTTGGCGGCGTTGGTGTTGGCCTTGATGATCACCGCCGACAGCTGGGCACACTGGTTGTAGTTGCCGGCCAGCGGCTCCGGGTTCCAGCCTTGCTGGCTGCGCGGGTCGCGCGGCAGCTCGGAGACCACCTTCGCGATGGTGGGCGAGGCGAGGTTGACCGCGCACGGGTCGGCCGGCGCGGCGCTGCCGCCGGGCGGCGCGGCGGCGGAGGGCTGGGCCGGCGCGGTGATGGACGGGGTGTCGGTAGTGGTCGTAGCCTGCGGCGTCTTCGCGACCGTGGAGTCTCCCGACCCACAGCCGGTCAACGTCATGGCGATCAACGCGACGGCGGCCGAGCCGGCCAGCGGCTCGGTACGGCGGGGTGGCGATGACACATCGGGCACCGTACCGTCATCGCGCGCGCGGGTGTGCGAGGCGTGGCCGGGCCTGGCGCAGCTGTGCTCGCGATCACCACGGGCCCTGATGGTGCTGACCCGCAGCGCTCGGCTCCGCCGAGCTCGCGATCACCACGGGCCCTGATGGTGCTGACCCGCAGCGCTCGGCTCCGCCGAGCTCGCGATCACCACGGGCCCTGATGGTGCTGACCCGCAGCGCTCGGCTCCGCCGAGCTCGCGATCACCACTAGACTCCTGGGCGATGAACCTCCCGGACAGCTCGCCTGAGGCTGCCTCTCCGACCTTTGCCGACCTGCAGATCCATCCCTCGGTCCTGCGGGCGATCGCCGACGTCGGCTACGAGTCACCGACGGGCATCCAGGCCGCGACGATCCCGGCCCTGATGGCGGGCTCGGACGTCGTCGGGCTGGCGCAGACCGGCACCGGCAAGACGGCGGCGTTCGCGATCCCGATCCTGTCCAAGATCGACGTCACCAGCACCGCGACCCAGGCGCTGGTGTTGGCGCCCACCCGGGAGCTGGCCCTGCAGGTGGCCGAGGCGTTCAGCCGCTACGGCGCCCACCTGCCGAAGATCAACGTGCTGCCGATCTACGGCGGTTCCTCCTACACCGTGCAGCTGGCCGGGCTCAGACGCGGTGCCCACGTGGTGGTCGGCACCCCCGGCCGGGTCATCGACCACCTCGAGCGCGGCACACTGGACCTGTCGCGGGTGGACTACCTGGTGCTCGACGAGGCCGACGAGATGCTCACCATGGGCTTCGCCGAAGATGTCGAACGCATCCTGGCCGACACCCCCGAGTACAAGCAGGTCGCCCTGTTCTCGGCGACCATGCCGCCGGCGATCCGCAAGCTGACCACCAAGTACTTGCACGATCCGTTCGAGGTCACCTCCAAGGCCAAAACCGCCACGGCGGATAACATTTCGCAGCGCTACATCCAGGTCGCCGGTCCGCGCAAGATGGACGCGCTGACCCGAGTCCTGGAAGTGGAGCGGTTCGAGGCGATGATCGTCTTCGTACGCACCAAGCAGGCCACCGAGGAAGTCGCCGAAAAGCTAAGGGCCCGGGGTTTTTCCGCGGCCGCCATCAACGGCGACATCCCGCAGGCCCAACGCGAGCGGACGGTCGCCGCGCTCAAGGACGGTGGCATCGACATCCTGGTCGCCACCGACGTGGCCGCGCGCGGGCTGGACGTGGAGCGGATCTCGCACGTGCTCAACTACGACATTCCGCACGACACCGAGTCTTACGTGCATCGCATCGGCCGCACCGGCCGGGCCGGGCGGTCGGGGACCGCGCTGCTGTTCGTTTCCCCGCGGGAGCGCCACCTGCTCAAGGCGATCGAAAAGGCGACGCGGCAAACGCTCACCGAGGCCGAGCTGCCCACCGTCGAGGACGTCAACGCCCAGCGGGTGGCGAAGTTCGCCGACTCCATCACCGCCGCGCTGGGCCGTCCCGGGATCGAGTTGTTCCGCAAGTTGGTCGAGGACTACGAACGCGAGCACGACGTCCCGATGGCCGACATAGCCGCGGCCGTGGCGTTGCAGTCCCGCGACGGCGAAGAGTTCCTGATGGCGCCCGAGCCGCCGCGCGAACGCCGCGAGCGGACCGCCGAGCAGCGCGAGCGTTCCGAAAAGTCAAGGCAAACAAGGCCACTCGCCACATACCGCATCGCGGTGGGCAAGCGGCACAAGGTTGGCCCGGGCGCGATCGTCGGTGCCATCGCCAACGAGGGGGGCCTGCATCGCAGCGATTTCGGCCACATCGCCATCGGCCCGGACTTCTCTCTGGTCGAGCTGCCCGCCAAGCTGCCCCCGTCGACCTTGAAAAAGCTCGAGCGCACCCGCATTTCGGGGGTACTGATCAACCTTCAGCCGGACCGGTCGGGGACCAAGCCGCGCGGCCGTGACGGCGGGAAGCCGCGCAGGAAACACACCGGATGACCCTGTCCGAAGAACAGGACGCCCAGGGCGGACTGGAACAGACCGCCCACGTCGACCGGGTCGCGTCGCTGACCGGAATACGTGCCGTCGCCGCCCTCCTCGTGGTCGGCACCCACGCGGCCTACACCACCGGTAAGTACACCCACGGCTATTGGGGCCTGGTCGGCTCGCGGCTGGAGATCGGCGTGCCGATCTTCTTCGTGCTGTCCGGCTTCCTGCTGTTCCGTCCGTGGCTGAAATCCGCCGCCACCGGCGCGCCGCCTCCGTCGCTGAGTCGCTATGCGTGGCACCGGGTTCGGCGCATCATGCCGGCCTACGTCATCACCGTGTTGTTCGCCTACGTGCTGTACCACTTCCGCGAGGCCGGACCGAATCCCGGGCACACGTGGCTCGGGCTGGTGCGCAACCTGACGCTGACGCAGATCTACTGCGACGGCTACCTGGGTAAGTACCTGCATCAGGGCCTGACCCAGATGTGGAGCCTGGCGGTGGAAGCCTCGTTCTATGTGCTGCTCCCGCTGCTGGCATACGTGCTGTTGGTGCTGGTCTGCCGCCGGCGGTGGCAGCCGAGGCTGCTGCTGGGAGCGCTGGCCGGATTGACCTTGATCAGCCCGGCGTGGCTGATCCTCGTGCACACCGACCACTGGTTTCCCGACGGCGCGCGGCTGTGGCTGCCCACCTACCTGGCCTGGTTCGTCGCCGGGATGTTGCTGGCCGTCCTGCAGGCGATGGGCGTGCGCGGCTACGCCTTCGTGGCCATACCGCTGGCCATCGTCTGCTATTTCATCGTGTCCACCCCCATCGCCGGCGCGCCCACGACGTCGCCGGCGACGCTGAGCGAGGCCCTGTTCAAGACCTGCTTCTACGCGGTGATCGCCGCGCTCGCGGTGGCGCCGCTGGCCCTGGGGGACCAGGGCTGGTATTGGCGACTGCTGGCGACCCGGCCGATGGTGTGGCTCGGCGAGATCTCCTACGAGATCTTCCTGATCCACCTGATCACCATGGAGTTCGCCATGGTCTACATCGTGCGCGCGCACGTCTACACCGGCTCGATGCTGAACCTGTTCCTGGCGACGATGGTGCTGACCATTCCGTTGGCGTGGCTGCTGCACCGCTTCACCCGCGTGCGGACCTGAGCGCCCGGGTTGGCGGTCCCGTCCGCCCCACGCGTACCGCCACGGAGGCGGCCCACGGAGTGCCCGCCTTCCAGCGACAATTGCGACGCGCCGCCCGGCGATGCCGGTTTGTCGCTCTAAGGCGGGCAGTTCGGGCATTGGTTTCGGCGGGGAACCAGAGTGGCGGGTGTGACGATCGCCCGGTGCGCCTAGCCGCGGGCGGACACCGGCGTCACGATCGGGACGACGAACTCCTCGACCATCGCCCGCTCGTCGGCGTCGTCTTGACCGGGGAACTGCAGCAGCGATGTGATCACTCGCACCACCCAGCGCGCCCGGCGCTCGACGACGGCGGGGTCTTCCGGCCCGAGCGAGCCGACGAACGCGGCGGCCAGGGCGGTGATCACCTCGGACTGCCCGGCCACCTCGGCGCCGATCGGGGGCCGGGTGACGGCGAACCACGACGCCAACGCGCGGCTGCCGCGAACCATCCGCAGCGTCGCGGCGATGCTCGCGACGAGGCGTTCCCGGGGATCGTCGATGCCGCCGATCTGCTCCTTGATCGCGCGGCCGAGCCTTCGGGCTTCCCGGTGCACGTAGGCGGTCCGCAACGCCTCGCGGTTCTCGAAGTACCGGTACAGCGTCGCGCGGGAACACCCTGCGGCCCTGGCGATGTCGTTCATGCCGATCGAAGCCTGGTCGCGCTCGGTGTAGAGCTGCTCGGCGGCGTCGAGGATCCGGTCCGCGGCCGCCTCGGTGCGGTGCGCGGCCAGCCAGTCATTCGGCATCAGGACTTCACCCGAATAGGTACCGACAGCGGGCGCCGCACATAACTGCCGCCCGACCAGACGATCGCGGACTCGTCGACCTCGAAATCCGGGCAGCGGGTGAGTAATTCGGTCAGGGCGACACGGGATTGCATCCGCGCAGCCGCCGCGCCCAGGCAATGGTGGGCGCCGTGGCTGAAGGTCATGATGTTGCGCGGGCGGCGGTTGACGTCGAGATCACCGGCGTCCGGACCATATTGGCGCTCGTCTCGGTTGGCCGACCCATACAGGAGTAACACTTTGCGTCCGGCGGGGATGGTGGTGCCGCCGATCGTGACGTCGCGGGTGGCCGTGCGGGCCAGTCCCTGCACCGGCGAGGTCAGCCGGAGCAGCTCCTCGACCGCGTCGGGAACCAGCCCCGGATCGTCGACCAGCAGCCGCCGCTGGTCGGGGCGTTGATGCAGCAAAGGCATTGAGCCGCCGAGCATTCCGGTGGTGGTGTCGTTGCCGCCGGTGACCATGGTGAACGTGAACGCCAGCACCGACAGGGTGCCGGCGATATCGCCGTCGGCGCCCACCCCCGCGGCCACCAAATGCGAGATGGTGTCGTCCTCGGGCTCGGTTCGGCGGCGCTCGATCAGGCCGGTGAAATAGGCCATCATCGACCCGACCGCCTCACCCACCGTTTCC
The DNA here is from genome assembly GCF_010731595.1 of Mycobacterium seoulense. NCBI lineage: Bacteria > Bacillati > Actinomycetota > Actinomycetes > Mycobacteriales > Mycobacteriaceae > Mycobacterium > Mycobacterium seoulense. The sequence goes on along the minus strand of NZ_AP022582.1, from coordinate 2,752,093 downwards.
AGCGCCCCGGCAACACCGCCCTCGGCGGTGTTCGCCGCGACGATGACGTCCGTCCACCCGTCGAATTGCGCCCGATCCGCTTCGGGCACGCCGAGGTAGTGGGCGACCACCATCGAGGGCAGCGGCTTGAACAGCTCGGTGACGATGTCGCCGCCGCCGTCGGCACGCAGCCGCTCGATCCGCTCGACGACGAATTCGCGGACCTTGGGTTCCACCGCCTCCACCTGTCGTGGCGTGAAGCCGCGTGACACCAGCTTGCGAAACTCGGTGTGCACCGGCGGGTCCTGCATCACCATCGGTGGATTATCTTGCAGCCCAATCATTTCCAAATCACCGTAGTTGACGGTGAGCCCCTGTGCGGAGGAGAACGTCTCGTGGTCGCGCGCCGCGGCCCAGACGTCGGCGTGCCGAGACAGCACGTAGTAGTCGTGCTCGGGCCGTTTGGGCGGGACGACGTGGTGCACCGGATCGTGGTCGCGAAGCGCGCGGTACATCGGCCACGGATCCGGCCAGGTGTCAGCGGTGGCCAGTTCGAACGCGACCGGCGGATTGTGAGACATAACCGCATTCATGTCTCATTGGTACGACAATCACGATGAAATGTCAACGCGCCTCAGCCGCGAAACGTGACCGCCGCGAAACTAGATGCCCGCGCCCGGGTTCAGGATGCCCTGCGGGTCGAGCGCCTGCTTGATGCGCCTGTTGAGATCCATCACCTCGGGTCCGAGGTAGCCGGCCAGCCACGGCCGCTTCAACCGGCCGACGCCGTGCTCGCCGGTGATCGTGCCGCCGAGGCCGACGGCAAGGTCCATGATCTCGCCGAAGGCGAGGTGTGCCCGATCGGTCATGGCGGCGTCCGCGGGGTCGTAGACGATCAACGGGTGGGTGTTGCCGTCACCGGCGTGGGCGATCACCGAAATCGTCAGGTCGCGCTCCGCGGCGATGTGCGCGATGCCGGTGACGAGCCGGCCCAGCGCCGGCAGCGGCACCCCGACGTCCTCGAGCAGGAGCGATCCCTTCGCTTCGACCGCGGGGATGCAGAACCGGCGGGCGGCGACGAACGCCTCGCCCTCGTCGGGATCGTCGGTCGAAAACACTTCCGTCGCACCGCTTTCCGCGAACACCGCGGCCATGATCTCGGCGTCCTCGCTGCCGGCCCGGCCACGCTCGTCGCTGCCGGCCACCAGCATGGCCGCCGCCCCCCGGTCCAGGTCCATGCGCAACGTGTCCTCGACGGCGTTGATGGCCACCGAGTCCATGAACTCCAGCATCGACGGGCGAAGCCGCGCGGTAACCCCGAGCACCGCGTCCACGGCCGCCTCCACCGACGCAAACGACGCCACCACGACGCTGGACGCGTTCTGCTTGGGCACCAGCCGCAGCGTGACCTCGGTGACCACGCCCAGCGTGCCTTCGCTGCCGACGAACAGCTTGGTCAGCGACAGCCCCGCGACGTCCTTGAGCCGCGGGCCGCCGAGCCGGACCGCCGTGCCGTCGGCCAACACCACCTGCATGCCCAGCACATAGTCGGTGGTGACGCCGTACTTGACGCAACAGAGGCCGCCGGCATTGGTGGCGATGTTGCCGCCGATGCTGCAGATCTCGAACGACGACGGATCCGGGGGGTACCACAGGCCGTGCTCGGCGACCGCCTTCTTGACCTCGGCGTTGAACAGACCGGGCTGACATACCGCGGTGCGTGTGACCGGGTCGACGGTGATGTCACGCATCTTCTCCGTCGACAGCACGATGCCGTTGTCCAGCGCCGTCGCCCCGCCGGACAGGCCGCTACCGGCTCCCCGGGTCACCACCGGGACCCGGTGGGTGGTGGCCCACCGCAACACGGTCTGCACGTCTTCGGTGCACCGCGGCCGGACCACGGCCAAGGGTTTGCCGGCCGACGGATCGAAGGCGCGGTCCTGACGGTAGCCCTCGGTCACGGTCGGGTCGGTGACGACCATCCCGTCGGGCAGACCGGCAACCAGCTCGGCCAGGACATCAGCATTCACGACCCGATCCTACGGGCCCATCAGCGCTGTACAGTTGAGCGATCCTCAACGGGTTAAGGGGTTGAGCAGGGTGTTTGGGCGCAGAGACCTCAGCAAGGTCGGCATCCGCGCGTTTGCGGACGTCCTCGCCGCCGAGCAGTCGGCGATTTCGGTCAGCGTCGGCAACCCGAATCTGGTGAACAACACCGAGGTTCGCTGGAAGCTGCTGCTGCGCGTCACGCCCGATGCCGAACCGCCGTTCGAGGTCAATGTCAACGCGCTGCTCCCTCAGCTGAGCCAACCGCGTCCGGGCACGCGGTTGCCGGTGCTCTACGACCCGAAGGACCACAGCCGCGTGCAAATCGACCCTCGGCCGGCGGCCACGGCGGACGCGGCGATCGACGCCGTGACCGCGGCCCGCCCCGACCTGGCGGGCGCTCAGGTGATGGGCATGCCGATGACCGACGTCATCCGCCAGGCCATTGCCGATCCCACCGCATTTCGTCAGGAGATGATGCGGCGCGGGGCCGAGATGCAGCAGCAGGCGCTCGGTGCGGTGCAGGCGGCGCAAACCCAGCAGGCGGCGGACCCCGTCGATCGGCTCGAGAGGCTGGCCGCACTGAAGGACCGTGGTCTGCTCACCGACGACGAATTCGAGCAGCAAAAGCGCAAGATTCTCGGCGAGTGAATCACAGCGGCGATTCCTGGCTCGTCTCGAACGCCGGCGCGCGGTCCAGTTCCCGCAGCGACGGCAACCTGGTGGCAACCAGCCCGATCACCAGGATCGGCACCGCCAACGCCAGGAAGGTGACCTGCAATCCGGCGGCATCGGTGAGCGGACCGGCCACCAGCAAGCCCAACGGCCCCGCGGCGTAGGTCAGCCCCGCCATCACCCCGACCACGCGGCCGCGCAGATGTTGCGGCGCCCGGGTCTGCATGACGTAGTTGTAGATGGGCTGGATCGGCCCGTACACCAGGCCGGTCACCCCGCAGAGCAGCAGGATCACCGGCAGCGACGGCAGGAAGGCGATGCCGACCGTCGCGGCGCCGAAGGTGAGGGTCGCCGTCAGCACGGCCGTACGCCGCCGGGTGTGTTTCGAGAGCACCGCGTAGCCGAGCGCACCCGCCACGCCACCGACCGCGAGCGCCATCAACGCCCAACCCAGCTCGGCGGGCTGGTGCCGGTCGGCGAAATACTTTGGGAACAGCACGCTTTCCATCGGCAGGTAGAGCGCGGTCACGGCCAGGTCGATCAGGCCGAGCGTTCGGAGCACCCGCAGCTTCCACACGAACCGCAGCCCCTCGACGACGCCGGACACCAGGCCTTCCGGGCGGGCCGCCTGCTGAGGCTTTCCGGCACCCTCGAGGCGCAGCGCCCCAATGGCCAAGAGGGACAACCCGAAACAACCCGCCGTGAACCACATCGTGTTGACGCCGCCAACCGTGGCGATCATCAAGCCGCCGATGCCCGGGCCGACCATGAACCCGAGGTTGAGCACGACCTCGTAGAGGCTGTTGGTGCGGTCCAACGACCAGCCCGCGCGCGCGGCGGCCTCCGGCAGCATCGACTGACGCGCCGTCATCCCCGCCGGATCGAAAGCGGCCGCACAGAAGGCCAGCACGGCCAGCATGACGACGCTGATGGCATCCACGCCGAACAGGCGGGCGGCCAGCGGCACGGCGGCCACCGCCGCGCACGACAGCGAATCGGAGACCAGCGACACCCGCCGCCGCCCGACGAAGTCGACCGCGGTGCCGGCGACCAGCGTGGAGAGCACGAGGGGCAGCGTCATCGCGGCGGCCACGACCGACGCGTCGCGGGCGCGGTCGTGGTGCTGCAACGCCAGCCAGGGGAACGCGATGATCGAGACGCCGGTACCCGTCGTCGCCATCAGTGTGGCGGACAGGATCAGCAGCGCCGGGCCTCGGCTCGTATGGCTCATGGGTATCCCGGGGAGAATTTAGCCGCTGATCCACGGCCCGACCACTGAATATTCGGGGCGTTCAGTCGTCGCCTCGCGGCTGACTGCAGGATGTTCATGTGCTCGTCCACCCTCGTACCGGTCAGCCCTTCGATTCACCGGTGGTTCCCGGCACCGGATGGCCGGGCGACCCGGCGACCGCCCAGACCGAGGTGGCCGCCGACGCCGCACGCGTCGCCGAGCTGGCGGCCCACGCCGCGTCGCTCCCGGAACTCGACGCCCTGGTCAGCGTCTGCCGGGCCTGCCCGCGGCTGGTCGACTGGCGCGAGGACGTCGCCGTCCTCAAACGCCGCGCCTTCGCCGACCAGCCGTATTGGGGCCGGCCGGTGCCGGGCTGGGGGTCGGAGCGACCCCGGCTGCTGATCGTCGGGTTGGCGCCGGCCGCGCACGGCGGCAACCGCACCGGACGCATGTTCACCGGCGACCGGTCCGGCGATCAGCTCTATGCCGCGCTGCACCGGGCCGGGCTGGTGAACCAACCCACCAGCGTGGATGCCGCGGATGGCCTGCGGGCCAACGAGGTTCGCATCGTGGCGCCGGTGCGGTGCGCGCCCCCGGCCAACGCCCCGACACCGGCGGAGCGCGACACCTGCTGGCCCTGGCTTCAGGCCGAATGGCGGTTGGTGTCAGAGCATGTGCGCACGATCGTGGCTTTGGGCGGGTTCGCCTGGCAAATCGCGCTGCGGCTGCCGGGCGCGTCCGCGATGCGCAAGCCGCGGTTCGGCCACGGGGTCGTCGCGCAATTCGCACCTGGCGTGCGGTTACTCGGCTGCTACCACCCGAGCCAGCAAAACATGTTTACCGGTAGGTTGACACCAGCAATGCTCGACGACGTTTTCCGTGACGCAAAAAGGCTGGCAGGGATTAAGTGACTGACGTTCTGATTTCCGGCGCCAGCGTGGCCGGTACGACGGCGGCTTATTGGCTTGGACGGCACGGCTATTCGGTCACCGTGGTGGAACGGTACCCCGGGCCGCGGCCTGGCGGCCAGGCCATCGACGTGCGCGGGCCGGCGCTCGGAGTGCTCGAACGCATGGGGCTGCTGGCCGCCGCCCAGAAACGCAAGACGCAAATCCGCGGCGCCTCCGTCGTCGACCGGGACGGCAACGAGCTGTCCCGCGACACCGAGTCGACGCCCACCGCCGGGCCCATCGACAGCCCCGACATCGAGCTCTTGCGTGACGACCTGGTCGAATTGCTGTACGGCGCAAGCCAATGGACGGCCGAATACATCTTCGATGACACCATCACCGGTTTGGACGACGACGGCGCGGCCGTCAACGTGACCTTCGAACGTGCCCCCGCACGCAGCTTCGACTTGGTCATCGGCGCCGACGGATTGCACTCCAACGTGCGCCGGTTGGTGTTCGGCCCCGAGGAGCAATTCATCGAGAGGCTGGGCACGCACGCGGCGATCTTCACGGTCCCCAATTTCCTGGACTTGGACTACTGGCAGACCTGGCACTACGGCGATTCCTCCATGGCGGGCGTCTACAGCGCCCGCAACAACACCGAGGCCCGGGCCATGCTCGGTTTCATGGACGCCGATCTGCGGATCGATTACCGCGACACCGAGGCGCAGTTCGCCGAGCTGGAACGGCGGATGGCCGAGGACGGGTGGGTCCGTCCGCAGCTGTTGGGATACATGCGCGACGCCCCGGATTTCTACTTCGACGAGATGTCGCAGATCAAGATGGATCGCTGGTCGAAGGGCAGGGTGGCGCTGGTCGGCGACGCCGGATATTGCTGCTCGCCGTTGTCGGGCCAGGGGACGAGCGTGGCCCTGCTGGGTGCCTACATCCTGGCCGGCGAGCTCGCGGCGGCTTCCGGGGACGGGACGGTCGACTACGAACTCGGTTTCGCGAACTACCACAAAGAGTTCAACGACTACGTCAAGCGCAATCAATGGCTGGTCGTCGACAACATTCCGGGCGGGGCGCCGATCCCGCAGGAGGTCTTCGACCGCATCGTCAGCTCGATCACGCTGAAGGACTACTGAGGCCATCTCGCCCGGGAACGTTCGCGCGCCGGGAGGCGTTGACGCCAACGTGCGTCTTTCCGTCCTTGATCTCGTCCCGGTGCGCACAGATCAGACGACAGGCGATGCGCTCGCGGCGACCGTGCAGCTGGCGCAGGCCGCTGATCGGCTGGGTTTCACGCGCTACTGGGTCGCCGAGCATCACAACATGCCGTCCGTCGGCGCCACCAGCCCTCCGGTGCTGATCGCCTACCTGGCCGCGCAGACGTCGCAGCTGCGGCTCGGGTCGGGCGGGGTGATGCTGCCCAACCACGCGCCGCTGGCGGTGGCCGAGCAGTTCGCGCTGCTGGAAGCCGCCGCGCCGGGGCGCATCGACCTCGGCATTGGCCGGGCGCCCGGTTCCGACCCGGTGACCTCCTACGCGCTGCGTGGCGGCCGCGACGAACGCGACATCGAGAATTTCCCCGAATACCTCGACGACGTGGCCGCGCTGATGAGCCCCCGCGGCGTGGTGGTGCCGTTGCGGTCGGGGGACTACCGGCTCAAGGCCACCCCGGCGGCCGCCGGCGAACCCCGTCTGTGGCTGTTGGGCTCGTCGATGTACTCGGCGCACCTGGCCGCCGCCAAGGGGCTACCGTACGTGTTCGCACATCACTTTTCCGGCAACGGAACCGAAGAGGCGCTCGAGCTCTATCGCTCCCGGTTCAAGCCGAGCGCCGTGGCCGCCGAGCCCGTGACATTCCTGACGGTGAACGCCGCCGTGGCCGAAACGCGCGACGAGGCAATGGCATTGATGCTGCCCAATCTGCAGATGATGGCGAAGCTGCGCACCGGAGAGCCCTTGGGGCCGGTGCCGCTCGTCGAGGAGGCCGAAGGCGCGCAGTTGACGCCGCAGCAGCAGCGCATCGTGGAGAGCGGGCTGCGACGAGCCGTCCTCGGCACCCCCGTCGAGGCGGCCGAACAGTTGCGCGAACTTGCGCGACGGTTCGAGGTCGACGAGGTGATGGTCAACCCGGTGGCCTCGGCCCGCCGCGGCACGCTCCCGGCCACCGGGCCGGCGCGGGTGGCGACCCTGGAATTGCTCGCCAAGGAGTTGTTCTGACCGGTCAGTCCGTCACGGCCGAGCGCTGGGAATCGACGGGGCCGGCGATCGCGCGCCGGTCGGTGATCCAGCGGCGCAGTTCGTCCGGCGGCAACGGCGGGCTGTGCACGAACCCCTGGGTGATGGTGCAGCCGTAACGCCGCAGCGCGCTGAGGGTGGCCTCGTCCTCGACCCCCTCGGCGACGAGGTCGGCGCCGAGGTTCTGCGCCAAATCCACGGTCGATTGCACGATGGCGACCGATCGGGGGTCCTGGGCCAGCCGCGCGACGAATCGCCGGTCCAGTTTGAGCTCGTCGACCGAGACGTCCTGCAGGCGGGCCAGCGACGACCATCCGGTGCCGTAGTCGTCCAGCGAGATGCGCACGCCGAGGAGCTGCAGGGCCGCCACGGTGTTGCGGGAGCGCTCCGAGTCGACCAGTGCGCCCTCGGTGATCTCGATGATCAGCGCGTCGGGGGGCAACCCGTGGTTGCGCAGCAACCGCTCGATGGTGACCGCGAGGTCGAGGTCGAGCAGGTTCGTCGTCGACAGGTTCACCGCGACGCTCATCGCAATGCCCTCGTCGCGCCAGGACCGAATCTGTTCGAGTGTCAGGTTGATGGTGCGATGGGCCAAGGTGCGCATCAACCCGGAACGTTCGGCGGCCGCCAGGAACTCCTCCGGCAGCAGCAACCCGCGGGCGGGATGTTGCCAGCGCAGCAGCGCCTCGACGCTGTGGACGCTGCCGTCGGCCGCGTTGACCTTCGGCTGGTAATGCACCGTCAACTCGTCGCCGTCGATCAGCGCCGCGCGCAGCTCGCGGACGAGGTTGGGGTCGTGGTCGCGATCCACCTCGAAGCCGGCCTCGTACACCGCGATCTTGCTGAGGGCCGACTTGGCGTACGGGATCGTCGCCTCGGCGCGATTCAGCAGCTCCTGCGGATGGTCGCAATGGTCGGGATAGAGCGCAATGGCGACGCAGGCCTCGACCTGCACGCTGATCGCGTCCAGCTCGAACGGGATGCTGATCCCTTCGAGCAACCGCCCCGCTTGGGCGCGCGCGGCGACGAGATCGGAGCCCTCACCGAGCAGGATCGCGAACTCCTCGTCGCTCACCCGCGCGAGCAGATCGTCGCGACGCACGTTGCGCGCGAGCCGGTTTGCGACGCGCCACAACAGCTCATCGGCAAAGTGGCGACCGACCGAGTCGTTGATCTCCCGCAGCCTGGGGAGACTCAGCAGCAGCAGAGCGCGACGCGACGACGTTCTGACCGGTTGGTCGGAAGCCGAGAGCGCGGTCAGCGCGGTCGCCAAGGACCGCCGATTGGGCAGCGTGGTCAATTTGTCGGTCATGGCCTGCTTGTGGCTTTCAGCCAGCAGACTGACATCCCGGAAGGTCACCGAGAATCGCGCGGCGACCGCGACGAGGCTCAGCGCGGCGAGCGTCGAGGCGAGCCGTGAATCGTGGCCCAGGATGGCGACGCCGAGCGCCACCACGGTGCACGTCACCGGCACCGCGTAGGAGTCGAGTCCGCGCCGCGTCGCCGGCGCCGCCGACGACCCTCGCGCCCAGCTGGCCATCGCCACCAGCAGCGACGAGGCCGGCCAGAGTGCGTCCAGCGTGGTGCCCACCCGGTATGCACCGGCCGACGTCTGGAAGAGGTACGCCGTGTCCGCGACCGCGAAGCCGACCAACCCGGCGACCAGGAAGCCCCAGCGAAACTCCCTGCGCCATCCGACGATCGGCAGCATGCCGACGGCCATGGCCAGCAGCACCAGGTCGCCCCACGGGTAGACCAGACCCACCAGCACGGTCGCGGGCGTCCGTTGCGCGGCGGCGTGCATGGGTCCGGCCCGCAGCGCGGCGGCCAGCGCGGCGACGGCCAACGCGCACACCAGGGAATCGAGGCGGATCGGCACCGGCACCCGCTTGAGGTGCGATCGCATCAGCAGCAACATCCCGGCATAGACGAACGGATAGAACGCCAGGTATTCGGGATCGGCGACCGATGGCGAGTGAGCGTTCGGCACCCACAACGCGTAAACGACGTCACCGAGCGCCGAGAACGCCATGCCTGCCGCGATCAGAGACCACGCGATCCGGTCGGCCCTGAGGCGGTGCGCGCGAACGGCGATCAGCGCGGCCGCCAGCAGGTTCAACGCCGAATACAGGGATTTGGCGAAGAACACGCTGTGGCTGGCATGCGGGAAGAGGACGCTGGTCGCCGCGAAGGCGACCACGCCGAAAATCAAGACAGCCAAAGCGATCCGGATCGGCGCCGGGGGCCACCGGACGCCGTCGATACCGTCCTGCGGAGGCGCCGGTCGTGACGTGCCGACGTCGGCGAGCCGCCTGCGCATTGGCTCGACGCTCGTCTCTGCGGCCGCCACCGCCGCGGGAGCCGGCCCGGGCGCCGGAGCGGCCGACAACGAGTAGGAGAGCGGCAGATCGGGCACGAAGCTGCGAACGCATTGGCCGCCTTCGCGTTTGGCCGTGTACATGGCCAGGTCGGCGTGCCGGAGGAGCTGCTCGACGGTGCAGTCCGACGCGACGGTGGCCACCGTGAAGCCGACACTCGGCCGGACCGGTACGGGAACGCCGTCGACCACGATCGGGCCGTCGAACGCCTCGAGGACCCGATGTGCCGCCGCGTGCGACTCCTCGACGGGACCCTCGAGGAGCACGGCGAATTCGTCGCCGCCCAGGCGGGCGGTGACGCACTTGTCGCCCAGGGCGGCGGTGAGCCGCCCTGCCACCCGGACCAGTAGTTCGTCACCCGCGGGGTGACCGAGGGCGTCGTTGACCGATTTGAAGTTGTCAAGGTCGAGGCACAACACCGCTATGGGGGCGACGTCGCAGTTCTGCCGGGCGACGGCCTGTTCCAGGCGATCGAGGAAGTACGCCCGGTTGGCCAGGCCCGTCAGACTGTCGCGGAACGCTTCGCGGGCGACCTCGGACAGCAGGCTCTGGTTCTCCATCAGCATGACGAACTGACGCGCGAGCACCGCGGCCACGAGGATCCCCAGCGCGATGAGTAGCGGACCGTGTGCCATCAAGCCCAGCGCGCGGCCCAACCCGACCGCGGCGGCCACCACCAGCGGAAGGTAGGGCAGCCACAGGCGGGTCCGCGACAGCATTTCGTCGTTGCGCGAGGCCGGCGCCGCGACCTCGTCGACGCTGGACAGCGCTGCCAGCGCGATCATGCCCAGCCCGGCCACTCTGCCCAGGTCCACGAGACCGCTCACCTGATAGCTGCCGATCCCGCTCTTGAACACCATCGCGATGTCGGCCACGCTGATCGTCACCACGCCGCCGGACAGCAGGTTGCGGCTCGGCGGGTCGCCGCGACGCACCCGGGACAGCATGAGGATCGCGGTCGTCAGCAGGAGGACGTCGTTGAAGACTTCAGCGACGGTGGTCGCCCGCGAGCCGCTGTCCTCGCGCAGCTGTTTGTCGAGGACGAAGACCCACGACACGACGAACAGCGACGTCGCCACGATAAGGCCGTCGAGCACCAGTCGGCGTGGGCTGTGGCGGGAGAACCGTGACAACAGCACCAGCGACGCGAAGGCGCCGAACGGCCAGAGCAACAGCACGATCTCGGCGGCCGCGGGATGGGTGGCGTGGGCCAGTCCCGGACGCACGTCATACACGGCCCAGATGACCTCGCCCACGGCCCAGCCCAGCTGGGCCGTCACCATTGCAACCCATCCGCCCCGGTGCCGACCCGTCGCGGAGCGCGCCGCGTAGCCCGCACATCCCGCCCCGACCAGCAGGCAGCCCGCCAACGCGATTTCATCGACCGGCCGGGTCGCGTACGCGCCCTCCCAGCCGGCGATCGAGGATGCGACCACCATCGCGGCCGCCAAACCATACGTGCCGAGGACCAGCCAACCGAGACGCGGGGGCAGCCTTAATCGCCGCCACGGGTTGCCCGCCCAGGGTCTCATGCCCACTCCAGCCGATGTAGCGCCGCGCGGTGAGCTGTCGAGAAGTTCACCGCGCTAGTGGAGAATAAACCTCCACGCCGGGTTCAGGGTCAACGCCGCCTGAGTACCACGACGGGAATCGGCCGCGACGTCTTCTTCTGGTAACCCGTGTATCGATCGCCGTTGTTCTTGTTGACGATCTGCCACAGCCGCGAGTAATCGGCATCATCGGGCAGCACGGGGCGGGCGGTCACCGCGAAACGCCTTGGGCCGACGTTGATTTCAACGTCCGGGTTCTTCCGCAGGTTGTGGTACCAGCCGGGTGCGCGGGGGTCGCCTCCTTTGGAGGCGACGATCAGGTAGTCATCTCCGTCGCGCGCATAGGTGAGCGCCGCGGTGCGGGGCTGCCCGGTTTTGGCGCCCACGGTGTGCAGCAGCAGGCTGGGCATCACCAGCAAGCGATGACCGATCCAGCCATTCGTCTTGCGGTAAACGGTGTCGTGCACGCGCAGCATCGGGGGCAGCAGCCGCTGCTCGACCCAGGACGGAAATGCCATCGGCCCAGTATTACTGGCTGGCATCGATGCGGGCCAGTGCCGAGCGCAGGATTTGCGCGGTGGCCTCCCGGTCGGGGTCGCGCCGCAGCAGCATCCCCTTGGCGACGGAAAGCTTGTCGCCGTTGCGCCGCGGCAGCACGTGCAGGTGGATATGGAACACCGTCTGGAAGGCGGCGCGGCCGTCGTTGATGGCGATGTTGGTCGCGTCGGCCAACTCCGTCGAGCGGGCGGCACGGGCGATCCGTTGACCGATGGTGACCATCCCGGCCAGCGTTTCCGGTGGGGTATCGGTGAGATCCACGCTGTGGCGTTTGGGGACGACCAGGGTGTGGCCGCGGGTGAACGGGCGGATGTCGAGGATGGCCACAAAGTCGTCGTCTTCACAGATCCGGATGGCCGGGGCCTCTCCGGCGACGATCGCACAGAACACGCAGGACATGTCGCCCACGGTACTGGCCGGGGGATACGCTGCCGCAGTGGACGCTCGCGACGTGGCCCGCGATGTGGCTTATGCCGGCGCGGCCGCTCAGGCGCGGATGCTGGCCGACGGCGAACTGACCGCGCCGGAGTTGCTCGAGATCTACCTGGAGCGGATCGCGCGACTGGACAGCCAGCTGCGGTGCTACCGCGTGGTGCTCTCCGACAGCGCGCGCTACGAGGCGGCGGTCGCGCAGGACCGCCTCGAAGCGGGCGAGCGGCTCCCGCTCCTCGGGGTGCCGATCGCGATCAAAGACGACGTCGACGTCGCAGGCGAGGTGACGACGTTCGGCAGCGGCGGACACCGGCCCGCGGCGACATCCGACGCGGAGGTGGTCCGCCGGTTGCGCGCCGCGGGCGCCGTCATCCTCGGCAAGACCAACGTGCCCGAACTGATGATGTTTCCCTACACCGAGTCGCTGGCGTTCGGTGCCACCCGCAACCCCTGGAACCTCACGCGCACCCCGGGCGGAAGCAGTGGCGGCAGCGCCGCCGCGGTGGCCGCCGGCCTGGCTCCGCTGGCGCTGGGATCCGACGGCGGCGGCTCGATTCGCATCCCGGCGATCTGGTGCGGGCTGTTCGGTGTCAAACCCCAGCGGGATCGGGTGTCGCTGGAGCCCCACGACGACGCGTGGCACGGGCTGAGTGTCAACGGACCGCTGGCCCGGTCCGTGCTGGACGCCGCGCTGTTCCTCGATGCGACCTCCACCGTGCCGGGGCCCGAGGGCGAGTTCGCGGCGGCGGCGACGCGTGCGCCCGGGCGCCTGCGAATCGCCTTGAGCACCAAGGTCCCAACCCCGCTGCCCGTCAGGATCGGCAAGGAGCAGCTCACCGCGGTCGAGCAAGCCGGCGCGTTGCTGCGCGATCTGGGCCATGAGGTGATCACCGCCGACCCCGACTATCCGCCATCGGCGATCATGACCAACTACCTGCCCCGCTACCTGCGGGGTATCAGCGACGACGCCGACGCACTGGCCCATCCCGACCGTCTCGAAGCGCGCACCCGCAACCTGGCGCGCGCCGGTTCACTGTTCTCCGACCGCCGGATGGTTGCCCTGCGCGAGGCCGAGGCCGCGGTCAACGCCCGGATTCAGTCGATCTTCGACGACGTCGACGTCGTCGTCACGCCGGGCAATGCGACCGGGCCCTCCCGCATCGGCGCCTACCAGCGCCACGGCGCGGTGTGGACGCTGCTGGCGGTCGCCCAGCGGGTGCCCTACCAACAGGTGTGGAACCTGACCGGGCAGCCCGCCGCGGCCGTGCCGTGGGACTTCGACGGCGACGGCCTGCCGATCGCCGTGCAGCTGGTGGGTCGGCCGTTCGCGGAAGCGACGCTGTTGTCGTTGGCCGCGCAGATCGAATCCGCCAGGCCGTGGGCGCACCGGCGACCGCCGGTGTCATGACGAGCTGATGACGCGCCAGGCGGCCAGCTTGGCGCCCCGCCCGACGGCGTGGGCCGGGCTCGTCGACGGCAGCCGCCGGTATTCCACCCGCTCGTCGGCCTCGGCGAGCCTGCGGTACAGCTCGGCGGCCTTGGCGCCGTTGAAGTACACCCGCGTGATCGTCGGGTATCGCGCGAACAGTTCGCCAAAATCGTTGACCACCAAGCTTTTTGGTTCGATTGCCGAGTCCGCGCTGCCGGGGCGGCGGCATGCGCGCAACACGTCCCAGAGGGCCACACCCACCGATCGCAGCGCGGCCAGCCGGTTTTCGTAGGGCGCCGCCGCGTCGAACCCGAACAGTTCGCCGGTGATCGTCCAGAACGCATTTCGCGGATTGCCGTAGTACTGACCGACCGCCAGCGACTGCGCGCTCGGAAACGAACCCAGGATCAACACCCTGGCGTTCTCGCCGACGACCGGCGGGAAACCCCGCAGCAACGGTGCGCTCATCACTTCAGATCATGACCTCACGCCGCGCTCGCGATCGGCGTGGTCTGTCGGCGCCGACCCGCGTCGCCCGGCTACGCCGCGCTCGCGATCGGCGTGGTCTGTCGGCCCCGACCCGCGTCGCCCGGCTACGCCGCGCTCGCGATCGGCGTGGTCTGTCGGCGCCGACCCGCGTCGCCCGGCTACGCCGCGCTCGCGATCGGCGTGGTCTGTCGGCGCCGACCCGCGTCGCCCGGCTACGCCGCGCTCGCGATCGGCGCGCGTTGTACGTTGGCGAAGTGGACGAGGACCTGCTCGACGGACTCGAGGGCAGCGCACGCAACGAGCGGGCGGAATTGGTCGAGTGGCTGCTCGAGCAGGGCATCACCCCCGAAGAGATCAGGACCACCAATCCGCCACTCTTGCTGGCCACCCGCCACCTCATCGGTGACGACGGTACCTACGTGTCGGCCCGCGAGATCAGCGAGACCCACGGCATCGACCTGGCGCTGCTGCAACGCCTGCAGCGCGCGATCGGTCTGGCCCGGGTGGAGGATCCCGACGCCGTCGTGCACATGCGCGCCGACGGCGAAACCGCCGCCTACGCCCAGCGCTTCATCGACCTGGGGCTGGACCCCGAGCAAGTGGTACTGGTGGTCCGGGTGCTCGCCGAGGGGCTGTCACGCGCGGCCGAGGTCATGCGCTATTCGGCGCTCTCGGCGATCATGCGGCCCGGGGCCACCGAGCTCGAAATAGCCAAGGCGTCAAAGGCTTTGGTCGGCAAGATCGCGCCCGAGCTCGGCCCGATGATCGAGCACATGCTGTTCATGCAGCTGCGCCACATGATGGAGACCGAGGCGGTCAACGCCGCGGAGCGCGCCGCAGGCAAACCGCTGCCGGGCGCCCGCCACATCACGGTCGCCTTCGCCGACCTCGTCGGCTTCACGCGGATCGGCGAGGCGGTGTCGGCGGAGGAGCTGGGGCATCTGGCCAACCGCCTGGCGCACCTGGCTCGCGACATCACCGTCCCGCCCGTGCGGTTCATCAAGACGATCGGCGACGCGGTGATGTTCGTCTGCCCCGAGCCGCTGCCCATGCTCGACGTGGTGGTGAAGCTGGTGGACGCCGTCGACACCGACAACGACTTTCCGCGCCTGCGGGCGGGCCTGGCGTCCGGCATGGCGGTGAGCCGGGCGGGCGACTGGTTCGGCAGCCCGGTCAACGTCGCGAGCCGGGTCACCGGTGTGGCGCGGCCGGGCACCGTGCTGGCGGCCGATTCCGTCTGGGAGAACATCGCCGACGCCGGGGAGTTCAGCGCGTCGTTCGCCGGTGCGCGCCGCCTCAAGGGCATCAAGAACGAGGTCAAACTCTTCCGCATCCGGCGGGGCAACGGCGGCGAGTGAGTTGAAATCCGGCGAACATGGGCAGGCCCGGACGACTCTGGGGGCGTTGGGCTCCGTCATGCGCGGGTCCTACGCGGCCGGTCTTCTACCCTGACTTCCGGCGCTTGGAATTGGTCGTTCCGGGCCTGCTTCGCTACCAAAAATACAACGTCGAACAGCCCATATCAACGGGTTCTCCGCACTTAAACGCACCTTTTGGCGGGCGGCCGCGCGCGGCGCCGGGCCCACGACGCTCCCGCCGCAGCCCGGCCGGCGTTCGCCGCCGGTGAACGCCATTCCATAATGGGTGTAATGATGTAATCATGTAATTATGAAATCGCATCACACGCACGGCCGGCGCTACGGCCGCCCCGGCGGCTGGCAGCAGGCCCAGCAACCCGACGCCAGTGACGCCGCGGAATGGTTCGCGGGGCGCCTGCCCGAAAACTGGTTCGACGGCGACCCGACGGTCGTCGTCGACCGCGAAGAAATCACCGTCATAGGACGGCTGCCCGAACCCCAGGGCTCGGAGCAGGAGACCGACGCCCGAGCGGAAGGGCGCGCTTCCCGGTTCCGGGAGGAAACCCGTTCGGAGCGAATGCATATCGCCGACGAGGCGCAGGATCGCTACGGGCGCAAGGTTTCCTGGGGCGTGGAGGTCGGCTCGAAGTCCGGCGTCGAGCGAATCCTGTTCACTCACATCGCGGTACCGGTGATGACGCGCTTGAAGCAACCGGAACGCCAGGTACTCGACACGCTGGTCGACGCCGGTGTCGCCCGGTCCCGCGCCGACGCGCTCGCGTGGTCGGTCAAGCTGGTCGGTGAACATGCCGAGGACTGGCTGGCCAAGTTGCGCAGTGCGATGTCGGCGGTCGACGACTTACGCTCGGAGGGTCCGGACCTGCAGTCGTAGGCCAACGCCTTCGTCGCGCCGATCGGACGCGTTGCCCGCGTGGGGGTTCGGCGGGCTCTCAGCCGCCGTAGTTCGTCCACCACGTGTGCAAGTCCTCGAGGGCGGGGGGATCCCCGTAGACGTCGCACAGCATGAGCTTGGACTCGTTGGTCCAGATCACGTTCGGGTGGTTCTTGTAGGTCCCGCACGCGATCATTCCGGCGGTCACCGTCGGGGTGCTGTCGTGGTGCCAGCCGTCCGGTGACGCCCCGGCTCCCGGGCAGTTCAGCAGTTGCACGGCGCCCACGTCGTCATCGAACGCCCTCTTCAGCGTGTCCTGATCGGCGAACAGTCCATAGACGGCCCGAGACGGGCCGCCCTGATTGATGTTCTGATCGCAGTCGACCATGGCCACGGCGTTCACCCAGATGCTGTTCGACTTCGGCGTCGCGGGCGTGCAGGCGCCGCTGGGATATCCGGCGGGCAGCAAGGCGAGCAGCTTGCTCTGCGGGTTGGCCGCCCGGGTGGTTGTGGTGGTGGTGCTGGGCCTGGTGGTGCTCGACGTGGTGGAGGTGCGGTTGGCCTGCGGATTGTTGTCGTCGCCTCCCATGACGATCGCGATGCCGACGGCGGCGAGCGCGACGACCACCACCAACGCGGCGACGCCGGCGACGATGGGCCAGGGGTTGCGTCTTTTGGGGGGCGGCTTGCTCCACGCCGGGCCGCCGAATTGGGGTGGCGGGCCGCCCCAATTGGGGTTGGCGGCTTGGTAATAGGGCGGTGTGGTGGGGGGTGGGCCGGCCGCGGGGATGGGTCCGCTGTCGGGCCGCCACGTGGGAGCGCTGTGTGCGGGTACCGGCGTCGAGCCGAGCGCGGGGTTGGGTGTCGAATCCTGTGCCGGCGGCGGCGGTGTGGGGGGAGGCGCCATGACGGTGCCCGGCAGGGTGGCTTCTTGGCTGCGGCGCAAGATGGTGGCGGCGTGGTCCTGGTCGGGGTCGCTGAGTGCGTCGTGGGCGGCCAGGGCCAGGTCGCCGGCGCTGGCGTAGCGGTCCTCGGGTTTCTTGGCCATCCCGCGGGCGATCACCGCGTCGAAGCCCTTGGGAATCCCCGGACGCAGCGCGCTGGGCTGAGGAATGGGGTTCATCGTATGGGCGGTAACCAGCGCGCCCGCGCTACTGGATGTGTACGGCGGGGATCCGGTGAGGCATTCATAGAGCACGCAGGCCAGGGCGTAGATGTCGGCGCGGTAGGTGACTTCGGCGTTGGAAAACCGTTCCGGGGCCATGTATTTCCAGGTGCCCACCGCGGTGCCCAACTGGGTCAGCTTCTCGTCGGTGGTGGCGCTGGCGATGCCGAAGTCGACCAGATAGGCGAAGTCGTCGCGGGTGAGCAGAATGTTTTGCGGTTTGACGTCGCGGTGCATCACCCCGGCGGCATGGGCGGCATCGAGCGCCGCGGCGATCTGGGTGATGATGGCCACCGCGCGCGGCGGGGCCAGCGGGCCAAAGCGTTTGAGCACGCCGTCCAAGTCGGTGCCCTCGATCAGGCGCATCTCCAAGAACATCTGCCCATCGATTTCGCCGTAGTCGTGGATGGGCACCACATGGGGCTCCTGCAAACGACCGGCGGTGCGGGCTTCGCGCTTCATCCGCTCCCGAAACACCGGGTCCTTGCTGAAGGTCTCCGACAGCAGCTTGACCGCCACCGTCCACTCCTTGACGGTGTGCTCGGCCTCGTAGACCTCGCCCATCCCACCGCGGCCCAGCAGCCGTTTTAGGTGATAGGGCCCAAAATCCGACCCCGCCCGCGAGACCTGCTCATCACTCATCGCCGATCCTTCACACCCAGCCACCGCGCCACCGACACCCAACAATCGCCGGGCCCACCGGTCGGCCGCAACCCCCTGACCCAGCAACCATGACCGTAAGCCCCCACCCGGCCCGACGCATGGCAATCACGCGATTTACCCGGGGGACGGTGTGGCTAGCCTTCGTTGTCCGCGGCGATCTGGAACGTGAACTCGTGGTCACAGATGCGGACGTGATCGCCGTCGCGGAGCGTGGCGGCGGACCGGATTCGTTCGTGTTGCACGTGGACCCCGTTGGACGACCGGAGGTCGTTGATGATGAAGCTGGTGCCCGTGTCGACGATGACGGCATGGTGGCGGCTGACTTTGGGGCTGTCCAGGACGATGTCGTTGTCACCGAGCCGTCCGATCCGGGTCGCCGCCGCCCGCAGCGGGTAGCTGCGTCCCGAAGCCTCGTGCAGATAAGCGATGGCCTGCTGCCCGGACACCATGGTGTGCTGTTCGAGCACTGTGACCGTGTCGACGGCGGCGGTCTTGGCGCTTCGCTTCACGTCGAGCGGTTCCTGGCGCAGGATCTGCTCGTTGAGCGACCGCAGCGTCGGGCCCGGATCGATGCCCAGGTCTTCGGCCAGCGTGGTCTTGACGCGACGGTAGGCGGCCAACGCGTCGGACTGCCGGTCGGTGAGGTAGTACGCGGTGATCAACTGGGCCCATAACGGCTCCCGGTAGGGGTGTTCGGCGGTCAGCGTCTCGAGTTCGGTGATCACGGTGGACGCACGCCCGCAGGCGATTTCGGCCTCCGCCTTCGCGCCGTGGACCAGAACCTTTTCCTCGACGAGCGAGGTGGCGAACGTGTCGACGAACTGGAATTCGCGGAGGTCCTCGAGCACCGGCCCGCGCCATTCCGCCAGCGCGGCCGTCAGGTGCTGGCTGGCCTCGTCGAATTTTCCCGCGGCGGCGGCATGCACGCCAGCGGTCTTTTCGGCAATGAATCGCCCGATATCGCAGTCACTTTCGGCGATGCTGAGCCGGTATCCCGGCGGCGCCGCGGCCAGCACCACTCGTGGGTCGATGCCGGCGGTGCCGAGCAGCTTACGCAGGTTGGACACGTAGGAATGAATGCTGGCCCGAGCGCCCGACGGGGGCTCGTCGTCCCACAGCGCGGTGATGAGCCGGTCGACGGCGACCGGACTGTTGCGGTTCATCAGCAGCACGGCCAGTACCGCTCGCTGTTTGGGGGTGCCCAGGGCCACCAGGGCACCGTCAACGCTCATCTCCAACGGCCCGAGCAGAGCGAGTTCGAGACGTTTGTCCACCACGCTTATCGGTCCTTTCGGTCCTCCGCAGCGCACCTGGGAGATGTCCTAGCTTGCCATTGTGATCTCAATCTCGGCGATTTCGGTAGTGACGCGCGAATTGTGCGTGGTTGATGCCGGGGCGCTGACTCTCTGGTCGGTGAACGAAAAGCCTTCCCCGCCACAAGGACGTGTGAAGCCTTTCGCGAACGGGTCTGGCGCTCAGGCGAACACGCAACGCGGCGGACAGTCATAGGCTGCCCGCCGCGCGATGGAATCAGCTGCGCCTCACATGGTGGCGACAATCAGCTCGTGGCTGGCTTCCCAGGCTCGCATGAAGAGCGCCATCGGGACTTGCGAGTCGCGGCCGTTCGGGTCACCGCTGTCGTTCAGGTGGACGATGTTGTAGGCGGCGTCGACACCGGTGACCACGACGGCGTGGTCACCGATCGGGCTGCCGTTCTCGTCCTTGGTCTCGACGGGCACGTGCCAGATCAGTTCGCCGTTGACGCTGACCATCACCTTGTGACCGGTGCCCAGCAGCTGCTCGATACCTTCGATGCCTGCGGGGACGCCTGTCTTTGCCGCATGGGCCTCGTCACTGACCACCCCGTACACGTTGTATAGCTTCAGCAGCGTCGGGACGTCGCCGAACATCGTGCCCTGGCCCGAATTCGGATCCTTGGTGTCGGACGGCTTGATGTAAATCGAGCCGGGATGGATGGCGCTGGGGGTGGACTCGGCCTTCTTGATGATGGCCTCCTCCGAGGGTTCCTTGCCGGTCATCTGGCCGATCAGGTCAGCGGCGGCCATCAGGACGCAGTCGTCGTACTTTTGGTGTCGCCACCACTTGGCGGCGGCGGTGGGGTCGCCGTAGGTGGTGCCCGAGGCTGCTTGAGCCGGGCCCGCCAGTCCCAGCGCGATCGCGCCGGCGGCGACTGCCAACGTTGCGGCTTTGGCGATGCTGCCGAGGATTGTCTTCATGGATTGTCCTTCTCCCGGCCCGCCCCGTCGGCGGGCTTTCCTATCTGAGAGAAGGTTCCGATCTTGGCCTTTTCGTTACCTCAAAGAATTCTCAACGTGACTTGGCAGCGGCCCGCAGACCTGAGGTTTCGGGCTAGGCCCTGGTCATGGCGTAGTAGGCGCCCCGCCGGGCCAGCAGCTCGGTGTGGCTGCCTTGTTCGACGATCCGGCCGGCTTCGACCACGACGATGCGGTCTGCGTCCCTGATCGTCGAAAGCCGATGCGCGATAATGAAACTCGTGCGATCCCGGCGCAGCTCCGACGTGGCGCGGGCGATGAGCGCCTCGGTGCGGGTGTCGACCGAGCTGGTCGCCTCGTCGAGGATCAACAGCCGCGGCCTGGCGAGGAACGCGCGCGCGATGGTGATGAGTTGCTTTTCGCCCGCGCTGATGTTGCCGCCGCCACCGCTGACCCGCGTCTCGTAGCCGGCCGGCAGAGTGTGCACAAAACGGTCGACGTATGCCGCCTTGGCGGCTTGCACCACCTCGTCCGCGCTCGCCTCGGGCCGCCCGTAGGCGATGTTCTCCGCGATCGTCCCGTCGAAGAGCCAGGTGTCCTGCAGGACCATGCCGATCCGCGACCGCAGCGACTGCCTGCTCACGGTGGTGACGTCGGCCCCGTCGACCAGGATCCGGCCGGAATCGACGTCGTAGAACCGCATCAGCAGGTTCACCAGAGTGGTCTTGCCGGCCCCCGTGGGGCCGACGATCGCCACCGTGGTCCCCGGCTCGGCCACCATCGACAGGTCGTGGATCACCGGCGTGTGCGGGCTGTAACCGAAGGTCACGTGCTGGAACTCCACCCGCCCGCCCGGGCCTCCGTCGGGCAGCGGGAGGGCGGGCTGGGGATCCGGCGATTCCTCGGGCTCGTCGAGCAGTTCGAACACCCGCTCCGCGCTGGCCACCCCGGACTGCAGGGTGTTGTACATCCCGGCCACCTGGCTGAGGGGGGCATTGAACTGCCGGACGTATTGGATGAAGGCCTGGATGCCACCGAGGGTGATGTGGCCGCCGGCCACCTGCAGGCCGCCCAGCACGGCAACGGCCACGTAGCCGAGGTTGCCGATGAACGCCGTCGCCGGGGCCACGAGGCCGGAGAAGAACTGCGCGCCGAAACTCGCCCCGTACACGTCGTGGTTGCAGTCGCGAAACTTTGTGCGCGCCGCGGCCTGGTGGCCGAACGTCTTGACCACCGTGAAGCCGCTGTAGGTCTCCTCGATATGGGCGTTCAGCCGACCGATGCTGGTCCATTGCGCTACGAACAGGCGCTGCGCGCGCCGCGCGATCGCACGCGTGGCCAGCAGGGTCAGCGGCACCGTCGCCACGGTGACCAGGGCCAGCAGCGGCGAGATGGACACCATCATCGCCAGCACGGCGACCACGGTCAGGATGGACGTCACCAGCTGTGTGATGGTCATCGACAGCGACGACTGCACGTTGTCGATGTCGTTGGTCACCCGGCTCAGCAGCTCACCGCGTTGGCGCCCATCGAAGTAGGACAGCGGCAGCCGGTGGACCTTGTCCTCGACGTCGGAACGCAGCGCGACCATCGTGCGTTGCACGGTGACGTTGAGCAGCCGTGCTTGCGCCCAAATCAGCAGCGCAGAAACCAGATACAGGCCCAACGCCAGCGCCAGCGTTCGTGCCACGGCACCGAAGTCGACGCCCTTGCCTGGCACCACACCCATTCCCGACAGGAGGTCGGCGAAGGTGTTGTCCCCCCGGGCCCGGGCCGCGGCCACGGCCTGCGCCTTGGTGATACCCGCGGGGAGCTGTCGCCCGATGACACCGTTGAACAACAGATCCGTGGCGTGGCCGAGGATGCGCGGGACGATGACGCCGATAACCGTCCCGACGACACCGAGGCTGATCACCGCGATGCTCAGCCGCCGTTGCGGTGCAAGCCGTTTCACCAGCCGGGTGGCCGAACCCCAGAAGTCGCGGGACCGTCCGGCCGAGGCCGGGGTCACGCCTCGAGTGGCCGCCACGGTCATGGCGCACCCCCGAATTGACCCGATCGCACGGCGCTCACCGACTGCGAGTCGGCGAACTCCGTATAAGTGGGGCAGTCGGTGAGCAGCGATTCGTGCGTGCCGGTGCCCACCAGTCTGCCGTTGTCGACGACGATCACCTGGTCGGCCCGGGCGGCGGTCGAAACTCGTTGGGTGACAAGGATGACCGTGGCCGCGCCGGATATCTGTGTCAGCGACTCGCGGACCCGCGCATCGGTGTGCACGTCGAGCGCGCCAAACGAGTCGTCGAAGAGGTAGATGGCGGGGCGGCGGATGACCGCCCGGGCGATCGCCAGTCGTTGCCGCTGACCGCCGGAGAAGTTGATGCCGCCCTGGGCCACCCGCATCCGCAGCCCGTCGTCGTGCGCGCGGACGAATCCGTCGGCGTCGGCCACCCGCAACGCTTCCCACATCTCGTCGTCTGTCGCGTCCGCCTTGCCATAGCGCAGGTTTTCGGCCACGGTGCCGGAGAACAGATAGCCGCGCTGGGGCACCAGCCCGATCGCGGACCACAGTCGCTCCGTGTGGTAATCGCGGACGTCGACGTCGTCGACCAGGACGGCGCCGCCGGTCACGTCGTAGAGCCGGCAGATCAACGACACCAGCGTCGACTTGCCCGACCCGGTGCTGCCGACGATGGCCGTGGTGGTGCCGGGCCGTGCGGTGAACGAGATGTCCTGCAGCACCGGGCGATCGGCGCCCGGATAGGTGAATGTCACGCCCTCCAGACGCACCACCCCGGCGATCCCTCCGTGCGGGAAGGCCGGTCGCTGCGGATCGGTCACCGCGGCCCGGGTGGACAGCACCTCGGAGATCCGTTCGGCGCACACGGACGCTCGCGGCAACACCACCAGCGTCATCGTCGCCGTCAGCACCGCCATGAGGATCTGGGTGAAGTAGGCCAGGAACGCGGTCAGCGAGCCGACCTGCATCTGGCCGCGATCGATGCGCAACCCGCCGAACCAGATCAGCGCGACGCTGGACACGTTCACGGTCAGCGTGGTCACCGGCAGCATCACCGCTTGCCAGTTGCCTGCGGTCAGCGCGGTGTGCGACAGCGCGGCGTTGGCGCGGGCGAATCGGTCGCGCTCATAGGCTTCGCGGGCGAACGCCCGGACGACGCGCACGCCGGACAGCTGGTCGCGCATCACCCGGTTGATGGCGTCGATCAGGCCCTGCATCCTGCGGAACAGGGGCAGCATGTGCGACATCACCCAGTAGTTGGTCACCGCCATGATGGGAACGCTGACCAGCAGCAGCCATGTCAGCGCGGCCTCCTGATGGATGGCCATCAAGATTCCGCCGATGCACATGATGGGCGCGGTGACCAGCACGGTGCTCGATATCTGAACCAGGTACTGGATCTGGCGGACGTCGTTGGTGGTGCGCGTCAACAGCGTGGGCGCGCCGAAG
This sequence comes from Mycobacterium seoulense, assembly GCF_010731595.1. NCBI lineage: Bacteria > Bacillati > Actinomycetota > Actinomycetes > Mycobacteriales > Mycobacteriaceae > Mycobacterium > Mycobacterium seoulense. The sequence continues at coordinate 2,728,411 of NZ_AP022582.1, read as the reverse complement.
TGGGCGGTCTCATGCTCGGAGAAGGTGGTGATGTGTTCGAACATCGCCGCGCGCAGGTCGCGACCGAAGCCCATCCCGGTCCGCGACCCGAAGTACACCGCCCCGACCGCGCACAACACCTGCAACGCCGTGACCGAGAGCATCACCATGCCGAGCCTGACGATGGTGGCCGTGTCGCCCTTGGCGACGCCCTCGTCGATGATCGCGGCGTTGACCGTCGGCAGGTACAGCGAGGCGAGGCTGCTGATGCCCTGAAGCACCATCAGCACCGCGACCAGCCGCCGGTACGGCCGGATGTACTGGCGCAGCAGTGCCAGGAGCATCTGGTTACTCTCGCACACCGCGCATCGACCAGCGCAACTGAAACGCCTGCTCAGGCGCGTCGGTGGTTGACCCGCTGAGCTGCCGCTACAGTGCATCGTGTGGACCGGGAGCAGGCTGAGCAAGAGCAGGGTAACGGTGCGGCGTAATTCAAGGGCGCTGGCCGTCGCGGCGTCGGCCTTGATGATCCTGATCCCCGCGGTTGCGGCGTGCTCCGATTCCGGCGGCAACAAACCGGGAGCGACGTCCTCGTCCGCGCCGGGGAACTCGGAGGGCCACCACGGGCCGATGTTCCCCCAATGCGGCGGCATCAGCGATCAGACGGTGGCCGAGCTGACCAAGGTGACCGGCCTGATCAACACCGCGCGCAACTCCGTCGGCTGCCAATGGCTGGCGGGCGGCGGCATCCTGGGCCCCCACTTTTCCTTCTCCTGGTATCGCGGCAGTCCGATCGGTCGCGAACGCAAGACCGAGGAGCTGTCGCGCGCTAGCGTCGATGACATCAATATCAACGGACACAGCGGATTCATCGCGATAGGAAACGAGCCGAACCTGGGTGACTCGCTGTGCGAGGTGGGCATCCAATTCCAGGACGACTTCATCGAATGGTCGATCAGCTTCAGCCAAAAGCCGTTCCCGCCGCCATGCGACATAGCCAAAGAATTGGCGCGTCAGTCGATTGCGAACTCGAAATGACCGGCAGAAGAGTGCGCGCCATTGCAACCGTCTTGATCGCTGCGCTCATGGTGTTGACGGGGTGCTCGAAGTCGATCGGGGGCACCGCCGTCAAAGCGGGCGGTCCTACCCGCAACAACAATTCGCAGCAGCAGTATCCGAACCTGCTCAAGGAGTGCGAGGTGCTGACCAGCGACATCCTCGCCAAGACGGTGGGCGCCGACCCGCTCGACATTCAGAGCACATTCGTCGGCGCCATCTGCCGGTGGCAGGCGGCCAACCCCGCCGGCCTGATCGACATCACCCGGTTCTGGTTCGAGCAGGGCAGCCTCGGCAACGAACGCAAGGTCGCCGAGTTCCTGAAGTACAAGGTCGAGACGCGGAACATCGCCGGGATCGATTCGATCGTGATGCGTCCGGACGACCCGAACGGCGCATGCGGAGTGGCCAGCGACGCGGCCGGAGTGGTCGGGTGGTGGGTCAACCCTCAGGCGCCGGGCATCGATGCCTGCGGTCAGGCCCTCAAGCTGATGGAGCTGACGCTGGCCACGAACTCGTAGTTCAACGCGGCGACGATGCGGCCCGCGTCGCGGGGCGAGGAGAAGCCGCGCAATCAATCAACGCGGCACCTCGAACTCTATGAGGGCGGCGCGGCCGAGTTCGAGACCCTTCCATCCGGACGGGACGGTCAGCACGGCGATCGCAGACGTCGGGAATTTGGCCGAAATCCGTTCGGCCGCAGCCGCGTCGGTGCCACTGCCGGCAAGCCCGAGGGCCAGGGCAGACATCGTCGGCTCGTGGCCGACGACCAGCAGCGTTTCGACTTCCTCACCGACCGTGTTGATTTCCTCGATCATGGTGCCGGGCGTGGCGCCGTAGAGCCGCTCGCTGTACCGCACCGGAGCGTCGATACCGGTGTTGGCCAACGTCTGCCGCGCACGGGTCGCGGTGGAGCACAGCACGGCGTCGATGACCGGAGCGTTGGCGCGCAGCCAATCACCGGCGAGTCCGGCTTGCTTGATGCCGCGGGGCGCCAGCGGTCGGTCGTGGTCGGCGACCCCGGGCGGGTAGTCGGATTTGGCGTGGCGCATCAACAGCAACGTGCGCTGATCTTTCACGGCAGCCACGTTAACCCCTATGCCGCGTCGTCGTCATCGTCATCGTCGTCGTTGTGGTGGAGGAGTTTTTCGGGGTGGTGGAAGGTGTTGGTGCGGGGTTGGCCGCGGTCGAGATGTGGGGGTGGGATCCATTCGGTGTGACCTTTGGGGTTTTTGCGGGTGGTCCAGCCGCCGGGCTTGAGCATGCGGTGGTGTGGTCCGCAGGTGAAGGTGAGGTTGTCGATGTCGGTGCGCCGGCATTTATCCCAGTCGGTGACGTGGTGGACCTCGGAGAGGTAGCCGGGCACGGTGCAGCCCGGGGCGGTGCAGCCATGGTCCTTGGCGTACAGGACGATGCGCTGGCCGGGGGAGGCCAGGCGCTTGGTGTGATACAGCGCCAGGGGTGTGGCGTTGTCGAAGACGGCCAAATAGTGGTGGGCGTGGCGGGCCAGGCGGATGACCTCGTTGATCGGCAAGGTGGTGCCCCCGCCGGTGAGCCCTTTGCCGCAGGCGGTCTCCAGCTCGGCCAGCGTCGTGGTGATGATGATGGAGGCGGGTAACCCGTTGTGCTGGCCCAGTTTCCCCGAGGCCAGCAGCGCTCGCAGCCCGGCCAGCAGGCCGTCGTGGTTGCGTTGGGCCGTGGACCGGGCGTCGCGGTCGACGGCGTCCTGGCTGGGTGCGCCGTCCACGCACGCGGTGTCGTCGAGCGGGTTGCACATGCCGGGGGCGGCCAGCTTGGCCAGCACGGCCTCCACGGTGGCGCGCAGCTCGGGGGTGATGGTGGCGCGCAGCTCGGACATGCCGTCGGGACCCTGTTTGCCCAGCGTGAGTCCACGCCGGCGGGCGCGGTCCTCGTCGGTGTAGCTGCCATCGGGGTTGAGGCAATCGGCCACGTGGTCGGCGAGCTCGGCGAGTTGTTCGGGGCGAAAGTGCGCGCCGCCCGCGGCCAGGTCGGCCTCCACGGCCTCACGTGTGGCGGCGTCGACCCAGCCGGGCAGGTGGTGGAAGAACCTGCGGATCACCGCGACCTGCCCGGCGCCCAGCTTGCCCTCGCGTTGGGCGGCCGCGGTGGCCGGCAGGATCGGCGCCATCGGTTCACCGGTGAGCCCGCGGCGCGGTCCGAGGTCGGTGGCCTCTTTGACCCGCCGTGACGCCTCGGCGCGGCTGATCAACGTGGCCTCGGCGATCGCATGCGACAACTTGCCGCCCAACTCCTCAGGCGTGGCTTGGCGACCCAGGGAGTTGATCAGCGGATGCTCGATGGCGGGTAGCTGCCGGCGCACCTTTTCGCAGCGTTCCAGCATCGCCAGCTGTTGTTGGACAGTCATCACCTCAACCGGCAACGCGCGGGCGCGGGCCAAGGCCGCATCAAGGCCGTCGAACGCCGCGTCGACATCAGGATGACCACTTGGACTCACACCCCGAAACTAACCACCCCCACCGACAAGAAACCGCCAGAAAACGCCATGGATACACACTCGAGAAAAAGCCGCAAAATAGCCGCTCGGAGACCTGCCGATCGAGGTCCCGCGTCTTGTCGGTGTGCGGACTTAAGCTCGGGATGCCCTGGTAACCACACACTTCGGAAGGGGGCCGCCGACATGCGATTCCTGCACACCGCGGACTGGCAGCTCGGCATGACCCGGCACTTCCTCGCCGGGGACGCCCAGCCGCGCTACTCCGCGGCCCGGCGCGACGCGGTGGCCGGCCTGGGAGCGCTGGCGGCGGAGGTGGGCGCCGAGTTCGTCGTCGTGTGTGGTGACGTGTTCGAACACAACCAACTTCCCCCGCGGGTCGTCGGGCAATCCCTGGAAGCCATGCGCGCCATCGGAATTCCGGTCTACCTGCTGCCGGGCAACCACGACCCGCTGGACGCGTCCTCCGTCTACACCAGCGCGCTGTTCACCGCCGAACGCCCCGACAACGTGGTGGTGCTCGACCAGGCCGGCGTCCATCAGGTAAGGCCCGGGCTGGAGATCGTCGCCGCGCCATGGCGATCCAAAGCCCCGACCACCGACCTGGTCGCCGACGTCCTCGAGAAGCTGACTCCGGAGCCGGTCACCCGGATCCTGGTCGCGCACGGCGGGGTCGACGCCCTGGACCCCGACCGCGACAAGCCTTCCCTGATTCGGCTTGCCGCGCTCGATGACGCACTGGCGAACGGCACGGTGCACTATGTGGCACTGGGGGACAAGCATTCTCGCACCCACGTGGGCGACAGCGGCCGCGTCTGGTATTCGGGGGCGCCGGAAGTCACCAACTTCGACGACGTGGAATCGGACCCGGGTCACGTCCTCATCGTCGACATCGACGAAACCGACCCGGCCCGCCTCGCGACGGTGGAATCGCGGCGCGTGGGCCGTTGGCGGTTCGTCGCCATGCACCGACAAGTCGACACCCGGCGCGACATCGCCGACCTCGACCTGAACCTGGACCTGATGACCGACAAGGACCGTACCGTGGTGCGGTTGGCGCTCACCGGATCGCTGACCGTCACCGACCGCGCCGCGTTGGATGCCTGCCTGGACAAATACGCGCGGCTGTACGCGTGGCTCGGCCTGTGGGAACGCCACACCGACCTGGCGGTCATCCCCGCCGACGGCGAATTCAGCGATCTCGGCATCGGGGGGTTCGCCGCGGCGGCGGTCGACGAGTTGGTGGCGACCGCGCGCGAGGGGGACTCCGAGACCGCCGTCGACGCGCAGGCGGCACTGGCCTTGTTGCTGCGCCTCACCGATCGGGGCGCCGCATGAAGCTGCACCGCCTGATCCTGACGAATTATCGCGGCATCGCGCACCGCGAGATCGAGTTTCCCGACCACGGTGTCGTGGTGGTGTGCGGCGCCAACGAGATCGGCAAGTCGTCCATGATCGAAGCGCTGGACCTATTGCTGGAATCCAGGGACCGCTCGACGAAGAAGGAAGTCAAGCAGGTCAAACCGACCAACAGCGACGTCGGCTCCGAGGTGAGCGCCGAATTAAGCTGCGGCCCTTATCGATTCGTCTACCGCAAGCGGTTCCACAAGAAGTGCGAAACCGAGCTGACGATTCAGGCGCCCCACCGCGAGCAGCTCACCGGCGACGAGGCGCACGAACGTGTGCGCGCGATGCTGGCCGAGACGGTGGACAGCGATCTGTGGCATGCCCAGCGGGTGCTGCAAGCCGCGTCCACCACCGCGGTGGATCTGTCGGGCTGTGACGCACTGTCGCGCGCGCTCGACGTGGCGGCCGGCGACGCCGGGGCGCTGTCCGGCGCCGAGCCGCTCCTCATCGAACGAATCGACGCCGAATATGGACGCTACTTCACCGCGACCGGCCGTCCGACGGGTGAATGGGCCGCGGCGATCGCCCGGTTGGCCGATGCGGAGGCCGCGGTCGCGGAGTGCGCGGCGGCGGTTGCCGAGGTCGACGAGCGGGTGTGTCGGCACGGCGTCCTGACGGAACGGGTGGCCGAGCTGTCGCAGCGGCGCATTGCCGCCCGCCCCCGGCTCGCCGCCGCGCGGGAGGCCGCGGAAAGGATCGACGAACTGACGGGCCAGGCGCGCGAGGCCGAGTTGATCGCCGCCGCCGCGGAGGCGAAGAGCGCCGCGGCGGCAACCGCCCACCACTCACGCCTGCAACTCCTCGCCGAAATCGACGTCCGCGCAGCCGGTGTCGCGGCCGCCGAGGCGCAGGCGCAAGAAGCCGCCGAGGCGCGGGCAGCCGCGCACATCGAAGCCGAGGCCGCCGACCTGGCGGCCCGGGAAGCCACCGAGGCCCTTGCGGAGCTGCACCGCCGGGCGGAATCCGCCCGGCGCGCCGTCGCACAGCTGGCCGAGCGCGACGAGGCGGACCGGTTGGGCGCCCGATTGGCCAAGATCGAGGCCATCCAGCGGGACCGCGACCAGGTGTGCGCAGCACTCGGCGAGATCGCCGTCACCGAGCAGCTGTTGCGACGAATCGAGGACGCCGCCGTCGCGGTCGATCGCATCGGCGACCAGTTGGCGTCGACGTCCACGGCGGTCGAGTTCACCGCCGCCGCGGACGTGGAGCTCTCCATCGGCGACCAGCGGGTGTCGTTGTCCGAGGGCGAAACCTGGTCGACTACCACCACGGGACCCACCGCGGTCCAGGTCCCCGGCGTCCTGACTGCGCGGATCACTCCTGGCGCGACGACGCTCGATGTCCAAGCCAAACACGCTGCGGCACAAGAAGAGCTTGCCGCGGCGTTGGCTGCCGGCGGGGTGGCTGACCTGGCCACCGCCCGGTCCGCCGATCAGCGTCGCCGCGAACTGCAGGGCAGCCGCGACCAGCTGAGCGCCACCCTCGCCGGCCTGTGTGGTGACGAAGGGATCGACCAGCTGCGCTTGCGGCTCACACAGCTGCGTGCTGGGCAGCCGGCCGGGGCGGAGCTCCACGCTGTCGACATCGACGCCGCACGCGCCGAACTCGATTCGATCGAGACGACCCGCCTGGCCGCGGTGGCCCATTGCGACGACCGCCGCCGGGACGCCACCGCGGCCACCACCCGGCTCACCGAGTTAGCCACCCGCGCAACAGTTCTGCAGAACACCCTGGAGACTCAACGCAGCGAACTCACCGCGGCCAACGACCGGCTGGCCGAAGAACGGGCGTCGGCCGGCGATGACGATCTCGCGTCGTCGGCGGACACCGCGCTGCAGGCGGCCCGGGCCGCGCAACGTCGTCACGCCGAACTGGCCGACAGGCTGGCGGCGGCCAGTCCTGATGCGGTGCACGACGAATTAACCGCCGCCACAAAGGAAACCGAAGAATTGCGCGAACGCTACGAGGAGGCTGCCCGCGCGTTGCGCGAGATCACCATCGAACTCTCGGTGTTCGGCAGCGAGGGCCGCCAGGGGAAGCTCGACGCCGCGGAAACCGAACGTGAGCACGCCGTCAGCGAGCACATCCGGGTCGGCAGCCGGGCCCGGGCCGCGCGGCTGCTGCGCTCGGTGATGACACGCCACCGCGACACCACCCGGCAGCGCTACGTCGAGCCCTACCGCGCCGAGCTGCAACGGCTCGGCCGCCCGGTGTTCGGGCCCACGTTCGAGGTCGACATCGACAGCGACCTCTGCATTCGCAGCCGCACCCTCAACGGCGTGACGGTGCCCTACGAATCCCTGTCGGGCGGGGCGAAGGAGCAACTCGCCATCCTGGCGCGGCTGGCGGGCGCCGCCCTGGTCGCCAAGGAGGACGCCGTTCCGGTGGTGGTCGACGATGCGCTCGGCTTCACCGATCCAGACCGGTTGGCCAAGATGGGCGAGGTCTTCGACACGGTGGGCGCGCACGGGCAGGTGATCGTGCTCACCTGCAGCCCCGACCGGTACGACGGCGTCAAGGGCGCGCACCGCATCGACCTGAGTGCCTAGCGCCAACGCGCTGAGCTGCGTCGAACGCCGCGGGTGGGCCGCTGCGATGGTGCAAGCCGACGGTCCCGGCAGAATGGGATCATGGTGGGCCGACACAGATGACGATGAATGCGAAACGGCGCCGGGTGCAGGAGAAGCTCGCGGCACTGCCCGGTGTGCGACCCGTGCGCCGGCCGGTCTCGCCGGATAACACAGAAGAGTTCGATCTGTACTACGTGCGCACCGGCCGGAAGTCGGCACACCCGCTGGTCGTCATCCCGGGCGGTCCCGGAGTGGCGTCGGTGCAGATGTACAGGGGACTGCGGCGCCGCGCGGCCGCGGCCGGCCTGGACGTCATCATGATCGAGCACCGCGGAGTGGGCATGTCGCGCCACGACGACTCCGGCGACGATCTGCCCCCCGAGGCGATCACGGTGAACCAGGTCGTCGACGACATCGCCGCCGTGCTCGACGACGCCCATGTCGACTCGGCCGTCATCTACGGCGCGTCGTACGGCACCTACATCGCGTCCGGTTTCGGCGTGCGCCATCCGGGCCGGGTGCGGGCGATGATCCTCGACTCGCCGCTGTTGTCGCGGCATGACATCGTGATCGTTCGCCGCGCGATCCGTCGGCTGCTGCTTCGCGGCGACAGCCCCGAAACCGCCGCGCTGGCGCCCAAAATGCGCAAGCTCGTCGACGCGGGGGTGATGACCGCGGCGGCCACCCAGGTCGTGGCGACGATCTATGGCTACGGCGGCGCCGAGTTGCTCGAGCGACAGCTCGACCTGCTGCTGGATGGCCGCAAGTTGTTGTGGTGGGCGCTGTCCCGGTTCGCCACGCTTAGCAACCTGCCCTATCGCTACGAGGAAGACCTGGTGAGCCGCATCGCGTTTCGCGAACTGAATTACGCCGCCGAGCCCGACGGACTACCGCTCGACCCCGCCGTGGCGGAACGCGAAGCGCGCACCCAGACCGCGACTTTCGAGGACGAGCCGTACGACCTGGTGGCCGAGATGCCGCATTTCACCTGGCCCACCGCGGTGGTCTCCGGCGGCCGCGACCTCATCACCCCACCGGCCGTCGCCGAGCGGGTAGCCGCGCTGCTCCCCAACGCGGTGCTGTTGATGCTGCCCAGCATGGCGCACAGCGCGCTGGACTTCCGCGAGCCCGCCGCGATCGCCATCGCCCAGGCGGTGTGGCGGGGTGAGCTCGACGGGCTCGCCGCGAAAGCACCTGCGCTCGATGCGCTTCCGGCGCGTCCCGAGCTGCGCCTGCTGTGGAAGGCGATCGGGGTGGCCGCCACCATCGAGGGTGCGCTGCCGATCCCCGCGCGGCTGCGCCGGATCAGCCGCGCATGAACCCGATGGCGGTGTAGCGCAGGTCGCCCAGGCCCGCCGCACCGAAATTGGCCAGCGTGCTGCGGACCGCGACGTCGCCGGGCGACTGCGTCAGCGGCAGGCTGAACCCTTCGGCCCAGATGAGTTTGTCGAGATCGTTGGCCAACGCCTGCGCCCTGCCGGGATCGAGTTCTTGCAGGGTCCGCTCGATCGCCGCGTCGATCTGCGGGCTGCCGATCTTGCCGAAGTTGCTCTCCCCGCCCGACAGGTAGATCTGCGTAAGCGCTGAGAGCGGGAAAGCATCACCGAGCCAACCGAATTGGGCGATGTCGAAATCCCCGACGTTGATGTAGTTGGTGAAGAACCCGCTGCCGGACCTGGACACCAGTTCGAGCTTGACGCCGATCTGCGCGAGGCTGTGCTGGGCGATCTGGGCGAACTGCCGGCTGCCCTGGGCGTCATAGAACAGATCGCGGACGACCAGCGGGCGGCCGTCCTTCTCGCGGAACTGGCCGTTCAACTTCCAGCCCAGCGCGTCGAGCTCGCGCCTGGCCTCCTCCGGGTCGTACGGGACGACCGCGCTGTTGTCCTGGTAACCCTTCTGCCCGGCGACATAGATGTGGTTGCCCAACGCCACGGGGTCGCTGGTGAGCCCGTATTGGACGACCTTGGCGATGGTGCGGCGGTCGATGCCCTTGGCCACCGCGAGGCGCAGCGCCCTATCGGACAGGATCGACCCGGGCGCGCCGTTGAACGTGAAGTGAGACCAGGCGGGGGCGGGGGCGCGCCGGATCGAGATTCCCTTCGTGCGTTGCGCGATGGTCAGCTGGTCGACGGTGCCGACGCCGGACGCGTCGATGGTGTTGTTCTGCAGCGCCGGCAGCCGTGCGGCGTCATCGAGCACCAGGTAGGTGATGTTGTCCAGACGGGGCCGGGCTCCCCACCATTTCGGGTTGCGAGACAGCACGATTCGCTGAGTGGTCCGGTCCAGGGACGTGACGATGAAGGGGCCCGCCGAGGGGCCGGGCCCGTCGAGTTGGCCCTTGTTGAACGCCTCCGGCGTGGCCGTCATGCTCCTGGGCAGCAGCATGCCGTTGCCGGCGAACATGCCGCGCCACTCGGCGTACGGCTTGGCGAAGGTCACGACGGCTTGCCGGTCATCGACACCTCGGGTGACCGACGCGACGCGATCGGCGCCGCTGGGCCCGGCGATCTCGAACGTCTTGTCGGCGCCGCTCAACGCATGGATCTGGCTGGCGATGTCTTCCCACGTAATCGGCGTTCCGTCGGACCACATCGCCCGGGGGTTGATCGTGTAGGTCACCACTTGCGGTGCGGTCCCGGTGAGTTCGACGCTGGTGAAGTAGTCGGTGTCGACCGTCGTCGAGCCGTCCGCGCCGATGATGAAGGCCCGCGGCAGGGTGGCCTTCATCATCGCGGCGACCTCGGCCGAATTGCCGTCGATGTGCAGGATGTTGAAGTTGGGCGGGAAGTCGCTGAGCGCCAGCCGCAGGCTGCCGCCGTCCTGCAGCGTGGCGGGGTCCTGTGGATTGATGTCGCTGGTGGTGCCGATCTCGGCGTTGCGGCCGCCGGCCGGCGCCAGGTTGATGGCCGGTGAGCATCCGGACACCGCCAGCGCCATCACGACGATCGCCGTCGCTATCCGCCTAGACACGTCTGCCCGGATCCGGTTGTGGCACGGCGCCCAGCAGCCGACGGGTGTACTCGTGCTGCGGGTCGTCGAACACCTGCCCGCTCTCGCCTTGCTCGACGATCGTGCCGGCATACATGACCACCACGTGATGCGCGAGGTGCCTGACCACCGAAAGGTCATGGGAGACGAAGAGGTACGACAGGCCGAACCGCTCCTGCAGGTCGAGCAGCAGGTTGATGATGCCGGCCTGGATGGAGACGTCGAGGGCGGAGACCGGCTCGTCGAGCGCCAGGATCTTCGGCTGCAACGCCAGCGCCCGCGCGATGCCGATGCGCTGCTTCTGCCCGCCGGAGAACTCGGCGGGGTATCGCGCGGCGTCGGCTCGGCGCAATCCCACGATGTCGAGCAGCTCGGCGACGCGCGCGTTGGTCTCGCTCTTGCCGAAGTCGTTGGCCAGCAACGGCTCGGCGATCAGGTCGGATACCGGCAGCCGGGGATCCAGCGCCGCCACCGGGTCTTGGAACACCACCTGGATGTCGCGTCGCAGCGAGCGCCGCTGGGACGCGCTCAGCGTTGCCACGTCGGTGCCCAGCACTTCGATCGAGCCCGATTGCGGCGCAACCAATTCCAGGATCTCGTGGAGGGTGGTCGACTTACCCGAGCCGGACTCGCCGACGATGCCCAGGGTGCGGCCCGCCCGCAACTCGAAACTCACACCGTCGACCGCGCGGACCTCCCCGACGGTGCGGCGCAATACCACGCCTTTGGTCAGGGAAAAGGTCTTGACCAGATCGCGCACCCGCACCACGACCGCCGAGTCGCCGGATACGGTCGTATGCGCCTCGGTGTTGACCCCGTAGATCTCGGCGGCGGTGCGTCCGTTGACCTGGTCGGTGCGGATGCAGGCCGCTCGGTGATCGGCGCCGACGGCGAGCAACTCCGGTTCGTCCGCGCGGCATTCGTCGATGACGAGGGGGCAGCGCGGCGCGAAGGGGCAGCCCGGGTCCAGCCCGATCAACGACGGGGGTGCGCCGGGGATGGGTACCAGCCGGGTGCCCTGGGCGGCATTGAGGCGCGGTACCGAGCCCAGCAGGCCGACGGTGTAGGGCATCTGGCGATCGCGGTAAAGGTCGTACACCCCTGCGGATTCGACGACGCGGCCGGCGTACATCACCAGCGCCCTGTCGGCGAACTCGGCGACCACGCCGAGGTCGTGGGTGATGATCAGCACCCCGGCGCCGGTGATGTCGCGCGCCGTCTTGAGCACCTCGAGGATCTGCGCCTGCACGGTGACGTCCAGGGCGGTGGTGGGCTCGTCGCAGATCAGCAGGTCCGGGTCGTTGGCGATCGCGATCGCGATGACTACCCGCTGGCGTTCGCCGCCGGACAGTTCGTGCGGGAACGCGCGCGCACGCCGTTCGGGCTGAGCGATACCGACCAGATCGAGCAGTTCCACCGCGCGTCGGCGGGCGGCTTTCTTGCCCACGTGCGGCTGGTGGATCTCGATCGCCTCGGCGATCTGGTCCCCGACGGTGTAGACGGGTGTCAGCGCCGACATCGGATCCTGGAAGACCATGCCGACCGTCTTGCCGCGAAACCTCGACATCGCGTCGTCGCCGAGGCCCAACAACTCCGTGCCGTGCAACCGTACCGAGCCGCGCACCCGCGCGTACTCCGGCAACAGGCCCACCACCGCCATCGCGGAAACCGATTTGCCCGAGCCTGATTCGCCGACCATGGCCACGACTTCGCCCGGGGCGATGTTGTAGCTGATGCCGCGTACCGCGCTCACCGGTTTGCCGTCCGTCGGGAAGCTGACGGCCAGGCCGGTCACCTCGAGCAGCGCGGTCACCGGGCGACACCCCGCAGCATGCCGCTACCGGGGTCCAGCGCGTCGCGCAGGCCGTCACCGGTCACGTTGGCGCACACCAGGATCAGCACCAGCACACCCGCCGGAAACAAGAACACCCAGGGGAAGGTGGTCGCGGACTGGGTGCCGTTGGCGATCAACGTGCCCAGCGACACGTCCGGCGGCTGAATGCCGAAACCCAGAAAGCTCAGCCCCGTCTCGGCCAGGATTGCCGAGGCGACGTTGAGGGCGGCGTCGATGATCAGGATGGAGGCCACGTTGGGCACCACGTGGCCGAGGATGATCCGGCGGCTGGACACGCCCATGTACCTTGCGGCCCTGATGAACTCGCGTTCACGCAGACTCATGGTCATGCCGCGCACCATGCGGGAGCTGATCATCCAGCCGAAGCCGGCGAGCAGCAGGACGAGCATCAGGATGTTGGCCGAGCTCTTGGTTCGCGGCGTGACGATGGCGATGAGGATGAAGCTGGGCACCACCAACAGCAGGTCGACCAACCACATCAGCGCGCGGTCCCGCCAGCCACCGAAATAGCCGGCGATCGAGCCGACGGTGGCGGCGATGCCGGTCGAGATGACCGCCACGCAAACACCGATGAGCATCGACTTCTGCATGCCCCGCAGGATCTGCGCCAGCAGGTCCTGCCCCAGCGCGTTGGTGCCCAACCAGTGCCGGCTGTTCGGCGGTTGCAGCAGCGCGTCGAAATCGAGGTCATCGTAGGAATACGGCAGCACTGCCGGCAGCGTGTAGCAACCGACGAACAGCAGCACCAGCAGGACCAGCGCCGCGACCGCCAACCGGTTGCGGACGAACCTGCGCAGCACCAGGGTACGGCGCGAGGTGAACGCCGATGTCGTTGGGGCGGAAATCCCTTGAGCCGCTTGTACTTTGGGCTCAGCCGTCATGAGACCCGCACTCTCGGATCGAGGGCGGCGTAGAAGACGTCGGAGAGCAGGCCGGCCAGCAACACGACGGTGCCGGAGAACAGCGTGATCGCGGCGATGATGTAGGTGTCCTGCGTCGCGATGCCCTGCACCAGCCATTCACCCATGCCGTGCCAGCCGAAGATCTTCTCCACGAACACCGCGCCGGTGACCAGCCCGGCGACCCCGTAGGCGAACAGGGTGGCCAGGGGTATCAGCGCCGTGCGCAGCCCGTGCTTCACCAGCGCGCGGCGGCGGGTGAGGCCCTTGGCGCGGGCCGTGCGAATGAAATCCTGCCCCAGGACGTCGAGCATCGCGTTGCGCTGATAACGGCTGTATCCGGCGGCGGCCGCCAGGGTCAGGGTGAGCGTGGGCAGGATCAGATGCCGCAACCGGTCCACCAGGTGGTGCCAGGCCCCACCACTCACGCCCGGCGACGTTTCCCCGGTGTAGTCGAAAAGATGCACGCCCAAAGCCCAGTTCACCCGCAACGCGCCGAGGATCAACAGGCTGGCGATGACGAACGTCGGCGTGCTCAGGACCAGCAGCGCCACCATCGTGACGAGGCGGTCACTGAGTCGGTATTGGCGGATGGCTCCCCATGCCCCGGCCGCGATGCCCAGGACGGTGCCAGCCAGCGACCCGATGACCAGGAGCCGCAGTGTGACTCCGACGCGCCGCCACAGCGTGGCGCCGACGGGCTGCCCGGTGATGGTCTTGCCGAAGTCGCCGCGAACGGCGTGGGCGGCCCACTGCGCGTAGCGGATCGGTATCGGTTTGTCCAGGTTGAGCGCGTGCGCCTTGGCGTCGATGACCGACTGAGGCGGGCGCGGACTGCGTTGCAACAGGCTGTCCAGTGGCCGGAAGGCCACCGATGTGAGGCAGAACGTCAGAAACGATGCCAGCGCCAGCAGTACCACGTAGTTGAGCAGGCGGCGCGCCAAGAAGCGAATCATCCCCGACCGCACCGCCCGCCTCGCATTGGGACAGGTTAACGAGCCGGGCCCGGACCGGCCCGGTTCGGCGGCACGATCCTTGTGATCCGGCTGATTTTCATGCGTCAATAAATGACGGCCCGTTGTTAACATCCACCGCGGCACCGATGCAGGCAGCAAATTCCGTGCTGCGACACTCCGAGGAGGCTTGCGTGACGGTTACCGATGACTTCCTGGCCAACAACGCCCGGTATGCGAGCACCTTCCACGGGCCGCTGCCGATGCCGCCGGGCAAACACGTCGCGGTCGTGGCGTGCATGGATGCCCGGCTCGACGTCTATCGCGCCCTGGGCCTCAACGAGGGCGAAGCGCACGTCATCCGAAACGCCGGCGGGGTGGTCACCGACGACGTCATCCGCTCGCTGGCGATCAGCCAGCGGTTGCTGGGGACCAGGGAGATCATCCTGATCCACCACACCGACTGCGGCATGCTCACCTTCACCGACGATGACTTCAAGCGCGCCATTCAAGCGGAGACCGGCGTCAAGCCGCCGTGGGCCCCCGAATCGTTCCCCGACGTTGCCGAGGACGTCCGGCAGTCGTTGCGCCGAATCGAGGCCAGCCCGTTCGTGACCAAGCACGGATCCGCGCGCGGATTCGTCTTCGACGTCGCGACGGGCAAGCTCGAGGAAGTCAAGGTCTAGCGTTCAGCCGACCTTGTAGGTGGCGAGGGCCTTCGCGACGAGCCTGCCGTGCGCGTCGACGACCTCCGCCTCGCAGTTCACCAGCGACCGGCCGCGCCGCAGCACCCGGCCTACGCCGATCACGTCGGTGGCCCGGGCCGGCGCCATGAACTCCAACGCCATCGAGACGGTTACGCCCCGCAGCTCCGGGGGCGCCTGCGCGCCGCACCATGCCGCCGCCATGACGGTGACGTCGGCGAGTGTGGCGATCGCGCCCCCGTGGACCATGTCACCGATCGTCACGTTGGAGGGATCCCAGGGCAGCCGCAGCCTGACCTCGTGGCCGTCGAGCTGGTCGGCAACAATGCCCAGCTTCGCAACGAACGGCGATTGGGGGAGGAACTGCGAGATGACGTCGCGGCCGCTGGGAGCTTTGGAAGGTGTAGTCATCCGCCCATGCTTTCGTACTGTTCCCGAGCGGGAAAAGGGGTTGCCGTCGCCCCGGACGTTATGCATCCCATCGCTGGTGCCCGGACCATATTGAACCCGAATTTGACACCCGTGAGGTTAGCTGATTCGATAGATGGCAAATATGCCAAATATGGTCAGTTCAACCAAGATCAGCAAGGAACCCATGACCAGCGATCTGAAGGCGGCTCCCGCCGCCGGCCAGTACGAGTTGAGCCACCTGCGCTCGCTGGAGGCCGAAGCGATCCACATCATCCGGGAGGTGGCCGCCGAATTCGAGCGGCCCGTTCTGCTGTTCTCCGGCGGCAAGGACTCCATCGTCATGCTGCACCTGGCCCTGCGGGCGTTCCGGCCCGGTCGGTTGCCGTTCCCGGTCATGCACGTCGACACCGGCCACAACTTCGACGAGGTGATCGCCACCCGCGATGAGCTGGTCGCCGAGCATGGGGTGCGCCTGGTGGTCGCCTCCGTTCAGGAGGACATCGACGCAGGCCGCGTCGTCGAGCCGCCGCAGGGACGCAACTCGATCCAGACCGTGACGCTGCTCCGCGCCATCCGGGAGAACAAGTTCGACGCGGCGTTCGGCGGAGCGCGCCGCGATGAGGAGAAGGCCCGCGCCAAGGAGCGGGTGTTCAGCTTCCGCGACGAGTTCGGCCAGTGGGACCCGAAGGCGCAACGGCCCGAGCTGTGGAACCTGTACAACGGCCGGCACCACAAGGGCGAGCACATCCGGGCCTTCCCGCTGTCGAACTGGACCGAGTTCGACATCTGGTCCTACATCGGCGCGGAGAACATCGCGCTGCCCTCGATCTATTACGCCCACCGGCGCAAGGTGTTTCGCCGCGACGGCATGCTGCTGGCGGTCGACCGGCACATGCAACCGCGCGACGACGAGCCGGTGTTCGAGGCGACGGTGCGTTTCCGCACGGTCGGGGACGTCACCTGCACCGGATGCGTGGAATCGGAGGCCACCACGGTCGAGGAGGTGATCGCCGAGACCGCGGTTTCGCGGTTGACCGAACGGGGCGCCACCAGGGCCGACGACCGAATCTCGGAAGCCGGCATGGAAGACCGCAAACGGCAGGGGTATTTCTGATGGCCACACCCACGACGCTGCTTCGCCTCGCGACCGCGGGCTCGGTCGACGACGGCAAGTCCACGCTGATCGGGCGTCTGCTCTATGACTCCAAGGCCGTCATGGAGGACCAGTGGGCCGCGGTGGAGCAGACGTCCAAAGAGCGCGGCCACGACTACACCGACCTGGCGCTGGTGACCGACGGCTTGCGCGCCGAACGCGAACAGGGCATCACGATCGACGTCGCCTACCGCTATTTCGCCACTCCCAAGCGGAAATTCATCATCGCCGACACGCCGGGTCACATCCAGTACACCCGCAACATGGTGACCGGCGCGTCGACCGCCCAACTGGTGATCGTGCTCGTCGATGCTCGGCACGGCCTGCTGGAGCAGTCGCGCCGGCACGCCTTCCTGGCCTCGTTGCTGGGGATCCAGCACATCGTGCTCGCCGTCAACAAGATGGACCTGATCGGCTGGGACAGAGAGAAATTCGAGGCAATCCGCGACGAATTCCACGCCTTCGCCGCGCGGTTGGATGTGCACGACGTGGCCACCATCCCGATTTCCGCCTTGCACGGCGACAACGTGGTCACCAAGTCCGACCAGACGCCCTGGTACGAGGGCCCCGCGCTGTTGTCGCACCTGGAGGAGGTCTACATCGCCGGTGACCGCAACCTGGTCGACGTGCGGTTCCCGGTGCAGTACGTCATCCGGCCGCACACCCGCGAGCACCAAGACCATCGCAGCTATGCCGGCACCGTGGCCAGCGGTGTGATGCGCCCGGGCGACGAGGTCGTCGTCCTGCCGATCGGCAAAACCACCAAGATCACCGCGATCGACGGCCCGAACGGCCCAGTCCAAGAAGCCTTTCCGCCGATGGCCGTCTCGATCAGCCTTGCCGACCACATCGATATCTCGCGCGGTGATCTCATCGCACGCTCCAACAACCAGCCCCGGGTGGCGCAGGAATTCGATGCGACCGTGTGCTGGATGGCCGACGACGCGACGCTGGAGCCCGGCCGCGAGTACGTCATCAAGCACACCACCCGCACCACCCGCGTGCGGGTGACCGGGCTGGACTACCGGTTGGACGTCAACACCCTGCATCGGGACAAGGCTGCAACGGCGTTGCAGCTCAACGAACTTGGCCGCATCTCGCTGCGCACTCAGGTTCCGCTGCTGCTCGACGAGTACACCCGCAACGCCAGCACCGGCTCGTTCATCCTGATTGACCCGCACACCAACGGCACCGTTGCGGCGGGCATGGTGCTGCGCGACGTGTCGGTGCAGGCCGCAAGCCCGAACACCGTGCGGCACAAGTCGTCGGCCGTGGCCGAGGCCCGGCCGCGGGGCAGGACCGTATGGTTCACCGGCCTGTCCGGTTCGGGCAAGTCCTCGGTGGCCATGCTGGTCGAGCAGATGTTACTCGAAAAGGGAACTCCCGCTTATGTTCTCGACGGTGACAACCTGCGCCACGGTCTGAACGCCGACTTGGGCTTCAGCATGGCCGACCGGGCCGAGAACCTGCGCCGGCTGGCGCATGTGGCGGCACTGCTCGCCGACTGCGGCAATGTCGTGCTGGTGCCGGCCATCAGCCCGCTGACCGAGCAACGCGAGATGGCTCGTAATGTGCACGCGGCCGCGGGGTTCGACTTCGTCGAGGTGTTCTGTGACACGCCCATCGAGGAATGCGAGCAGCGTGATCCGAAGGGGCTGTACGCGAAGGCCCGCGCGGGCGAGATCGCACACTTCACCGGCATCAACAGCCCGTATCAACCGCCGGCCAACCCCGACCTGCGGCTGACGCCGGACCGCACCGTCGAGGAGCAGGCGCAGAGCATCGTCGATCTGCTCGAATCGCGCGGTTAGCACGCCAGGCCAGCCTGGCTGCACCGAAAATCCTGCACCGAGTGGCACAATCCTGAGAGTGCGCATGTCGGCGAAGGCGGAGTACGCGGTGCGGGCCATGGTTCAGCTCGCCACGGTCCCCCATGGGACGTTGGTCAAAACCGACGACTTGGCCCAAGCGCAGGGCATACCGCCGCAGTTCCTCGTCGACATCCTGACCAACCTGCGCACCGACCGCCTGGTGAGAAGCCATCGCGGCCGGGAGGGCGGCTACGAACTGGCGCGTCCCGGCGACGAGATCAGCATCGCCGACGTGTTGCGCTGCATCGACGGGCCATTGGCCAGCGTGCGCGACATCGGCCTCGGGGACCTGCCCTACTCGGGTCCGACCGCGGCGCTCACCGACGTCTGGCGGGCGCTGCGTGCCAGCATGCGGTCGGTGCTGGAAGAAACCACCCTGGCCGACGTCGCCGCCAACGCGCTGCCCAGACATGTCGCGCAATTCGCCGAGGACTATCGGACGCAGGAGAGCGTGCGGCACGGCACACCGCGCGCCGGCGAATAGGCGCTACCGCCCCACCGGGTTCAGCTTCCCGACCCGTACGGGCGGGTGAGGATCTCCATCGCATGTCCGGAGGGGTCGCGGAAGTACACCCCGCGTCCGCCGTCATTGTTGTTGATCTCGCCGGGTCGCTTGGCGCCCGGGTCGGCCCAGTGCGGCAGGCCGCGGGAGGAGATCTTGCCGTAGATGGCGTCGAAGTCCGCCTCGGAAACCAGGAAGGCGTAGTGCTGCCGCGGGATCTCCGAGCCCTCGGGAGCGTCCGCATAATCGAGGTTGGCGCCGTGCTCCAGTTGAACAACCATGAAGTGGCCGAACGGCTTTGGGCTGGGCAGGCCGAACAATTCGGTGAGGAATTCCGCGGACTCGCGTTTGTCGCGGGAGGCGACGATCGTGTGATTGAAGCTGATGGCCATGGTCTCCTCCTATTTCGGTGCGGTGAGCTCCAGGGCGATGTTGTCGGGATCGCGGAACTGCAGGATGTAGGACGGTCCGATGTCTTTCACCGGCTCATGGGCGACGCCCAGTTCGTCGAGGTGCGCTGCCGCGGAATCCAATTCGTCCTTGGTGCCCACCCGGAACGCGATGTGGTCGAGGCCCGCACGGTCTTCGTGGAAACGGTCGGTGGCAACGGGCCGCAGTCCGAGCAGCGTGCCACCGAGGTCGTAGATGACGCCGCCGAACAGGAAGCTCAACTGTTTGCGGGTGGCCCCGTCGGCATTGTCGGGCACTTCCAGCAGGACGGGCCAACCGAACACGCTCTCGTAGAACTGCCGCGATCGCTCGATATCGGTGACCGTGAGGCGGACGTGCGCGATGGAACTGCTGGTGAAACCCATCTGCTCCATGCTGCCACTTGCGCGCCCGGAAGTTGACCCCCGTGCCAGAATCGCCGTCGTGCGGATTGCGATGACTCTGCCGGTGATGGAACCGGACTTGGATGCGGGAATCTTGGAGAACTGGGCGTGCGCGATTGACGACGGCCCGTTCTCGTCGCTGTGCTGGGGTGAGCGCATCGCCTTCGACAACCCGGACAACCTCACCCTGCTGGGGGCGCTGGCGGCCTGGACGAGCCGGGTGCGGCTGCTGACGACCGTGATCGTGCCGCAGCTGCACGACCCCGTCATGCTGGCCAAGGCGCTCGCGACCGGCGACATGCTCTGCGGCGGGCGGCTGAGCGTGGGCATCGGCGTGGGCGGCAGACAGGAGGACTACCACGCCGTCGGCGCCGACCCGGCGACACAGACCATGCGCGACATGGCCGAGCGCGTGGCCGTGATGAAGCGGGTGTGGGCTCAAGAGAAGCTCACCGAATCGGTCTTGCCGGTCGGGCCGGCGCCGGTGCAGCCCGGCGGCCCGCCGCTGTTCATCGGCAGCATCGGCCCCAAGACCATCCGCAGCGCCGCTGCCTGGGCCGCAGGACTGGCCGGGACCACCCTGGATCTGGACGTCGCCAAGCAGAACGAGCTGTTCGACGTCGCGCGCGACGCGTGGGCGCGGGCCGGCAAGGGCAAACCCCACCTGGTGACGTCGTTCTGGTTCGCGTTCGGCCCGCCCGAACAGGCCCGGGCGCAGGTGCATCGTCATCTGCGGCGCTACATGAACTGGATACCGGGGGAGTACGTCGACGCCATGGCGCCGACGACCGGGTGGGCCGGCACCGAGGACGAGCTGCTGGCGGTGCTGCGCAGGTTCGAGGACATCGGCACCGACGAGGTGCAGCTCATCCCGACGAGCTCGGACGTCGACCAGCTCAGCCGCGCGGCCGACGTGGCGGACCGGCTCTAGGCGCGCGGTAGGCCGATGGTGGCGACCCGCCGCGCCCGGCACCGCCGCGCTTGCGATCGCCACTAGGCCGATGGCGGCGACCCGCCGCGCCCGGCACCGCCGCGCTTGCGATCGCCACTAGGCCGATGGCGGCGACCCGCCGCGCCCGGCACCGCCGCGCTTGCGATCGCCACTAGGCCGACGCGCGCTCGTCCCCGGCCGCCGGCTCCTGGGGAGGCTGACCCTTACGCAGCGTCGCCAACAACTCGCGGTACGGGCCGACCAGGTAAACCGTGTCGCCGCCGCGCAGCCAGGCGTCACGTCGCGGATGAAGCTCGACCGGCGCGTCTTTACGGGTGATCGCGATGACCCGGGTCTGGGTGGACAGTTCGAACATCTTCAGTCCGTCGAGTTCGCTGCCGGGCGCCACGTGCATCCCGCCGATCATGAACGAGCGCTGCCCGACGGAGAACGTGCCCAGCACCTGCAGGCCCATCGCCGCGCCGATGAACCAGGGTGCGGCCAGTTCGACGGTGGACCGGACGTTTTCGAATCCGAACCGCTGCGCCACCGCGGCCCCCAGCGCCCGGTCGTAGACGCGCAGCACCAGGGGGACGTCGTGCCGGACGACCTCGGGCTTCACCCGCGGGCCCAGCATCTCGCGCAGCACGATCCCGGTCTCGATGTTCACCATGTCGTCCTGGGTCAGCACCGCCACCGCGCGGGCGTGGTCGACGCGCGCGGCCTCCAGCGTCTGGCGCAACGTCGCGTCGCCGAAGATCACCGGCACGTCAAGGTCGGCCGCCGTCGACAGGTAGCGATTGTTCTCGTCCAGCTCGATCACCGCCACGTCGTATCCGGCTGACCTCAGGTCGGCAACCACGCGGCTGCCGAACGAGCCCAGCCCGACGACGATCACGTGATTGCGCAGATGGCGCGCCCGCCGGCGACCCACCGAGTGGGCGAAACGTCGCGATAACAGCAGGTCGGCGATGAAAGCGACGAGCAGCGCGGTGGTGGTCACGCCGGCGAACATCAACATGATGCTGAACAGCCGCAGCCACGTGGGTTGCTGCAGGAAGCTGAAATCTCCGTAACCCACCGTCGCGATCGTCTCGGTGCTGAAATACAGCGCGTCGAGCCACGTCATCTTCTGACGCGGTTGGTAGCTGAAGCGCAGCACGACCGTCGAGACGATCAGCAGGCACGCCGCGGCCAGCACCGCACGCGCGAACATCGGGTTGGCGTCGTCGCGCAGGGCGCGGGCGGCGTCGAGTGCCCGCCGCAGCCGGGTCAGGCGATAGCGCGTCACCGTCGGCAGCGGAACCTTGATGCCGCGGGCGGCCAATTCGCCGGCGGTGCCGATCATCGCGGTCCAGTCCCCGGCGTGGATCGGCAGATCGCGGCCCGGACAGGACACCACCTCTCCCGGAGTGGCGCAGTTCTCGCCGTGAATCACCGCCACCGGTGCCAGATCGCCGTAGATCTCGCGCAGCGTCGCGCTGTACGGTGCCTCGGCGCCGGAGACGACGAACTCGATGCCCGCCGCCTCGAACGGGTGCACGGTGTGCGCCAGACATGCCTCGACGACGGAGGGCGCCGCGAGGTCGGCGACGTCCAAGATCGCCCCCGGGCGCTTGTCGGCGGCCATCGCCGTCCGCAGCACGTCGTTGGCCAGCCGCGCCACCACCCGCACCCGCGGATTGGCTTTCCTTGCCAGCAGCGCGATTTCAAGATTGGTCGCGTCGTCATCTCCAACGCAGATCACGGCGTGGGCGCGGGTGACCCCGACGGTGTCGAGCTCGCCGGCGGTGCGGACCTTGACGATGTGCACGCCGGCGTTGTTGAGCTCCTCGACGATCGTGGTCGCCAGCGCGTCGTCGCCGCTCACGATGATGTGGCCGCGCATGGTCACGCACGCTTCCGAGCGTCCGGCATAGCCCCCACCTCAGCTGACGTTGACAATTTTGTCCCTATGACTATCGGACACCCTGCCGATTCATGCCAGCGCGACACCGGACGCCGGGAGGACGGAGTGAATTGCGACGCGGCCGTATGCGAGATTCGATAGCGGTATGACGCAGCCGGAACTGCCCGGGCCGCTCGCCGCCTTGACCCGGCTCATCTCGGAGCGCATCGCCGCGGCCGATTTCGCCGGGGCGTTGCCGCTGATGGGCGAGCTGGTCGCGGTCTGCAGGCCGATATTGGGGGAGCGGCATCCGAATGTCTTGGACATGGAGCTGGCGCTGGTGCACCTGCAGCTCCAGATGGGAGACCAGGCCGGGGCCTATGCCGCGCTCGAGCAGCTGGTACCCGAACTCCACGAGGTGCTCGGCGGCAACCACATCACCACGTTGACGGCGCGCCACATGTTCGCCGACCGGCCGCAGCCGGAGGGGCGGGCGGCGCTAGCCGAGTGGTCGCAGCTGCTGGCCGACGAAGAACGTGTGCTGGGTGCCGACCATCCCACCGCGCTGACGTCCAGGGATCGGGTGGCGCACCAGCTCAAGGAGCTCGGTGACTACCCGGGCGCCATCGCCGAGGGCGAGCGCGTCCTCGCGGCCCGGCGCGTGGTGCTCGGCGAGCACCACGAGGACACCTTGGGTATGCGGTTGTCGCTGGCGCAGTGGCACGGCGAATCGGTGGACGGCGCGGGCGCCGTGGCTCAGCTCGAGTCGCTGGTCGAGGTGATGCGCGAGAAGCTGGGCCACGACCACCGTCACACGCTGATCGCGCGGCACACCATCGCGCTGTGGGAGTCCGAACCCGAGGACTATGGGGCCAAGGTCGCCACCTGGCAAGCCCTGGCCGACGACGAAGCCCGGGTCTTCGGTGACGACAATCCCGTCACCGTCGCCGCCCAGGAGGAACTGGCGAAATGGCGGGATCGGGTCGAGGGTTACCGGTGGGTGGCCGAGATGCGCGACCGGGTCGAGGAATCCAGCAAGCGTCGCCTGCGGGCCAAACGTCAAGCGACACAACAATTCTCGAATGGCGAATATCTGAGGTGCTGGCTCGCCGAGCGCGGGGCCCAATTCCCGGTCTGGGCAAGTCATTACGGCGGTGACGCCGTGTGGGATTTCTCCCCGGAGTCCCTTGACGCGTTGGAGGAGCTCGTCATTCGGAAGGCCTCGTCACCCGAGCAGCTCCTGGACGAGGAGAGCAATGCGCCGTTCGTCGACGGTGCCGTGTGGTATCTCGGCGAAGTGCTGCGCCGCGGACGGCCCTTGCCGTGGGAATACACCCGTGGCGAAACGGCCGACCCGACCGTCGGACACGTCGACGTGTTCGCGGCGCTCACCAGGGTGCTGCATTCCGTCGATCGCGGCGCACTGCGCCGGACCTACGACCGCTTCACGGCCCCCCGGTAACGGTGCGCGCCGCGGGCCGGCAGCGATACTGGTCGGGTGCCCTTCATCGAATGCGTCGCCTCCCGCGAGGTCTACCGGAGCCAATGGATGGTGCTCCGCGAAGACGACATCCGCCGCCCGGACGGCAGCCCCGGCATTTACGGCGTGGTGGACAAGCCGGACTACGCGCTGGTGATGCCGTTCGACGGGCACCGCTTCCGGCTGGTCGAGCAGTTCCGGTACCCGCTCGGAGCGCGGCGGTGGGAATTCCCGCAAGGCACCGCCCCCGGCTTGGCGGATACCGACCCCTCGGCGTTGGCCGAGCGCGAGCTGCGCGAGGAGACGGGATTGAGCGCGACGTCGTTCGAGGTGCTCGGCAAGCTCGACGTCGCTCCGGGCATGACCAGCCAGCGCGGGTGGGTGTTCCTGGCCACCGGAATCGCCGAGGGGGAACCGGATCTCGAGCACGAGGAACAGGACCTGCGCAGCGCCTGGTTCGACCGCGAGGACGTCGAGCAGATGATCCGTTCCGGGGTGATCGCCGACGCGCAGTCCGTCGCCGCCTACAGCCTGTTCCTGCTCCGGCGACCATGAACGAATGCGGGGACCCGCCCGGGTCCCCGCACCGTGGTGGGTCGTGTCAGGCCGAGGTGACGTACTGCGGGCAGTAGGCCGAAGCCGCGTCCACGGCGAACGTCTTGGAGCCCTTGGTGCTCAGGCCGGTCGCCTGGGCCACGGCGCTGATGACATCCTTGCTCGAGTGGCCCTGGTCGAGGGCGTTGCAGACGGCGTGGGCGTCCTTGATGGCGACCGAGGCGCTCGGCGGGGTGATGCCGTCGGAGGCCAGCTGGGCGAGGAAAGCGTCATCGACCGAGCTCGCGCCCGCGGTGCCCGCGAGCCCGAGCGCGGCCAGGCCCAGGGCGGCGGTGCCGACGACGGTGGCGGTGAAACGGCGAGAAAACATCGGGGTCTCCTTGTGTGCTGGGTGTTCTGGTGGACGCTTGGTGCGTTGATCACAGAATCAGCACGAGGCCTTAACGGCTTCTCAACGAATTCTTGGTGCGCTATCGCCGACAGCGCCGCCGGCGAGGGCGCGTGGATCCGTTGTCAGACGACTTCGGTCACTGCTTCGGTGCGGGGGTCATCGAGGCGATGTAGTAGATCTCGTGCCCGCTCGGGTACCCGCCGCCATTGGTGGCGATATGCACGTGGTCGTAGTGGTTGAGGGTTTCCGAGCCGAGGTCGGCGGTCCAGCTGCCGCCGCCGACGCCGGGGTAGATCTTCTGCCGCCAGATCACGTGATTGATTCCCCACCGCTTCGCATTGGCCAGGGCGTAGCCGGCGATCTGGTTGCCGAGTTCGATGCCCTCGGGGCTGTTGTGGTTGGG
Source organism: Mycobacterium seoulense (assembly GCF_010731595.1). NCBI lineage: Bacteria > Bacillati > Actinomycetota > Actinomycetes > Mycobacteriales > Mycobacteriaceae > Mycobacterium > Mycobacterium seoulense. Next base: position 2,703,106 of record NZ_AP022582.1, on the reverse strand, counting down.
GATCATCACGTCGATCGCCAAGCCGTTGGGATGCCACGGCAGGGGATCCTCCCGGTACCCGTAGATGGTCTTGATCTGCGGAAACAGCACGCTGATGGCACGCTCCGCCCAGATCGTCTTGACCTGCAGCCGGTCCTCTGACGCGATGCCATGGGGCAAGGCGACCTGGAACTGCTGGGCCGCGGCGGGCGCGTTTGCGGCCAACATCTCGACTTCCGCGGGAGTGGCAGTATGCGGCCCGCTTGACGGCGCGGCCGCCGTCGCGGCGGGGGCTGCGGCGGCCGCGGCGCTGGGGGTCGCCGCCAGCGCGTTCGGCGCGCAGCAGCGGGGCTTGGTGTCTTGGGCGTAGACCATGCCGGCCGCAAGCGCGAACGAGGCGCCGATGGTCAGCCAGCGCCCCCGGCCGTTGGCAAACACGTTCTTGCCCACGAGCTGCAGCTTAGTGCTGTAAGCGACGCGTGTGGCGGGTTTTCATGTGGTTTCCCGGGCTCGGGCGAATCCGCCCGAAGCAGCCGGCGGTCGGGCCACAATGACACCATGGCCGGACAGTCCTTCGACGACGCCAATGCGTTCCACCGGATGATGCGTCGATTCGCATCCACGAAGGCGGGTTCGGCACTGCTGCGCCCCACGGCACACCACCTCGACCGCCTCGTCACCAGGGTCAGCGGGGGCAGAAGTAGCTTCGCCGGGCTCGCAACCGGCATCCCCGTGGTCATGCTCACCACGACCGGCGCCAAGTCCGGGGAACCCCGCACCGTCGCCGTGTACGGAATCCCGCATCCCGATGGCTTGGCTCTCATCGCGTCCAACTTCGGCGGCGCCAAGCATCCCGCCTGGTATCACAACCTGAAGGCCCACCCGGAGGCGACCGTAACCATTGGCCGCGACACCTGGCATACCACCGCGCGACTCGCCACCCCGGGCGAGCGGGACGAGATCTGGGCGACGGGCCTCAAGCTGTACCCCGGCTGGCGAAAGTACGAAGTGCGGGCCGGTAAGCGCCACATCGAGGCGTTCGTCCTGCCGCGGAGTTGAGGCGGCTGACCCGAAACCCCACCGATAAGCTGGCGACCGACTCAAATCTGTTCGAGGCGAGTCGCATACAACGGTCACCCTCGATTGAAGGACTTCCATGAGCTCGCTGCGCTGCGTGGGATGCGGTGCGGACGGTGAGTAGCCCTCGGCTGCACGTCGCGTTCGTCTGCAGTTTCAACCGCGCTCGATCGGTGATGGCCGCGGCGCTGTTCGCCGAGCAGCTGCGGGAGCGTGGCCTGGAAGACGTGGTGCGGGTCTCCAGTGCGGGCACCCTCGCGTGGGTGGGCGATACGGCCGATGAGCAAGCGTGCTCGGTGCTGTCCGCGAATGGCTATCCCGCGCCGGCGGGCCATCGGGCTGCGCTGGTCGGTCCTGAGCACCTCGCCGCCGATCTGGTGGTGGCGTTGGGCCGCGAACATGTGGAGGTGTTGCGGGCGCGTGGCGTCGACGACGCCCGGCTCAGGTGCGTCGACGTCCGGAACCCGGTCTTTGGCGCTGACTTCGAGCACGCCTTTGCAGCGATCGAGGCCGCGATGCCCGGGCTGCACGACTGGCTGGACGACCGGCTCATCGCACCCGGTTTCGGCCGCCTGGAAACCGCCGTCGGTTTTCGCTTTTGGACGGGAATGGCCGGGGATGTGCTGCGATCCCCGTATTACGGGGAAATGGCCTGGCCGACGAAATGGTCCGCCGCCGAATGCCGCTACAACCCCCAGCATGTGCCGCCGGCGCCGGAGTGCGAGTGCGGATGGTACGCCGATATCGAGGTCGCGGACGTGATCGCGCGGGCGCGCGGGTTCCCGAAGGTGTCGCAGTTGGCCTCGCGAGTGGCGCCGCAACTGAAGGTCACGGATGCGCCGTGGTCGTATCTGGTTGTCGGCAAGGTTGTGCTGCATGACGTGCTGCCGTTCCGGCCACCGCCGACGATGAAGATCAGCCCGCGTGCCGAGTACCGGGCGCGGATGGGTGGCATCGTCGAGCTGGGCCTCCTCGACACCGACGGAGGCCCGGAGGCCATGGCGTTCGGCCAGGAGTTGTCGGACAGGTACGAGGTCGAAGTCCTGGACATCAGCGATCGCGGCGAGCTTGACGAACGTGCCCCCGGCGTCGGCGGGTGAGCATCGCATCGGCTGGTGTGCCTACTTGACCTGGCTGTTGTCGCCCAGGTACGCGTCGGCCCAGGCGCCGATGATGCGCCCCGCCCGGTGCGCCTGCCCGCGGGCGGCGAGAAAGTGATCCGACCCCTCCAGCGAGACGAAGCTGCGGGGATGACGGGCCAAGCGGAAGATCTCGCTCGCGTTCTCGATGCCGACCGTGTTGTCGGTGGGCGAGTGCAGGATGAGCAGCGGCAGGCGCAAACCCTTGATCTTGTCGCGTAGGTGGGCCCGACGCACATCCTCGACGAATGCCCGCTTGAGCGTCAGCGTGCGCCCGCCGACCATCCATTCGGCGCTGCCCTCGGTTAGGCAGCGATCGACGACTGCGTCGTAATGCTTTTCGACGTGGCTCGGGTCGACCGGCGCCGCGACCGTCACCACCGACCGCACTCCCGGCGATTGCCGAGCCGCGGCGAGCACCGCCGCGCCGCCCCAGGAGTGCCCGATCAGGATGTCGGCCGGGGTTCCGCGGTTGGTCATGAATTCGCACGCCTTGGCGATGTCGTCGACTTTGACGGTGAACGACCCGTCGCCCCAGTCGCCCTCGGACCCGCCCAGGCCCAACGCATCGAAGCGCAGCATGCCGATGCCGTCGGCGGCCAGTTGCTTGCAGATCCGCGCGGCGGCGGGCGAGTCCTTACCGAGCGTGAAGCCGTGCGCGAACACGCCCCAGCCCCGCACCGCCCCGTCCGGCATCTCGATGACGCCTGCCAGAGTCGCGCCCGTGGAACCTTGGAACGTCACACGTTCGCCCATGCTGACGATCTAACCCGCCCGGGCCGACGGGTCGTAAGCCGACCTACCTGCGAGAATGTTTGTGCCCCCGGCAGGAACAATAACTGCGGAATTGAGCCACATATTCGCAGTTCAGAGGCATAATGCGGGTGCGCGTGTCGGATCGTTGTCGGATGCCTCAGCTCGGCCGAAACGAAATCCGTTGTGCGACAACTGGTTCCAATCTGATCACCCCGAAGGGGTCGCCGCCGCGTCGGGCCAACGTGGTGGCTGCGCAATACGCTCAATCGCAGCGGGATTCATCTGGGGTCTCTCGATTGATTCGGCCGGCGTACGGTGTACGGACTCCACAGAGACGTAAACCGCTGATGGCCTACACCATGCAAGACGCCGACGCGGCCCAGGCACGAGCCGACGTGGCGTCCGCGTACAAGTCAGCCTCTGCGGGCGACGTCTTGGCTCAGGATCTGGGGCCAGGTCTCGACATCGGCCGGGATGTGCGCCACGGTGAGCGTTGACCGCGGCATCAGTGCGGCAAGCGATTCCGCCGTCGACATCGGATGCGCCGGGTCGCCGACCCAGGCCAGAATCGTCGTCGGCACATCGATTCGTGCGACCGCTTCGCGAGCGGGCAGGTCGCTGAGAGCCGCGCCTCGAAACAGTGACGGCAGCAGCGCGTCGGCCACATCGGGAACTGTTTCGGGCGCGCCGACCGTGGCTGGCGGCGGAGTCGCCCCACGCGCCGACGCGATGAATGCCCCGACTCCCTCGGTTTCGATAATTTCGGCCGCAACCCGGTAGATCGCCGCCTGCGCGGGCCGGGTTTCCCACGCGGTGGCCGGCACCATGAGCGTGAGGCCGGCGAAGCGGTCCGGCTCGCGGGCAGCCGCGTGCAGCAGCGTGCCGGTACCCATGGACGGGCCGACTCCGTGCACCCGTTCGCCGGGAAACCATTTGTCGAGGAGCTGCAGAAGATCCTCGGCAAGGCTTTCCCATCGGTAATCCTCCGGAACCTTGCGCCCAGTCGACTTGCCATGGCCGCGTGCGTCGTACCGCAGCAATCGGGTCCCGCTGAGGCCCCTGCCAAGGTCGAGATTGAGCACCCGGTCACGCGCGCGGCTGGAGGTAAGTCCGTGCAGTTGAACTACCGGATGACCACCTTCGTCGCTCAGTTCAACCGCGAGCTCTGCTCCAGGAACCACGAAAGTGGACATCACGCAACTCTTCTCACGACCGGACGACTCGCTCCGGAGCCGACCGCGCAGACCGAGCATTCAGGCTAACTGGGGCGTTAGGGTACCGCCATGCGGCTGACCAACGTGGCGCACCTGCGGCTACCCTTTGGACGACTCTGGGGCTACGACGTGTCGGTGTCTGACCTCGGCCGGCAACTCCCGGTGTCTTTCGACCAGCGCATACACGTTGGGGCGGGCGCACGACCCGGCTCCTGGATGGCGCTGTCCATTCGGTTGCCGGCGGGAGTCAGCCGCCAATCGTTGGCCGATGCGTGGCTGGCTGTGATCGCCCGCCACGGCACCCTACGAACGGCATTCACACCCGGGGCGGACGGCGATCCGCAGCTGCATGAGATCGATATTTACCCAGGCAAGTGGGTAGAGCATGAGATCACTCCGGGCCAGGCGGTCAACGACGCACTGCGAGTAGTCCTCAATGCGACATGCTCGCCCTATCAGCGGCCCTCACATCGGTTGTGTGTCTTGGAGACTGCCGCCGGATTGACGGTGGTGATCGCTGCCGACCACGCCCACGTGGACATGTGGTCGATGCTGGTGATTGCCCGGGACCTGTTGTCGATGCTCGCCGACGCGCGGATCGGACGTACGTCGTCGCTGCAGCCGCCGCCGGCATTTGTCGTGCACACGCAAGCACTGTTGGACCGTCCCGTGGCACCGGACCGCGTGCGCGCGCGATGGGCACAAATCATCAGCGACAGCGGTGGGGTGATGCCACGGTTTCCGCTGCCGTTGGGTGAGTCCGGGCCGCATCCGGAACGCGTTGAAGTGCGTGACGTGTTCGATGTCGATGACGGCGCCGCGTTCGCCGCGCAGGCACGCGACGACGGTGTCTCGACGCTGGCACTCGCTGTGGTCGCCATGACTGCGGTGACCCGCGAGTTGGCCGGGGCGCCGCTGCGCGCGGTATTCCCCGTGCACAGCCGATTTGAAGACAAATGGCACGACTCCGTGGGCTGGTTCATCACCAATTCGGTCCTGGAGTCGGCGGTTGCCGAGCCGCACGCCGCGGCCGCCGCCGTCAAAGAAGCCGTGCAGCTTGGTTCCTGGCCACTGGCCGACGTACTGGCTCCGTGGGGTGGAATGCCCACCGCGCCGGGCATGTTCGCGATTTCCTGGCTGGACCAAAGCAGACTTCCGGTGCGCATCGACTCGGTCGGGCTTGACGCCCAGTATGTGAGCGCGAGCGTTGACACCGACGGCGTCATGCTCTGGTTCATCCACGACGAGTCCGGGCTACATCTGCGATGCCGCTACCCGGATACCGCGGAGGCACGAACCAACGTGGGGGCGTGGCTGGACCTGTTGGTGGCGCGCCTACAGGCACTGGCGCAGTCCTCGGTTCGAGGACTGCTGCGGGTAGCGGGCCGCACATATCGTGTGCAGCGCGCGACGCGCGAACACGTGGGGGTGATCGCCCAGCTGCTCTCCGACGACGAATTCGGTCAGGATCGCGAAGACGCCGAACTCGAACGCTACGAGGCGGCCTACGACATCGTCGTTCGCAACCGATCCAACTATCTCGGAGTCGTCCTGAACGGTTCCGATATGGTCGTCGCGACTGTGCAATTGACGATCATTCCCGGCCTTTCCCGCGGCGGCGCCACCCGGCTGCAGATCGAGGGATTACGGGTCGCCAAAGCCGAACGCGCACAGGGTCTTGGTACTGCACTCGTCGAGTGGGCACACAACTACGGCCGAGCACACGGGGCACAGCTGGCGCAGGTGACCACGGACGAGGCTCGCGAAAGGGCTCGGGCGTTCTATCGCCGGCTCGGCTACCACGCCGCCCACGTCGGGCTGAAACGCACCATCTGAGTCCGGTTTATGTGCGGTGGACGTTCCAGCGTGCCTGATGGCGATCCCAGCCAAGGCGGTGAGTGTGCGACCGATCCGCTGCACGATGCCCGTCAGTCGTGCGGGACGCGCCGCACCTTTTAAGGGGAGCCGGAGGCCCGGGCGCCCTCGTGTTCCTACGCTGGGTCTCCCATGTCGAACGACCCAGTTCGCGGGCCGGACCCGGCCGCCCCTTCTGTTGCGGGGTCTAGTTCGCTCCAAGTAGAAGCCAGGCACCTACTACCATCCAACGTGGAGTTATGACTTTGCCAAAGGGGTTCGGGTGGCGGAACGGGCTGTGCTGTACGCACGCGAATATGCGCTGGCGCGGGAGGGGCGCCTGATGCCGCGCCGGCTGTCGACTACGAGCGGTGTGGGGTAACGGCTGATCGACACCATGCTGGCGTCGCGCGCGGCCTGCGACACATCACCTCTGACCGATCGGTGAGAAGTTTGCTGCCTGATTTCTTCGCAGAGGATCGCAGCGAGCTTTGGGACGCGCTGCGCAAGCGCGGGCCGGTCGTGTTTATCGAGGACAGCGTGTTTGTGAATGGCTATTGCCTCACCCGCGCCGATGACGTGCTCGCGGCGCTGCGTAACCCGGAAGTGTTTTCGCATAACGCTGTGGATCGGCCGGACCATGCGCGTTGGCGCGCAATCCTGCAGCCGCTATTGAGTTCCGCCGCGGTGAAACAGATGCAACCCGCGTTGCAAGCTCAGGCCGCGGCGATCGTCGAAGCCGTGGCCGCGCAGGGCAGTTGTGAGGTGATCGCCGATGTTGCGGAGCCGTTCGCGGCTCAAGTTCTTCTCACAGTGTTGGGGTTGCCGCCGCAAGACGGGCATAGGTTGCTGCGCTGGGAGAAAGCGCTGTGGGCGATCCAGCGGGCGTCTCTGACCGCGGTCACAGGTGTCCCTTTCGCGGATTTGGTGCAAAAAGTTGAGATGCTCGCCTATTTGGCGGAGGGTTTCGCGCAGCGCCGCGCCAACCCTGATATTGCGGGCGTGATGTCCGGGTTGGTTGCCGGTGACGATGGGTTCGACGATGCTGACGCGTGCGCGGTAGTTGAGATGCTGATCGCTGCGGGCATTACGCCGTTTAGGAGCGCGGTGGGTTTCGTGTTTCGTGACCTTGCCCGGGACCCGCGGCTATGCGCTTCGCTGCGCGAAAACCCCGCAGGAATTGAGGGATTCGTCGAAGACGTGCTGCGCCGCGAGCCGCCGGCCCCGGTGATTATCCGCAGGGCCGCGCAGAACGTCACCGTGGCGGGTGTCGAGATACCGGCAGGTGCCTGGGTCGGGCTGTGCGTAGGGGCGGCCATCCAAGAAGACATGGCGGCCGGCCACGGGTCGCGGGCGGACTACTGGGCGTTCGGCGGGGGCCCGCACCGCTGTGTGGCCGTCAGTCTGGCGAAAACAGCGTTGACCGTGTTGGTCAGCGAATGGTTACGCTCTATCCCCGCCTTCGGATTAGATGCTGAGTCCGTGCCGCCGGTTATCCTCGAGGAGGCGGTCCGGCTGTCGAGTTTGCCGCTGCGCTGGCATTAAGTCAGCCCGCGGACGGGTAATTGCCGTAGACGCCGCGCGCTGGTCGCCGGCGAGCGCCTGGGCGTGCTGCCGGTCAGCTCGGAAGATGATCGCCGCCCGAGCGACAACAGACTGCTTCGCGCCCGCAGGGTTGGAGTCGCTGGCGGTCAAATTTTCACGCCTTGGTTTGCTGACGCCAGGTCTGCGGATCTGAGGGGCACGCCGGGGGCATTCGACACCGAAGTAGGTGGCGCAAAACGGCCATCTAACTGCTGAAACCCTCGGTGCCCCCGGCAGGATTCGAACCTGCGGCCTTCTGCTCCGGAGGCAGACGCTCTATCCCCTGAGCTACGGGGGCGCTACGACGTTGTTGTTGCGCCATTGGGGCTTTGAACAAGCAGGGACAGACTAGCGCATGTCGACAGCCGCGTTGCCACCGCAATGGATTCGAAGCGCGGGCACCTCAGCCAATAGGATGGACGCTCGTGACCCCCGCTGACCTCGCTGAGCTGCTCAGAACCACCGCGTCCGCGGTGCTGGCCGAGCACTCGCTGGATGCTGCCGCCCTACCGGCGACGGTCACCGTGGAGCGGCCCCGCAACCCCGAGCACGGCGACTACGCCAGCAACCTGGCGCTGCAGCTGGGCAAGAAGGTCGGCGCCAACCCTCGGGAGTTGGCCGGCTGGTTGGCCGAGGCGCTGTCACGGGCCGACGGCGTCGCGTCGGCGGAGGTGGCCGGCCCCGGCTTCATCAACCTGCGCCTCGAGGCGTCGGCGCAGGCCAAGATCATCGACGCCGTGATCGACGCCGGCGACACCTTCGGTCACTCCGACGCGCTGGCCGGCCACAAGATCAACCTCGAGTTCGTCTCGGCCAACCCCACCGGACCGATCCACATCGGCGGCACCCGGTGGGCCGCCGTCGGCGATGCGCTCGGCCGGCTGCTGACCACCCAGGGCGCCGACGTCCTGCGCGAGTACTACTTCAACGACCACGGCACCCAGATCGACCGCTTCGCCGGCTCGCTGATCGCCGCCGCCAACGGTGAACCGACGCCCGAGGACGGCTACGCCGGCGCCTACATCAACGACATCGCCGCGCAGGTGCTGCAGAAGGCGCCCGACGCACTGAGCCTGCCCGACGCCGAGATGCACGAGACGTTCCGCGAAATCGGTGTCGACCTGATGTTCACCCACATCAAGGAGTCGTTGCACGAGTTCGGCACCGACTTCGACGTCTACACCCACGAAGACTCGATGCACACCAGCGGCCGCGTCGACCAGGCCATCGCCCGGCTGCGCGACACCGGCAACATCTACGAGAAGGATGGCGCAACCTGGTTGCGCACCAGCGCCTTCGGTGACGACAAGGACCGCGTCGTGATCAAGAGCGACGGCAAGCCGGCCTACATCGCCGGTGACATCGCCTACTACCTGGACAAGCGGCAGCGCGGCTTCGACCTGTGCATCTACATGCTCGGCGCCGATCACCACGGGTATATCGCGCGGCTCAAGGCCGTGGCCGCCGCCTTCGGCGACGACCCGGCGAGGGTCGAGGTGCTCATCGGACAAATGGTCAACCTGGTCCGCGACGGCGCGCCGGTCCGGATGAGCAAGCGGGCCGGAACCGTGATCACGCTCGACGACCTGGTGGAGGCGATCGGGGTGGACGCGGCGCGCTACAGCCTGATCCGTTCCTCGGTCGACACCCCGATCGACATCGATCTGGCCCTGTGGTCCTCGGCGTCGAATGAAAACCCGGTCTACTACGTGCAATACGCGCACGCCCGGCTGTCGGCACTGGCCCGCAACGCCGCCGAACTGGGCCTGATCCCCGACACCGGGCATCTCGAGCTGCTCACCCACGACAAGGAGGGGACGCTGCTGCGCAGCATCGGTGAATTCCCCCGCGTGCTGAAAACGGCTGCCGCCCTGCGTGAACCGCACCGGGTATGCCGCTACCTGGAAGACCTGGCCGGTGACTACCACCGGTTCTACGACTCCTGCCGGGTGCTGCCCCAGGGCGATGAACGGCCCACCGACCTGCACACCGCGCGCCTGGCGCTGTGCCAGGCCACCCGCCAGGTCATCGCCAACGGGCTGACGATCCTCGGTGTCACCGCTCCGGAGCGAATGTGAACGTGCACCCCGCGGGTCCCCGGCACGCCGAAGAAACCCGGCACCCCGATAGCGCGCCGCGACCGCAATCTCCCGACGAGCTGCTGCGGCTGGCGTCGAATGTCTGGCCCCGCAACATCGTTCGCGGCGATACCGGGGTGGTCAGCCTCGCCGGTATCCCGGTGACGCAGCTCGCCCAGGAGTACGGCACACCGTTGTTCGTCGTCGACGAGGACGACTTCCGCTCCCGCTGCCGCGAACTCGCGAAGGCCTTCGGCGGCGGAGCCAACGTGTGCTACGCGGCGAAGGCCTTCCTGTGCAGCGAGGTCGCCCGGTGGGTCGACGAGGAGGGACTGTCGCTGGACGTGTCCACCGGCGGCGAGCTCGCCGTCGCGCTGCACGCCGACTTCCCCCCGGAGCGAATCACCTTCCACGGCAACAACAAGTCGGCCGCGGAACTGACCGCGGCGGTCAAAGCCGGTGTGGGCCGCATCGTCTTGGACTCGATGATCGAAATCGAGCGCCTCGACACGATCGCGGCCGACGCCGGCATCGTTCAGGACGTCTACGTCCGCCTCACGGTCGGGGTCGAGGCGCACACGCACGAGTTCATCTCGACCGCACACGAGGACCAGAAGTTCGGGCTTTCGGTGTCCAGCGGAGCGGCGATGGCCGCGGTGCGCCGGGTGTTCGCCACCGATCATCTGCGCCTGGTGGGGCTGCACAGCCACATCGGCTCCCAGATCTTCGACGTCGACGGCTTCGAGGTCGCCGCGCATCGCGTCATCGGGCTGCTGCACCAGATCGTCGACGAATTCGGGGTGGACAAGACGCGTCAGATCTCGACCGTGGATCTCGGTGGCGGACTCGGGATTTCGTACGTGGGCACCGACGACCCGCCGCCGGTGTCCGAGCTGGCGGCCAAGCTGACGGCGATCGTCGGCAACGAGTCGGCGGCGGTGGGGCTGCCCACCCCGAGGCTGGTGGTCGAGCCCGGGCGCGCGATCGCCGGGCCGGGGACCATCACGCTGTATGAGGTGGGCACCGTCAAGGATGTCGACGTGAGCAGCACGGCGCAGCGCCGCTACGTCAGCGTCGACGGCGGCATGAGCGACAACATCCGCACCGCGCTCTACGACGCGCAGTACGACGCCCGGCTGGTCTCGCGGGCGAGCGACGCACCGGCGACCCTGGCCCGGATCGTCGGAAAGCACTGCGAGAGCGGTGACATCGTGGTGCGCGACGCCTGGGTGCCCGACGACCTGGGGCCCGGTGACCTGCTCGGGATCGCGGCGACCGGGGCGTACTGCTATTCGCTGTCGAGCCGGTACAACATGATCTGCCGGCCGGCCGTGGTGGCGGTGCGGGCGGGCCGGTCCCGCCTGATCCTGCGCCGCGAGACGGTTGACGATCTATTGAGTCTGGAAGTGAGGTGAACGGTGCCCCGTGACGAAAAGCCGGTGGGCGTAGCGGTACTCGGGTTCGGCAACGTCGGAAGCGAAGTCGTCCGAATCATCGAGGACAGCGCTGAGGACCTCGCGGCCCGTATCGGCGCGCCCTTGGTGTTGCGCGGCGTGGGAGTGCGGCGGGTCGCCGCCGACCGCGGCGTTCCGATCGAGCTGCTCACCGACAACATCGAGGAACTCGTCTCCCGCGAAGACGTCGACATCGTCTTGGAGTTGATGGGGCCGGTGGAACCGGCCCGCAAGGCCATCCTGCGCGCGCTCGAGCACGGCAAATCCGTCGTCACGGCGAACAAGGCGCTCCTGGCGACCTCCACCGGTGAACTGGCGCAGGCAGCCGAAAACGCCCACGTCGACCTGTATTTCGAGGCGGCGGTCGCCGGTGCCATCCCGGTCATCCGCCCGCTCACGCAGTCCCTGGCGGGCGACACGGTGCTGCGGGTCGCCGGCATCGTCAACGGCACCACCAACTACATCCTGTCCGCGATGGACAGCACCGGCGCCGACTACCAGACCGCCCTGGCCGAGGCGAGCGCGCTGGGCTACGCCGAGGCCGATCCCACCGCCGACGTCGAGGGCTACGACGCCGCGGCCAAGGCCGCGATCCTGGCATCGATCGCCTTCCACACCCGAGTGACCGCCGACGACGTCTATCGCGAGGGCATCACCAAGATCACGCCCGCCGACTTCGCCTCCGCGCGGGCGCTGGGTTGCACCATCAAGCTGCTGTCCATCTGCGAGCGCATCACGGGCGACGATGGGCAGGAACGGGTCTCGGCGCGCGTCTACCCGGCCCTGGTGCCGCTGTCGCACCCGTTGGCCACGGTCAGCGGGGCGTTCAACGCGGTCGTGGTCGAGGCCAAGGCCGCCGGCCGGCTGATGTTCTACGGCCAGGGCGCCGGGGGCGCGCCCACCGCCTCCGCGGTCACCGGCGACCTGGTGATGGCCGCCCGCAACCGGGTGTTGGGCAGCCGCGGGCCGAAGGAATCCAAGTATGCCCAGCTTCCCATCGCCCCCATGGGTCTGATCTCCACCCGCTACTACGTCAGCATGAACGTCGCCGACAAGCCCGGCGTGTTGTCGACGGTGGCGGCCGAGTTCGCCAAGCGCGAGGTGAGCATCGCCGAGGTCCGCCAGGAGGGCGTGGTTGACGAAGGCGGGCGGCGGGTGGGGGCCCGCGTCGTGGTGGTCACCCACAGCGCCACCGACGCCGCGCTGTCCGAAACCGTCGATGCCCTGGCGGATTTGGATGTCGTGCAGGGCGTCACCAGTGTGCTGCGACTGGAAGAGACGGGCTCATGAGCGTTCCGCGCACCGCCGTGCACCAGCCGTGGCCGGGATTGATCGCGGCCTACCGCGACCGGCTGCCGGTGGGCGACGACTGGACCCCGGTCACCCTGCTCGAGGGCGGTACCCCGCTGATCGCAGCCACCCGCCTCTCGGAAAAGACCGGCTGCACGGTTCATCTCAAGGTCGAGGGCCTCAACCCGACGGGCTCGTTCAAGGACCGGGGCATGACCATGGCGGTCACTGACGCACTGGCGCGCGGCCAGCAGGCCGTGCTGTGCGCCTCGACGGGCAACACCTCGGCGTCGGCGGCCGCGTACGCAGCTCGCGCCGGGATCACCTGTGCGGTGCTCATCCCGCAGGGCAAGATCGCGATGGGCAAGTTGGCGCAGGCCGTCATGCACGGCGCCAAGATCATCCAGATCGACGGCAACTTCGACGACTGCCTGGAACTGGCTCGCAAGATGGCCGCCGACTTCCCGACGATCGCACTGGTCAACTCCGTCAACCCGGTGCGTATCGAGGGCCAGAAAACGGCCGCGTTCGAGATCGTCGACGCGCTGGGCACCGCGCCGGACGTGCACGCCCTCCCGGTGGGCAACGCGGGCAACATCACCGCGTACTGGAAGGGCTACACCGAGTACCACCACGACGGCGTGATCGACAAGTTGCCCCGCATGCTGGGCACTCAGGCGGCCGGTGCGGCGCCACTGGTGCACGGCGCCCCGGTCAAGCATCCCGAAACGATCGCGACCGCCATCCGCATCGGTGCCCCCGCGTCGTGGGCGGCCGCCGTCAACGCGCAGCAGCAGTCCAACGGGCGTTTCCTGGCCGCCACCGACGAAGAGATCCTGGCCGCCTACCACCTGGTGGCCGAGAGCGAAGGCGTCTTCGTCGAGCCGGCGTCGGCGGCCAGCATCGCGGGCCTGCTCAAGGCGGTCGACGACGGTTGGGTGGCGCGCGGGTCGACGGTGGTGTGCACGGTCACCGGCAACGGCCTCAAGGATCCCGACACCGCGCTGAGGGACATGCCAACCGTGTCCGCGCTGCCGGTCGATCCGGTGCTCGTCGTCGAGAAGCTGGGGCTTGCGTAGTGGCGGTCTGTCGGTGAGCGAGCTGCTGCCCGCCGGGCTGGTGGCCAGCGCCGTGGTGTCGGCGTCCAGCGCCAACCTCGGTCCCGGTTTCGACAGCATCGGTCTGGCGTTGAGCCTGAGCGACGAGATCGTCGTGGAGACAACGGATTCCGGCCTGGTCGTGCTCGTCGAGGGGGAGAGCGCCGAGCAGGTACCGCTGGGCCCCGAACACCTGGTGGTGCGCGCCGTCGAATGCGGCCTGCGGGCCATGGGCGTCCGCGCCGCGGGCCTGGTGGTTCGCTGCCGCAACGCCATCCCGCACTCCCGCGGGCTGGGTTCGTCCGCCGCCGCCGTGGTCGGTGGCCTGGCTGCCGCGAATGGCCTTGTGGCACAGGTGGATTCGTCGGAACCGTTGAGCGACGCGCAGCTGATCCAGCTGTCCTCGGAGTTCGAGGGTCATCCCGACAACGCCGCGGCCGCGGTGCTCGGCGGTGCGATCGTGTCCTGGATCGACAACTCCGGCGACCGGCCCCGGTATTCGGCGGTGTCGGTGCGGCTCCACCCCGACATCCACCTGTACTGCGCGATACCCCAGGAGCGCTCCCTGACCGCGGAAACCCGGGTGCTGCTGCCCGCCCACGTCAGCCACGACGACGCCCGGTTCAACGTCAGCCGCGCGGCCTTGCTGGTGGTAGCGCTGACCGACCGCCCGGACCTGCTCATGCCGGCCACCGAGGATGTGCTTCACCAACCGCAGCGCGCGCCGGCGATGCCGGCCTCCGCGGAATATTTGCGGCTGCTTCGGCGTAATAACGTGGCAGCGACACTTTCGGGGGCCGGTCCGGCACTGATCGCGCTGAGCACGGAGCCGGAGTTGCCTGCGGAAGTGGTGGAGTACGGGGCCACGAACGGATTTGCCCTCACTGAGATGACCGCCGGCGAACGAGTTCGCTGGAGCCCGGGAGTCAAAGTCCCCGGTTGATCCACAGCGTGGCCGGAGGGTTTGCTTGCTTCCGACAAGGATGCGGGCTATCCTCGGACCCGTCCAGCAATCGCAGCATCTGCATCTGCATAAATACTGCCTTGCCGCTAGGACAACACCAATTCTTCTCGTGAACGAGGTTCGCCGCCTACTCCGCCGACTGAGGCGATCACCGTTGCAGAGTCGATGATTGGGTGCACTCGGCAAATTTGGCTGAATGCAACGAACCCCCCGAATGACCTGATCAGCGGGGGAAGAAAGGAACTCCGTGACCGATACGGACCTGTTCACGGCTGACGCGAGCGCCGACAGCAATGACGTGCCGAACGCCGTGACCCCAGACACATCCGACGTCAAAACCGATGCCCCGGTTGGCTCTCTGTCAACCATGGTGCTTCCCGAACTGCGCGCGCTGGCTAACCAGGTCGGCGTCAAGGGGACGTCGGGCATGCGCAAGAACGAACTCATCGCCGCCATAAAGGAAATCAGGGGACAATCCAACGGGACATCGGCCCCTGCCGCCCCCGAGGACAGTGGCAAGTCCGACGCCGCCGGCGCTGACGCACCGCCCGCCCAGGACCACCAGAACGGTTCGACGACCGAGGCCCCCCGCCGCGAACGGCGCAGCGCCTCCCGCGAGCCGGGGTCGGCCCGCACCGGCGACGATGCGGATGGCGAGCGGCCACGCAACCGTGAGGGCGCGGCCACCCGCGAGGACGACACCCGCCAGGGCGGCAAACGCGAGAACCGGGGCGACGAGCGCGGCCAGGACGGCGGGAGCGACCAGAGCGGCGACCAGCAGGGCTCGGGCGGCCAGCAATCCCGTGGCGGCTCGAACCAGCAGGACGACGACGGCGAGGGCCGTCAGGGCCGGCGCGGCCGCCGCTTCCGCGACCGCAGGCGGCGCGGTGAGCGCTCCGGCGAGGGCGGCGACACCGAGCTGCGGGAAGACGACGTCGTGCAGCCGGTCGCCGGAATCCTTGACGTCCTCGACAATTACGCGTTCGTCCGCACCTCCGGCTACCTGGCCGGCCCGCACGACGTCTACGTGTCGATGAACATGGTGCGCAAGAACGGCCTGCGCCGCGGTGACGCCGTGACCGGTGCGGTTCGCGTGCCGAAGGACGGCGAACAGCCCAACCAGCGCCAGAAGTTCAATCCGCTGGTCCGCCTGGACAGCGTCAACGGCGGTCCGGTCGAGGACGCGAAGAAGCGCCCGGACTTCAGCAAGCTGACGCCGCTCTACCCCAATCAGCGGCTTCGCCTGGAAACCACACCCGACCGGTTGACCACCCGGGTCATCGACCTGATCATGCCGATCGGTAAGGGCCAGCGCGCCCTGATCGTGTCGCCGCCCAAGGCGGGTAAGACGACGATCCTGCAGGACATCGCCAACGCGATCACCCGGAACAACCCGGAATGCCACCTCATGGTCGTGCTCGTCGATGAGCGGCCCGAGGAGGTCACCGACATGACGCGCTCGGTCAAGGGTGAGGTCATCGCCTCGACCTTCGACCGGCCGCCATCGGACCACACCTCGGTCGCCGAGCTGGCCATCGAACGGGCCAAGCGCCTGGTCGAGCAGGGCAAGGACGTCGTGGTGCTGCTCGACTCGATCACCCGCCTGGGCCGCGCCTACAACAACGCGTCGCCCGCGTCGGGCCGGATCCTGTCCGGTGGTGTCGACTCCACCGCCCTGTACCCGCCGAAGCGGTTCCTGGGTGCCGCCCGAAACATCGAGGAAGGCGGGTCGCTGACGATCATCGCCACCGCGATGGTCGAGACCGGGTCCACCGGTGACACCGTCATCTTCGAGGAGTTCAAGGGCACCGGTAACGCCGAGCTGAAACTGGATCGCAAGATCTCCGAGCGGCGGGTCTTCCCGGCGGTCGACGTGAACCCCTCCGGCACCCGTAAGGACGAGCTGTTGCTGTCGCCGGACGAGTTCGGCATCGTGCACAAGCTGCGCCGGGTGCTGTCGGGTCTGGATTCCCACCAGGCCATCGACCTGCTGATGTCGCAGTTGCGCAAGACGAAGACCAACTACGAGTTCCTGGTGCAGGTCTCCAAGACCACACCGGGATCCATGGACAACGACTGACCGAACCCAGTTCCTCGGCGCGGGGCGTCATCGCGACACTTGAACCACGTACGCCGGGAATGCCGAGGGGCACCCCATTGTTTTGGGAGAGCAATGGTTGACCTGGCATAATCGGTGCTCGACTAGATCGAAGAGGACAGCATGAAAACTGACATTCACCCCGCCTACGGGGAGACCACCGTGCACTGCGGGTGTGGGAACACCTTCACCACCCGCAGCACCAAGCCGGGCGGCAACATCGTCGTCGAGGTGTGCTCGCAGTGCCACCCGTTCTACACCGGCAAGCAGAAGATTCTCGACAGCGGCGGCCGGGTGGCCCGCTTCGAGAAGCGTTACGGCAAGCGCAAAGGCGCCGCGACGGACAACACCGACAAATAGCTGCGTTGCCGACGCCCGAACTGTGCGAGAAAGCACAGGCCGGGCGTCGGTTTGCGTTTGCGGCAACGAGAGCGCGGGGGCTGAACGGGACAGGAGGTGACACGTGACGCAGCCGGTGCAGACGATTGATGTGCTGCTGGCCGAACACGCCGAGCTCGAGCGACGGCTGGCGGATCCCGACTTGCACACCAATCCCGCCGAGGCGCGCAAGGCCGGCCGCCGGTTCGCCCGGCTGGCCCCGATCGTGGCCACCTACCGCAAGCTGGAGTCCGCGCGGGGCGACTTGGAGACCGCGCGTGAGCTGGCCGCCGACGACGAGTCGTTCGCCGACGAGGTCACCGAACTTCAGGCACGGGTCGCCGAATTGGACACCCAACTGACCGACATGCTCGCGCCGCGCGACCCGCATGACCCCGACGACATCGTTCTCGAAGTCAAATCGGGTGAGGGCGGCGAGGAATCGGCGTTGTTCGCCGCGGATCTGGCCAGGATGTACATCCGCTATGCCGAGCGGCACGGCTGGACGGTGACCGTCCTCGACGAAACCACGTCGGACCTCGGCGGTTACAAGGACGCGACGCTGTCCATCGCCAGCAAGGGCGACTCGCCCGACGGGGTGTGGTCCCGGATGAAGTTCGAGGGCGGCGTGCACCGGGTGCAGCGCGTCCCGGTGACGGAATCCCAAGGCCGCGTGCACACTTCGGCGGCCGGCGTCCTGGTCTACCCCGAACCCGAAGAAGTGGGCGAGGTGCAGATCGACGAGTCCGATCTGCGCATCGACGTGTACCGCTCGTCCGGCAAGGGCGGCCAGGGGGTGAACACCACCGACTCCGCGGTGCGGATCACGCACCTGCCCACCGGCATCGTGGTCACCTGCCAGAACGAACGCTCGCAGCTGCAGAACAAGGCGCGCGCGCTACAGGTGCTGGCCGCGCGCTTGCAAGCGCTGGCCGAAGAACAGGCGCTGGCCGACGCGTCGGCCGACCGCGCCAGCCAGATCCGGACCGTGGACCGCAGCGAGCGGATCCGCACCTACAACTTCCCGGAGAACCGGATCACCGATCACCGGATCGGTTTCAAGGCACACAACCTCGATCAGGTACTCGACGGCGACCTCGACGCGATGTTCGACGCGTTGGGCGCCGCCGACAAACAGGCACGGCTGCAACAGGCATGAGTGCCTTGCGGCGCGCGATCGACTCCGCTGCGGCGACGCTCGCCGAAGCGGGGATCGACTCCGCGCGTTGGGATGCCGAGGAGTTGGCCGCGCATGTGGCCGGCACCGAGCGGGGTCGGCTGGGCCTGCTGGGGTCGATCGGCGCCGACTTCCCGGGTCGTTACCGCGACGTCGTGGCCGCGCGTTCCCGACGGGTGCCGCTGCAGCACCTCACCGGCACGGCGGCCTTCGGACCGCTGGCGCTGCACGTCGGCCCCGGCGTCTTCATACCGCGCCCGGAGACCGAAGCCCTGTTCGCGTGGGTCACCGAACAGCGCCTCCCTGCCCGGCCCGTCATCGTCGACCTGTGCACCGGTTCGGGCGCGTTGGCGGTGGCGCTGGCCCACGAGCACCCCGCCGCGCGAATCATCGGCATCGATGACTCCGATGTGGCCCTGGGGTATGCGCGCCGCAACGGTGCGGGCACCGGCGTCGAATTCGTCCACGCCGACGTCACCGAGGCCACGCTGCTGCCCGAGCTCGACGGCGCTGTCGACGCGGTGGTGGCCAACCCGCCCTATGTGCCCGATGTCGCCGTTGTGGAACCTGAAGTCGCTCAACACGATCCACACCACGCCGTGTTCGGCGGGCCGGACGGGCTGGCGGTGATCGCGCCCATCGTCCGGCTGGCCGGACGCTGGCTTCGTCCGGGCGGCATCTTCGCCGTCGAGCATGACGACACCACGCCGTCGGAAACCGCCGAATTGGTCTGCAAGACCGGGCTTTTCGAAGACGTCCAGGCCCGCCACGACCTGGCCGGCCGGCCGAGATTCGTCACCGCCCGCAGGAGCGGCGCGGATGGCTGAAGTCTTCGACTGCGCCGATCCCGGCCAGCGTTCGCGTGGAATCGCCTCGGCGGCCGGGGCCCTCAAGGGCGGCCGACTGGTCGTCATGCCGACGGACACCGTCTACGGCATCGGCGCCGACGCCTTCAACAGCGCCGCGGTGGCCGCGCTGCTGTCGGCGAAGGGGCGAGGCCGGGACATGCCGGTCGGTGTGCTGGTCGGCTCCTGGCACACCATCGAGGGCCTGGTCTACACGATGCCGGGCGGGGCCCGCGACCTGATCCGCGCGTTCTGGCCGGGCGCGCTGAGCCTGGTGGTGACGCAGGCGCCGTCGCTGCAATGGGACCTCGGCGACGCCCGCGGCACCGTGATGCTGCGGATGCCGCTGCACCCGGTCGCGATCGAGCTGTTGCGTGAAGTGGGGCCCATGGCGGTGTCCAGCGCGAACGTCTCCGGCCGCCCGCCCGCGGTGGATGCCGGCGAGGCCCGAAATCAGCTCGGTGATCTCGTCGATGTCTACCTCGACGCGGGGACGGCCGAGCAGCAGGCCGCCTCCACGATCGTCGACCTGACCGGCCCGGCCCCGCGCATCCTGCGGCCCGGCCCGGTCAGCGCCGACCGGATCGCGGAGGTCCTCGGCGTGGATCCCGAAAGCCTGACCGCCCAGGCCTAACCAGAGCGGTTCCCCCGTTGCCAGGTTGGTGCAGTACGGTCTCGACGTGTCCAGCGACCCGGCCGGCGGTCTAGCCAACCTTGCCAGCGGTTTGCTCGCGCTGGCTGACCGTGGTGCCGGTGTCCCGCTGCGCGAGCTTGCGCTCGTGGGATTGACCGCGGCGATCATCACCTACTTCGCGACCGGTCCCGTGCGGGTGCTCGCCACCCGGCTGGGCGCGGTCGCCTATCCACGGGAACGCGACGTACACGTGAACCCGACGCCGCGCATGGGCGGATTGGCGATGTTTCTCGGCGTCGTCTCGGCGGTATTCCTGGCCTCCCAACTGCCCGCGCTCACCCGGGGATTCGTCTACTCGACGGGCATGCCTGCGGTGCTGGTGGCCGGCGCAGTCATCATGGGCATCGGCCTCATCGACGACCGGTGGGGGCTCGACGCCCTGACGAAGTTTGCGGGGCAGATCACCGCGGCCAGCGTGCTGGTCACCATGGGCGTCGCGTGGAGCGTCCTCTACATCCCGATCGGCGGTGTCGGCACCATCGTGCTGGACCAGGCCTCGTCGATCCTGCTCACGCTGGCGCTGACGGTGTCCATTGTCAACGCGATGAACTTCGTCGACGGGCTCGACGGACTGGCGGCCGGGCTTGGGCTGATCACCGCGCTGGCGATCTGCATGTTCTCGGTCGGGCTGCTGCGCGATCACGGCGGCGATGTTCTCTTCTATCCGCCTGCCGTGATCTCCGTGGTGCTCGCGGGGGCGTGTCTGGGCTTCCTGCCGCACAACTTCCATCGCGCCAAGATCTTCATGGGTGATTCCGGCTCGATGCTGATCGGCCTCATGCTCGCCGCCGCCTCGACCACCGCCGCGGGGCCCGTCTCGCAAAACGCCTACGGTGCGCGGGACGTGTTCGCCCTGCTGTCGCCGTTCCTTCTGGTGGTGGCGGTCATGTTCGTGCCGATGCTCGATTTGCTGCTGGCGATCGTGCGCCGCACCCGCGCGGGCCGCAGCGCCTTCAGCCCCGACAAGATGCATCTGCACCACCGGTTGCTGCAGATCGGTCATTCCCACCGCCGGGTGGTGTTGCTGATCTATCTCTGGGTGGGCATCGTCGCGTTCGGTGCGGCCAGCACGATCTTCTTCAACCCTCGTCACACCGCGGCGGTGATGCTGGGGGCCATAGTGGTCGCCGGGATCGCGACGGCGATCCCGCTCATGCGCCGGCGCGACGACTACGAGGACGAGGACTACGACAGCTAGTAGTAGTGGTGCTTCGCCATGTGGTACGGTGCAGGTAGAGCCCCAAAAAGCCGCACAAATTGCCGGTCCATCGGACGCAGATCCGAGTGGGTCGGCGGAGGACTCGCGTCGGGAGATACCCCTTGGGCGATTCCACTGTGACGTGCGATACGCTCGGCGGGCCACCGATCAGTCGGTCGGGGGACTCCCGCTCCACCAACTTGGGATTGAGGTGCTGCAGTGACGACACCAGCGCAGGACGCGCCGTTGGTGTTTCCCTCTGTTGCGTTCCGCCCGGTCCGCCTGTTCGTCCTCAGCATCGCGATTACCGCCGTCGCAATCGTCACCGCCGGCTTGACCGGTCATCCGATGGTCGGGGTGTTCTTCGGCGTCGGGTTGCTGCTTGGTTTGCTCAACGCCCTTTTGGTGCGTCGTTCGGTCGCGTCGATCACCGCGAAAGAGCATCCACTGAAAAGCACGATGGCGCTGAACTCGGCCACCCGCCTGGCCATCATCACCGTCGTCGGGCTGATCATCGCCTACATCTTCCGGCCCGCCGGCCTGGGCGTCGTGTTCGGATTGGCGCTCTTCCAGATCGTGTTGGTGGCGTCGACGGCGCTTCCGGTGTGGAAGAAGTTGCGCGCCGGCGGCGGCGTGATAGCGGGATCGGACGGAACGGAAGGAAGAAGCAGCAGCGATGACTGAGACGACGTTCCTGGCCGCCGCGATCGAGGTTGGAGAACACCACCAGGCCAAATGGCTGGGGCTGACCGTGAACACCGACACCATCCTGTCGACCGGGATCGCCGCGGTGATCGTGCTCGCACTGGCGTTCTTCCTGCGCGCGAAAATCACGTCGACCGGCGTTCCCAGTGGCGTCCAGTTGTTCTGGGAGGCCATCACCGTCCAGATGCGCGATCAGATCGAGGCCGCGGTCGGCATGCGGATCGCGCCGTTCGTGTTGCCGTTGGCCGTCACCATTTTCGTGTTCATCCTGATCTCCAACTGGCTGTCGGTGCTTCCGCTGCAATACACCGACAAGTCCGGGCACACCACCGAGCTGCTGAAGTCGGCGGCCGCCGACATCAACTACGTCCTGGCGCTGGCCCTCTTCGTGTTCGTCTGCTACCACGTGGCCGGCATCTGGCGCCGAGGCATCGTCGGCCACCCGCTCGCCGTGCTCAAAGGTCACGTGGCGTTCCTGGCGCCGATCAACCTCGTCGAAGAACTCGCCAAGCCGATCTCGTTGTCGCTCCGACTTTTCGGCAACATCTTCGCCGGCGGCATCCTGGTCGCGTTGATCGCGCTCTTCCCGCCGTACATCATGTGGGCACCCAACGCCATCTGGAAGGCTTTCGACCTGTTCGTCGGGGCGATCCAGGCGTTCATCTTCTCAATCTTGACCATCCTCTACTTCAGCCAAGCCATGGAGATCGAGGAACATCATGACTGAGACCGCGATGAATTGTTTTGTCCCACGCACCATTACAGAGGCCTGGTAGACCGCTACCAGCTATCAAGGAGGATAAGAATGGCTCTGGACCCCCAAGTCGCTGCCGCTGCACTCATCGGCGGTGGACTCATCATGGGCGGCGGCGCGATCGGCGCCGGTATCGGTGACGGTATCGCCGGTAACGCGCTGGTCTCCGGCATCGCCCGCCAGCCCGAGGCGCAAGGCCGGCTGTTCACGCCGTTCTTCATCACCGTCGGTCTGGTCGAGGCGGCCTACTTCATCAACCTGGCGTTCATGGCGCTGTTCGTCTTCGCCACACCCGTCGGCACCTAACGCGCCGTGATGGGTGACGCGAGCCTGAGCGTTCTGGCATCCAGCCAGGTGGTAGCCGAGGGAGGCAACAACTTCCTCGTTCCGAACGGCACTTTCTTCTTCGTGCTGGCGATCTTCCTGATCGTGCTGGCCGTCATCGGCACGTTCGTCGTGCCGCCCGTCATGCGGGTGCTGCGTGAGCGTGACGCCATGGTCGCCAAGACAGTCGCCGACAACAAGAAGGCGGGCGAACAGTTCGACGCCGCCAAGGCCGACTACGAAGAAGCCCTGACGGAAGCGCGGGTTCAGGCGTCGTCGTTGCGCGACAATGCCCGCGCCGAGGGCCGTAAGCTGATCGAAGACGCGCGCGCCCGTGCCGAGCAACAGGTGATGTCGACGTTGCAAATGGCCTCCGAGCAATTGAAGCGGGAGAGAGACGCCGTGGAACTGGATCTGCGCGCCAACGTGGCGGCCATGTCGGCGACGCTGGCCAGCCGGATCCTCGGTGTCGACGTGGCCCCGGCCACCTCCGCCACCGGGAAGTCTGGACGGTAATCGCGTATGTCGACTTTCATCGGGCAGTTGATCGGTTTCGCGGCCATTGTTTTCCTGGTCGTGCGGTACGTCGTGCCGCCGGTGCGTCGTCTGATGGCCGCTCGTCAAGACGCCGTGCGCCAGCAGCTGAAAGACGCTGCGGCGGCGGCCGATCGGCTGAGCGAGTCCACCACGGCCCACAGCCAAGCCGTGGAATCCGCCAAGACCGAGGCGGAACGGCTCGTCGAAGAGGCCCAGACGGACGCGGGCCGGATCGCCGAACAGTTCCGAACCCAGTCCGAGTCCGAGGCCGAACGCATCACCGCACAGGGCGGCCGGCAGGTCGACCTGCTGCGCACGCAGCTGAGCCGCCAGCTCCGCCTGGAGCTCGGCCACGAAGCGGTGCGGCAGGCGGGCGAATTGGTGCGCAACTTCGTCGCCGATCCGGCGCAGCAGTCGGCTACCGTCGACCGGTTCCTGGACGACCTCGAAGCGATGGCCCCCGCGCCCGCGGAGGTCCAATATCCGCTTCTGGCGAAGATGCGCTCCGCCAGTCGCGCGGCGGTGGCCGGGCTGTCGGAGGGGTTCACTGAGATAGCGAAAGACCTTGACAGCAAAGCTCTTTCCAATCTGTCGGCCGAGCTCGTTTCGGTGGCCGAGATGCTGGACCGCGAGATCGTCGTCACCCGGTATCTGACCTTGGCCGCCGAGGATGCGGCGCCCCGGATCCAGTTGATCGAGCGGCTGGTCTCCGGCAAGGTCGCCGACGCCACGCTCGAGGTCTTGCGGCTGGCCGTCTCGGAGCGTTGGTCGGCCAACTCCGATCTGGCGGCCGCCATCGAGCACATCTCGCGCCAGGCGCTGCTCGAAGTCGCCGAACGTGAGAACAAGATCGACGACGTGGAAGACCAGTTGTTCCGGTTCTCCCGCATCTTGGACGCACAGCCACGGCTCGCCATCTTGTTGGGCGACTATGGCGTACCGATAGAAGGCCGAATCAGCCTGCTGCGCAAGGTGCTTGACAGCGCGAGCGACAGAGTCGATCCGATCGTGGTCGCGCTGCTGACCCAGACCGTCCAACTGCTCAGAGGTGAGTCGGCCGAGGAGGCCGTCCAGTTCTTGGCGGAGGTCGCCGTGGCACGTCGCGGCGAGATCGTCGCACAAGTCAGTGCTGCGGCCGAACTCAGCGATGCCCAGCGGTCTCGCCTCACCGACGTGCTCGGCCGTATCTACGGCCACCCGGTGACGGTGCAGCTGCAGGTCTCCGACGAACAGCTGGGCGGGCTGCTCATCTCCGTGGCCGACGAAGTGATTGACGGGACACTCGCTTCTCGCCTTGCCGCGGCCCAGGCGCACTTGCCCGACTGACACCAACCATCATCACAAAGCACACGCGAACCGCGATCAAGTAGGAAGACGAAACGCCATGGCCGAGTTGACAATCTCCGCTGATGACATCCAAAGCGCCATCGAGGAGTATGTAGGCTCTTTCACCTCCGACACCTCACGCGAAGAGGTCGGTACCGTCGTCGACGCCGGTGACGGCATCGCGCACGTCGAAGGCTTGCCCTCCGTCATGACGCAGGAGCTGCTCGAGTTTCCGGGCGGAGTTCTCGGCGTCGCCCTGAACCTCGACGAGCACAGCATCGGCGCGGTGATCCTGGGTGACTTCGAGAAAATCGAACAGGGGCAACAGGTCAAGCGCACCGGGGAGGTCTTGTCCGTCCCCGTCGGCGACGCATTCCTGGGCCGGGTTGTCAATCCGCTCGGCCAGCCCATCGACGGTCGGGGCGACATCGAGACCGATATCCGCCGCGCGCTGGAGATCCAGGCGCCGTCGGTGGTGCAGCGGCAAAGCGTCAGCGAACCGCTGCAGACCGGCATCAAGGCCATCGACGCGATGACGCCGATCGGCCGAGGCCAGCGGCAGCTGATCATCGGCGACCGCAAGACCGGCAAGACCGCGGTGTGCGTCGACACCATCCTCAACCAGCGGGGGAACTGGGAGAGCGGCGACGAGCGCAAGCAGGTCCGCTGCGTGTACGTGGCCATCGGTCAGAAAGGCACCACGATCGCGTCGGTCCGGCGAGCCCTCGAAGAGGGTGGCGCGATGGACTACACCACCATCGTGGCAGCCCCGGCGTCCGACTCGGCCGGATTCAAATGGCTTGCGCCGTATACGGGTTCGGCGATCGCCCAGCACTGGATGTACGACGGTAAGCACGTGCTGATCGTCTTCGACGACCTGAGCAAGCAGGCCGAGGCATACCGGGCGATCTCGCTGCTGCTGCGTCGCCCGCCGGGCCGCGAGGCCTACCCCGGTGACGTGTTCTACCTGCACTCGCGCCTGTTGGAGCGCTGCGCGAAGCTCTCCGACGAGCTCGGTGGTGGCTCGCTGACCGGCCTGCCGATCATCGAGACCAAGGCCAACGACATCTCGGCCTACATCCCGACCAACGTCATCTCGATCACCGACGGTCAGTGCTTCCTGGAGTCCGACCTGTTCAACCAGGGTGTGCGGCCGGCCATCAACGTCGGTGTGTCGGTGTCCCGCGTGGGCGGTGCGGCGCAGATCAAGGCCATGAAAGAGGTGGCCGGCTCGCTGCGTCTGGACCTGTCGCAATACCGCGAACTGGAATCGTTCGCGGCCTTCGCATCCGACCTGGACGCGACGTCCAAGGCGCAGCTGGAGCGTGGTGAGCGGCTCGTCGAACTGCTCAAGCAACCGCAGTATCAGCCCATGCCGGTCGAGGAGCAGGTGGTTTCGATCTTCTTGGGCACCGGAGGTCACCTGGACTCCGTGCCCGTCGAGGACGTCAGGCGTTTCGAAACCGAGTTGCTGGACCACATGCGGGCGTCGGAGGAGAAGTTCCTGGCCGGTATCCGTGACAGCGGCAAGCTTCCCGAAGAGGCCGAGAACCAGCTGACCGAGATCATCAATAAGTTCAAGAAGGGCTTCGCAGCCACGGGCGGTGGATCGGTGGTGCCCGACGAGCACGTCGAGGCTCTGGACGAAGAAGACCTCGAGAAGGAGTCGGTGAAGGTGAAGAAGCCGGCGCCGGAGAAGAAGGCAAAGAAAGAGAAGAAGTAGCAACCAATGGCTGCCACACTTCGCGAATTACGCGGCCGGATCCGTTCGGCGGGGTCGATCAAGAAGATCACCAAGGCCCAGGAGATGATTGCGACATCGCGCATCGGAAAGGCGCAGGCCCGGCTGGAAGCCGCCAGGCCCTACGCGTTTCAGATCACGGCGATGCTGACGACACTGTCTTCCGAAGCCGCCCTGGATCACCCCCTGTTGGTCGAGCGGGAGGAACCCAAGCGCGCCGGCGTCCTGGTGGTGTCGTCCGACCGTGGTCTGTGCGGCGCCTACAACTCCAGCATCTTCCGTCGCTCCGAGGAGCTGTTCTCCCTGCTGCGGGAGGAAGGTAAGACGCCGGTCGTGTACACGGTGGGCCGGAAGGCGCTGAACTACTTCAAGTTCCGCAACTGGGACATCACCGACTCATGGACGGGCTTCTCCGAGCAACCTCAGTACGAGAACGCCGCGGAGATCGCTTCGACCCTGGTCGATGCCTTCATGAAGGGTGCGGGCGACGAGTCGCAGGACGACCAGGGCGTCGACGAACTGCACATCGTCTACTCGGAGTTCAAGTCGATGATGTCGCAGGCGGCCGCGGCGCACCGGATCGCGCCCCTGGTGGTCGAGTACATCGAGGACCAACCGGAAGTGCGCACCCTGTATTCGTTCGAGCCGGACGCGACAACGCTTTTCGAGTCGCTACTGCCGCGGTACGTAACCACCCGCGTCTACGCCGCGCTACTCGAATCGGCGGCATCGGAGCTCGCGTCGCGCCAACGAGCGATGAAGTCGGCAACCGACAACGCGGACGACCTGATCAAGGAGCTGACGCTGATGGCGAACCGCGAGCGGCAGGCTCAGATCACCCAAGAGATCAGCGAAATCGTCGGTGGTGCAAACGCACTCGCCGACGCTAAGTAGCGCACGAGGAAGAAGAAAATGACTGCTACTGACGAAAAGACCGAAAAGTCCGCCAACTCCGAGACCAGCGGCCGTGTCGTACGGATCACCGGCCCCGTGGTCGACGTCGAGTTCCCGCGTGGATCCGTGCCCGAACTGTTCAACGCTCTCAACGCCGAGATCACGTTCGAGGAGCTCAAGAAGACCCTCACCCTGGAGGTCGCACAGCACCTCGGGGACAACCTGGTTCGCACCATTTCGTTGCAGCCCACCGACGGCCTGGTCCGTGGCGTCGAGGTGACGGACAGCGGCAAGCCGATCTCGGTTCCGGTTGGCCAAGAGGTCAAGGGGCACGTCTTCAACGCGCTGGGCGACTGCCTGGACAAGCCGGGATACGGCGAGGACTTCGAGCACTGGTCGATCCACCGCAAGCCGCCGCCCTTCGAGGAACTCGAGCCCCGCACCGAGATGCTCGAAACCGGGCTCAAGGTCGTGGACCTGCTCACCCCATATGTGCGTGGCGGCAAGATCGCGCTGTTCGGCGGCGCCGGCGTGGGCAAGACGGTGCTGATCCAGGAGATGATCAACCGTATCGCCCGAAACTTCGGCGGTACCTCGGTTTTCGCTGGAGTGGGGGAGCGCACCCGTGAGGGCAACGACCTCTGGGTAGAGCTCAAAGAGGCTGACGTGCTCAAGGACACCGCGCTGGTGTTCGGTCAGATGGACGAGCCGCCCGGCACCCGTATGCGGGTGGCCCTGTCGGCGCTGACGATGGCCGAGTGGTTCCGCGACGAAGCCGGCCAAGACGTGCTGCTGTTCATCGACAACATCTTCCGGTTCACCCAGGCCGGGTCCGAGGTGTCCACGCTGCTCGGCCGTATGCCTTCCGCGGTGGGATACCAGCCCACGCTGGCCGACGAGATGGGTGAGCTTCAGGAGCGCATCACCTCGACGCGAGGCCGCTCGATCACCTCGATGCAGGCGGTCTACGTGCCCGCCGACGACTACACCGACCCGGCGCCGGCGACCACGTTCGCGCACCTGGACGCCACCACCGAGCTGTCGCGATCGGTGTTCTCCAAGGGCATCTTCCCCGCGGTGGACCCGCTGGCCTCGAGCTCGACCATCCTCGACCCGAGCGTGGTCGGTGACGAGCACTACCGGGTGGCGCAGGAAGTCATCCGAATCCTGCAGCGCTACAAGGACCTCCAAGACATCATCGCGATCCTCGGTATCGACGAGTTGTCCGAAGAGGACAAGCAGCTGGTCCAACGAGCGCGACGCATCGAGCGGTTCCTCTCGCAGAACATGATGGCGGCCGAACAGTTCACCGGCCAGCCGGGTTCGACGGTGCCGTTGAAGGAGACCATCGAGGCGTTCGACCGGCTGACCAAGGGCGACTTCGACCACATACCGGAGCAGGCGTTCTTCTTGATCGGTGGCCTCGACGACTTGGCCAAGAAAGCCGAAAGCTTCGGCGCCAAACTGGATTCCTGAGGCGTGAGCGAAAAGGCTCTGAAAGGCTCTGTGGCATGGCCGAATTGAACGTCGAGATAGTCGCCGTCGACCGGAAGATCTGGTCGGGTGAGGCAACGTTTTTGTTCACCCGCACCACCGTGGGCGAAATCGGCATCCTGCCCCGGCACATTCCGGTCGTCGCGCAGTTGGTCGACGACGCCATGGTGCGCGTCGAGCGCGAAGGCGAAGACGATCTGCGGGTAGCCATCGAAGGTGGCTTCCTGTCGGTCACCGAGCAGACGGTGACCGTCCTGGCCGAGTCCGCCGCGTTCGAGTCCGAGATCGACGAAAGCGCCGCCAGGGAGGACTCGGAGTCCGACGACCCACGCATCGCGGCGCGGGGGCGCGGCAGATTGCGCGCCGTCGGCGCGATCGACTAACGGCCGATGAGCGCGCCCATGATCGGCATGGTCGTGCTCGTCGTCGTCCTGGCGGGCGCGGTGGTCGCGCTGAGTTATCGGTTGTGGAAGCTGCGGCAGGGCGGCACCGCGGGAATCATGCGCGACATTCCCGCGGTCGGAGGTCACGGCTGGCGCCACGGCGTGATCCGTTACCGCGGCGGTGAGGCCGCCTTCTATCGGCTGTCCAGCTTGCGTTTGTGGCCGGACCGCCGACTCAGCCGCAGGGGGGTCGAGATCGTCGCCCGCCGAGCGCCGCGCGGCGACGAGTTCGACATCATGACCGACGAGATCGTCGTGCTGGAGTTGCGTGATACGACGCAGGATCGCCGGACCGGTTACGAGATCGCGCTGGACAAGGGTGCTTTGACCGCCTTCCTGTCCTGGCTGGAGTCCCGCCCGTCACCCCGCGCTCGTCGTCGCAGCGTCTAGTCCATGCCCGCGGGTCAACCCGCACTCGGCGCGCCGCCGCCGGGCTTCCAGAGCACGTCGCCGTCGGGATTGGCCGCGCGCGCCAGGATGAAGAGCAGATCCGAGAGGCGGTTCAAGTACTTCGCCGGAAGGATGTTGATCTGCTGCGGCGCAGCCTCCACCGCCGCCCACGCCGAGCGCTCCGCGCGACGGACGATGGTGCGGGCGACATGCAACAGCGCCGACAGCGGTGAACCACCGGGCAGCACAAAAGAATTCAGCGCCGGCAGGTTCTCGTTATATGTGTCACACCAGCCCTCGAGCCGGTCGATGTAGGGCTGGGTGACCCGCAGCGGCGGATACTCGGGGTTTTCCACCACCGGGGTCGACAGGTCCGCGCCGGCGTCGAACAGGTCGTTCTGGATCTGCCGCAGCACTCCGGCGATCTCCTCGTCGGGTTGACCGAGGGCGATCGCGACGCCGATCGCCGAGTTGGCCTCGTCGCAGTCCGCGTAGGCGACCAGGCGGGGGTCGGTTTTGGAGACTCGCGAGAAGTCACTCAATCCCGTCGTGCCGTCGTCACCGGTTCGCGTGTAGATGCGGGTCAGGTGTATCGCCATGAGCAAGACGGTACTGCGGCTCGGGAAAGGGCCGTGCCTCGGCTGACTGCTTGACTCGCCCCCTAGCCGCATCGCGGCTGGGGGTGCCCCCACCCCGCTCCGCTCCGCGGAGCGGATCGTCGTCAAGCGGGCTGACTGACAAGCCGATACCGCTTCACTAGACTGACGCGGGTGGCTGAGCGATTCGTGGTAACCGGCGGAAACCGGTTGTCCGGCGAAGTCGCAGTGGGGGGCGCCAAGAACAGCGTGCTCAAGCTGATGGCCGCCACGCTGCTGGCCGAAGGCACCAGCACCATCACCAACTGCCCCGACATCCTGGATGTGCCGCTGATGGCGGAGGTCTTGCGCGGCCTGGGCGCCACCGTCGAGCTCGACGGCGACGTCGCGCGCATCACCTCGCCCGACGAGCCGAAATACGACGCCGACTTCGCGGCGGTGCGACAGTTCCGGGCGTCGGTCTGCGTGCTCGGGCCGCTGGTCGGCCGGTGCAAGCGGGCGAGGGTCGCGCTGCCGGGCGGCGACGCGATCGGATCTCGCCCGCTGGACATGCATCAGGCGGGCCTGCGCCAGCTGGGCGCCCAGTGCAACATCGAGCACGGCTGCGTGGTCGCCCAGGCCGACACGTTGCGCGGCGCGGAGATCCAGCTGGAATTTCCGTCGGTCGGAGCCACCGAAAACATCCTGATGGCCGCCGTGGTGGCCGAAGGTGTCACCACGATCCACAACGCGGCGCGCGAACCCGACGTCGTGGACCTGTGCACCATGCTGAACCAGATGGGCGCGCGGGTCGAAGGTGCCGGTTCGCCGACCATGACCATCACCGGCGTACCGCGGCTGTACCCGACCGAACACCGGGTCATCGGGGACCGCATCGTCGCCGCCACCTGGGGCATAGCCGCAGCGATGACCCGAGGCGACATTTCGGTGACGGGCGTCGACCCGGCCCACCTCCAGGTGGTGCTGCACAAACTGCACGACGCCGGCGCGACGGTCACCCAGACGGACAACAGCTTTCGGATCACCCAGTACGAGCGCCCCAAGGCCGTGAACGTGGCGACCCTGCCGTTCCCCGGGTTTCCCACGGATTTGCAGCCGATGGCCATCGCCCTCGCCTCGATCGCCGACGGCACCTCGATGATCACGGAAAACGTTTTCGAGGCGCGCTTCCGTTTCGTCGAAGAGATGATCCGGCTGGGCGCCGACGCCCGCACCGACGGCCACCATGCCGTCGTGCGGGGTCTGCCGCAATTGTCGAGCGCCCCGGTGTGGTGTTCGGACATCCGGGCCGGTGCCGGCCTGGTGCTGGCGGGCCTCGTCGCCGACGGTGACACCGAGGTTCACGACGTCTTCCACATCGATCGCGGCTACCCGTTGTTCGTCGAGAACCTGGCGATTTTGGGAGCGGAGATCGAGCGGGTAGAGTAACCAAAGTCAGTGCCCCGCAGGGCCGGTCGCCACACCAGGCGGTCGACACCCCGGGCGCTTGACTCCCTCGCTGGATTGGTACTAGCCTGGCACGGCTGCTCCCGAAACGGTCTCTGGAAGACCAAAACTGGGAGTTGACTCCACTGCCTGACTTGTATTAAGCTGGCAGGGTTGCCCCAAAACGGGCGAAACAAGTGTTGTTTGAGAACTCAATAGTGTGTTTGGTCTTTTTATTTTGTTGTTGTTTTTTTGGCCATACCTAGCACTCCCCGTGTGTGGGTATGGCAATTTTTGATGCCAGTTATTTGGTGTCTTTTTGTTAGGTCAGATTTTCTCTGATTTGAAATTCACCTCGTTTTGCGAGGAGATTTTGTTTGGAGAGTTTGATCCTGGCTCAGGACGAACGCTGGCGGCGTGCTTAACACATGCAAGTCGAACGGAAAGGCCCCTTCGGGGGTACTCGAGTGGCGAACGGGTGAGTAACACGTGGGCAATCTGCCCTGCACTTCGGGATAAGCCTGGGAAACTGGGTCTAATACCGAATAGGACCACTTGGCGCATGCCTTGTGGTGGAAAGCTTTTGCGGTGTGGGATGGGCCCGCGGCCTATCAGCTTGTTGGTGGGGTGATGGCCTACCAAGGCGACGACGGGTAGCCGGCCTGAGAGGGTGTCCGGCCACACTGGGACTGAGATACGGCCCAGACTCCTACGGGAGGCAGCAGTGGGGAATATTGCACAATGGGCGCAAGCCTGATGCAGCGACGCCGCGTGGGGGATGACGGCCTTCGGGTTGTAAACCTCTTTCACCATCGACGAAGGTCCGGGTTTCTCGGATTGACGGTAGGTGGAGAAGAAGCACCGGCCAACTACGTGCCAGCAGCCGCGGTAATACGTAGGGTGCGAGCGTTGTCCGGAATTACTGGGCGTAAAGAGCTCGTAGGTGGTTTGTCGCGTTGTTCGTGAAATCTCACGGCTTAACTGTGAGCGTGCGGGCGATACGGGCAGACTAGAGTACTGCAGGGGAGACTGGAATTCCTGGTGTAGCGGTGGAATGCGCAGATATCAGGAGGAACACCGGTGGCGAAGGCGGGTCTCTGGGCAGTAACTGACGCTGAGGAGCGAAAGCGTGGGGAGCGAACAGGATTAGATACCCTGGTAGTCCACGCCGTAAACGGTGGGTACTAGGTGTGGGTTTCCTTCCTTGGGATCCGTGCCGTAGCTAACGCATTAAGTACCCCGCCTGGGGAGTACGGCCGCAAGGCTAAAACTCAAAGGAATTGACGGGGGCCCGCACAAGCGGCGGAGCATGTGGATTAATTCGATGCAACGCGAAGAACCTTACCTGGGTTTGACATGCACAGGACGCGTCTAGAGATAGGCGTTCCCTTGTGGCCTGTGTGCAGGTGGTGCATGGCTGTCGTCAGCTCGTGTCGTGAGATGTTGGGTTAAGTCCCGCAACGAGCGCAACCCTTGTCTCATGTTGCCAGCGGGTAATGCCGGGGACTCGTGAGAGACTGCCGGGGTCAACTCGGAGGAAGGTGGGGATGACGTCAAGTCATCATGCCCCTTATGTCCAGGGCTTCACACATGCTACAATGGCCGGTACAAAGGGCTGCGATGCCGCAAGGTTAAGCGAATCCTTTTAAAGCCGGTCTCAGTTCGGATCGGGGTCTGCAACTCGACCCCGTGAAGTCGGAGTCGCTAGTAATCGCAGATCAGCAACGCTGCGGTGAATACGTTCCCGGGCCTTGTACACACCGCCCGTCACGTCATGAAAGTCGGTAACACCCGAAGCCAGTGGCCTAACCCTTGGGAGGGAGCTGTCGAAGGTGGGATCGGCGATTGGGACGAAGTCGTAACAAGGTAGCCGTACCGGAAGGTGCGGCTGGATCACCTCCTTTCTAAGGAGCACCACGAAAAGCACTCCAATTGGTGGGGTGCGAGCCGTGAGGGGTTCTCGCCTGTAGTGGGCGAGAGCCGGGTGCGCAACAGCAAATGATTGCCAGACACACTATTGGGCCCTGAGACAACACTCGGCCAGTCCGCGTGGTGTCCCTCCATCTTGGTGGTGGGGTGTGGTGTTTGAGAATTGGATAGTGGTTGCGAGCATCTAAACGGATGCGTTGCCGGCAACGGTGGCGTGTTCGTTGAAATGTGTAATTTCTTCTTTGGTTTTTGTGTGTAAGTAAGTGTTTAAGGGCGCATGGTGGATGCCTTGGCATCGAGAGCCGATGAAGGACGTGGGAGGCTGCGATATGCCTCGGGGAGCTGTCAACCGAGCATTGATCCGAGGATTTCCGAATGGGGAAACCCAGCACGAGTGATGTCGTGTTACCCGCATCTGAATATATAGGGTGCGGGAGGTAACGCGGGGAAGTGAAACATCTCAGTACCCGTAGGAGAAGAAAACAATTGTGATTCCGTTAGTAGTGGCGAGCGAACGCGGAACAGGCTAAACCGCATGCATGGATAACCGGGTAGGGGTTGTGTGTGCGGGGTTGTGGGATTGATATGTCTCAGCTCTACCTGGCTGAGGGGTAGTCAGAAAGTGTCGTGGTTAGCGGAAGTGGCCTGGGACGGCCCGCCGTAGACGGTGAAAGCCCGGTACGCGAAAACCCGGCACCTACCTTGTATCAACACCCGAGTAGCAGCGGGCCCGTGGAATCTGCTGTGAATCTGCCGGGACCACCCGGTAAGCCTAAATACTTCTCGATGACCGATAGCGGATTAGTACCGTGAGGGAATGGTGAAAAGTACCCCGGGAGGGGAGTGAAAGAGTACCTGAAACCGTGTGCCTACAATCCGTCAGAGCCTCCTTGTGGGGTGATGGCGTGCCTTTTGAAGAATGAGCCTGCGAGTCAGGGACACGTCGCGAGGTTAACCCGTGCGGGGTAGCCGCAGCGAAAGCGAGTCTGAATAGGGCGCATCCCCTTTGGGGTGTAGTGGCGTGTTCTGGACCCGAAGCGGAGTGATCTACCCATGGCCAGGGTGAAGCGCGGGTAAGACCGCGTGGAGGCCCGAACCCACTTAGGTTGAAGACTGAGGGGATGAGCTGTGGGTAGGGGTGAAAGGCCAATCAAACTCCGTGATAGCTGGTTCTCCCCGAAATGCATTTAGGTGCAGCGTTACGTGTTTCACCACGGAGGTAGAGCTACTGGATGGCCGATGGGCCCTACTAGGTTACTGACGTCAGCCAAACTCCGAATGCCGTGGTGTATAGCGTGGCAGTGAGACGGCGGGGGATAAGCTCCGTACGTCGAGAGGGAAACAGCCCAGATCGCCGGCTAAGGCCCCTAAGCGTGTGCTAAGTGGAAAAGGATGTGCAGTCGCAAAGACAACCAGGAGGTTGGCTTAGAAGCAGCCACCCTTGAAAGAGTGCGTAATAGCTCACTGGTCAAGTGATTGTGCGCCGATAATGTAGCGGGGCTCAAGCACACCGCCGAAGCCGCGGCAACCGTAAGGTTGGGTAGGGGAGCGTCCCCCATGCAGCGAAGCTACCGGGTAACCGTGTGGTGGAGTTTGGGGGAGTGAGAATGCAGGCATGAGTAGCGATAAGGCAAGTGAGAACCTTGCCCGCCGTAAGACCAAGGGTTCCTGGGCCAGGCCAGTCCGCCCAGGGTGAGTCGGGACCTAAGGCGAGGCCGACAGGCGTAGTCGATGGACAACGGGTTGATATTCCCGTACCCGTGTGTGGGCGTCCCTGACGAATCAGCGGTACTAACCACCCAAAACCGGATCGACCATTCCCCTTCGGGGGCATGGAGTTTCGGGGCTGCGTGGGACCTTCGCTGGTAGTAGTCAAGCAATGGGGTGACGCAGGAAGGTAGCCGTACCAGTCAGTGGTAATACTGGGGCAAGCCCGTAGGGAGAGCGATAGGCAAATCCGTCGCTCATTAATCCTGAGAGGTGATGCATAGCCGATTGAGGTGAATTCGGTGATCCTCTGCTGCCAAGAAAAGCCTCTAGCGAGCACACACACGGCCCGTACCCCAAACCGACACAGGTGGTCAGGTAGAGCATACCAAGGCGTACGAGATAACTATGGTTAAGGAACTCGGCAAAATGCCCCCGTAACTTCGGGAGAAGGGGGGCCGGAATACCGTGAACACCCTTGCGGTGGGAGCGGGATTCGGCCGCAGAAACCAGTGGGTAGCGACTGTTTACTAAAAACACAGGTCCGTGCGAAGTCGCAAGACGATGTATACGGACTGACGCCTGCCCGGTGCTGGAAGGTTAAGAGGACCCGTTAACCGTAAGGTGAAGCGGAGAATTTAAGCCCCAGTAAACGGCGGTGGTAACTATAACCATCCTAAGGTAGCGAAATTCCTTGTCGGGTAAGTTCCGACCTGCACGAATGGCGTAACGACTTCCCAACTGTCTCAACCATAGACTCGGCGAAATTGCACTACGAGTAAAGATGCTCGTTACGCGCGGCAGGACGAAAAGACCCCGGGACCTTCACTACAACTTGGTATTGGTGTTCGGTACGGTTTGTGTAGGATAGGTGGGAGACTGTGAAACCCCAACGCCAGTTGGGGCGGAGTCGTTGTTGAAATACCACTCTGATCGTATTGGACACCTAACGTCGAACCCTTATCGGGTTCACGGACAGTGCCTGGCGGGTAGTTTAACTGGGGCGGTTGCCTCCTAAAATGTAACGGAGGCGCCCAAAGGTTCCCTCAACCTGGACGGCAATCAGGTGTTGAGTGTAAGTGCACAAGGGAGCTTGACTGCGAGACTTACAAGTCAAGCAGGGACGAAAGTCGGGACTAGTGATCCGGCACCCCCGAGTGGAAGGGGTGTCGCTCAACGGATAAAAGGTACCCCGGGGATAACAGGCTGATCTTCCCCAAGAGTCCATATCGACGGGATGGTTTGGCACCTCGATGTCGGCTCGTCGCATCCTGGGGCTGGAGCAGGTCCCAAGGGTTGGGCTGTTCGCCCATTAAAGCGGCACGCGAGCTGGGTTTAGAACGTCGTGAGACAGTTCGGTCTCTATCCGCCGCGCGCGTCAGAAACTTGAGGAAACCTGTCCCTAGTACGAGAGGACCGGGACGGACGAACCTCTGGTATACCAGTTGTCCCACCAGGGGCACCGCTGGATAGCCACGTTCGGACAGGATAACCGCTGAAAGCATCTAAGCGGGAAACCTTCTCCAAGATCAGGTTTCTCACCCTTTTAGAGGGATAAGGCCCCCCGCAGACCACGGGATCGATAGGCCAGACCTGGAAGCTCAGCAATGAGTGCAGGGAACTGGCACTAACCGGCCGAAAACTTACCAACACACAATCGCAACCACTTTCCATTTCCGCGACAATTCGTCGTAGGAAACTTGGACATCACACCCCCCCACCGAAACCAAATTTAAATAGAGTTACGGCGGCCACAGCGACAGGGAAACGCCCGGTCCCATTCCGAACCCGGAAGCTAAGCCTGTCAGCGCCGATGATACTGCCCATCCGGGTGGAAAAGTAGGACACCGCCGAACATACACAAAAACACCCCCGGCAACGGGGGTGTTTTTGCATTCACGATGCGAGCGATTTCTAGTCGAATAATGTCAAAGCCACATTCGTCGATGCGTGTTTCCTCTCCAGCGCGAGCAGGGTTTGCTTTCGGTCCAGGCCGCCTCCGTAGCCGGTGAGGCTGCCGTTGGCGCCGATGACGCGGTGGCAGGGCACGACAATCGCGATGGGGTTGTGGCCGTTCGCCAATCCCACGGCCCGCGCAGAACCGGGAGCGCCGATCTGGGCGGCGATTGTTCCGTACGATCTGGTTTCGCCGTACGGAATTGTCTGTAGCGCCTTCCAAACCCGCCGCTGAAATTCGGAGCCGCGCAATTCGAATTCGAAATCGAACTCGGTCAGTTCACCGGCGAAATAGGCATCGAGTTGCTCTGTGGCGTCCTGGAATGCCGCGGGACTCGATGCCCAGCCGGTGCGGCTCGGTTCGTAGGTTTGATCGACCATCCGAAGCATGGTCAGAACCGAGTCCTGGCCGGCGAGGGTCAGCGGCCCGATAGGGCTGTCGATGGTGCGGTACTCGATCATGCGACCTCCTGTGGTGGCCATTGGTTTACTGGATGCTCGAGGGTGGTCCATAGGTATTGGGTGGCATACGAACGCCAGGGGCGCCAGCGGGCGCCATGCGCGACCAGCGCCCGTTCGGCAGTCGGCAATCCCAGCCGCCTGGCGGCCAGGCGAAGGCCAAGGTCGTTGGCGGGGAAGGCATCCGGGTCGCCGAGCCCGCGCATCGCGATCACCTCCGCGGTCCACGAACCGACCCCGGGCACGTCCAGCAATTGCCTGCGGGCGGCTTCCCAGTCGCTGCCGCCGTCCAGGACGATGCTGCCGTCGGCGAGCCCGCCCACCAAAGCGCTCAGGGTGCGTTGCCGGGCCTTCGGGACCGCCAAGTGGATGGGGTCGATCTCGGCGAGCTGCTCCACCGACGGGAACGTATGCGTCAACCCGCCGTCAGGGTCGCTGACCGGCTGGCCGTAGGCCGCCGCCAGCCTTCCGGCGTGGGTGCGCGCCGCCTTGGTCGACACCTGTTGGCCCAGGACCGCACGAACGGCGAGCTCGGCCTCGTCGACCGTACGCGGAACGCGTTGTCCGGGCGCCTTCGCCACCAGGGGGCTGAGCCGGGGGTCGTCCGCGAGCGCGTCGTCCACCGCCTCGGGATCGGCATCGAGATCGAGCAGCCGCCGGCAGCGGGCGATCGCCGTCGTCAGGTCGCGAAAGTCGTCGAGGACGAGCAGGCATCGGACGTGATCGACGGCCGGTGTCAGCGTGACGACGGCGGTGCCGAAGGGAAGGCGGAGGGTGCGTCGATACGCACCAGCACGGACCTCCTCGCAGCCGGGCACGGTGCCCGCCGCGAGGTGTCCGAAGACACCGTCGTAGGCGAACGGGGTCCGCACCGGCAACCGAAGGCACACCGCTCCCGCCGAAGCGGAGTTCGACCCGGCGCGGCTGGCCGCGCGCCGACGCAGCTCCGTCGGTGAGTTCTCGAAGACCAGGCGTACGGTGTCGTTGAACTGGCGGATGCTGGAGAACCCCGACGCGAACGCGACGTCCCCGAACGGCAGGTCCGTGGTCTCGATGAGCAGCCGGGCGGTCTGCGCCCGCTGGGCGCGGGCCAGCGCCAGCGGGCCGGCCCCGACCTCGGCTTGCAGCAGCCGTTCCAACTGGCGGGTGGTGTAACCGAGGTGGCCCGCCAGCCCGCCGACGCCTTCGCGGTCCACCGTGCCGTCGGCGATCAATCGCATCGTCCGCGCAACGACGTCATCGCGAACGTTCCATTCCGGCGAACCGGGGGACGCGTCGGGACGGCAACGCTTGCAGGCCCGGAATCCCGCCCGCTGAGCGGCGGCGGCGGTCGGATAGAACCGCACGTTGCGGGCGAACGGCGGACGTACCGGGCAGCTGGGCCGGCAATAGATGCGGGTGGTCAGCACCGCGGTGACGAACCAGCCGTCGAACCGGGCGTCCTTGGACTGGACGGCGCGGTAACAGCGTTCGAAGTCGTCGTGCACGCTTCAAGCTTTACACCCGCGCACTGACAAAACTGGCGGAAAAACGACATCGTAGTGGCGGGACTCGGGATCGGCGCGCTGCCGATTACCGGCGCCTCGCGGGTGGCGTCGTTGGTGCGAGGCGCATCCGCCG
Source organism: Mycobacterium seoulense (assembly GCF_010731595.1). Lineage (NCBI taxonomy): Bacteria > Bacillati > Actinomycetota > Actinomycetes > Mycobacteriales > Mycobacteriaceae > Mycobacterium > Mycobacterium seoulense. Next base: position 2,663,930 of record NZ_AP022582.1, on the reverse strand, counting down.
TCGGCACTGGGACGCCGGTGGGACCGGCGTCCCGGCCTCTTCGCTACGGGCCGGGAGGGGTTCCGACGCAAACGCCGCCGGCGCAGGCCCCCGCACCCCCGGGTCCGGCGGAAGCCCCGGCGCCCGGCACACCCGCACTCGCCCCGCCGGGCCCGGCGCCGGCGCCGGAACCGCCCGGTCCGGCGGTCGTGGCACCACCGGGTCCGGTTTCGGGGCCGCCACCGCCCGGTCCGGCCGGAGTCGTTGCCGCCGGGGCGGTGGTGGTGACGCTGGCCGGTGTCGTCACGGTGGTGGTGACGGTCGACGTCGTCGGGTTCTTGTTGTTGTTGTTTGATCCACAACCCGCGGTCAGCGAACTCAAGGCGATCGCCGCAGCGATGCCCGCGGCCACGGAAACACGGCGGGCAGTTGCACTAGCGGTCATGTCAACACCAATCTCTTGGAGGGGCGATGTCCTTAGTGCCCTTACCCACTCGGGCGCGAATTCAATCGCGTCAGGCCTGCGGGTCGGCAGGCGATGCGAGCCGAGTGGGGCGTTCGTGTCCGCGAAGTGTCACGGTCTCACCCAAAGACCAACGGGCACGTTCGTTCTCGCTCGCATCCTCCAGCGCGTCGGCCGCTGCGAGCAGTCGGCCAGGGTACGACTTGGCGAGCTCGCACAGCCGGGCTGCCTCGTTGACCGGCCCGCCGATCACGGTGTATTCGAAGCGCTCCCTGGCGCCGACGTTGCCGGCGACCACTTGGCCCGCCGCCACGCCAATGCCGGCCTGGCACTCCGGCATTTCGTCGTCGAGCCGCTCGGCGATGGCGCGCGCGGTGGCCAGCGCCTGGTCTTCCGGGTGGTCCAGACGATTGGGGGCTCCGAAGATGGCCAGCGTCGCGTCGCCCTCGAACTTGTTGACCAGACCGCAGTGTCGGTCCACTTCCTCGACGACTATGCCGAAAAATTGATTGAGCACCGAAACGACCTCGGCCGGGGGCCGGCTGGTCACCAGTTGGGTCGAACCGACGATATCGATGAATACGACTGCCACATGGCGTTCTTCGCCGCCCAGCTTCGGTCGCTCGCGTTCGGCGGCCAGGGCGACCTCGCGTCCCACGTGCCGGCCGAACAGGTCGCGAACGCGTTCGCGCTCGCGCAGCCCGTCGACCATCGCATTGAAACCGCGTTGCAGCTCACCGAGTTCGGTGCCGTCGAACACGACGAGGTCGCCACGCAGGTCGCCGCGCTCGACGCGTCTGAGCGCCGCTCGGACCACGCGCACCGGAGTTGCGGTGAGCCAGGCCAGGATCCACATCAAGAGGCAACCGAAAATCACCGTGGCGATCGAGACGATCAGCACCCCGACCGCGAACTGGGTTTCGGTCAGGTTTCGCATCAGCGCCTGAAACCCCGCCAGAAAGCCGATACCGAGAACGGGCAGGCCCGAGCCGAGGAACCAGACCACCATGGTCCGGCCCATCATGCCCGAGGCGAATCGCCGCGGCGGTGGCCCCGCTTCGAGTGCCTGGGCCGCCGCCGGGCGCAGCGCGAACTCGGCGAGCAGATAACTGGCGGTCGCCACCAAGATGCCGCAGATGCCCACCGCGATGAGGAAGCGCGGGATGAACAGCGTGTTGATCAGGCCGTAGAGCGTCGTCAACACCACCGCCCCGACACCCCACAGGATGAGGTCGAAGCGCGCGATCCGCCAGGGGGCCAGGAAAGTGTTGCGCTCGTCTTCTTCGGTCGGCGCCCGCTCCTCGATCGCCCAGCGAAGCGATATGACCGTCCTGCGGGTGATCCAGTAGGTGCCCACCGCCAGTGCCAGCGCGATATAGGCCGGTGATGCGGCGAAGGTGATCCATAACGGTGCGTCGAACACGCTCGGCTGCGGGATGGCGACCGTCACCAGAAGCAGCGCGACGGCGATGCCGATCAAGTTGACGCCCAAGACGAGCACGGTCAGGATGAGCTGGATGCGGATGCGGCGGCGGCCCTGGCTCTCGGAGACCCGCCCTAGCAGCAGGGAGCCGTACGCCGGGGTCTCCGGTAGCCGGCCGCTCTGACGGGTGACCGTCTCGAGCACCCGGCCGATGCGTTTTGCCAAGCTCTGGGTGGCCGACATGGTGGCGTCAGCCTAATTTGTCGGCCACGCTCTAAGGTGAGTCGGGTGCGTCTAGTGATCGCCCAATGCACCGTGGACTACGTCGGCCGGCTCACCGCGCATCTCCCGTCGGCGCGCAGGTTGCTGCTGTTCAAGGCCGACGGCTCGGTCAGCGTGCACGCCGACGACCGCGCCTACAAGCCGCTGAATTGGATGAGTCCGCCGTGCTGGCTCACCGAGGAGCCCGGCGATCAGGCGCCCGTGTGGGTCGTCCAGAACAAGGCCGGCGAACAGCTGCGCATCACCGTCGAGGCGGTCGAGCACGACTCCAGCCACGACCTCGGCGTTGACCCCGGATTGGTGAAGGACGGCGTCGAAGCCCACCTGCAGGCGTTGCTCGCCGAGCACGTGCACCTGCTGGGTGAGGGCTACACGCTGGTTCGTCGCGAATACATGACCGCGATCGGGCCGGTCGACCTGCTCTGCCGTGACGAACGGGGCGGTTCCGTCGCGGTGGAGATCAAGCGGCGGGGCGAGATCGACGGCGTCGAGCAGCTCACCCGCTACCTCGAGTTGCTCAATCGCGACAGCGTGCTGGCGCCGGTGAAGGGGGTCTTCGCGGCCCAGCAGATCAAGCCGCAAGCGCGCACGCTCGCCACCGACCGTGGGATCCGCTGCATCACACTGGATTACGACAAGATGCGGGGGATGGACAACGACGAATACCGGCTGTTCTGAGCGTCGCGGCTAGGCTGGCGATATGGCCCGGCGCCGCACACCGCCACGTCGGCAGCGGCAGTCGTCGCCGCTACCGGCGGCGCCGCAGCGGGTGGAGATCGGGCCCGACGGTCACGAGTACGAGGTGCGCCCCGTCGCGGCGGCCCGGGCCGTCAAGACCTACCGCTGTCCCGGTTGTGATCACGAAATACGCGCGGGCACAGCTCATCTGGTGGTGTGGCCGGCCGATGCGACCCTCGGCGGCGCCGACGACCGTCGGCATTGGCATGCTCCGTGCTGGACCCACCGCGCCACGCGCGGGCCCACCAGGAAGTGGTCGTGACCAGCCAGGCCCTCAGGCGGCCGGCTCGACCAGCTCGATGAGCACGCCGCCGGCGTCCTTGGGGTGGATGAAGTTGATCCGTGAGTTTGCCGTGCCGCGGCGGGGCGCCTCGTAGAGGAGGCGGATGCCCTGAGAACGCAGGTGCTCGACCACGCTGTCGAGGTCGCTCACCCGGACCGCCATCTGCTGGATGCCGGGCCCGCGCTTGTCGATGAACTTGGCGATGGTCGAGGAGTCGTCGATCGGGGCCATCAGCTGGATCTGTGCGGCGCCGCCCTCGGCACCCCGCACGCCCAGCATGGCCTCGCGGATTCCCTGCTCCTCGTTGACTTCCTCGTGCACCAGTACCATGCCGAGGTGGTCGTGATACCAGGCGATTGCCGTATCCAGGTCGGCGACCGCGATGCCGACGTGATCGATCGCCGTCACCAGCGCGGTGGCCAGGACCTGACGGGCGTCAACTTGATCGGTCGTCATCACATAAAGGTAACCTGGCGGCAAAGATTGCGCTTCTCCGGGAGGCCAGATCGGCCGTCCCCGGACCCTTAGGAGGTTGTCATGACGACGTCGGTGATCGTTGCTGGAGCGCGCACCCCGATCGGCAAGTTGATGGGTTCGCTGAAGGATTTCTCGGCGAGCGACCTGGGTGCGATCGCGATCGCCGGTGCGCTGGAGAAGGCCAACGTGCCCGCCTCGGCGGTCGAGTACGTCATCATGGGCCAGGTTTTGACGGCCGGGGCAGGACAGATGCCCGCGCGTCAGGCGGCGGTAGCGGGCGGCATCGGCTGGGACGTCCCGGCGCTGACCATCAACAAGATGTGCTTGTCCGGCATCGACTCCATCGCGCTCGCCGACCAGCTGATTCGTGCCAGGGAGTTCGACGTGGTGGTCGCCGGTGGGCAGGAGTCCATGACCAAGGCGCCCCATTTGCTGATGGACAGCCGGGCGGGCTACAAGTACGGCGATGTCACGGTCCTGGACCACATGGCCTACGACGGCCTGCACGACGTGTTCACCGACCAGCCGATGGGTGCCCTCACGGAGCAGCGCAACGACGTGGACAAGTTCACCCGCGAGGAGCAGGACGAGTTCGCTGCGCAGTCGCATCAGAAGGCGGCCGCGGCGTGGAAGGACGGCGTCTTCGCCGACGAGGTTGTGCCCGTCAACATCCCGCAGCGCAAGGGTGATCCGCTGCAGTTCACCGAGGACGAGGGGATTCGCGCCAGTACCACCGCGGCGTCCCTGGCCGGCCTGAAGCCGGCCTTTCGCCGCGATGGCACCATCACCGCCGGCTCGGCGTCGCAGATTTCCGACGGGGCCGCGGCCGTGGTGGTGATGAGCAAGGCCAAGGCGCAGGAGATGGGGCTGACCTGGCTGGTCGAGATCGGCGCCCACGGTGTGGTGGCCGGCCCGGACTCCACCCTGCAGTCACAGCCGGCCAACGCGATCAAGAAAGCGCTCAGCCGCGAGGGCATCTCCGTCGATCAGCTGGACGTCGTCGAGATCAACGAGGCGTTCGCCGCGGTCGCGTTGGCGTCGACCCGCGAACTCGGCCTGGATCCCGAGATCGTCAACATCAACGGCGGGGCGATCGCCGTCGGGCATCCCATCGGCATGTCGGGCGCACGGATCACGCTGCATGCGGCCTTGGAACTGGCCCGCCGTGGCTCCGGTTACGCCGTCGCGGCCCTGTGTGGCGCGGGCGGCCAGGGCGACGCCTTGATCCTGCGGGCAAAGTAGCGGGGCGATCGACGCGCGCCGACCCTCGCCGATGTTGCTGGCTCGGCGCGCGCGGGATCTTTTGTGATCTTCGTCATATGTCCCGCTCGGCGCCGGTTTTGGCGTGGTTTGCCGCCTCGGCAAGCGGCGCGACGTCGGCGCCACCGGGTGGATAGGTCATCGACGAGCATGACAAACTTGACCTCGTGACGCGTCCGCGACCTTCGATTGGCCCCGCGCTGGCTGGTGCGGTCGACCTGTCCGGCCTCAAGCAGCGGGCCCAGCAGCAGCCGGCCGGCGGGACCGGCGGACAAACCTCGGCCGCCGAGGGTGGCCCGGGAGTATCCGCGATCACCGAGGCCAATTTCGAATCCGAGGTCCTGCTGCGCTCCGAGGAAGTGCCCGTTGTGGTGGTGCTGTGGTCACCGCGCAGCGACGCGTGTGTCCAGCTCGTCGACATCCTGTCCGGGTTGGCCGACGAGGACAACGGCAAGTGGTCCCTGGCGACCGTCAACGTCGACGTGGCGCCCAGGGTGGCACAGATTTTCGGCGTCGACGCGGTGCCGACGGTCGTCGCCCTGGCCGCCGGGCAGCCGCTGTCCAGTTTTCAAGGTATGCAGCCGCCCGACCAGCTGCGGGGCTGGCTGGACCAACTTCTGTCGGCGACGGCCGGAAAACTCAGGGGCCCAAGCAATCCCGCGGGTTCCGAGGAGGTTGATCCCGAGCTTGCCGCGGCCCGCGAACAGCTCGAGGCGGGCGATTTCGAGGCCGCCAGGGCGTCGTATCAGGCGATACTGGACGCCGACCCGGGCAGTGCCGAAGCCAAGGGCGCGATCCGCCAGATCGACTTTCTCATGCGCGCGACCGCCCACCCGCCGGACGCGCACCTTGCGGCCGACGCGGCACCGGGCGACATCGATGCCGCCTTCGCGGCCGCCGACGTCGAAATCCTCAACCAGGACGTGAGCGCCGCGTTCGAGCGCCTAACTGCATTGGTACGCAACACATCCGGGGACGAGCGGACCCGGGTGCGCACCCGGTTGATCGAACTCTTCGAACTCTTCGACCCCGCCGACCCCGAGGTCGTCGCCGGGCGGCGCAACCTCGCGAACGCCCTGTACTGAACCCCTCGGCCGGCTCGCGTTCAGCCGCCTACTCGGGCTCGAGCCACAGGGCCGAGTTCGGCGGCAGCACCAGCACCGCCGAGGCCGGTCGGCCATGCCACGGGTCCTCGGTGGCGTCGACGCCACCCATGTTGCCGATGCCGGAGCCGTTGTAGTCGGTGGCATCGGTGTTGAGCACTTCGCGCCAGCGGCCGGCGGACGGCAGACCGAGCCGGTAGCCGCTGTGCTCGCTGCCCGCGAAGTTGAACACGCAGGCCATTACCGAACCGTCGCTGCCATACCGCAGGAAACTGAGCACGTTGTTCGCCGAGTCGTTGGCGTCGATCCAGGAGTAACCGTCGGGGATGGTGTCCTGGCTCCACAGTGCCGGGCGGGTGCGGTAGATGTCGTTGATGTCGCGCACCATCCGCAGCACGCCGTTGGAAAACCCTTGCTCGTCGAGTTGCCACCAATCCAGGCCGCGTTCCTCGGACCACTCGGCCCGCTGGCCGAATTCCTGCCCCATGAACAGCAATTGCTTCCCCGGGTGCGCCCACTGGTAGGCGAGCAGGCTGCGCAGCCCGGCGGCCTTGACGTGGTTGTTGCCCGGCATCCGGCCCCACAGGGTGCCCTTGCCGTGCACCACCTCGTCATGGCTGATCGGCAGCACATAGTTCTCGCTGAACGCGTACAGCATCGAGAACGTCATCTCGTGATGGTGGTAGTTGCGGTAGATCGGGTCGCGGCTGATGTAGTCGAGGGTGTCGTGCATCCAGCCCATGTTCCACTTCATCGAAAAGCCCAGGCCGCCAAGGTTGGTCGGGCGTGTGACGCCGGGCCACGACGTCGACTCCTCGGCGATGGTGACGATGCCCGGCGCCGACTTGTGCACCGTGGCGTTCATCTCCTGCAGGAACTGCACGGCCTCCAGGTTCTCCCGGCCGCCGTAGATGTTCGGCGTCCAGCCACCCTCCGGGCGCGAGTAGTCGAGGTACAGCATGGAAGCGACCGCGTCCACCCGTAATCCGTCGACGTGGTACTGCTCGAGCCAATACAACGCGTTGGCCACCAGGAAGTTGCGCACCTCATTACGGCCGAAGTCGAATACGTAAGTGCCCCAGTCGAGTTGCTCACCACGGTTGGGGTCGGAGTGCTCGTAGAGCGGGGTGCCGTCGAACCGCCCCAGCGCCCAGGCGTCCTTCGGGAAGTGCGCCGGCACCCAGTCCACGATGACGCCGATGCCGGCCTGGTGCAGGGCGTCGACCAGCAACCGGAACTCGTCGGGCGTGCCGAATCGCGACGTCGGCGCGTAGTACGACGTCACCTGGTAGCCCCACGAGCCGGCGAACGGGTGCTCGGCGACGGGCAGCAGCTCCACGTGGGTGAACCCGTGCTCGAGAACGTACGCCGTGAGCTGGTGGGCCAGGTCGCGGTAGCTGAGTCCGGGGCGCCACGAACCCAGGTGAACCTCGTAGGTGCTCATCGGCTCGAACACCGGATTGCGTTGGGCGCGCTGCTGCATCCAATCGGCGTCCCGCCAGGTGTAGGTGCTGCGCGTCACGCGGGAGGCGGTGTGCGGCGGCACTTCGGTGGCGAAGGCCATGGGGTCGGCCCGCTCCGTGACGACGCCATCGGCGCCGTGCACGCGGAACTTGTAGAGGCCGTCGGCGGGGAAATCGGGCCAGAACAGTTCCCACACCCCCGAGGAGCCCAGCGACCGCATCGGGGCATCGCTGCCCGTCCAGCCGTTGAACTCGCCAATGAGGTTGACACCCTTGGCGTTTGGCGCCCACACCGCGAACGACACCCCGTTCACGACGCCGTCGGCAGTGGTGAACGAGCGGGGGTGCGCGCCGAGCACCTCCCAGAGCCGCTCGTGGCGCCCCTCGCCGAACAGGAAGAGGTCGACCTCGCCCAGGGTGGGCAGGAAGCGGTAGGCGTCGGCGACCGCGTAGGGGTCGGACCCCTCGTACCTCACTTCCAGCCGGTAGTCGATGAGATTGGCGAACGGCAACGCCGTGGCGAACAGGCCGGATTCGAGGTGTTGCAGCGGGAAACGGTCCTCGCCGACCAGCGCGACGACCTCGGCCGCATGCGGGCGGAACGCCCGGATGACGGTGTGATCGGCGTACTCGTGGGCCCCCAATATGCCGTGCGGGTTGTGATGCGTGCCATTCAGCAGGCGTGATAGGTCGGCCGGGTCGGGCGCCAGGTGCGTCCTGGCGAGTTGGTCGGCTTGACTCATGTCCTTTTCACCTCCGGTCCGTTTCATCGTCTGCGCAGCAACGTCATTCGTGACTCATGCGGTATGAGCGGCATGTTGATGACATGCGCTACCGCTCGCGCAGGATCGATGCGAACGTAGTTTGCTTGCCCCCATTGAAATTCCTGGCCGGTGATTTCGTCGCGCACCCAGAAACGCTCGTAGGGCTCCATACCCAGAGCCGCCATATCTAAAAACAGCGTGCCTTCCTCGGCGCCGAACGCGTTGAGCGTCACCACCACCAACACGCAGTCACCGGTCGCCGGATCGAACTTGCTGTAGGCGAGCAGGGCGTCGTTGTCCACGCCGTGGAAGTGGATGGTGCGCAACTGCTGCAGCGCCGGGTGCAGCCGGCGGATCGAGTTGAGCTGCGTGATGAGGGGTTCGAGTGACCGTCCTTCGGCCAGGGCGCCCGCGAAATCGCGCGGCCGCAGTTCGTATTTTTCGGAGTCCAGATATTCCTCGCTGCCCTCGCGCACCGCGCGGTGTTCGAAGAGCTCGTAGCCCGAGTACACGCCCCAGGCCGGGCCCATGGTCGCCGCCAGCACCGCGCGGATGGCGAACATCCCCGGCCCGTTGTGCTGCAGGATGGCGTGCAGGATGTCGGGCGTGTTCACGAACAGGTTCGGCCGGCGAAAGTCGGCGAGCGCGGCGATGTCGTTGCCGAACTCGGTGAGTTCCCATTTCGCCGTGCGCCAGGTGAAGTAGCTGTAGGACTGCGTGAACCCGAGCTTGGCCAGGCCGTATTGCCGCGCCGGCGGCGTGAAGGCTTCCGAGAGGAAGAGCACGTCGGGGTCGATGCTCTTCGCCTGGGCGATCAGCCACGCCCAGAAGTTCGGCGGCTTGGTGTGCGGGTTGTCCACCCGAAAGAACTTGACGCCGTGGTCCATCCAATACCGGACGACGCGCAGGACTTCGTCATACAGGCCCGCCGGGTCGTTGTCGAAGTTGAGCGGATAGATGTCCTGGTACTTCTTGGGCGGATTCTCCGCGTAGGCGATGGTCCCGTCGGGCAGTTCGGTGAACCACTCGCGATGATCGCGCGCCCACGGGTGATCCGGCGCGCACTGCAACGCCAGGTCCAGTGCGACCTCCATGCCCATTTCGCGGGCCGCGGCGACGAAGGCGTCGAAGTCCTCGATGGTGCCCAGGTCCGGGTGGACGGCGTCATGGCCGCCCTCGTCACTGCCAATTGCCCACGGGGAGCCCACATCTCCAGGGGCGGCGGTGGGAGAGTTGTTGCGGCCCTTGCGGTGGACCTTGCCGATCGGGTGGATCGGTGGCAGGTACACCACGTCGAATCCCATTGCCGCGATACGCGGAAGCTGGGCGGCCGCTGTGGCGAACGTGCCGTGCACGGGTTTGCCGTCGGCGTCCCACCCCCCGGTCGAGCGGGGGAACATCTCATACCAGGAGCCGAAGCGGGCCAGCGGCCGATCCACCCAGACGCCGTACTGATCACCGCGGGTGACCAGATCGCGCAACGGATATTCGTCCAGGAGTTCGTCGATTTCCGGCGCCAGCGCCAGCGCGGTGCGGGTGACCGGGTCCCCCGGTTTCCGCAGCGCCGCGGCGGCGGCCAGGAGTGGGTCACGCCGCGCACGCGGCACCCCCGTCGCGGCGCGCTCGAGCAGCGCGGCCCCGACCAGGAGGTCGTTGGACAGTTCGGTCTCTCCCTGCCCGGCGTCCAGCTTGGCCACCAGGCCGTGCCGCCAGGATTCGAAGGGGTCACCCCAACCGTCGACCCTGAAGGTCCACAGGCCCACCCGGTCGGGCGTGAACTGCCCGTGGAAGACGTAGGGCTCGAGGCCCATCGTCATCGGCAGCAGCAGCGGCTTGATCCGTTGCTGGTCCACCCCTCCGTCGACTTCGGCCGCGGGCCTGACGGGAGCCTGAACCGCTTTGATCCGGCGGGTCTCCGTCACCTGCGGATAGCGCGGGCCGAGGTAGCGCACCACCAGGGTCGCCGCGACCGCCTCGTGGCCTTCCCGCCATACCGCCGCGCTGACCGGAATGGTCTCACCGACCACGGCCTTGGCGGGATATGCGCCGCAGGAAACGACGGGTTGGACGTTATCGATCTCGACACGACCAGGCACCACAGCTCCGTTCCGAATTGTGCGGCCAACCGCGGTGTGCTCGTCGCGGATGCCTCTCGTCTGGCGAAACTTCCTGTCGTGGGGAACTTCCTCTGCGGGGAAGCACCGTTGCGGCCCCAATAACTAACCGATACCCACCCTAGTGTCCGGTCACACCCCCGGCGGGAAAAGCGGCGTCTGCCGCCGTGCGCGGGCCGAAATCCTCAGTAAGGTAAGGACGCGTGAAAGCCCTCCGCCGCTTTACCGTCCGTGCTCACCTTCCCGAGCGGCTGGCCGCGCTCGACCAGCTGTCGACCAACTTGCGATGGTCATGGGACAAACCGACCCACGACTTGTTCGCGACCGTCGACGTGGACCTGTGGGAGCGCTGCGGCTCTGATCCGGTGGCGCTGCTGGGCGCGGTGAATCCGGCGCGGCTCGACGAGCTGGCGCTCGACGAGACGTTCCTGGGCCGGCTCGATCAACTGGCCGCCGACCTGGACGATTATCTGAGCCGTCCGCTGTGGTATCAGCAGCAGCAAGCCGACGGTGTGGCGATGCCGGCGGCCGTCGCCTACTTCTCGATGGAGTTCGGCGTCGCCGAGGTGCTGCCCAACTACTCGGGCGGGTTGGGCATCCTCGCCGGGGACCATCTGAAGTCGGCCTCCGACCTGGGCGTGCCGCTGGTGGCGGTGGGCCTGTACTACCGGTCCGGGTATTTCCGCCAGTCGCTGACGGCGGACGGCTGGCAAAACGAGACCTATCCGTCGTTGGACCCGCAAGGGCTGCCGCTGCGACTGCTCACCGATGCCACCGGCGATCCCGTCCTGGTCGAGCTGACGCTTCCGGACTCCGCCCGGCTGCACGCGCGGATCTGGGTCGCGCAGGTGGGCCGGGTCCCGCTGCTGCTGCTCGATTCCGACGTCCCCGAGAACGAGCACGAGCTGCGCAACATCACCGACCGGCTCTACGGCGGTGACCAGGAACACCGCATGAGGCAGGAGCTGCTGGCCGGCATCGGTGGGGTGCGGGCGATTCGCGCGTTCACCGCCATCGAGGGCCTGCCCGCGCCCGAGGTTTTCCACATGAACGAGGGCCACGCCGGGTTCCTGGGAGCGGAACGCATTCGCGAGTTGATGACCGATGCGGGGTTGGACTTCGACACCGCGCTGGCCGTCGTGCGCTCCAGCACCGTGTTCACCACGCACACCCCGGTGCCGGCAGGCATCGACCGATTCCCGATCGACATGGTGCGGCTCTACTTCGACGGGCATGCCGGGGGCGAGCCCGGTAAGAAGGCCGAGAAAGGCGGCGGCAAGGGCGCACCCGTGCTGTTGCCGGGCGTTCCGACCGCCCGAATCCTCGCGCTCGGCGCCGAGGACGACCCGACCAAGTTCAACATGGCGCACATGGGCCTGCGGCTGGCGCAGCGCGCCAACGGCGTCTCGCTGCTGCACGGCGAGGTGAGCCGGGCCATGTTCAACGAGCTGTGGCCCGGGTTCGACACCGATGAGGTGCCGATCGGGTCGATCACCAACGGTGTCCACGCGCGCACCTGGGCGGCGCCGCAGTGGTTGCAGTTGGGGCGTGAGCTGGCCGGATCCGATTCGTTCGGTGATCCCGGCGTCTGGCTGCGGCTGAACCAGGTCGATGCGGGCCACCTCTGGTGGATCCGCTCGCAACTGCGCTCGCTGCTGGTCGAGGACGTCAGGCGGCGGCTGCGCAAGTCATGGCTGGAGCGTGGCGCATCCGACGCCGAATTGGGTTGGATTACAACGGCATTCGATCCAAATGTACTCACCATCGGGTTCGCCCGGCGGGTGCCCACGTACAAGCGGCTGACGCTGATGCTGCGCGACCCGGAGCGGCTCGAACGCCTGCTGCTGGACGAGGACAGGCCGATTCAGCTGATCGTGGCCGGGAAGTCGCACCCGGCCGACGACGGAGGCAAGGCGCTGATCCAGCAGGTGGTGCGCTTCGCCGACCGGCCCGAGGTGCGGCACCGCATCGCGTTCCTGCCCGACTACGACATGTCCATGGCGCGGCTGCTGTACTGGGGTTGCGACGTCTGGCTGAACAATCCGCTGCGGCCGCTGGAGGCCTGCGGCACCTCCGGAATGAAGAGCGCGCTCAACGGTGGGCTGAACCTGTCCATCCGCGACGGCTGGTGGGACGAGTGGTACGACGGCGAAAACGGTTGGGAGATACCGTCTGCCGACGGCGTGATCGACGAGTCCCGCCGCGACGACCTGGAGGCCAGCGCGCTCTATGACCTGCTGGAGCAGGCCGTGGCGCCCAAGTTCTACGAACGCGACGAACACGGGGTCCCGCCGCGGTGGATCGAGATGGTGCGGCACACACTGCAGACGCTCGGCCCGAAGGTGCTGGCCTCGCGGATGGTGCGCGACTACGTGGAGCGGTACTACACGCACGCCGCGCAGTCGCTGCGCCGGACCGTCGGGCCCGCCGAGGACGGTGAGGACGGCCGCGAGTTCGGCGCGGCGCGCGAGGTGGCCGCCTACCGGCGGCGCGCCGAGGAGGCGTGGCCCAAGATCACCATCACGGACGTGGACAGCACCGGACTGCCGGACACGCCGGTGCTCGGCTCCAAGATGACCCTGACCGCCACCGTGGCGCTGGACGGGCTCGCGCCCGACGAGGTCACGGTCCAAGGGGTGGTCGGCAGGGTGGACGCCAGCGACGCGCTGCTGGACCCGGTCACCGTCGAGATGTCGTATACCGGGACCGCCGAGGGCGGCAACCAGGTGTTCTCCACGACGCTGTCGTTACCGCTGGCGGGGGCGGTCGGGTACACGGTGCGCGTGCTGCCCCATCACCCGATGCTTGCCGGCAGCGCCGAACTGGGCCTGGTCACCCTGGCCCGCTGACCTCAAGCGGGCAGTCCCTCCGACGCGGTGCGCAGCCGCTCCAGCGCCGCACGGACCTGGGCCGGGTCGGTGGTCTGCCAGAACGGCGGCAGCGACGCACACAGGTAGCCGCCGTAACCGGCGGTGACCATCCGCGAGTCCAGCACCGCAACCACCCCGCGGTCGGTGACGCGACGCAACAGCCGACCCGAGCCCTGGGCCAACAGCAGTGCGGCATGGCTGGCGGCGACCGCCATGAAGCCATTGCCGCCGTGCGCCGCCACCGCGCGTTGCCGCGCGCCCAGCAGTGGGTCGTCGGGTCGCGGGAACGGGATGCGGTCGATGAGCACCAGGGACAGCGACGGCCCCGGCACGTCGACGCCCTGCCACAGCGACAACGTGCCGAACAACGACGTCTGCGTGTCGGCGCTGAACTGTTCGACCAGCGCGGAGGTGCTGTCGTCGCCCTGGCACAGGACCGGCGTCGACAGCCGCTGGCGCATGGCCTCCGCGGCGGCCCGCGCGGCTCGCATCGACGAGAACAGTCCCAGCGTCCGCCCGCCCGCCGCGGTGATGAGCTCGGCGATCTCGGTCAGCTGTTCAGCCGAACCGGTGCCGTCCCGGCCGGGTGGCGGGAGGTGGGCGGCGACGTAAAGGATTCCGGCCTTGGCGTGGTGGAACGGCGACCCCACGTCGACGCCGCGCCAGCGGGCATCCTTCGGCTCCTGCACGGTTTCCGCCGCGGTGAGGCCCCACGCCGCGGCCATCGCGTCGAAGGATCCGCCGATGGTCAGGGTGGCCGACGTCAGCACGGTGGTGGACCGGGAGAACACCCGGTCGCGCAGCAGACCCGCAACAGACAGTGGCGCCACCCGCAACACCGGGCGCGTCGAGCCCCTGTTGTCCTCGTGATCGAGCCACACCACCTCGCTGCGATCGGGAATCGCCGGGGCGAACGACGTGAGAACCCGCGACGCGGTATCGGATATTTCGCTCAGCGCCGCTACCGCTTCGGCCCGCGCGGCGGCCGCTTTCGCGTCGCTGGTGGTGTCGATCGCCGAGCGGGCCGCACCCGCCGCGTCGCGCAGGACGGTCAGGTAGGTCGCCAGCTCCTCGTCGAGGCGGTCGATGCGACCGGGTGTGGCGTCGTGGATCGCCGCGGCGAAGTTGGCCGTCGCCGCTTCCAGCCGCTGCGTCAGTTCGGGATCCACCAATCGCGAGATCCGCCGCGCCGCGACGCCCAGGGCGGCCGGCGTCAGCTCCGCGGTGGCCACCGATGTCACCCGGTCGACCAACTCGTGGGCCTCGTCCACCACCAGCAGCTCGTGTTCGGGCAACACCGCCGAGTCCGCGACGGCGTCGATGGCCAGCAGCGCGTGGTTGGTGACCACGATGTCGGCACCGCCGGCCCGGCCGCGCGCCCGTTCCGAGAAGCACTCCGAGCCGAACGGGCAGCGGGCCACGCCCAGGCATTCCCGCGCCGAAACGCTGACCTGCGACCAGGATCGTTCTGGCACACCGGGTTTCAAGTCGTCGCGGTCCCCGGATTCGGTGGTCGACGCCCAGGTCGTGAGCCGTTGGACGTCGCGCCCCAGGGCGGTGGCCGCCATGGGATCGAAGAGCTCCTCCTGCGGCCCGTCGCCATCTTCCTCCGCCTCGGCGCTACCGTTGTGAATCTTGTTCAGGCACAGATAATTTCGACGGCCTTTGAGCAGCGCGAACTGCGGGCGGCGGGCAAGCTCATCGCCGATCGCGTCGATCAGGCTGGGCAGGTCGCGGTCGACGAGCTGCCGCTGCAGTGCGATCGTGGCCGTGGACACGACGACGGGCGAGTCGTCCTCGATGGCGCGGACGATCGCGGGCACCAGGTACGCCAGCGATTTTCCGGTCCCGGTGCCGGCCTGCACGACGAGGTGCTCGCCGGTTTCGAATGCCCGCGCGACGGCGTTGGCCATCTCGAGCTGGCCGCTACGCTCACTGCCGCCCAGCGCTGCCACGGCGACGGCCAGCAACTCGGGCACGGACACTTCGGACGTGGTCAGCCTCTCCTGCTCTGCGGTGTCATCGGCGGCCTGCGGGAATCTGCGTCGTCGGGATCGCGGGCTCGCCCTGCGACAGGTTCAAGCCCTCCCACGGCAGACTGCGCAGCCCGGAAGCTACCAGCTCGCGCGCCGCGCCCACATCCGGTTTGGACACCGTGTCGCCGCCGCGGACCAACGGGACGGTCAGGACCCGGGACGGTTCGGTGACCGCGGGGCGGTGGCCCGCCGGATACACCATCTCCTCGGTGATGGTGCCGGACGGGCGCGTCAGGCGCAGCGCCTCTTTGCGGCCACCGCGGGATTCCTTATGGCTGCTGCGCTTTTGCACCGGAATCCCGTCGACCTCGACCAGCTTGTAGACCATGTTCGCCGTCGGTGCGCCCGAGCCGGTCACCAGCGAGGTGCCGACGCCGTAACTGTCCACCGGTTCGGCACCCAGGGCGGCGATGGAGAACTCGTCGAGGTCACCCGAGACGACGATGCGGGTCCCGGTGGCTCCCAACCGGTCGAGCTGCTCGCGGACTTGGCGCGCGAGCACGCCCAGCTCGCCCGAGTCGATGCGGACCGCGCCGAGCGACTCCCCGGCGGCGGCCACGGCATTGGCCACACCGGTCGTCACGTCGTAGGTGTCCACCAGCAGCGTGGTGTCGACGCCCAGCGCGTCGACCTGCGCGCGGAATGCGGCCAGTTCGGTCACTTCGGCCGGTTCCCCGCTCGCGTGCAGCATCGTGAACGCGTGCGCCGAGGTGCCCTGCGCGGGGATCCCGTATCGGCGCTGGGCCTCGAGGTTGGAGGACGCGGCGAAACCGGCGATGTAAGCGGCGCGCGCCGCGGCGACCGCGGCGCGTTCGTGGGTTCTCCGGGAGCCCATCTCGATCAGCGGCCGGTCTCGGGCCGCACTCACCATGCGCGCGGCCGCGGACGCGATCGCCGTGTCGTGGTTGAAGATCGACAACGCCAGCGTCTCGAGCACCACACATTCGGCGAACGTGCCGGTCACCGACAGCACGGGGGAGCCGGGGAAGTACAGCTCACCTTCGGCGTAGCCGTCCATGTCGCCGGTGAACCGGAAATCGCGCAAGTAACGCAACGTATCCGGATCGAGGAATTCCGCCAGCAACCCGCACGCCTCGTCGTCGAAGCCGAACTGCGGCAACGCTTCGAGCAGCCGGCCCGTCCCGCAGACCACGCCGTAGCGGCGGCCCTCCGGGAGTCGGCGCGCGAACAATTCGAAGGTCGTCGGGCGGTTCGCGGTGCCGTCTCGCAGCGCCGCGGCCAGCATCGTCAACTCGTATTTGTCGGTAAGCAGCCCAGTTACGACCGGGTGATTCATTCCATAACGGTATCGGCTGCCGTCAGGGGCTCGGAAACCTCACCCGGCGCTCGGTATCGTGTAAACCATGGTTGTAATGTCAGCGCCCGCTAAGCCGGGTACTACAGGACAACGCGAGTCCGCTCCGGTAGACGCCACGGCGAGTCCGTGGGTCACGATCGTGTGGGATGACCCGGTCAACTTGATGACCTACGTGACGTATGTGTTCCAGAAGTTGTTCGGCTACAGCGAGCCGCACGCCACCAAACTGATGTTGCAGGTGCACAACGAAGGCAAGGCGGTGGTGTCGGCCGGCAGCCGGGAGTCCATGGAAGTCGACGTGTCCAAGCTGCATGCCGCCGGGTTGTGGGCGACCCTGCAGCAGGACCGGTGATCTTCGAGGGCTTCGGCGATTACCTGTGCGCAAGTGGAAGCGCGTCGAGACCGCGGACGGTCCCCGTTTTCGGTCCGCCTTGGCGTCCCACGAGGCCGCCCTGCTGAAAAACCTCGCGACGGCCATGGTCGGGTTACTCGACGAACGTGAATCATCCTCGCCCGCAGATGAACTCGAGGAGATCACTGGCATAAAGATTGGAAACAGCGATCCGCCGAAGGATCCGACCCTGCGCCGGCTGCTGCCGGATTTCTTCCGTCACGACGCCGATGACCCGCTGGCCCCCGACACCGCCGACAGCCTCAACGCCGCGTTGCGGAGCCTGCACGAGCCCGAGATCATCGACGCCAAACGCCTTGCCGCACAGCGGTTATTGGACACCGTTCCGAACGACGGCGGCCGGTTCGACCTCACGGAGGAGGACGCAAACGCCTGGGTCGCGGCGGTCAACGACCTTCGGCTGACGCTGGGGGTGATGCTCGAGGTCGGCCCGGAGGGGCCGGAGCGCCTGCCCGCCGACCACCCGCTGGCCGTGCACTTCGACGTGTACCAGTGGTTGACCGTCCTGCAGGAATATCTGGTCCTGGTGCTCATGAGGCCCCGATGAGCCCGATGGCCGCCGGATGAACGCCATCACCGACGTGGGGGGCATCCGCGTCGGTCACCATCAGCGACTCGACCCCGACGCGACGCTGGGCGCCGGATGGGCCTGCGGCGTCACCGTCGTGCTGACCCCGCCCGGGACCGTGGGTGCCGTCGATTGCCGGGGCGGCGCTCCCGGCACCCGGGAGACCGACCTGCTGGACCCGGCCAACACCGTCCGGTACGTCGACGCGGTATTGCTCGCCGGTGGCAGCGCCTACGGTCTGGCCGCCGCCGACGGGGTCATGCGCTGGCTGGAAGAACGAGACCGCGGTGTGGCGATGGACGGCGGGGTGGTCCCCATCGTGCCCGGCGCGGTGATCTTCGATCTGCCGGTCGGTGGCTGGGACTGTCGCCCGACGGCCGAGTTCGGCTACCTGGCCTGCGAAGCGGCCGAGGGCAGCGAGGGCGCGCCGGCCGTCGGGAGCGTCGGCGCCGGCGTGGGGGCGCGGGCCGGGGTGCTCAAGGGCGGTGTCGGGACGGCCTCGACGACGCTGCCGTGCGGGGTGACCGTCGGCGCGATGGTCGTGGTGAACTCCGCCGGCGACGTCGCCGACCGGGTCACCGGCCTGCCGTGGTCGGCGGACGTGATCCGGGAGTTCGCGCTGCGGCCACCGCCGGCGACGCAGGTCGACGCTTTCGCGCAGCTGCCGACCGCGTCCGGCCCGCTGGACAACCCACTGAACACCGTCATCGGGGTGGTGGCCACCGACGCGGCGCTGAGCCCGGCCGCATGCCGGCGCGTCGCCGTCGCGGCCCAGGATGGCCTGGCCCGGACGATTCGCCCCGCGCACACCCCGTACGACGGGGACACGGTGTTCGCGCTGGCGACCGGGGCGGTGGAGGTGCCGCCCGCGCCGGACGCACCCGCCTCGTTTGCACCGGAGATGCGGCTGGCCGCGGAGGTGGGCGCCGCGGCGGCCGACTGCGTGGCGCGGGCGGTGCTGGCCGGCGTGTTCGCCGCCGATTCGGTGGCGGGGATACCGACCTACCGCGACCTGTTGCCCGGGGCGTTTGCCCGATGAGAAGTTCACCGCCGTCCGCGCCGGTAACCTGCAGCCATGGCTAAGACCACCCCGAAGGGAGGCCCGGGCGTGCCGGCGAACCGCGCGAAGCGGCCCGGGTGGATGGTGGGCGGGGCGACGATCCTCACCTTCGTCGCGCTGCTCTACCTGGTCGAGCTCGTCGACCAGCTGACGGGGCATTCCCTGGACGAGAACGGCATCAGGCCGCTCGAAGCCGACGGGCTGTGGGGGATCGTCTTCGCGCCGGCCCTGCACGCCAACTGGCAGCATCTGATGGCCAACACGATCCCGCTCTTGGTGTTGGGTTTCCTGATGACGCTGGCCGGTCTGAGCCGGTTCGTCTGGGCCACCGCGATCGTGTGGATCCTGGGCGGCTTCGGCACCTGGCTTATCGGGAATGTGGGCAGCTCCTGCGGGCCGACGGATCACATCGGGGCCTCCGGCCTGATCTTCGGCTGGCTGGCCTTCCTGCTCGTGTTCGGCATCTTCGTGCGCAGGTTCGCCGACATCGCGATCGGGCTGGTCGTGTTGTTCGCCTACGGCGGCGTGCTGCTGGGCGCCATGCCGGTGCTCGGCAGGTGCGGCGGGGTGTCCTGGCAGGGTCACCTGTGCGGTGCGATCGCCGGCGTCGTTGCCGCGTACTGGTTGTCCGCGCCGGAACGTAAGGCCCGCGCGAAGAGAAAAGCCGGCGCCGCGGTGCCGCGTCCCAAGACATGAACTCGCCCTTGGCACCCGTCGGGATCTTCGACTCCGGCGTCGGGGGACTGACCGTCGCGCGGGCGATCATCGACCAGCTGCCCGACGAGGACATCGTCTACGTCGGTGACACCGGCAACGGACCGTACGGTCCCCTCACCATCCCCGAGGTCCGCGCGCACGCGCTGGCCATCGGCGACGACCTCGTCGGTCGCGGGGTCAAGGCGTTGGTGATCGCCTGCAACACGGCGTCGGCGGCGTGCCTGCGGGACGCTCGCGAGCGTTACGACGTACCGGTCGTCGAGGTGATCCTGCCGGCGGTGCGTCGCGCGGTCGCCACGACCCGCAACGGTCGCATCGGCGTCATCGGCACCCGGGCCACCATCAACTCGCACGCGTACCAGGACGCGTTCGCTGCCGCCCGCGACACCGAGATCACCGCCGTGGCCTGTCCGCGCTTCGTCGACTTCGTGGAGCGGGGGGTGACCAGTGGGCGCCAGGTGCTCGGACTGGCCGAGGGCTACCTCGAGCCGCTGCAGCGCGCCCAGGTCGACACGCTGGTGCTCGGCTGCACGCACTACCCCCTGCTGTCGGGGCTGATCCAGCTGGCCATGGGCGAGCACGTGACGCTGGTGTCGAGCGCGGAGGAGACCGCCAAGGAAGTGCTTCGGGTGCTCACCGAGCGCGACCTGCTGCGTCCGCACGACGCGGCGCCCGCGACGCGGGTCTTCGAAGCGACCGGCGACCCCGAGGCTTTCACCAAGTTGGCATCGCGATTCCTGGGTCCCGCGGTCAGCGGCGTGCAACCCGTTCACCACGTGCGGATCGACTAGTGCTGATGGTGGCGAACGCGGCGAGATTCTCATCACACGAATGCGGCGATGTTTTCGTCACGGTCGTATCGGGCATGGCACAGTAGTGTCCGTGCGAATAACCGTGCTCGGCTGCTCGGGCAGCGTGGTGGGGCCGGATTCGCCCGCGTCGGGTTATCTGCTCCGGGCACCGGACACTCCGCCGTTGGTCATCGACTTCGGCGGCGGCGTGCTGGGCGCGCTGCAGCGCTACGCAGACCCCGCCTCCGTGCATGTGCTGTTATCTCATTTGCACGCGGACCACTGCCTGGATCTGCCCGGCCTGTTCGTGTGGCGGCGTTATCACCCGTCGCGCCCGGACGGTAAGGCGCTGTTGTACGGTCCCGGCGACACCTGGTCGCGGCTGGGCGCCGCGTCGTCACCGTACGGCGGTGAAATCGACGACTGCTCAGACATTTTCGACGTCCGGCACTGGGTCGACGGCGAACCGGTCACCTTCGGGTCGCTCACGGTGACGCCGCGGGTGGTGGCTCACCCGACGGAGTCTTACGGCATGCGGATCACCGATTCCACCGGCGCCTCGCTCGTCTATAGCGGTGACACCGGCGTCTGCGACCAGCTCGTCGAGCTGGCGCGCGACGCCGACGTCTTCCTATGCGAAGCGTCCTGGACCCATTCACCGGACCGCCCGCCCGCCCTGCATCTGTCGGGCACCGAGGCCGGCAGGACCGCCGCGCAGGCGGGCGTGCGCGAGCTGTTGCTGACCCACATCCCGCCGTGGACCTCGCGCGAGGACGTGATCAGCGAGGCCAAGGCCGAGTTCGACGGGCCCGTGCATGCTGTGGTGTGCGGCGAGTCTTTCGATATCCGCCGCTCCGAACGGGTCTGAGCACCCCACGTTAGGGTTGGCGTCGTGACGAGACGAGAAGACGGCCGCCTGGATGACGAGCTTCGCCCCGTGGTCATCACCCGCGGGTTCACCGATCATCCGGCGGGGTCGGTGCTGATCGAATTCGGTCACACCAAGGTCATGTGCACGGCCAGCGTGACCGAGGGGGTGCCGCGCTGGCGCAAGGGGTCGGGTCTGGGGTGGTTGACCGCGGAGTACGCGATGCTGCCGTCGGCCACCCACTCGCGTTCCGACCGGGAATCCGTGAAGGGGCGCCTCTCCGGGCGCACCCAGGAGATCAGCCGGCTGATCGGTCGGTCGCTGCGGGCCTGCATCGATCTGGCGGCCCTGGGGGAGAACACCATTGCCGTCGACTGCGACGTGCTGCAGGCCGACGGCGGCACTCGGACCGCCGCCATCACGGGCGCCTTCGTCGCGCTGGCCGACGCCGTGACCTACCTTGCGGCAGCGGGCAAGCTGTCCGATCCCCGGCCGTTGTCGTGCGCGATCGCGGCGGTCAGCGTCGGGGTGGTCGACGGCAGGATCCGAGTGGACCTGCCCTACGAGGAGGACGCGCGGGCCGAGGTCGACATGAACGTCGTCGCCACCGACACCGGGACGCTGGTGGAGGTGCAGGGGACCGGCGAGGGGGCGACGTTCCCGCGCTCGACGCTGGACAAACTGCTCGATGTGGCGCTGGCCGCCTGCGACACGTTGTTCGCCGCCCAGCGCGAGGCGCTGGCCCTGCCGTACCCGGGTGAGCTGCCCGAGGCGGGCCCGGCGCCGAAGGCGTTCGGCAGCTGACCGCGCGGGCGGCGATGCAGAGCCGAGCGATGCCCATCAAGTCCGCGGCCGAACAAAACCTGGCCAGACGGATAGCTGGTTGGCAGCTATCCCGGCGTCAAGCGTGGGCGTCGTGCTTCGGCGAGAGCGGATCCGGTCAGACAGCTCGCCTGCGCGGGCCAGTCGTGTAGGTCAGGGGGGGCATAGGTCGGTCCCAGCGTTGCCTTTAGTCGAATCAGAGTGGCTGGCCGGAGCCGCCCACAATACCGTCATGCTAAACTAATAGATATCCAATTGAATTTAGGCAAGCCAATGTTTAGTGACGTTTTTAGGATCAATTGATGGGCAGTCGGCCAGTCCCACTTGAACATGCTTTTCTCAATACGCCCTGGTGGGCAATGGGGCAGATCACGCACGCGCATGCGGAACCGCGCATCAACGAAGTCGCGACCCGCGCAAGGGCGGGTTTGCTGAATATCATCTCGGCGATCACGATCGCATTGTTGCTTTTGCGTCCGGAAACCGATCCGGTGATCATCGTCGGTCCGCTCGTGCTTTTTGACATGTTGGCCGCGGCGGTTAGCGGACTAACTCCCTTCAGCCCCACTGGAATTCTCGGCACGGCGTTAACAATGGGCATTCGTCCGGTATGGAAGCCAACGCGGCCGAAACGGTTTGCGTGGTTGCTCGGTGCCGGTTTAGCAGCGACGTGCCTTGCCATGCGCCTGTTAGGGGCGTCGCCCGTAGCGATGGCGGCCGTTGTGGCGGTCTGTTTTGTTCTCACATGGTCGGAGGCCACGCTGGGATTTTGCGTGGGCTGCTACATGCACAAATTGATTTGGGGTTGTCAGGACTGCGAGGTCCCTTACGTCAGGGAAATAGCACCCCGGCCCGCGATAAGCCAGGAACGTCCAGCAATCAACTTGGAAAGTCGCGCATAGGCGCGGGACGCAAATGGCGCGGCCCCGTTCTTGTTGACAAGGCGGCGCGGCATTCCGGCTAACTTGTTGTCGTGTGCATGGGTGGCTCTTGCGGAGGTGGCGGCATGGATCGGATTAGCCGGTGACCGAGTTGCTGGTCGCCAGCCGCAACCCCAAAAAGCTGGCCGAATTGCGCCGCGTGCTCGACGCGGCCGGGTTGACGGGGGTGACGTTGCTCTCTTTGCGCGACGTCCCGCCGTTCGACGAGGCGCCCGAAACGGGCGCGACCTTCGAGGACAACGCGCTGGCCAAGGCGCGGGATTCGTTCGCCGCGACGGGCCTGGCCGCCGTGGCCGACGACTCCGGCCTGGAGGTGGCCGCTCTGAACGGCATGCCCGGCGTGCTGTCGGCCCGCTGGTCGGGCGACCACGGCGACGACGCCGCCAACACCGCGCTGCTGTTGGCGCAGATGCGCGACGTGCCCGACGAACGGCGCGGCGCGGCGTTCGTGTCCGCCTGCGCCCTGGCCGGGCCATCCGGCGAGGTCGTCGTCCGCGGCGCGTGGCCCGGCCGCATCGCCCGAGAACCGCGGGGCGACGGCGGCTTCGGCTATGACCCGGTCTTCGTGCCGGACGGTTCGGAGCGCACCGCGGCGGAACTCAGCCCCGAGGAGAAGGACGCGGTTTCCCATCGCGGGCGTGCCCTCAGGCTGCTGGTGCCGGCGCTGCGGGAGCTGGATTAGGGCCCGCAGGGTGTGAAACCGGCCGGCAGAGTCGAGTCCTACAGGCCGAAGCGGGTCTTGACGTCCCTGGTCTGGAAGTGTTCGACGATGATGCCCAGCAGCGGGATGGTCCCGGCGAGCAGCACACCGATCGTTTTGGGAATCGGCCAGCGCACCTTGACCGCCAGGTTGAACGCGGTCAGGACATAGATGAAGTACACCCAGCCGTGGACCACCTCGATCCAGCGGATCTCGTGGTGCAAGACGAGGTGCGACACGATCTCGTAGCACAGCGCGATCAGCCAGAGACCCGTCGTCCACGCCATGATCCGATAGCCGAGCAACGCGGTGCGGATCTTCTCGACGGGGAACGCGGACGTCGGTGCCCCTGGTGTCTCCGGTGTGGTCATGCGGTGGTCCTGTTCTGTTTTTCGGTGTCTTGTTTGGCAAGCTCGGCCAGGTACGCGTTGTACTCGGCCAGCGCGGGATCGTCGGACGGCTGCTGCACCGGCTTGGGACGCTCGGGCAGCAGGCCGGCGGGTATCTCGGTGAGGGCGGCGTCGTGCCGGGGCTCCGGCGGCATCTCTTCGTAGCGCACGTATTTGCGGTACGCGTACACGCAGAACCAGGCGAACAGCGGCCACTGCAGCGCGTAGCCGAGGTTCTGGAACGTGCCCGATACGGACTGGAACCTGGTCCACTGCCACCAGCCCAGCGCCAGGCAGCCGCAGGCCGCGACGATCACCAAGGCGATCAACGCCGGCCTGCGACGACGCGTAGTGGACACCCCTTGACGGTACCGCTCACGATTTGGGTACGACGAATTCCTCGAGGCGCGCCACCGCCGCCTTGCGGTACACGGCGATGACGTACGTGCTCGGCCGCGTCCACGGGATACCCATGTGGTCGAGTGCCGCGGTGAACAGGCCGCGGATGTCGTCGGACCGGTTCGAGAAGTGATAGCGCACGCTTTTGACACCGCGGGTCGTTCGCCACCACGCGGCATCCGTCGCTGTCGATCAGGCCGCGGATGAACTCCTCGGTGGCTTGATTGACCAGCGCCTCTTGCCAGGGCTCCAGCCGAATCGGCCTCAGGTGCTTCTTGCCGGGGCCGTGTTGGGCGACAGGCACGGCCAGTGCTTTGAGTACAGCGAGACCACGACAAATCCAGTCGTTCGCGGATGGACCGCTGCGTGCTGCCCAGGCATCACGCTTTCCATTGCGGCGCAACAACGCTCGACAATTCCCGGGTATTTCTTGTCGAGCGTGATTCTCAGGTGCCAGACCCGCTGGGAGCGTGAAACACAGCCGTCGCCCAAGTAAAGGCCAAGCAGGTAGCAGTATGCCGCTGGCGGGACAGCAGAAAATCATGACCGACGCCGCATGGCCCTCCGCTCACCAGCCTCGTCCGGATTTGTGGCCGTCGCCGCCAGTCCCGAACCGTCGTTCGTGGCACACCGATTTGTCGCGAAATTGCGCAGTCGTTTACTCCGGCTGCGACGAGGCGCCGCACGACTTCGAACTCGTCCGCCGACCGCATGCTGTGCACCTTTCCCCCTGTGCGGAACCCAAAGTAGGCGGGACTGCCGACAGGTCCTGCGGCGAGCTGAGCTGTACGATCAGCACGCTGCGGGCGTGATGGAATGGCAGACATGCCGGCTTTAGGTGCCGGTGCTCGAAAGAGCGTGAGGGTTCGAGTCCCTCCGCCCGCACTGCTGGTCCAAGGCCGTTAGTGCTGGTAAACCAGTTTCTGAGGTTGCTACGAGGCGGCGTGCCCGCATCCTTCGGTGAGTATCGGGCGTGCAGTGTCACCTCTACTGCGTCCAAGTCGTCGTCGAACAGGTCCGCGTAGGTGTCAGGCGTCGAGCTACGTGTATCGGTGCATCGCGAAAACTCTTGCGGCCCTTGATAGTCCGCGGCGAGTGGTACATCCTGACGACGCCACCGCTCACGTCAACCACGCTCACGCGCGTGAAGCGTGGGGGCCAGTGCCGGCCGATAAAGCAGGAGGGTCGGGCCCACCACCCTGTTTCCGCGGCGGCGGGCCCAACGGCTAGATGACCGGCTTTCAGTGCGCCTGGGAGGCTTACATTTTCCTGGTCAGTACCGGCGCGTGATTGGGCGGTGCGATGGGCCGGTGGGGGTTCGTGCGTGCCGGGGCATCGGTGACGACCGTTTTCCCGCCGGTGCACGTGACAAGCTTGCCGCCGACAATGACGCCCTGGCCCTCGTCGATCGGGATGTCGTAGCCGTCAGGGTCGGTGTAGTGGCATCCGCCGCTCGAGCCGGTGGGCCCGCTGGGCTCGGCGTAGGCGGTGGCAGGGGCCAACGTGACGATCGCCAGCGCGCCAAACAGCGTGGCGGCGTACTGGAAGCGAGTCGGCTTGCGGGTGTTCTTCATGGTGATTCCTTGAGGTCGTCGCGGTCCGAGGTTCGGACTGCGTTCATCGACCTGGAGCAACCAGGAGCACCGAAAGGGACACTTTCCGCCGGGTTACAAATAGCTCCCGTGGACCCCCTGACATGACTTGGCTTCGAGTCCCTCCGCCCGCACCGTCATTTTGCTGCTGGAAGCGTCCACCCCGCCCTGCTGGGTACTTCAACTGCACGGGACGCGAGGGAGACGCCATGGCCACCGGAAATCGGTCACGCGAAGAAGTTGTTACTGCGAAAGATGCGGAGCTCGCCGAACGCACAGCCGCGGAGGCGCGCGCACGCGCCGCGCACGCGCCGCGCACGCGGGGCTGTCAGCCGCTCGCAGCTTGGAGGCATCGGCCCTCAAACACGCAGAATTCGCCCGGATGCAAGACCGGACCCTCGAACAGGGCATGCCCGATGTGGACATACACCGCGAATCGCGATGCGGCGGTCGAGGACCGCAAGCTGGCCGAGCTCAAGCGCAAGGAGTCCGAGGCCGACCTCGCCGTGGACTAAGCGTCCAAGAATCGCGCGCGAACCTCCGGCGGCGGCAGCGGGCACGTGTCGTGCTTGCCGAAGATGCGATAGCGGACGTCGGCGACCCGGTCGTAGAGCCAATCGCGCAGCGGAGTGGGAATGACGCGAGCCACCCGCAGCAGCTTCCAGGGGCCGCCGAGGTAATTCACCACCCGCAACGCGGCGGCGGATCGCACGGCGACGCGTTCGGTGGGCTGGCCGGGTTCGTCGACGAAGACCATCGAATCGACGCCCGCGATCGCGGGATGCCGATCGACGACCCCTCGGGAGAAGTCGCTGTCCAGCGCCGCGAAACGTAGGGATCCGTCCGGGTCGAACCGAAGGATGGTTTGCACCACCGAGTTGCAGACGCCGCAGACCCCGTCGTAGAGCAACACGGGCGGCGCCGATTCACCGCTCACGCCACCAGGCTACTTGCCGGCGCTCACGACCCGGGTTTGACCTTTGGTAAGGCAACCCTTAGTTTGTGCGGTAACTTGTCGAGTAGGGGTCCGCCGGGCCGTCGGGTGAAGTCGTCGCGGAGTTGAGCGCCGCGGGAAGGGACCGCTGATGGCACGCGGATTCTCCGGTGTGATGTTGCGCAGCTTCGGCGCCCGCGATCACACCGCGACGGTGGTCGAAACCGTCCAGATCGCACCGCATTTCGTGCGCGTACGCATGACGTCACCGACGTTGTTCGAAGACGTGGATGCCGAACCCGCCGCCTGGCTGCGGTTCTGGTTCCCGGACCCGGACGGATCGACCACCGAATTCCAGCGGGCTTACACGATTTCCGAGGCGGACGTTCCCAGCGGCCGCTTCGCCGTCGACATCGTTCTGCACGATCCCGCCGGCCCGGCATCGAAGTGGGCGCGCACCGCCCAGCCCGGCGCCACGATCGCCGTCATGGCCCTGATGGGTTCGTCGCGCTTTGACGTGCCCGACGAGAAGCCGGCCGGCTACCTGCTGATCGGGGATTCGGCGTCGATCCCGGGCATGAACGGGATCATCGGGGTCGTCCCCGACGACGTGCCGATCGAGACGTATCTCGAGCAGCACGACGACAACGACGTCCTGATCCCGATCGCGCGGCATCCGCGGCTGCAAGTGCACTGGGTGCCCCGGCGTGACGAGAGATCGCTTGCGGCGGCGATCGAGAGCCGAGATTGGTCCAACTGGTACGCGTGGGCGACGCCCGAGGCGACCGTGCTCAAGCACGTGCGGACGCGGCTGCGTGACGAGTTCGGCTTCCCCAAGTCCGAAATACACGCCAAGGCCTACTGGAGTGCCGGGCGTGCGATGGGCACGCACCGTGGTGAAGACCGGGGGACGACCAAGAACGTTGCAGCAGAGCAGGTCTCGTCGCGAGAACCCGCCGACAAGACGTCCACCCCGGCGGCGCGCGGCAGTTGGCGCGTTCAGGCCGCCGGCCGGTTGCTCGCGCCGCTGCGCACGGCGCTGATCCTGTCCGGTGTGCTGCAGGCCGTCATCACGGTGGTGCAGCTGGCACCCTTCGTGCTGCTGGTCGAGCTGGCCCGGTTGCTGGTAGCCGGGGCGCCCGCGGTACGACTCTGGGACGTCGGGCTCGCGGCCGTCGCGCTGCTGGGACTGGGCACCGTCCTCGGAGCGGCCCTCACACTGTGGTTGCATGTCGTCGACGCGCGGTTTGCCGCCGGCCTGCGATCGCGCCTGTTGCGCAAGCTATCTCGCTTGCCGCTGGGCTGGTTCACCGCGCGGGGATCGGGCTCGATCAAGCAACTGCTGCAGGACGACGCGCTGTCGCTGCACTATCTGGTCACCCACGCCATCCCCGACGCGGTCGCGGCGATCATCGCGCCGGTGGCGGTACTGGTTTATCTGTTTGCGGTGGACTGGCGGGTGGCGCTCGTGCTGTTCGTGCCCGTCCTGGTGTACCTGGTGTTGACCTCGTCGCTCACCATCCAGTCCGGCCCGCGCATCCCGCAATCGCAGCGCTGGGCCGAAAAGATGAGTGGGGAGGCGGGCGCCTACCTCGAGGGTCAGCCGGTGATCCGCGTGTTCGGCGGCGCGGCGGCATCCAGCTTCCGGCGGAACTTGGACGAGTACATCGATTTTCTGGTCTCCTGGCAGCGCCCATTGGCCGGCAAGAAGACGCTCATGGACCTGGTCACCCGGCCCTCGACTTTCCTGTGGCTCATCGTGCTGACGGGCACGCTGCTCACCACCACTGGGCGGATGGATCCAGTGAATCTTTTGCCATTCTTGTTGCTGGGCACCACGTTCGGCGCGCGACTACTCGGTATCGCGTACGGGGTCGGCGGTATCGGCGCCGGCATGCTCGCCGCGCGGCGCCTGCAGAACACCCTCGACGAGCCCGAGCTCGAGGTGCGGGAGCCGGACCGGTCCGCGGATTCGTCGGCGACGGTGGTGTTCGACGGCGTCAGCTTCGGCTATCGGCCGGGCGTCCCGGTGATCCGCGGCGTGTCGCTGACGCTGCGTCCCGGCACGGTCACCGCCCTCGTCGGCCCGTCCGGGTCCGGCAAGTCGACGCTGGCCGCCCTGCTGGCCCGCTTCCACGACGTCGACCACGGGACGATACGCATTGGGGGACAGGACATCCGGTCGATGTCCGCCGACGAGCTCTATGCGAAGGTCGGGTTCGTCCTGCAGGAGACGCAGCTGGTGCACGGCACCGTCGCCGACAACATCGCCCTGGCCGTCCCGGACGCCACCGCTGCGCAAATCGAGGAGGCGGCGCGCCAGGCACACATCCACGACCGGATCATGCGGTTGCCGAACGGCTACGACACGGTGCTCGGCGCGGGAACGGGCCTGTCGGGCGGGGAGCGGCAGCGGCTGACCATCGCCCGCGCGATCCTCGCGGACACCCCGGTGCTGATCCTCGACGAGGCCACCGCGTTCGCCGACCCCGAATCGGAATACCTTGTGCAGCAGGCGCTCAACCGATTGACACGGGACCGCACCGTTTTGGTGATCGCCCACCGACTGCACACCGTCACCGGAGCCGACCAGATCGTCGTGCTCGACCACGGCCGGATCGCCGAACGTGGCACGCACGACGAGTTGCTGGCCGCCGACGGCCGCTACCGACGGCTGTGGGAGGGCGGCCGTCGGGACCCGGTGGCCGCCATCACGGCTCGGGAGGGAGCGCGATGATCCGCACCTGGTTGGGCCTGGTCCCGGCGGATCGCCGCGCCCGGGTGACCGCCTACGCCGTGCTCGCATTGGTCTCCGTGATGATCCGGGCGGTGGCCACCGTGCTGCTGGTGCCCCTGGTGGGCGCGTTGTTCAGCGGCGCCCCGCATCGCGCGATGGTGTGGCTGGGCTGGCTCACCGCCGCCACGGTGATCGGCTGGGTGATCGATGCCACGACGGCGCGCATCGGCTTCGATCTCGGTTTTGCCGTGCTGGACCACAGCCAGCACGACGTCGCGGACCGCTTACCCGCGGTCCGGCTGGACTGGTTCACCGCCGAACGCACCGCGACGGCGCGGCAGGCGATCGCCGCCACCGGGCCGGAACTGGTCGGTCTCGTGGTGAACCTGCTGACGCCGCTGATCTCCGCCGTCCTGCTGCCCGCGGCCATCGGGCTGGCCTTGCTCCCGATCGCGTGGCAGCTCGGCCTGGCCGCGCTCGCAGGTGTCCCGTTGCTGCTGGGCGCGCTGTGGGCGTCGGCGCGACTGACGCGGCGTGCCGACGCCGCGGCCGAAGAAGCCAACAGCGCGCTGACCGAGCGGATCATCGAATTCGCCCGCACCCAGCCGGCGTTGCGGGCCGCGCGGCGGGTCGAGCCGGCGCGCAGTCTGGTCGGCGATGCGCTGACCGCGCAGCACGGCGCGACCATGCGGTTGCTGTCCATGCAGGTTCCCGGTCAGCTGCTGTTCAGCCTGGTCACCCAGCTGTCCCTGATCCTGCTGGCGGGGGCGACCGCGGCGATGACGGTGAACAAAACCGTCACCGTCCCCGAGGCCATCGCCTTGATCGTCGTGATCGTGCGCTACCTGGAGCCGTTCAGCTCGATCAGCGAACTGGCACCGGCGCTGGAGAGCACCCGCGCCACGCTCGACCGCATCCGCGTGGTCCTCACCGCGCCGCCGATGAACGCCGGGACCGCCACGCTGCCCGGCTCTGCGGCGGCGCCCCGCATCGAGTTCGACGACGTCGCTTTCGGCTATGACGGCGCCGGCGCGCCGGTGCTCGACGGGATGAGCTTCACCCTGGAGCCGGGCAGCACGACGGCGATCGTCGGGCCGTCCGGGTCGGGCAAGAGCACCATCCTGGCGCTGATCGCCGGGTTGCACGAGCCAAGCCGCGGCCGGGTCCTGATCGACGGCGTCGACGCGGCCACGCTGGGCGCCGAGGCCCGACGGGCGGCAAGCAGCGTTGTGTTCCAGCATCCCTACCTTTTCCACGGGTCGATCCGGGACAACGTGTTCGCCGGGGATCCCGGCGCCGGCGACGACCAGTTCGCCCGGGCCGTGGCCCTCGCCCGCGTCGACGAACTCCTCGCCCGGCTGCCCGACGGCGCCGACACGGTCGTCGGCGAGGCCGGTTCCGCCCTGTCGGGCGGCGAACGCCAACGGGTCAGCATCGCGCGGGCGCTGCTCAAGCCGGCGCCGATACTGCTGGTCGACGAGGCGACCAGCGCCCTGGACACCGAAAACGAGGCGGCGGTGGTCGACGCGCTGACCCTCGACCCGCAGCCGCGCACCCAGGTGATCGTCGCGCACCGCTTGGCCAGCATCAGTCACGCCGACCGCGTCCTGTTCCTCGACGATGGCCGGGTGATCGAGGACGGAACGGTCGGCGAATTGCTCGCGGCGGGTGGGCGTTTCGACGAGTTCTGGCGGCAGCAGCACGAGGCCGCGGAATGGCGGATCCTCGCCGACTAGGTCACCGTAGTCGACCGCTGCTATTGCGGTATGCCTTACAGTTTGTCAGTCGGGCGGAGCTGTCCGGGTACAGGAGGCGTGCTGTTCATGAGTGCTGTGGTGTCGATTCCGCGCTATCCCGGTGACGTGACCCCGGCGTGGTTGTCGGCCGCCCTCAGTGGGCGCGGGGCACCGGTCGAGGTCGCCGACGTGGACGTGGTCGCGATCGGCACCGGGCAGACCGGCGCAACCTACCGGGTGTCCGCCCGATACGCGACGGATCCCGGCGACCTGCCGCGCACGTTCGTTATCAAGCTGCCGGCGCAGGACGACACCGTGCGCGACCGGGTGGTCATCGGATATCGCAGCGAATGCGCGTTCTACTCATCCGTGGCGGATCGGGTGCAAGTGCCGACGCCGCGGTGCTTCTATTCCGAGATCACCGATGATGCAATGGAGTTCGCTTTGCTGCTCGCCGATCAGGCGCCGGCGGTGCAGGGGGATCAGCTCGCCGGGTGCGGGGAAACCGAAGCGCGCCTCGCGGTCACCGCCCTGGCCGGCCTGCACGCGCCCAGCTGGTGCGATCCGGTCTGGCTCGATTTCCCGGGCATCGCGTTCGCCAGGCCGGACGAAGCGGGCGCCGCCGGCATGGGTGAGGTGGCGAAGATGAGCGCCGACATCACGCTGGACAAGCTGGGCGACCGGATGAGTACTCAAGATCGCGAGACCTTCAGCGCCGCAATGGGATTGGTCACGCCGTGGCTGCTCTCCGAATACGACCGGTTTGCCCTGCTGCACGGGGACTATCGCCTGGACAACCTCCTGTTCGATCCCGACCGGACCAGGGTCAGCGTCGTCGACTGGCAGACGCTCGGCGTCGGATTGCCGGCCAGGGATCTCGCCTACTTCACCGCGACCAGCCTCAATTCGCAGCTGCGCGCGAGCATCGAGGAACAGCTGGTCGCCGACTACCATCGCGCGCTCACGGCGGGTGGCGTCACCGGTTACGATGCCGAAACGTGTTGGCGTGATTACCGCCTCGGGGTGCTGCAGGCGCCGCTGATCTCGGCGCTGGGGTTCGCGTTCGCCGCCGCGACCGAGCGCGGCGACGACATGGTGCTCGCCATGCTCAGCCGCGGCTGCCAGGCGATCCGTGAACTGGGGACGCTGGAGCTGATCGGCTGAGATCTCAGAGGTCGCCGGTGAAATCCGCACTCATCCAGCGATCGGGGCGGATGGTGTACATCACCTCTTCCACGCCCTCCATGCTGCGGATGAACGCCCGCCCGCCCTCCTCGCCGAGGTAGCGGATGGCGACGGCCTCCTGCACATCGGTCGGGGCGGGCTTGGCGGTGTCGACGACGGTGCCTTCGACCACCACGTACTGGTACGGCAGCTCCTCGCGCTGGACGACGAGCGTCACCTTGCCGGCCCGCTCGATCAGCCGGGCTTTGCGGCTGGCCGCCCCGGTCATGATCCGGATGTTGCCACCGGGGGTGTAGTCGTACCAGATCGGCACGCTCGCGGGCGGCCGCCCGTCGGCGGCGTCGACGGACAGCACCGCCACGTGCGTGGCGGCCAAGAACTCCTGACGTTCGCTCTCGGTGAAGGCTTTCATGTGCCCTGCAAGCGCCGGTCGTGGCGAATCTATTCCCGAGCCGCCGGTCAGTACTGCGTCGAGCCCTGGTCCACCGGGATCCGGGCGGCGGTGATCTTGCGGGACTCGTCGCTGGCCAGCCAGCAGACGGTGTCGGCGATCTCCTCCGGCTCGGCGACCCAGTCCGGCAGGAACGGCGTGAGCACGTTGGACAGCTGCGGGTTGGTTTCCATGGCCCTGCCCACCGCGGTGACCATGTCCCCGGTTCCCATCGGCGTGTTCACCGGCCCGGGATGAACGCTGTTGACCCGGATCGAATGCTTGCCCAGCTCGGCGGCGAATGCCCTCGCCATCCCGGTGACGGCGTGCTTGCTGGCGGTGTAGTGGATCATGAAGGGCTGCATCTTCATGCCGGCCGCGGAACTGATCAGGATGATGGATCCGCCGCGACCGCCTTCGATGATCTTGTCCGCGCCGGCCATCACGGTGTTCCAGGTGCCGGTGACGTTGATGTCGATGACGGCGCGGAAGTCTTCCGGCGTGATGTCGTTCCAGGCCTGCGGCGCGGCGACGCCGGCGTTGGCGACGATGATGTCCAGTCGCCCGAGTGCGGCCACCCCGTCGTCGACGGCCTTGCGCAGCCCCTCGAAGTCGCGGGTGTCCACGACGGAGGCGATGATGCGGCGGCCCGTCTCTTCAACCAGGCGAACGGTCTCGCTCAGGTCGTCGGGAGTCGCCGGGTCGTAGGGAACGCAGGACGGAAGCTTGCCGGCGATGTCGACGGCGATGATGTCGGCGCCCTCCCGCGCCAGACGGACCGCGTGCGCCCGGCCCTGCCCGCGCGCCGCTCCGGTGATGAATGCCACTCGGCCCGCAAGCTTGCCGCTCATTAGCGCTCCTTCGTTGTGCTGGCGCGCTGCGCCGCTTTGACGAGGTTGGACCCGATGATCAACCGCTGAATCTCGCTGGTGCCCTCGTAGAGCCGCAGCAGCCGTACGTCGCGGTAGATGCGCTCGACCGGGACGCCATGCATGTAGCCGCTGCCGCCGTGAATCTGCACCGCGAGATCGGCTACGTTGCCGGCCATTTCGGTGCAGAACAGCTTGGCCGCCGACGGCGCGACCCGGCGGTCTTCACCGGATACCCAGAGCCGGGCGGCATCGCGAACCAGCGCGCGGCCGGCCAGCACCCCGGTCTGCTGGTCGGCGAGCATCGCCTGAACCAACTGAAAGCTCCCGATCGGCGTGCCGCCCTGGGTCGCCGTGGCGGCGTACGAGACCGATTCGTCGAGTGCGCGTTGGGCGGCGCCCACCGCGAGGGCGGCGATATGAACCCGGCCCCGCGCCAGCGACGTCATCGCCGCTCGGTAGCCGATGTCTTCGCTGCCGCCGATCAGTGCGCCGCCCTCGACGCGGACGTCGTTGAAGCTCACGTCGGCGGTCCAGGCGCCCTCCTGGCCCATCTTGGCGTCCTTGGCGCCCACTTCGACGCCCGGTGAGTCCGCCGGAACGAGGAATACCGCGATCCCGGGCCCCTGGTCGTCCGCCGGCCGGGTCCGCGCGAACACCACGAACAGATCGGCGACGGGCGCATTGGTGATGAAGCGCTTCTGCCCGGAAATCACCCAATCGGCTTGGTCGCGAACGGCTTTGGTTCGCAGGCCGGCCGGGTTGGATCCCGCGCCGGGCTCGGTCAACGCGAACGAGGCGACCACGTCGCCGGACGCCATCGACTCCAGCCAGCGGGCCTTCTGCTCGTCGGTGCCGAAGCCCACCAGCACCTGCCCCGCGATGCCGTTGTTGGTGCCGAACATCGATCGCAAGGCCAGCGAGGTGTAGCCCAATTCCATTGCCAGCTCGACATCTTGCATCAGGTTCAGGCCCAGGCCGCCCCACTGCTGCGGGATCGCGTACCCGAACAGGCCCATCTTCTTGGCCTGGTCACGCAGGTCGTCGGGCACCCGATCCTCGGTCAGGATCTCCTGTTCGCGCGGGACGACGGCGGTGCGGACGAAGTGCCGCGTCTGGGCGAGGATCTCCCGAAAGTCGTCGTCGGAGACCTCGGGTTGTTCGGCGGTGGTCATAGGCAAACGCCCCCTCTTCGGCACCTTGTTGGCAGCGAGCCGCGCAGCCCGCGGCGGGCCGGCCGGCTCAAACGGTCCGGTGTGGAACCCGGCACCGGAGCAGATCCTATATGAAATATGATATTCGACTGGCTGGGTGTCCCCGGCGCAAGAGCAGAGGGAGGCGGAATCAGGTGTCGTTGTTGACAGGGCAGACCGCGGTAATCACCGGCGGTGCTCAGGGACTGGGTCTGGCAATCGCGGAACGCTTTGTCGCCGAGGGGGCGCGAGTTGTGCTCGGCGACGTCAATCTCGAGGAAGCCCGGGTCGTGGCCAAGCAGTTGGGCGGCGATGACGTCGCGGTCGCGGTCCGATGCGATGTCACACAGGCGTCCGACGTCGAAACCCTGATCCAGACCGCCATCGAGCGGTTCGGCGGCCTGGACATCATGGTCAACAACGCCGGGATCACTCGTGACGCGACGATGCGCAAGATGACCGAGGAGCAATTCGATCAGGTCATCGCCGTCCACCTCAAGGGCACCTGGAACGGCACCCGGCTGGCCGCCGCCGTCATGCGGGAAAACAAACGGGGCGTCATCATCAACATGTCCTCGGTGTCGGGGAAGGTCGGCATGGTCGGCCAGACCAACTACTCGGCCGCCAAGGCCGGCATCGTCGGGATGACCAAGGCGGCCGCCAAGGAGCTGGCCTACCTGGGCATCCGGGTGAACGCGATCGCCCCTGGTTTGATCCGCTCCGCCATGACGGAGGCCATGCCGCAGCGCATTTGGGATTCGAAGGTTGCCGAGGTGCCGATGGGCAGGGCCGGCGAACCCAGCGAAGTCGCCAGCGTGGCGCTGTTCCTGGCTTCCGACCTGTCCTCGTACATGACCGGGACCGTCATGGAAATCACCGGCGGCCGGCATCTATGAGCGCGATGCGCGAGACCGTCATCTGTGAACCCGTACGGACCCCGATCGGCCGCTACGGCGGGATGTTCAAGTCGCTGACCGCCGTCGACCTGGGCGTCGCCGCCCTGAAGGGACTCCTCGAACGCACCGGAATCTCGCCCGCCGCGGTGCACGACGTCATCCTCGGCCACTGCTACCCCAGCAGCGAGGCGCCGGCGATCGGACGCGTGGTGGCATTGGATTCCGGCTTGCCCGTGACGGTAACCGGGATGCAGGTCGACCGCCGCTGCGGGTCCGGCCTGCAGGCGGTGATCCAGGCGAGCCTGCAGGTGGGCAACGGCGATCACGATCTCGTCATCGCCGGCGGCTGCGAGAGCATGAGCAACGTCGCTTTCTACTCCACCGACATGCGCTGGGGCGGAGCGCGAACCGGCGTTCGCGTGCACGACGGGCTGGCCCGGGGGCGCACCACCGCCGGTGGGCGTCACCACCCGGTGCCCGGCGGAATGCTGGAGACGGCCGAGAACCTGCGCCGCCAGTACGGCATCTCGCGTCTCGAGCAGGACGAGCTCGCCGTGCGGTCGCACCAGCGCGCGGTGGCCGCACAGAAGGACGGCATCTTGGCGGAGGAGATCATCCCGGTCGCGGTGCGCACCCGCCAGGGCGAGGAGCTCATCGACAGCGACGAGCATCCGCGCGCCGACACCTCGGTCGAGTCATTGAGCAAGCTCAAACCCGTGTTGTCTAGCGAGGATTCGGAGGCGACCGTAACGGCCGGCAATTCCAGCGGACAGAACGACGCGGCGTCGATGTGCGTGGTCACCACACCCGAGAAGGCCGCCGAATACGGCCTGACGCCGTTGGTCCGCCTGGTGTCGTGGGGGCTGGCGGGGGTGGCGCCCCACATCATGGGCATCGGGCCGGTGCCGGCGACCGAGGTCGCCCTGGCCAAGGCCGGCCTGCGGCTGGCCGAGATCGACGTCATCGAACTCAACGAAGCATTTGCCGCGCAAGCGCTCGCCGTGATGCGGGAATGGGATTTCGGCGCGGCCGACCACGAGCGGACCAACGTGCACGGATCGGGCATCTCCCTGGGCCACCCGGTCGGCGCGACGGGCGGGCGGATGCTGGCCACGCTGGCGCGCGAGCTGCACCGTCGCGAGGCGCGCTACGGGTTGGAGACCATGTGCATCGGCGGCGGCCAGGGCCTGGCGGCCGTGTTCGAGCGAGTCGGCCCGACATGACCGAACCCCTGGGCGGCCTCACCGTCGTCGAGGTGTCCAGCTTCGTCGCCGCCCCGCTGTGCGGCATGACGCTGAGTCAGCTTGGCGCGGAGGTGATTCGGATCGATCCGATCGGCGGAGCGTCCGACGTCCAGCGGTGGCCGCTGGCGGCGGACGGCACGTCGATCTACTGGACCGGGCTGAACAAGGGAAAGCGTTCGGCCACCGTTGATTTGCGATCAACCGAAGGGCAAGAGCTGGTCCAGCGCCTCATCGTCGAGGGGGACGGCGTGGTGGTGACCAACGCCGCCGGCCTGCCCTGGCTCAGCCACGACGTGTTGGCCGCCAAGCGTTCCGACGTCATCCACGTGCAGCTGCTCGGGCGTGGCGACGGGTCCACCGGGGTGGATTACACGGTCAACGCCGGCATTGGATTCCCGCTCGTCACCGGCCCCGCCGATCATGCCGGCCCGATCAACCACGTGTTGCCGGCCTGGGACGTTTGTTGCGGCCTGTACGCCGCGCTCGCCGTCATCACCGCCGTCCGCCGCCGTGACGAAAGCGGCACGGGCGCGCGGATCAGCCTGGCGCTCGAGGACGTCGCGCTGGCCACCGCCGGAAACCTCGGACTGTTGACCGAGCCGCAAGTCACCGGTACGCAACGGCAGCGACTGGGCAATTCCATCTACGGCCAATACGGGCAGGACTTCGTCAGCCGGGACGGCGCCCGGTTCATGGTTGTCACCCTCGCCCGCAGGCACTTTCGTGACTTGGTCGACGTGACGGGCACCGGGGCCGCGATCGCGGCGCTCGCCGACGCGCTGGGCGTCGACTTCGGTGCCGAGGGTGACCGCTACCGGTACCGGGACGCGCTGTCCGGGCTGTTCGCCACCTGGTTCGCCGATCACACCGCCGACGAGATCGCCGCCGCACTGTCGGGCACCACGGTGCTGTTCGAGCGCTACCGCACCTTCGCCGACGTCGCGGCGAGCCCTAAAGTGACCGCCAACCCGCTCTTTTCGCTGTTGCGCCAGGAGGGCCTGGGGGAGTACTTCGCCCCGGGCCTGCCGATCGTGTTCGATGGGGCCCACCCCGCCGGTGCGCCGGCGCCCGCACTGGGGCAAGACACCGCCGACATCCTCGAGCGGCGCCTGGGATTGACGACCGCCGACATCGAACGCCTCACCGACGCGAAGACCATCGCTTGCTGAGCAAGCCGGAACCGAAAGACCGCGCATGACCAAACTCGCCCAGACCCTCGGGTTGACCGAATTCCAGACCGAGATCATCGCCACCGTACGGCAATTCGTCGAGAAGGAAGTCATCCCGAACGCCGCGGAGCTGGAACGCGGCGACACCTACCCGCAGGACATCGTCGACCGGATGCGCGACATGGGCCTGTTCGGGCTGATGATTCCCCAGGAGTACGGCGGCCTGGGAGAGTCGCTTTTGACGTACGCGCTGTGCGTCGAGGAGTTGGCGCGCGGGTGGATGAGCGTGTCCGGGGTGCTCAACACCCACTTCATCGTGGCCTACATGCTGCGCCAGCACGGCACCGATCAGCAGAAGCAGCGGTTCCTGCCGCGGATGGCGACCGGCGAGTCGCGCGGCGCGTTTTCGATGTCGGAGCCGGAGCTGGGTTCCGACGTCGCCGCGATCCGTACTCGGGCGGTGCGCAATCCCGACGGCGACTACACCATCAACGGCCAGAAGATGTGGCTGACCAACGGCGCCACCTCTACGGTGGTGGCGGTTCTGGTGCGCACGGACGAAGGCGCCGACAAGCCGCACCGGAACCTGACCGCGTTCCTGGTCGAAAAGCCGGTCGGCTTCGGCGAAGTCGTTCCCGGGCTACAAATTCCGGGCAAGATCGACAAGCTGGGCTACAAGGGCATCGAAACGACGGAGATGATTTTCGACGGCTACCGGGCCAGCGCCGACGACATCCTCGGCGGCACGTCCGGACAGGGCTTCTTCCAGATGATGGACGGCATCGAGGTCGGCCGGGTCAACGTTTCGGCCCGGGCATGCGGCGTCGGCATCCGCGCCTTCGAGCTCGCGGTCCGCTACGCCCAACAGCGCCACACCTTTGGCAAGCCCATCGCGGAGCACCAGGCCATCGCCTTCCAGCTGGCCGAGATGGCCACCAAAGTCGAAGCGGCGCACCTGATGATGGTCAATGCGGCCAGGCTGAAGGACTCGGGGGAGCGCAACGACGTCGCCGCCGGGATGGCCAAATACCTGTGCAGTGAATACTGCACCGAGGTCACCCAGCAGAGTTTCCGGATCCACGGGGGCTACGGCTATTCGAAGGAATACGAGATCGAGCGGCTGATGCGCGACGCGCCGTTCCTGCTCATCGGCGAGGGCACGAGCGAAATTCAGAAGAACATCATCAGCAAGCGACTGCTCGCCGAGTACCAGGTGTAGCGATGACGGTTCCGGATTTCGCCGCGCGACCGCAACTGTCCGACGACGTCGCGGGCCTTATCCGCCAGCGGATCTTCGATGGCACCTACGTCGCGGGGTCCTACGTCCGCCTGGACCAATTGGCCGCCGAGCTGGGGATCAGCGTGACGCCGGTGCGGGAAGCGCTCTTTGCGCTGCGCGCGGAGGGGTTGATCGCCCAACAGCCGCGCCGGGGTTTCATGGTGTTGCCGGTAACCGGTCGCGATGTCACCGACGTCGCGAACGTTCAGGCGCACGTCGGTGGCGAGCTCGCGGCGCGGGCAGCCATCAACATCACCGATGACCAACTGCGCGAACTCAAACAGATCCAGGCGGAACTCGAAGATGCTTACGCCGGGGACGACGACGAGCGCACGGTGCGTCTCAATCACCAATTCCACCGGGCCATCAACGTCGCCGCGGACTCTCCGAAACTCGCCCAGTTGATGTCGCAGATCACCCGCTACGCACCCGAATCGGTGTTTCCCGCCATCCAAGGCTGGCCCGAACAGTCGATGAGGGACCACCGCCGGATCTTGTCCGCGCTGAAGAAGCGCGACGGGGAGCTCGCCCGCGCGGCGATGTCGCAACACCTTGCCGCGGGCGCCGTCCCGTTGATCGATCACCTCACCGCGCGCGGCGTCGTCGTCGGGAAGGACCCGGCGCCGGGCTGACTGTTGTCTGCAGCGCCCGGCTCGGCATAGGCTGCGTCGGAGGGGGCAACAACATAGAGCGAGGAAAAGTGCCCCGAACGATCCGCGCGTCGGCCCTACTCGTGTCGACTGTGACAGCCATCGCCCTTGCACCACCGGCCGTCGCCGACCCACTCGACCCGATCCCCGGCAACGGTGTGTTCGTCGTGGGTCCTGACATCGCACCGGGCCTCTACCACACGGGCGGATCCGGGTCGGCCTTCGGCGTCTGGATCAACAATGTGCCAACCCAGGACTCGATGTGCTCCTGGTTCACCTACAGCACGCCCGACGCGAACAAGGACCATGTGCTGCAGACGAACACGTCGATCGGCCCGATGTATGCGAACATCAACACATCGGTGAAGGCCTTCGAGTCGCAGAACTGTCAACCCTGGACGCGGGTCTCCTAAGTCTGATTCGCGGCGCGCAACATCTCCCGCAGCCGGGCGGTATCGACCTTGCCGGCGCCACCCCGCGGGACCTCGTCGTCGGAATCCAGCAGCAGCCACGCCGTCGGTACCTTGAACGCACTCAGCAGCTTTCGCGCGCACCGTGTCAGCGTCTCGGCGGACACGGCGGCGTCACACACCACCGCCGCGCCCACCCGCTGACCCGCCGTTCCCGGCACGTCGGTGACGAAGGCGCTGCGGACGCCATCGATGGTGCGCAGCGCCCGTTCGACCTCGCCGGGATAGACGGTGGCGCCGCTGACCTTGAACATGTCGTCAGAGCGCCCGTGGTAGAACAGGAACCCGTCCCCGTCGAGGTGGCCCAGGTCGCCGGTGGGGTAGAAGCCGTCGGCGGTGAAAACCTCTTCCCGGCTGCGACCGCAGATGCCGCGCAGCGTGTGCGGTCCCCGAATCTCGATCATGCCCACGGATCCGGCCGGGACAGGTTCGCCGCCGCCGGGATCGACGATGCGCACTTCCATGCCGCCGAACGGCTTCCCACAGCTGCCCCACGCGGTCTCGGGCATGTCGGTGTCGGCGGGGTAGCCGCAGTAGGGCCCGAACGCCTCCGTCATGCCGAACAGCGTGGCGCGGGCGCCGGGCTGGGCCCGCCGGTCGGGCGGGAGCAGGCCCTGCAGGCTCCCCGGGTGCAGTGCCGACAGGTCGGCACCGGCCGCGGCCGCGTGCCGCGCCAGCGTCTCGGCCTGGTCCGGCCAACCGCGAAACAGCGTCACCCGTTCGGTTTCCAGCAGCCGCAGCGTCGTCTCGGGCCGGGGTATCTCCTCGGTCACCAGGGTGGCGCCGGCCAACAGCGTGGACAGTATTCCGCTACCGAAGCCGCCGACCCAGAAGAACGGCATCGGTAGATACAGTCGGGTGTCGGCGGTGATGCAACGCGCCGCCAGGCCCGACCGCACGGCGCCCAGCGCGCTGCCGTGCGAATGCATGACTCCCTTGGGCGGCCCGCTGCTGCCGGAGGTGAACATGATCACCAACGGGTCGGCGGCCCTCACCGTCCCCGTCATGGCGTCGACGAGTCGGCGGGCCCGATCCCCGGCCGTCGCGGCGGCCAGCCGCTCGGCCGTCCAGACCTGGCGCAACGCGGGGAGCTCGGTCCGGGGCGGGAGGTCGTCGAGGTAACGGTGCCCCCGGAATTCCTCGACGCTGACCAGGAATTGCACCGCGGCGGCCCGCAGTTGCGCCGCCAGCTCCCGCGCCGCCAGCAGGGTGCTCAGCGGAACCAGCACGGCGCCCACGCGGGTCAGGGCGACGGCCACCTCGACCCAGCGGGCGCCGTTGGGCATGATCAGGCCGACACGGGTGCCCTTACCGACACCGGCTTCGACGAACACCGCGGCGAGATCCCTTGTCACGGCGTCGAGTTGGCGGTAACTGGTTCGCGACGTCGGGTCGATCACCATCGGCTTGTCCCCATAGCCCGCGGCGCGGGAACGCACGAGCTCGTCGATGGTGCCGCTGGCCGTCGAGTCAACCATCGAGGAGTTTCCTCAGACGTTGTGTGTCGACTTTGCCGCTGGAGAGCAACGGGAGTTGGGAGCGTGACACCGTGACAAAGCGCCGGGGGATCTTGTAGGCCGACAGTTCGGCCTTCAGCCGGTCGCGCAGCGCCGCCTCGTCGAAGGCGGCGCCTTCCGGCACCACCACGACCGCCGCGACCAGCTGTCCGCGCCGGGCATCGGGGACTCCCACGACGTGGGCCGTCAATCCGCCGGTCACCCTGGCGATCGCGCGTTCGACCTCATCCGCCGAGACGTTGGCGCCCGCCGTCTTGATCATCGTGTTGAGCCGACCGACGTAGTAGAAGAACCCGTCGGCGTCGGTGTGCACCAAATCGCCGCTGTGGAACCAGCCGTCTGCATCGAAGCACTCCTCGCGGCTACGTCCGTAGTAGCGCTGCATCACATAGGGTCCGCGGATGCACAGTTCACCGACCTCGCCGACGCAAACCTGCTCTCCGGTTTCGATGTCGATGACCTTGATGTCGAAGCCGGGTGCCGGCTTGCCGAACGACCCGCGCCGGTGGGCGGGCTGATCGGTTTCGTCGCCGCTGATCAGCACGACGCTGCCCGCTTCGGTCATGCCCAGCATGTTGTGCCGCAGCTCCGGATCCGCCGGTCGTACTTCGGGGGCCATAATCGGGTACAGGTTGCCCCGCCGCATCGATGACAAATCCCGGCGCGGGAAGCTCGGATGCTCGGCCAGATGAGCGATCCCGGCGCTGAAACCGTTGGTGACCGTGGGCCTTTCGGCCTCCAGCAGGTCGAGCGTCACACCGGCATCGCCGGCATTTGAGCACACCAGCGTCGACCCGGCGACCAAGGTGGCCAGCAGTCCGAACGCCAGACCGCCGATCCAGAAGAACGGCGAATTGCAGAACAGTTTGTCGCCGGCCGTCAAACCGCGGATCTTGTTGAGATTCCGCTGATGTCCGAGCAGCGCCGCGTGGGTGTGCACGACGCCCTTTGGGGCGCTGGTGGAACCCGACGTGTAGACGATGGCCAGCGGATCGCAGCCCTGGACATCCCCTTCGGTCGCCGCCAGCAGCTCGGGCGTCACGGTATCGGCCAGCCGGTAGAGCCGGTCGATGCCGCGCACGTGCCCAACCGCATCGGCGGGGTA
This sequence comes from Mycobacterium seoulense, assembly GCF_010731595.1. Taxonomy (NCBI): domain Bacteria; kingdom Bacillati; phylum Actinomycetota; class Actinomycetes; order Mycobacteriales; family Mycobacteriaceae; genus Mycobacterium; species Mycobacterium seoulense. Next base: position 2,620,684 of record NZ_AP022582.1, on the reverse strand, counting down.
GTCGATGCCGACGTGCCTCAGCTGCGGCACCGCCGGCGACAACACGCGGCCGTCCGATTCGAAGTCTGGATCGGACAGGAGCCCGGCCAGCCGCCGCGCATAGTCGTGGGTGCGGAAAGATGCTGCGCTCAACAGTATTTCGACGTCACTGTCGAGCAGCTGCTCGCGCAGCTCACGGGCCGTGGCGAACGTGGAGAAGGGGACCACCACGGCGCCGATGCGCGCCGCCGCCAGCATCGCTACGACGAACTCCGGACCGTTGGGGTAGAGCAGGCCCACATGGGTGCCCTTGCCCGCACCGACCGCGATCAGCCCGCGGGCGAGCGCGGCGGAGCGGGCCTCGGCTTCGCCATAACCGATGCGGCCGCCGTCGCAGACGAGCAATGGATGGTCTCCGCGCGAGTTGGCCTGGCGTGCCAGGACCCCGGCGACCGTGGCGGGGTCACCGCGCATGGTCGCTGTGGGCTGCGCCGAAGAAGCGCCGGACCGCGCCCAGATCGGCCTTGCCCGACGGTGTCCGGGGGATGGCGTCGACGATCGCGATCTCGGTCGGAATCTCATAGCGCGCCAGCCGCGTTCGCAGATATTCCACCAGTGCGTCGGATTCGGTGGAGCCTGGCTCGCGCAGTTCCACCATGGCGACCGGCGTCGCGCCGAGGCGCGGGTCGGAGCGACCGACCACCGCCGCGCCGGCCACCGCCCGGTGGCTTTCCAGGGCGGTGCGGATGTCGTCGGGCATCACCTTGAACCCGCCGCGGATGATCGCCTGGTCGGCCCGCCCGACGATCCAGACGAAGCCGTCCGCGTCGATGCGCGCCATGTCCGTGGTCCGCATCCACGGAGCCGCCGGCCCCAGCTGGCCCGGCTTGACTTCGAGCAGGCCGACCTGGTCGGGGCCGAGCGGCGAGCCATCGTCGCCGACCACCCGCAGCCGCGCACCGGGGTTGGCGCGGCCGACGCTGCCCCGTTTGGCGGCCCAATATCGTTGGTAGTCGGGCAGTGTCCAGCCCGCCACACCGCCACCGAACTCCGTTGCCGCGTAGGAGGTCAGGACGGGAATGCCGTACTTTGCGGTGAAGGCGTCGGCGTCCTCGGCCGTCAGGGGGGCCGTACCGCAGGTGACCGCGCGGATGCTCTGCAGATCGGCCTTCGGCACGTCGGAGTGCAACACCGTCCGCAGTGCCGCGGGTACCAGCGATACGGTTCGCGGCCGGTGCCTGCGCACCGCCTCCGTCCATGCGTTCAGTTCGAATCGCTCGAGGAGCGCGAACGGCCTTGCCTCGGCGACGCATTGCAGCACGCGGAACACGCCGCCGATGTGCACCAGCGGCGAGTTGACGATCGCGACTCCGCGCCGCAGCTCCGTGGGAGCCGGGGCACGGTCGGCGTCGACGCCCATCACACTGCGCGCGAGCATGTCGTAGCCGAGGTCGATTCGTTTGGGCGTTCCCGTGGTGCCGCTGGTCAGCATGCGTACCGCCACGCCGGGCCGCGGGTCGGCCTGCGGCGCGGGGGGAATCGTCGCGCAGCCCGGGCGGGGATCGTCCAGGGGACCCGAGATCTCGACCGCCATGGTCGCCGTCGTCGCGGGCACGAGTGCCGCCAGATCGGCGTCCTCCCCGATGATCAGCGGGAGCCGCAGCCCGGCGACGTCCGCCCGGGTGCGCTCGTCACCGCGAGACGGGTTGATGACGACGACGGTGCCGCCGCCCAGCAACACGCCGAGGAAGGCCGCCACGTGGCCGGGGCGGTTGCGCAGCAGCATCCCTGCTTGGGTACCTGCGGTGAGGCCGGCGATGCGCTGCGCGAGCGCGCTGACGCGAGCCCAGGAGATCCATTGGCCCGCATACTCGATGGCGTTCGCGTCCGGCTGCAGATCGAGGACACCGGCGATGCGTTGGCTCAGCGGATGCGGAGGCATCAGCGCCTCTTCGGAGTGCGCGCGGTGCCTTCGCCACCGGAATTCCTCTGGGCGGCAAGTTCGGCCGTGCCGAGCGGGTTGCCCAGCCGGGTATAGATCAGCCCCTGCTCCATGGCCGCGCGGTAGGGTTTGTCGAGCGACTCCCAGATCGCCTTCACCGTGCCCTGCGTCGCGGTCGGCGGCTTCGCGGCGATCGTCGCCGCAATCTCGTGCGCGTGGTCCCAGAGTCGCTCGGCGGGGACCACTTCCGACACCAACCCGATCCGTAACGCGGTGTCGGCGCTTACCCGCTCGTCGTTGCCCATCAGCGCGATGCGCAGCGTCTCGCCGAGACCGATGCGCCTCATCAGGCCGATCGGCTCCAGCGCGCAGACCAGGCCGGCCGACACGTGCGAGTCGAAAAACGTGGCGTCCTCCGAGCAGATGACGACGTCGGATTCATTGATGAAGTAGAACGCGCCCGCGGTGCACATGCCCCGAACAGCGCACACGACAGGCTTCCACATCTTCTGCCACTTGGGGCTGAGTGACTCACCGGGATCCTCGTGATTCCAGATGTTTTCGGGCTGCCCGTACGGCGTCTTCACGTCGAGACCGGCGCTGAACGCTCGGTCGCCGGCCGCCCGCAGCACCACCGCGTTGACCGAATCGTCGAGTTTGACCGCGCGCCAGGCTCGGGCCATCTCCTCACACATGGTGCGGTTGAACGCGTTCAGCTGTGCGGGCCGGTTCAGGGTGATGGTCGCGACCCGGTCGGTCGCGTCGACCTCGAGCAGGATGGTCTCGAACGTCATCGACATTGCCAATCGGGCTTGCGTTTCTCCACGAAGGCCTTGGGTCCTTCGGCCGCGTCATCGGTGCGCAATACGCGCTCGCGGAACGTTTCGGCCATGATCTCGGCTTCGTGCAACGGCACATTGAGACCCTTGATGATGGCCAGCCGAGTCCCCCGAACCGCCAGCGGCGCATTGGAGTTGACGATGTCGGCGATCTCGTGCGCCCGCTCGAGAAGCCGGTCGTGCTCGACGATTTCACTGATCAACCCGAGTTCGTAGGCGCGTTGTGCGCTCATCCGCTCGTGCTTTCCCATCAACGCCATCCGCAGGGCAATGGAGCGGGGCAGTACGCGCGACACCCGCACCATCTCGCGGCCGGCCACCAGCCCGATGCTCACATGCGGGTCGAAGAAAGTCGCTTGCTCCGAGGCGATCACGATGTCCGATGTGGTGACCCAGTCCATGCCGGCGCCGCAGCACAACCCGTTGACCGCGGCGAGCACCGGCTTGGCGGCCGAGCGAAAGGGGGGAGTGCCCTCCTGCGGCGCCTCCCATTGGTCGTAGGTCGACAGGTACGGGCGTTCGTAGACGACCTTGCCGTCTTCGGGGATGGCCTTGACGTCGGCCCCCGTGCAGAACGCGCGACCGGTGCCGGTCACGATGGTCAGCCAGACCTTGTCGTCGTTCTCGGCCTCGTCGTACGCGGCCCGCAATTCGGTGATCATGTGCGGGCTGAGCGCGTTGAGGGCGTCCGGCCGGTTCAGCGTGATAGTGGCGGTATGCCCGTCGACGTCGTAGTTGATGGTGTCGAACGAGTCAGTAGGCATCCTGCTCCCTCATCGGCCCTGAAATTTCGCCGCGCGTCGCTGCCGGAAGGCGTCCAGGCCTTCCTTGAAATCTGCTGTTCGGCAGGCTAGTTCGAGATTGAACAGCTCCTGGGTCATGGATTGGCTCAGGGTCGCGTGCTGGCCGAAGCTCAGTGCCTGCTTGGCCAGGCCGATCGCCGCCGTCGGCCCGGACGCGAGCCGCTCGAGCAACTCCTCGGCGGCGTCGTCAAGGTCAGCGGGGCTCACGGCCTGGTGGATCAATCCCCAGTCGGCCGCATCCGGCGCGTTGACCTTCTCGCCCAGCAGCAGCATTCGCCTGGCCCGCGCCAGGCCGACCAGCCGGGGCAGCAGCCAGGTGGCTCCCGAATCGGGGCTGAAGCCCCGCTCCACGAAGGGCTCCCAGAACACGGCGTCGGTAGCGGCGAGGGTGAAGTCGGCTGCCAGCGCGAGGTTGCAGCCGAAGCCCGCGGCCCATCCTCGCACGCTGCAGAGCACGGGGAGTTGGATGCTCGCGACGAGCTCGATCACGCGGTGAGCGGCATGGGGGATCCGCCGGACCAGATCACCGGCGCGGGGGCGCTGCCTGTCGTTGGCGGCGACCCAGTCGACTCCGGCGCAGAAGTCATCGCCGCCCCGGATGTGCACGGCCCGTAGCGAATCGTCGGTGGCGGCATCGGTCAACGCGTCGACCAGCGCCTCAATCATCGCCTGGCTCAACGAGTTACGCCGGGACGGGCGGTCGAGTGTCACCCGCAACACCGCACCGTCGCGGTGCGCTGTCACCGAACCTTCGGCACCGGCCGCATCGGCCCCCTGACTCACCGTCGAATCCGGCCTTTCTGCCGATACGGTTACCCATACAGTAGGCAATACGATTGATACGCTGTATAAGTTAGCAGGGTACGCTGCCGCCGGAAATAGCCGGGCCGGAACCCGAGCGAAAAGAGAGATGCATGGCCTTGCAGGAGGGGCGGGCCGAGGGACGGGCCGAACCCGGGTCCGCGCGCGCCGCCGACGCCAGATTCGGCGAGCGGCCCCTCGCCCAGACCATGGCGGCCGCGGCCGCGATGCGGCGGATGAGTTCACTGCTGCTGGCACTCGAACATCCCCATCCCACGGTCGACGCCATGGTGGAGAAGTTCGCCGAGTGGGAGCGCGAGCTGGCCGCCGCGGCGCCGGCGGACACCTCACCGCGAATCGGCGATGCCCCCGACGATCCCCGGCGCGTCTATCTCGACCACGCGACCGACATCGGCGCCTACAACCCGTGTTTTCCCGAGTACCGGTTCGATGACCTCGACGCCGACAAGGCGACCGGGCGAGTCAACTTCCCGCTGGTCTACGAGGGTCCTCCGGGATTGGTGCACGGCGGCTTTCTGGGCGTCTTCTTCGACTGCGTGATCCAGCACCACAATTGCGTCACGGGCCTTTCCGGCAAGACGCGGTCGCTGGTCGTGACGTTCCGCCGACCGACGCCATTGCTGACCGAGCTGCGGTTCGACATCGCCCGCTCACAGATCGAACGCGGGATCGCGTCGACCGCCCGACTGCTGCTCGACGACGAAGTGCTCTGCACCGGCGAGGTGAACACCTTGGCGTCACCGCCGCAAGAGCTGGCCGCGTTTCAATTCGGCAGGCGGCGAGAGGAGTCCGATACATGACAGATCCGAACGGCCCGGACGATCGCGTGCTCTTCGATGTCGATCGCGACCGCCGCATCGCGACGATCACGCTGAACAATCCGGCGCAACGCAACTCCTACGACGCCCCGATGCGCGAGGCCGTGGCTCGCTGCCTGGACCGCGTGGCCGATGACGACGACCTGACGGTGGTGCTGCTTCGCGGTGCCGGCGGCGTGTTTTCCACCGGGGCCGACATGAACAACGCCTATGGCTGGTACGGCAGTCAGGGCCAAGCGGACGGCGACGACGCGCCGGCCAAGCGCCGACCGAGTCAGCGCCGTCGACTCACGGTGGACCGCAAGTCGTTTGGCTTCTACCACAACTTCATGGGCTTCCCGAAGGTCACGGTCGGCGAGATCGCCGGCTATGCGCTCGGTGGGGGCTTCGAGCTGGCGCTGATGACCGATATCTCGGTGATCGCGCGGGACACCAAGGTCGGCATGCCGGCGACCCGCTTCCTGGGCCCGGCGCTCGGCAGCCTGCACATGTTCTTCCACCGGCTCGGGCCGGTGCTGGCCCGGCGCCTGCTACTGACCGGTGACATCGTCGAGGCCGGCGAGCTCGAACATCTCGGAATATTCACCGACACATGCGATTCCGCCGCTGTCCCGGGCCGGGCGCGGTATTGGGCCGAGAAGGCGGCGAAGATGCCCGCAGACGGGGTGGTCATCGCCAAGGAGGCGTTCCGCCTCGTCGAACAGAGTCAGGCATACCAGGGTGAGGAAGTCGCCAGCTACCTCTTCCACGCCTTCGGAACCAACCTGCAATTCGGGCCGGGCGAGTTCAACTTCGTCAAGACCCGCGCGCAGCATGGGACCAAGGAAGCGTTCCGGCTCCGCGACGAGTACTTCCAGGTGCCGGAACCCGAGTAATCCGGTTCGACGTCGGGCTAGCGCGCGGCCGGGGCCTTGGTGCGCGCCCGCGGCCCAGGCGCCTTGGTGGCCTTGCGTTGCCGTGACGGCGCCGGCTTGCCGCTTTTCGATCCCCGGCCCTCCTCGATCAAGCGGCCGGCGTGATCGAGGATGCAGCCGAGGCCGTACTCGAAGTTGGTTTCGTCCGGGGCGCCGATCCGGTGACCGATCCGGCTCACCTGAGCCAGCAAGGGCGTCTTCTCGGGATCGATGGCGACGGCGTCCTCGATCGCGCGGGCGCCCTCGTCGGAGGATTGGTTCTTTTCGTACAGCCGCTGCAGCACCACCGAGCCGCGGACGTGTACCGAAACAGCCGAGTACGTGTCGAAGGCATCCTCCGGCGACAGGCCCGCCTCGACCAGATTGGCGATGGCCTTCTCCATCTCCTCGGCGCCCAGCCGCGCCGCCTTCGGGCTGAGCGCGGCGCGAATCAGAATCAGGTCGCACAGAATTGGATTGCCCATGAACGTCTTACGCATCAGGCGCGCATGGTTGGCCAATGTCTCGCGCCAGTCGCTGGCCTGGACGTAGGGGGTGGCGAACACGTACTTGCTCAATGCGCGGTCCGTCATCGCGTTGAGCAGGTCGTCTTTCTTGCGGAAGTACCAGTAGATGCTGGTGACGCCGACGCCGAGGTGTTTGCCCAGCAGCGGCATGCTCAAATTGTCGATCGATACTTGCTCAGCGAGTTCGAATGCGCCACTGATGATGTCATCGGGATTGATGGATCCGCGCTCGCGTCGTTGACGCTTATCGGCGGTAGCCTGCTTTGCCATTACGGGCACCTCCATCACGATGTATCCTGTGCATGCGGTCGAAGAGCCCCACCGACTCACCTGCGCATCCGTTGGCGTGTCGCCGCCCGACGGTGACCGTCAACGCGGCTTTCGTGCAATTTTCCATCTGCTACTGTAATACCTATCGTAGGCTTTTTGGTAACGAAGGCTGGACGGGCGAAGATGACCGGGCACAAGCCATTCACCGAGTCACCCGATGAGCCACGGGAATTGCCATGGATTTAGGCCTGGCGAATGCCGCGACGGTGGTGGTCGGTGGTAGCCGAGGCATGGGTTTGGCCGCGGCCCGTTGCCTCGCCGACGAGGGTGCCCGGGTTGCGGTGGTCGGCCGCAGTCGCGACGCGCTCGACTCCGCGGTCGCGGATGTGACGGGGCGCGGTAGCCCGGATGCTGTCGGGCTCGTCGCGGACGTCGCCGACCCCGGACAGGTTGAGGAGGCATTCGCCGACCTCGCCGGGCGATGGGGCGGCGAACTCAACGTCCTCGTCAATACGGTCGGGCCGGGCGCGGCCGGCACGTTCGAGGATTTGACCGATGAGCAGTGGCGCCAAGCCGTCGAAGACGGGGTGATGGGCATGGTGCGCTGCGTACGCGCCGCGCTTCCCTTGCTGCGCAAGGCGCAATGGGCGCGGATCGTCAACTTCTCTGCGCACTCGACCCAGCGGCAGAGCGTCATGCTGCCCGCCTACACGGCGGCCAAGTCGATGTTGACGAGCGTCTCCAAGAACCTGTCCCTGTTGCTGGCGAAGGACGAGATCTTGGTCAACGTGGTGTCGCCCGGCAGCATCGCGTCCGAGTCGCTGGTTGGTTGGGCGAAGTCGGTGGGTGTCGACGGCGGCGACCCCTACGCGCTGATGGAGGCCATTGCCAAGCACTTTGGCCATCCGGCGCACATGCCGCGGGCGGGACTGCCGGAGGAGATCGGGCCGGTGGTCGCGTTCCTGGCGTCGCGGCGCAACTCTTACATGACGGGGGCCAACATCAACGTCGACGGGGGTTCGGACTTCATCTGACTGCCCGGATCGAAGAAGTCGGCTGAGAAAGAAAGGAGGTCGCTGTGGCCACGGCAAGTGAGGCCCGCGCCTGGGCGCGCGGGGCGTTGCGCGGAATCGGCGACTCGCTCTACACCCCGTTTTGCGGGCCGGACGGCGACGACATCGACTGGGAGGCATACCGGACCTTGGTCCGCTACTGCGTCGGCGACCTCGGGCACCCGATGCTGTGGTGCACCAGTGGCCTCTCCGAATTCTGGTCGTTGACCATCGAAGAGCGAAAACGCTTGCTGGAGGTGGCGATTGAGGAAGGGCGCGCCGCCAATCCCGATGTTGTCGTGCAGGCCTGCACGGCGGCGATCACGGCGAAGGACTGCCTGGAATTGACGCTGCACGCCCAGGAGGCGGGCGCCGACATCGTCTACATCCAGACGCCGATGATGGAGGTGCACGGCGGCGACGGGGTGCTGCGATTTTTCAAATACATCGCCGCGCGCACCGACATCGCGCTGGGGATGTTCAACTCGCCGTCGTCGGGTTACGTGCTGACCGCTGCGGAAAGCGCACGGATCTACGACGAGGTGCCCGCGGTGTGCGCCACCAAGGAAGGCGCCTTCCGGCCGGCGAGCAGCCGGATGTTGCACCAGCTGGCGCCCGGTCTGGTGCTGTGGGAATGTGACAAGACCGTGTATCGCGCCGGTTGGCTGCGTGACGGGATCGTCTGCCCGGCGCAACTGGGTACCGCGGGCTACCTGTTCGAGACTCCACAGCGGCGCTTGTTTTCCCACTACTGGGATTTGGTGCAAAGCGACAAGCTGCTCGAGGCGATGGACTTCGGCCGTGAGTCGGGCCTGGACCAGTTCGACCTCGACGTCGGATCCTGGTGGACGTGCTACCCGGGACGGCCGGATTACTTCACCCACTGGGGTGGCGCGTTCAAGTACGCCGCCTCGCTTCTGGGGTTACCGATCGGCGATTATCCGCATTCCCGGCCTCCGCAGGCGGAGTTGCCGCCGGAGGCCAAGTCGCAGATCGAGGAGGCCTATCGCCGGCTGGGGCTCATCGGCACCTCGCGAGCGCCAAACCGACCGTGAGACAGGCTGATACGCATAGCGAAAGGCCCGGCCACCGAGGTGACCGGGCCGCTCGCCAACGGGTTACTGCTCGGCCTTCTCGCGCGCCTCGGCGGCTTTGGCCTTGCCGCGGGCCTTCTCGGCCGCGGCTTCCTTCTTCGCCGCGCTGCGCTGCGCGTCGGCCTTGTCCTGCTGAGCCTGGCCCTCGTTGACCAGATCGTTGCGGCCGATGATCGTGCCGACGATCTCCTTGGCCTTGCCGAAGACAGCCTCGACGATGCCCTGGATCAACTCGATCGGGCCGCTCTTTGCGTCAACCATGCGTTTCCCCTCCCTCTAGTGGGTATCTGTGTTGGCTTTCCCTCTTTGGCGGTCGGAGGAAACGTGATCCCGGCGTGGCGCTCGCCACAGACATGGCCTCAGGCCGGACGATCCGCCGTCCCCGACCGCTGTCGATGGTGCGGTTCAGCAGGCCGAAACTCCCTGTTCGGCGGGGTTCGAGGCGGCCTGGCGGTGGTTGTGGAAAACGGTACCGATAGGTATACAGTATGCGTACAAACAATCGCGGAATCCGGTAGGAATCTTGAGGAGGTGCCGGGGGAGATGTCGGGCGGCGACGGCGCTTCCGGGGACGCAGTGCTCTACGAGGCCACCGCCAGCGGCGTCGCGATCCTGACCTTCAACCGTCCGGACCGCCTCAACGCCTGGGGGCCGGACATCGCCGCCGGTTTCTACTCCGTGATAGACCGCGCCGAACGGGACCCGGACATCCGGGTGATCGTGCTGACCGGACGCGGCAAGGGTTTCTGCGCCGGCGCGTATCTTGGCACGCCGAATTCCGCTCCCAGCTACGGCGACACGATGGAGAAGGCGAGTCGAACCGACCTCGCCGACTTGGTCGGGGACCGCCCCCCGCATTTCGTGACCACGTTGCGCAAGCCCGTCATCGCGGCGATCAACGGCGCCTGCGTCGGCATCGGCCTGACCCAGGCACTCATGTGCGACGTCCGGTTCGCGGCCGCCGGCGCCAAGTTCGCCGCGGTGTTCGCCCGTCGCGGACTGATCGCCGAGTTCGGCATCTCCTGGATCCTGCCGCGACTCACCACGTGGGGCGTCGCCCTGGATCTGTTGTTGAGTGGCCGTACCTTCCTCGCCGAGGAGGCGGCCGAGCTCGGCCTCGTCAAGGAAGTGGTTGCGCCCCAGGATCTGATGAAGCGCGCGCTGGACTACGCCGAAGACATTGCTCGCAACTGTTCGCCGGCGTCCATGGAAGTGATCAAGAGGCAGGTGTACGGCGACGCCACCCGCGACGTCGCTGACGCCACGTCGCGTGCCGAGGTCCTGCTGCACGAGGCGATGCCGCGGCCGGACGTCATCGAAGGCATCACCAGCTTCCTCGAGAAGCGGCCCCCGCAGTTCCCCTCGCTCGACCCCACCGACGCTTAGTGTTCGCCGGTAATGCCCGGAAAGGATGATCATGGCCACATTGGGTTACAAGGCGATCGACGTCGATAACCACTACTACGAACCGCTGGACGCGTTCACCCGCCACCTGGACAAGAAGTTCAAGAGGCGAGGCGTGCAGATGCTCAACGACGGCAAGCGCACGTGGGCCGTGATCGGTGACCGGGTCAACCACTTCATCCCCAACCCGACCTTCGACCCGATCATCGTGCCGGGCTGCCTGGACCTGTTGTTCCGCGGCGAGATCCCCGAGGGCGTCGACCCCGCCTCGCTGATGAAAGTCGAGCGGCTGGCCGACCACCCCGAGTACCAGAACCGCGACGCGCGGGTTGCGGTGATGGACACTCAGGACATCGAAACGGCGTTCATGCTGCCGACTTTCGCGTGCGGTGTCGAGGAGGCGCTCAAACACGACATCGAGGCGACGATGGCGTCGCTGCACGCATTCAACCTGTGGCTGGACGAGGATTGGGGCTTCGACCGGCCCGATCACCGGATCGTTGCCGCGCCGATCATCTCGCTGGCGGATCCGGCCAAGGCGCTCGAAGAGGTGGACTTCGTGTTGGCGCGAGGCGCCAAGCTGGTGCTGGTGCGGCCGGCGCCGGTGCCCGGTGTCGTCAAGCCGAGGTCGCTGGGCGACCCGAGCCATGACCCGGTGTGGGCGCGGCTGGCCGAGGCGGGGGTACCGGTGGGCTTCCACCTCAGCGACAGTGGGTATCTGCACATCGCGGCGCAGTGGGGCGGCAAGGCGACCTTCGAGGGTTTCGGCGAAAAGGATCCACTGGACCAGGTTCTCCTCGACGACCGTGCCATCCACGACACGATGGCCTCGATGATCGTGCACGGGGTGTTCACCCGCCACCCGACGCTCAGGGCGGTCAGCATCGAGAACGGCTCCTACTTCGTGCATCGGCTGATCAAACGGCTGAAGAAGGTGGCCAACAACTACCCGCGCCATTTCCCCGAAGATCCGGTGGAACAGTTGCGCAACAACGTGTGGATCGCTCCCTACTACGAGGACGATCTGCCCGAGCTGGCCACCGTCATCGGCATCGACAAGATCCTGTTCGGGTCCGACTGGCCGCACGGCGAAGGTCTCGAGACGCCGGTGTCCTTCGCAGCTGAACTCGACGGCTTCAGCGAATCCGACATCCGTAAAGTCATGCGCGACAACGCCCTCGACCTGCTCGGCGTACCGGTCCCGTCGACCGTATAGCCGCTGGCGCCATGAGTGAATGGACTGTAGGCGCGGTCCTCGACGCGATCGCCGACGTCGTGCCGGACCGACTGATGACCGTGTGCGGCGACCGCGTCAGCACGTTCGCCGAATCCGCGGTGCGCACCAACCGATTGGCGAACTACCTCAGCGGCAAGGGTTTCGGCGTCTATGCGACCCGTGACGCGCTGCAGGGGTGGGAATGCGGCCAGGACCGCATCGCGCTCCTGATGTACAACGATCTCTACCCCGACATGGTCATCGGATGCCTCAAGGCACGCACCGTCCCCGTCAACGTGAATCATCACTACTCGCCCCGGGAAATCCGCGACCTACTCGACTACGTGCGCCCGCGGGGCATCATTTATCACCGCTCGCTCGGTGCCCGGTTCGCCGACGTCCTGCCCCCGATCGGTACCGAGTTGCTGATCTCGATCGATGACGGCAGTACGGTTCCTCAACTGCCGAAAGCGATCTCGCTCGACGACGCCCTGGCGGCCGCCAGCCCGGACCGCGCGGAGGCGGGGTCCCCGGATGACCTCATCATGATGTGCACCGGCGGAACGACGGGGCGACCGAAGGGTGTGCTGTGGCGACAGAGCGACATGTACGTGTCCTCCATGGTGGGCGCCGACCATGCCAGCGTCACCGAGATCCATGACAAGGTCGCCGCGGGCGGACAGCCGTGGTTCGCCGTCTCTCCGCTCATGCACGCCGCCGGCATGTGGACCGCCTTCGCCGCGCTCTGCGCCGGCCTGCCCGTGGTGCTCTACGACGACCGCAACAGGCTTGACGTGCGCTCGGTGTGGGAAACCGCCGAGCGCGAGAAGGTGGGCATGATGACCATGGTGGGCGATGCGTACGCCGGGCCGCTGATCGCCGAGTTGCGCGCGCGGTCCTACGACCTGTCCGCGCTGCACGCGATCGGCACCGGCGGGGCCGCGACGAACGCGAAACACAAACGCGCGCTGATGGAGTGCCTGCCGCATATCACGATCATCGAAGGCTACGGGTCGTCCGAAAGCGGCAATATGGCGTTCGGTCACAGCCGCGAGGGGACCGCCAGCGAGACGTTCCAACCCCGGGAAGGGGCCACCGTGGTCTCGGCCGACCGCAGCCGGTTCCTGCGGCCCGGTGAGCGGGAAATCGGTTGGGCCGCCAGGACCGGTCGCATTCCGCTCGGCTACTTCGGTGACGCCGAGGCCACCCAACGGACCTTCCCGGAGATCGACGGCCGGCGGGTGGTGATACCGGGCGACCGGGCAGCGCTCGAACCCGACGGCACCATCCGCCTGCTGGGTCGCGATTCGCTGGTGGTGAACACCGGTGGCGAAAAGGTTTTCGTCGAAGAGGTCGAGGAAGTGCTGCGCGCGCAACCGGGTGTCGCCGATGCCCTGGTCGTAGGGCGGCCAAGCGAGCGGTGGGGTCAAGAGGTCGTCGCGCTCGTCGCGCCGCATTCCGGTGCGCGGCCCAGTGAAGAGGCCCTCTACGACGCGTGCACGGCGCAACTGGCGCATTTCAAGGCGCCTAAGGCCTTCATCTTCGTCGAGCAGATCGAGCGCCTCGGCAATGGCAAGCCCAACTACCGATGGGCCAGAGAGCAAGCCACACAACGTGTTCCGGCTATCACGCTGGTACCGTCCGACCCCGAAGGAAGTCATGAACACCAAAGCGATTGACTGCCTGGTGAACGTCCACTTCGGGGAAGCCGAATCTCAGCCCACGTGGATGCTCAAGGTCAGGGACGATTACTTCAAGGGACCGGAGTCGATGTTCGCCCCGGTCGACCTCTCCGAATTGCTCGCCGAGATGGACGAGCAGGGTGTGCAGAAGGCGATCCTGATGGACTCGCTTGCCGCCCCGTCCACGACCGCACGCAAATTCGTCGAAGCCAAACCGAACCGGTTCGCGTTGGCGATGGGCGGGGTCAACCTGCTGCGCCCGGTGCGGTCCCTGCGCGAATTGGCCGCCGTCGCGGGCGACCTGCCCGTCGCGTATGCCGTGGTGGGCCCGAGCTTTTGGGGTGACGGTCAGTACCCGCCCAGTGACGCCGTGTACTACCCGCTCTATGCCAAGTGCGCGGAACTGGAGCTTCCGCTCTGTGTCAACACCGGGATACCGGGACCGCCAATACCCGGCGAGGTCCAGCACCCCATGCACCTGGACCGGGTCTGCGTGCGATTTCCCGAATTGCGGCTGTGCATGATTCACGGCGCCGACCCATGGTGGGACGTGGCGATCCGCTTGCTGCTCAAGTACGCGAACCTGCGGCTCATGACGTCGGCCTGGTCACCCAAGCGGCTGCCGGAGAGCCTGCTGCACTACATGCGCACGCGCGGTCCCAACAAGGTGATCTACGCGTCGGACTGGCCGGTATTGCCCATGCGTCGGGTGATCCCTGAGGCCCGTGCCCTTGATCTGCCGGCCGAGGTGCTGGATAACTACCTTTACAACAATGCGCAGGACTTTTTCTTCGGGAAGGAATGCTGACCATGGACCGATTCGAACTGCGCAGGCTCGACTACAGCCTCTCCGAAGACCACGTCGCTCTGCGCGACGCCTATAAGCAGTTCTTCAAGACCCACTGCCCCATCGAAACAGTCCGCGCCGCAGAGCCATCCGGGTTCGACAAGCACCTCTGGGAGAGGTTGTGCGGGATGGGCGCGACGACCATGGCGTTGCCGGAATCGTGCGGTGGTGACGGCGCCACCCTGGTCGACCTCACCCTGGTGGCAGAGGAGATCGGCCGGTCGCTGGCGCCCGTTCCGTGGATCGACCACGTCTGCACCGCACGGCTGCTGGGCCGTCTCGGCGCGCTGGGTGAGGGCGCCGCCGGGGTAGCCGACGGCGAACAGCTCGCCGCGCTCGACCCGCGCATCGACGCCGGGCCCGGCCCGCGGTTGATCCCCTCGGGCTCGATCGCCGACCAGATCGTCGTCCGCGAGGGCGACGAAGTCGTGCGCCTGTCCTTCGCCACCCGCCCGGCGAAGGTCGACAACATCGGCCGCCTGCCAATGGCCTGGGTGGACCCGGCGGTCGCCGACACCCGCGAGGTCATCGCCGAGGGGCCCGACGCGCTGGCGAGCTACCGGCTGGCGCTGGACGAATGGCGGCTGCTGACCGCGGCGGCGCTCGTCGGGCTGGTAGAGGAGACCATGACCATCGCCGCCGAGTTCGCCAAGACGCGCTACACACTGGGCGTGCCCATCTCGACGCTGCAGGCGATCTCCCACCCGCTTGCGAATATGGCCATCACCGTCCAAGGCGGACGTAACCTGGCTCGACGCGCCGCCTGGTTCCTGGACAACGAACCCGAAGAACGACCCGAATTGGCGCCCTCCGCCTTCGTTTTCATGGCCGAGGAGGCCGCCAGGGCGGCGACCATGGCGGTCCACATCCAAGGCGGCCTCGGGGTTTCGGCCGAGGCCGCGGCGACGGCGTATCTGGTACGGGCCCGGGGGTGGCCCCTCGCCGGTGGCGATCCGGGTGCCACGGCCCAACGGATCGCCGAGATCGTGGCCGCCCGCGAGGCCGCGGCGCAGCCGGCGTAGAAAGGAGCAACATCATGGATTTCTCCCCCGTCGAGCTGTCCGACGAAGACCAGGCGTTCCGCGACCAAGCGCGCAGCTTTCTGGCCACGCACATGACCGAGGAGATCAGGCGTCGAGACCGCGAGACGGGCGACAATTTCGACGAAGGTCTGCACCTGAAGTTCGGCGCCGCAGGCTATTTGGCGGCCGAGTGGAAACCGGAATCCGACGGCGGCTTCACCCGGGTACGGCGGCGCATCTGGGAGCTGGAGAAGCGGCGCGCACACGTGCCCTGGGTGACGTGGGGGACGACCGCGATGGTGGCCCGTTCGGTGGACAAGTTCGGGTCGCCGCAACTGCGTGACGAGGTACTGCCGAAGGTGTTCAGCGGCGAGGTCCGATTATGCCTCGGCTACACCGAGCCCGAGGGCGGCTCCGATATCGCCACCTGTAAGACCCGCGCGGTGCGTGAGGCGGATGGATCGAGCTGGGTCATTAATGGCTCCAAGATGTTCACCACCGGAGCACACAACTGCCAGTACGTCTTCCTGATCGCCAACACCGCCCCGGACGCGCCGAAGCACAAGAGTCTCACCATGTTCCTGGTGCCGCTGGATTCGCCGGGCATCGAAATCCAGGGTATCCGCACGGTGGACGGCGATCGGACCAACATCGTCTACTACAGCGACGTCCGCGTGGACGACAAGTACCGGCTGGGCGAGGTGAACGGCGGCTGGACGGTGCTGCGCGAACCGCTCAACGTCGAGCACGGCGCCGTTGCCGCCGCCCCCGACGGGCTGCAGGACACGTCAATCATGATGCACCAGGCCGGGTCGCTGTCCGAGGCGGTGGACAACGCGGCGGCGCGGGTGACCCGCCCCGACGGCGCCGGGCGCCGGCTGATTGACGACGCGTCGGTCGCATATCGGCTGGGCCGCTGCGTCGCTCGGCTGGAGACGGCGCTGGCCACCCCGAGCATCTTCGGCCGGGTCGCCATCGCGCAAACGATGCGCGACATCTCTCCCGAACTGATGGACATCCTCGGGGCCGCCTCCGCGCTGCCGTTCGGAACCGAAGCGGCCGCCGATGACGGCAGCGCCGAATACGCCTACCGGTTCGCCCCACTGGTGGGGATCTACGGCGGCACGCTGGAGGTGTTCCGCAACATGATCGCCCAGTACATGTTGGGCCTGGGCAAGCCGGCTTACGCGCCGCCGGTCAAGAAGGTCTCCTGACCCGGAGCCACCGAATTGCTGCCTGCCGATCCGGGCCGGCGCGTCAGCCGTGCCCGTAGATGATCCGCAGCATCTTGAGATTGATACGGATGAAGCGCCCGAACTGCACGAAGACGTTCTGCCGCATCCGCAGCCTCGCCGGAGTGGGCAGCGGTGCGTCGGCGATGCGCTCGGCGGTCAGCGCGTTCACGTCCGAGTAGGAGGTTCCGTCTTCCATCGAAGTGCCTTTCACTCGGGGATCAGCCACCAGAATGGGCGGGCTTTGGCCTTGTAAATGAAGAGATAGTGCAGCAGCAGCTTGATCCAGTGGCCGGCAAGCCCGAGCTCACCGGAGGTGCCGGCGATGTCACGACCGGTTTGCGGGTACTTCACCGGATCGGGGACCACCGGGAACATCGTCATGGCGGCGGCCGAGCCTTCGCGTAATCCGGTGCCTGCCGAGGCGACGCACGCGGCGCCCATGCTCGACATCGAGGCGCGGTGCGCAACTGCGGTCGTTCCCTTGGTGATTCGGTCGCGGATCGTCTCAGCGACCGTCTTGGCCATAATGCCCGACGGCATGCCGGTGCGCGGTGGACTCGGCGTGATCACGGTCCCGGTGGGACTCGTGCGCGGCCGGGAGATGGGATGCGGGGGCGCGAACGCGATGCCCGGGGCGAAGATGTTCGGATAGGCGGGGGACTCGTAGGTGTGCGGCCAATCCTCCGCGGACCATTCGTCATAGGGCTTGCCTGAGTAGTCCGCGTCGACCTTCATGAAGCCCGATGGCGCGAACAGGACGGAGCTGATGTCGTTGCCGTCCTTGTCGTATGCCGCCAGTTCAGCTCCCCTGAACGGTGGTAGCAGCATGGCGAAGTCGAAGTCCAATTCTTGCTCTCTGCCGTCGAGTTGCTCGTAGCGCAGCTTGCCGTCCATCACCTCGTGGACGGCCGCTTGCGTGATGGCCTTGACGCCGCGCTCGCGGAACAGCGACTCGGTCCATAGCCGGCTGGACTGCACGAAGCCCTGTTCGACGAAACTCATGCCACCGACGCCGAAATCGCCCAGTTCGTACTCGTTGGTGAGGTAGACGACCTCGGCCAGGTCCCGCACGCCGGCGGCTCGCAACGTGTGCTCGACGTTGAAGGCGTACTCGAAGGCCGCGCCCTCGCAGGTGCAGGTGCCGTGTCCGACGCCGATGACCAGGCGCTGCTTCTCGCCGGCCTTCATCCTGGCGATGACCCGGTCCAGCGCCTCGGCCGCCTCGACGGCGTGGGCCGCGGTGCACACCGAGTATGAGTGGCCGGCGGGGCCGAGCCCGGGGGTGGCCGCGAAGTTCAGGCGCGGTCCGGTGGCGTTGACGAGGTAGTCATAAGTAATGGTGCCGCTCCGGCCGCCGTGCTCCTCATCGGTGTAGGTGAAGTCCACCGAGGGCGCCGACTGATCTTTGGTGCCCTCCGGATGGATCGCGGTGGCAAGCGCTTGATGAAACACGATGCCCTTGCGGCGGTAGATGGGTTTGAGCGGAATCAGGACCTTGGCGGGATCCATGCGGCCCACCCCGACCCAGATGTTCGACGGAATCCAGTTCCAGTCGGCGTTGGGGGAAATCACGACGACTTCGTGACTGCGGCCCAGCCATCGGCGAAGGTGTAGCGCGGCGGTGTGCCCGGCGATGCCAGCGCCGAGGATGACGACTCGTGCCATTGATGCTCCTCTGCTCTCTGCGCCGGCATCACCGTGCGGCGTAACCGCCGCGTCTGGGAACGCCGGGCGCTCCAAGGCCAGACTGCGCGCCGCGATGGCGCGTTTCTAGGGCCGATGGACTCTATTGGGCGAGGTAGATGCGCACCGGAGGAAAAATTAGCCGGACCGCAGGAATACCCCTACCCGTATAGGTATTGTACATGTCATGACAGAGCACACTCACTACCAACAGGTGCTGGACGACCTCAACCCCCAGCACCGCGCCCTGCGCAAGATGATCCCCGACGTGTACCGGGGTTTCGCCGAGATGAGCAACGGCGCACTGACCTCGGGCGCCTTGGACAAAAAGTTCAAGGAGCTGATCGCGATGGCGATCGGGGTCGTCGCCGGATGCGACGGCTGCATCGCCTCGCACGCCCAAGGGGCGGCCCGTGCCGGAGCATCCAAACAAGAGGCCGCCGAGGCGATCGGCGTCACCATCCTCATGCATGGCGGGCCGGCCACCATTTACGGTGCGCGCGCGTACAGCGCCTTCTGCGAATTCGCCGACAGCGCCGCCGAGCCCGTCTCCTGATCGACTCAATAAGACCCAGCCGCGTGGGCACGTTAGGAAGCCCGCTGCGGAACCAGATTCGGTCGTAACCATCAAAGCTCGAAAGGAGCAATCATGACCGTCCAGACACTGACCGCCGCCGACTTCGAGTCGACGGTGCTCGCAAGTCCGATTGTGCTCGTTGACTTCTGGGCCCCCTGGTGTGGGCCATGCCGGGCTTTCGCGCCGGTCTTCGAGCGGTCCTCGCAGAGCCACCCGGATATCGTGTACGCCAAGGTGGACACCGACGCCGAGCGCGAACTGGCCGCGACTGTGGGCATCCGCTCGGTGCCGACAATCATGGCGTTCCGCGACGGCATCCTCATTTACAGTCAGCCGGGAGCGATGTCACCAGCCGTGCTGGACGACTTGATCGACCAGGTCAAGGGTCTTGACATGGAGAAGGTGCGTGCCAAGATCGCCGAGCGCAAAGCTGCTGTGCAGGCGTAGTGGCGCAATCGCTTCGCCCTGAGCAGTAGGGAGCAACCATGTGCTACCCCGTGCGCTGTCGGCGCTGCGGAAAGATCACCTGGGCGGGGTGCGGCGCGCACGCCGAGAGCGTGATGAAGCGGGTGCCCACCGATCAGCGATGCACCTGCGGTCAAAGCGCCGCCAGATAGCGCGTGCACCCCTGGTCAGGTCGTCAGGATCGTCGCTGCGGCCGTGCCCGGCGCCCCGTAGAGTTGCGCGAACCCGACGCGCGGCGAGCCGGCCACCTGGCGATCGCCGGCCTCGCCGCGAAGTTGGCGCACCAGTTCATGGATCTGGCGCAGGCCTGACGCCCCGATCGGCTCGCCGTTCGCGATCAGCCCGCCGTCGGTGTTGATCGGCATCGAGCCGCTGATCTCGGTGTCGCCGTCGGCCAGGAGCTTTTCCTGCTCTCCGTCGGCGCAGAACCCGCATTCGGCCATGTGGATGATCTCCGCGCCGGCGTCGGTGTCCTGCAGCTGGATGACGTCGACGTCCTGCGGCGCCACCCCCGCCTTCTCGAACGCGGCGCGGGACGCGTAAACGGTCGGGGAGACGTCCTCGTCGACCGGGGCGAAGGTGGTGTTGACCTCGTAGGCGCCATAGCGGCGGGTGCGCACCTCGACCGCCCGCAAGAAGATCGGCGTGCCGGTGTAGCGGTGCGCGATGTCGCCGCGGCACATCACGACCGCGGCGGCACCCTCGTCGGGCGCGCAGAACATGTACTGCGTGAGCGGGTAATTCAGCATCGCCGAGCTGAGGATGTCGTCTTCGGAGATCGGCTTGCGGCGAAAGGCATTGGGGTTCAGCGCACCGTTGCGAAAGTTCTTGGCGGCCACCTTGGCCAACGTCTGCTGTGAGATGCCGTGGTCGTGCAGGTAGCGGTTGGCCTTCATACCGAAGAACTTCGTCGTCAGGTACTGCCCGTTCTCCGCATACCAGCGCGGCATCCCCACCAGGGCCGGGTCCTCGGTGAAGGCGCCGCGCGGGTGCTTGTCCAGGCCGATGGCGATCCCGATGTCGTAGTCGCCCAACCGGATACCGTCAGCGCAGGCCTTGGCGGCGCTGGCCGCCGTCGCGCACGCGTTGAACACGTTGGTGAACGGGATGCCCGACAGCCCGACCATGGCCACGATCGCGTCGGGATTGGCCACCGTCCAGCTGCCGCCCGTGGCGGCCTGGACGTCCTGCCATTCGATGCCGGCGTCGGCGATCGCGAGTTGGATGGCGTCCGCGGCCATTTCCATCGCGGACTTGCCCTCGAAGCGGCCGAACGGGTGCAGGCCCACCCCGATGATGGCCACGTCATGCATGCCGACCGTCACGCGATGGCTCCCGTGTCCTTCAGTTCCTCGATGCGGTCCCATTCCATGCCCAGCTCCATCAGCACGATCTCGGTGTGCTCGGAGGCCTGGGGCGCCCGGGTGGTCACCAGGGGCTCGTGGTTGAACTGCACCGGGCCGCGCACCACGCGGAAAGGCTTTCCGCCGCTGGCGAGTTCGACCTCGCTGACCATGTCGTTGGCCAGGGCCTGCTCGTCGTCGATCAGGTCGAGGAGGCTCTGGAACGGCGCCCACTGACCCTTCATCGTCTTCAGGTGCTGCCGCCAATAGTCGAAGGGCTTGCGGGCGAAGGCCTCTGCGATGAGCTCCGCGGCCGCGCCGGCGTTCTGGATCAAGGGCAGCACGTCGGAGAAGCGGGGGTCGTCGGCCGCCTCGGGGATGCCCAGATGCTCGAACGTGTCGCGGATCAAGCCCGTCGGGCTGATGATGCACAGGTTGATGGTGCCGCCGTCGGAGGTTTCGTAGTTGCCCATGAAGGGGTTCACCGACATCGCGGTGGGGGAGCCTGGCATGGGAGTGCGCATCACCTGTCCGGTCTCCATGCCCTGCGTCACGCTCGCCCCCGCCGCCCACCAAGCCGTGCTCAGCAACGACACGTCGAGCTCGAGGGCTTCGCCGGTGCGCTCGCGATGCAGTAGCGCCGCCGAAATGCCGCCGGCGATGAACATGCCGCCGATGGAGTCACCGAACGCCGGAATGCCTTGCCCCAGTGCGCCGCCCAGCTCCTCCGGCGTCAGCGCGTACCCGATGCCGCTGCGCGTCCAGAACGCCGTCCCGTCATAGCCACCCACGTCACGCTCGGCGCCCTTGTCGCCGTACGCCGAACCGCGCGCGTAGACGATGTTCGGGTTCACCGCGCGGATGTGCTCCACGTCGAACTTGTGCTTCTGCCGCTGCGCCGGCATGTAGTTGGTGAGGAACACATCCGAGGTCTTGGCCAGTTCATAGATCACTTCCTGACCGCCCGGCGTGGAAACATCGATCCCGACGCTGCGTTTGCCCCGGTTGGGATGTTCCATCAGCGGGTGCCGCTCCGGATCAAGCTGGATGCCACCCATGTTGATGAAGCCGCGTTGGGTGTCGCCGCGCAGCGGGTGTTCGACCTTGATGACGTCGGCGCCCCAATCGGCCAGGATGGCTCCCGCCGCCGGGACGAACGTGAATTGGGCAAGTTCCAGGACCCGGAAGCCCGACATGACTTTTACCATTTTCGGACCCTACTTCGCGTCGAACGTCACGGGAAGCGCCGTCGGTGAACGGAACGGCTGGCCGTGGAT
Source organism: Mycobacterium seoulense (assembly GCF_010731595.1). Classification (NCBI taxonomy): domain Bacteria; kingdom Bacillati; phylum Actinomycetota; class Actinomycetes; order Mycobacteriales; family Mycobacteriaceae; genus Mycobacterium; species Mycobacterium seoulense. Next base: position 2,598,894 of record NZ_AP022582.1, on the reverse strand, counting down.
GTGCGGGTCGTCGTCGGTCAGCAACCTGACGTTGGTCACCCGGTCCAGCAGGCACTCGACCGCGACGCGGGTTTCCAGTCGCGCCAGGTGCAGACCGAGGCACGTGTGTTCGCCGGCGGCGAAGGAGATGTGCGGCAGGTGTGTGCGGAAGATGTCGAACTCCTCGGGGCGTTCCCAGCGCCGCTCGTCGCGGTTCGCGGCGCCGATGCACACCCCGACGACCGAACGCGCCGGTATCGCGACGCCTCCGAGCTCGGTGTCCTCGGTGGTGAATCGCTGCACCGTGGTCAGCGGGGTCTCGAACCGCAGTCCTTCCTCGATCGCCTGCGGCAAGAGCCCGGGGTCGGCCTGGACCGCGGCGAACTGGTCCGGGTGGGTGAGCAGCAGGTACAGCAGGTTGCCCGACGACCGGTAGGTGGTCTCCAACCCGGCCGGCAGCAGCAACCGCAGGAAGGAGTAAATCGCTTCGTCGCTTAGCTTTTCGCCGTCGATCTCCGCGGTGACCAGGTCACCGATGATGTCCTGCGTGGGGTGGGACTTGCGCTGTTCGATCTGCTCGACGAAGTAATCCTTGAGCGCCGCAGACGCCTCGAAGGCGTGCTCGTAGTCGACGTGATAACTGATCAGCTGCACCGCGCGCTTCCGAAACGTCGGCAGGTCGTCGGCGGGCAGCCCCAACAGCTGGGCGATGACGCGGGTGGGGAATTCGAAGGTGAAATTGCGGACCAGGTCGGCCTGGCCGGTGTCGATGAAGTCGTCGATCAGCGCGTTGCAGATCGGCCGCACGATGGTGTTCTCCCAGCGGGCCAACGCCTTGGACTTGAACGCCGCGGACACGAGGTTGCGGTGGTCGCGATGTTTCTTTCCCTCCATCGCCAGGATGGTCGGCCCCATGAACAGGCCGATCGTCTTGTCATACGGTGCGGAGCTGTACACCCGGCCGTCCCGGAACACCGTGTTCACCGCGTCGAAGGACACCGCGGAGAACTCACGCTTGGGCACCAGCGACTCGGGTGTTTTGGAATAGTCCATGACCGTCCCGCGAAACACCCCGGATTCGCGGCGCTTGAGCGCGAAGAACGGGTAGGGGTCACGCAGGCTGACAGTCTGGCCGTCGGCACTGGCGGCGGCGTGAACGTTGGTCGTCACCTTGGATCTCCAGCATCTCTGCGTGAACGGCAAAGCCTCGCGTACGATCGTACTGTAATTCTTACAGTAGACAATATGGGCGGGGGCATTGCTCCGCGGTCAGCCGTTCACCGCCTGCTCGCGCGCCCACCGGTAGTCGGCCTTGCCCGACGGGCTGCGCTCGATTGCCGCGCGGAACACGATCGCCTTGGGAAGCTTGTAGCGCGCCAACGACTGCCCGGCGTGTGCGACCAACTCCTCGGCGTCGGCGTGGGCGCCCTGAGCCAGCGCGACCACGGCGACCACCTCCTGGCCCCATCGTTCGCTGGGCCGCCCCGCGACCACCACGTCGGCCACCGCGGGATGCGACGCGATCGCGGTCTCGACCTCCTCGACGAAGATCTTCTCGCCGCCCGAGTTGATCGTCACCGAATCGCGGCCCAGCAGTTCGATGCTGCCGTCGGCGCGGTGGCGTGCCCGATCACCGGGAATCGCATACCTCACCCCGTCGATGACAGGAAATGTCTTGGCGGTCTTGGCCGCATCGCCCTTGTAGCCCAGCGGAACGTAACCCCGCTGCGCCAACCAGCCCATCCCGTCATGGCCCGGTTCCAGGATGGCGCTCAGATCCTCGGCCGCCACGGACGTGTCCGGTCCCGCGTTGAAGGTGCCGGTCGACACCGCCCCCGACGTGGACATGTGGTGCATCTGCGCGCCGGTCTCCGACGATCCGACACCGTCGACGACGACGACGTTGGGCAGCACCTCGATCAGGCGCTGCTTGACGAACGGGGTGAGCAATGCGCCCCCGTTGGCGACCACGGCCAACGACGAGACGTCCGCGATCCCCTTCTCGATGGCGGTGACCAACGGGCGGGCCATCGCGTCGCCCACCACCGTCACCACGGTCACCCGCTCACGCTCGATGGTGCGGACGACCTCGTCGGCGTCCAGACGATCGACGACCGACGGGAAGACGACGGATTGTCCGGTCGTGATCGCCGTCATCACGCTCCACTGGGCCGCACCGTGCATCAGCGGCGGCAGGATCATCAGCTTGGTGCCGGGGCCCCCGACCACGCCGGCCGCGATGTCCTCGACGGACCCGAACGGCTCGCCGGTCATCAGGTTGCGTCCGCCGAAGGACGTCATGAAGATGTCATGCTGGCGCCACAGCACGCCTTTCGGCATTCCCGTGGTGCCGCCGGTGTACAGGACGTACAGGTCGTCCGGTGAATGCTGCACCGGTGGTGGCTCCGGCGCGCAGGATGCGATGACGCTCTCGTAATCGACTGCGCCGTAGATCAGGTCGTTGCCCGAGTCGTCGGCGATCTGAATCAGCACCCGCAATTGGGGGAGGTCCGGCAGGATTTCGGCCACCCGAGGCGCGAATGCGGCGTGGTAGATCAGCGCGGTTGCCCCCGCATCCGCCAACAGATACTGCAGCTCGCTCTTGACGTAGCGGAAGTTGACGTTGAAGGGGGCAACCCGGGCCTGGAACGAGCCCAGCAACGACTCGACGAATTCGTTGCCGTTGTAGGCGTAGATGCCGAGCAGGTCTTGGCCCGCCTCGTGGCCGGCGAGCGCGGAGCGTTCGGTGCGGCACCCGAGTCCACGGGAATGCAGGTAAGCGGCGAGGCGGTGCGACCGCTCGAGCACCTGTGCGTAGCTGTACCGCCGTCCGCCCTGAATCAGCAGCTCCCGATCGGGAATCGCGGACGCAACGGCCGCCGCGACAGCGGGCACCGTGAATTGTGTTGCTGTGTCGGACATCAGGCCTCTCATGGCTGGTGGGGGAGCAGTCGGACCATCAGGCCGTTGGCTTCGCTGAGCAGCGTGCCATCAGCGGCCGTCATCGTAGCCGAGATGAAGATCTTCCTGCCGTCGATTTCGGTGATGTGGCCGTGGGCGGTTAGCGGCTCGTCGATCGGGGTGATGTTTCGGTAGTCGACATGCAGGTAGGCGGTGCGGGTGGGGGGAGTGCCGGCAGTAGAGACCACCATCCCGAACAGCCAGTCGTAGAACAGCGGGATCATTCCGCCGTGCACGGCGTTGTTTCCGCCGACATGCGAGCGGGTGAAGTGTCCCGCCATGGTGACGCCAGTCGGCCCGGATTCCGTAACGGTCCACGGCGGGAGCAGGGGGTGGCCCAGGCCGGGCAGTTCGATGACGCGGCCGGCCGGCGCCATGCCCTCGGGCACCTGGTGGCCGTCCAGTAGTGCGCAGGCGTCTTCGACGTGCCGGGCCGCGGCCGTCCACGCCGAGCTGTCCGGATTACTGGCGAGGGTCAGATCCTGCAGGCGGCGCATCGCGGTGACGAATCGGCCCAACCCGGGCGGCGCGTGTTCGGCCGGCTTGATATCGGGGAATCCGCCGCGAACCCCGGGAGCGGTGTCGGTCATGGCCGCGTCCACGCGCTGAGCAACTCGTCGGTGGTGGTGATGGTCGCGAGCAGCGACAGGGTGTTGGCGATGATGGCCTCTCCGTACTCGGTAGGTATGCCGGCAACGGCGTCCCGGGGAACGATCACGCGGTAGGCGGCGTTGACCGCGTCCATCACGACATTGGGGATGGCGATGTTCAGCGACACCCCGACGACAACGATGGTGGACACGCCGAGATTCCGCAGTACCGCGTCCAGGTCGGTGCCGCCCATCGGCCCGACGCCGTGCCAGCGGCTCAGCGCCAGATCGCCTGGCTCGGGACCTAATTCGGGTAGCACGGCCGCCCCCGGGGTGCCCGGCGTGATGTCGACCTGACCGTGTCCCATGGCGAAGATCTTGGCGTTGTGGTTGGAGCCCAGCCCGTCGGGCCGCCGCTGTACCAGGCAGTGCACGACGCGTACCCCGGCCGCCCGGGCCGCCGGCAAGAGCCGGACGATGTTGGGCAGCGCGACCCGCCGGGCCTCCTCGGCCAACATCGCCAGCCCCGCGTCGGGACCGATGACCGCCCCCTGGCACTCCTGCGTGACGATCGCGGTGTGCTGGGGCGCCGCGATTTCGGCAAGGGTCGGTGTCATGCCGGTACTGCCGGCGGGACGTCATAGAACTGCTTCGCCCACTTTCGCAGTGCCATATAGCCTTTCGCGTCAACTTTGGAAAGCGCCGGGTTTTCGACGTACTTCTGGTAGCGCCAGATCTGCAGATCGTCGAAGACGGTGGACAGGAACTGCTTTTCGATCACGTCGCGTAGCTTGCCGTGCGGTACGTCCGCGGTGTCGCCGGGGACCCGGGGCCACCAGATGGAGTAGAAGAGGTCCGAGCACTCGTCGTCGACCGGCGTGCAGGTGAAGATCAGCCGATGGTTCTGTGCTCCCTCGAAGACGCTGATGGCCCCGCCCAGGCCGAACAGGTGGCTGTGGAACCGTAACGCGAGATCCTCGGGGTTGCCGCTGCGCGCGTCGGGCCATCCCGCGACGAACTGCCACTCGTGGTCGACGATCTTCCAGTCCAGCACCCGCGGGGTCACGGTGGCGTGGTGCACGTATTCGAAATGGGCGCTGTCGGGGGCGTTCTCCGCGACGATCTGTGGATGCACCGGTTCGCGCTCGGCGCGCCGGGAGAACTCCGGATACGCGCGGTAGTAGGCCGCGGGGTCGGTCTCGAACTGCGGAAACTTCCGGAAGATGTCCGGCATCTCCCACTGCGGCTCCTTGCCTTCCGGTTGGTGCCAGATGAACACGCAGTCGTACTGCTCGCGCACCGGGTACACCCGCAGCCGCAGCGCGCGGTTGGGCCGGTCGGGTTGGTAGGGGATGTACCGGTTGGTGCCGTCGGGGCCCCAGCGCCAGCCGTGGAACGGGCACTCGACGCAGTCGCCCAGCACCTTGCCGCCGTGGCCGATGTGGGCGCCGAGGTGTTTGCAGTGCGCTTCCAGCACGTGTAGCTGCCCGGACGCGTCGCGGTAGGCGACCAAGTCCTCACCGAAGTAGTGCAGCGGCCGGACCTCGCCGGCGGGAAACTCGGGAGACCACCCGACCATGAACCACCCGGTGACCTTCCAGGTGAAGGGCACTTTCAAAGTGAAGCCTCCGATTGCCTGATACTAAGTCCGTTACAGTATAGATTTCAGCAGTCCGGCCCGTGCACGGCAAGGAGTGAAGTGACTGAAGCGGCTGATACCCGGATCGACGTCATCGTCATCGGCGCCGGCTTCTCAGGGCTGTACATGCTGCATCGGCTGCGCCAATTGGGCATCCGGACCCGTGTCCTGGAGATGGCCGAAAACGTCGGCGGCACGTGGTGGTACAACCGATACCCGGGTGCCCGCTGCGACATCGAGAGCATCGAATACTCCTACAGCTTCTCCGAAGAGATTCAGCAGGAATGGGTTTGGACCGAGTCGATGCCGGCCCAGCCGGAGATCGAGGCCTACCTGAACTTCGTCGCCGACCGGCTCGACCTTCGCCGCGACATCCAGTTCCACACCAAGGTCGTCGCCATGACCTTCGACGAGGACGCCGCGGCCTGGCTGGTCCGAACCGAGGGCGGCGAAACTTTCCGGGCCCCGTTCGTCGTCGCCGCATCCGGCATCCTGTCCGTTCCGTTGCAGCCCGACATCCCGGGCATGGACACCTTCACCGGGACGTCGCTGTACACCAGCCACTGGCCCAAGGAGGGCTTCGACCTGACCGGTAAGCGGGTCGGCGTCATCGGGACAGGTTCCACCGGCGTTCAGCTCATTCCCATCGTGGCCCGGCAAGCGTTGCGGCTCTGCGTGTTCCAACGTTCGCCCGCTTACACCCTGCCGTGGCGCGTGCGCCGGTTCGAGGCCGGCGAGCTGGACGGGATGAAGGCCCGCTACGGCGAAATCCGCGCCGCGCAACGGGCCCACCCGATCGGGGCGGCGCGGCTGAGCGCCTTCTCGGTACTGCTGGAGATGCTGGGCAGGCCGCCGCTGAAGTCGGCCACGCGCGACGAGCAGTTGCGTGCCATCGAGGAGCACGGCGTCATGGGCGCGCTCAACTGGGGCGACGTCTTCTTCGACATCGAGGCCAACCGAATGGCCGCCGAATTGTATGGCGAGGCGGTGGCCCGCATCGTCAAGGACCCGGAAACGGCGGCCTCGCTGGTGCCCGTCCATCCGTTCGCCTGCAAACGGCCGATCATCGACCAGGGCTACTACGAGACGTTCAACCGGGACAACGTCACCCTCGTCGACCTGCGCAAGTCGCCGATCCGGGAGGTGACGCCGGGCGGAATCCGCACCGAGGGCGGCTCCTACGACCTGGATGTCATTGTGTACGCCACGGGGTTCGACGCGATGACGGGGGCGCTGAGCCGCATCGACGTGCGCGGCCGCGATGGGATGTCGCTCGCCGAGTTCTGGGCGAGCGAGGGTCCGCTGTCCTATCTTGGGTTGGCGGTGGCGGGCTTCCCGAACCTCTTCACCATCCAGGGGCCGGGCAGCCCCAGCGCCGCCACCAACTTCGTCGCCGCGCTGGAACAGCATGTGGAGTGGATCGGTGATTGCATCGCACACCTGCGGGCCCGCGGTATCCGCACGATCGAGGCGCTGGCCACCGCACAACAGGAGTGGATCGACCACGCCACCGCGCTCGTCGCGCCGACGGTGCTGGTCCACCCGTCCTGCAACTCGTGGTACAACGGCGGCAACGTGCCCGGGAAGAAGCGAATGTACATGGGCTATACCGGCGGGATCCCCGAATATCGGCGCCGCTGCGACGAAGTCGCGGCCGACGGATACACCGGTTTCAAGCTCGCTTAGGTGGAGGGCATGTCGAAGGTGACGCGCGGGCTGGGACTCGCCAAGGAAGCGACCCGCGAACTTGGCAAGTTGTTACCCCGGACGGTGGCCGGTCTGAACGAATCCACCGGCTGGGCTCCGGTATCACCGCGTGGCGTGCGCCAGTTCGGCGAGGTCATGCTGGACGAGCTTGTGCTGAGCGGTTTTTCGCTGCTCGGCGGCAGCCCGGCGGCGATGCGGCCGCTGTCTGGCTGCACGGCCGCGGCAGAGGAGTTGTCCACCCTGGGCATCGACCGTGCGCACAGGGACCCGATGCCGCTGCGCCCTACCTCGGTTCGGCGGCGCCGCATCGGCAATCTGGCGTACGAGCGGATGGCGTTCGAGCACGATCCGGCGTTGCCGGAGACGCTGGAAGCCGAGGGCCTGGGCGGACCGGCGAGGGCGGTGGTGCACCTGTGCCGGCACACCGACGGGCCGAGACCGTGGCTCATCTGGGTGCACGGCGCCGGTCAGGGCGGCACGGAAGACCTGCTGTTGACCCGGATCGGCCGGATACATCGTCAGTTGGGATTCAACGTCGCATTGCCGGTGCAGCCCGGTCACGGCTGCCGGCGCCGGGAATGGCCTGCCTACCCCGACATGGACCCCTTGGGCAACGTCGCCGGCATGATGCGGTCGGTGTCGGAGATCCGCGCCGTGGTGCGGTGGGCACAACCACAGGCGAGTGCGATTGTGGTAGCCGGGGTTTCGATGGGGACTCCGGTCGCGGCGCTGGTTTCGCACCTGGAAAGGCAGATCGATGCGGTGGCGCTGTATACGCCGATCCTCGGGCTGAATGCGATGATCGCGCGGCACCTGGGGCGCTGGGGATCGTCGCGGGACGAATTCCGCGACCTGCTGGCCTCGCCGCAGGTGGCCAAGCTGACCTCGGTGATCGATCCATTGCGGGTGGATCCGGCGCCGCCGCCGCATCGCCGGCTCATCGTCGGTGCCTGGCACGACCGGATGGCGATGCGTGATCCCACGGTTGAGTTGCAGGAGCGCTGGGGCGGCCAGCTTTACTGGTACGACGGCAGCCACGTGGGACACATCTTCTCCCGGCGGGTGCAAAACGTGACCGACCGATTCCTGCGCGAAGTGGCCGGCTGATGGCAGCCCCGCGCACGGCACGCGAGGTGGTCGAGCTCTACAACCTGGTCGTCTGGAACGAGCGCAACCTGACCCTGGCCGAGGAGTTGTTCGCCGACAAGGTAATTCGGCACGGGGTAGGCGAGGCGCACACCCTGACCCGCGAGCAGGCGATCAGCCGGGTGAGGGACGTGTGGGCGATGTTCGACACGTTGCGCTTCGATCTGAACATCGTCGCCGCCGGCGACGACGGCGAGCACGTCGCGATCGTCTACGACTCGTCGATGACCGCCAAAGACGGCACCGAGACAAATGTCGCCAGCATCGAGGTGTTCCGCGTCGTCGACGGGAAGATCGCGGAGGTCTGGAATTGCGGCTACCAGCAAGGAGTTTGGAGTTGAGCGATCGCACTCTCGATGAGTTGGGCTACTACCTGTTGGCCGGTGCCGGCGGTGAGGGCCCGGCAACACTGATCGGCGAGGCCCGCCGCGGCGAGGAGCTGGGCTTCGGCACCGCGTTCATCTCCGAGCGCTGGAACGTCAAAGAAGCGTCGTCGCTGACGGGGGCCGCATGCGCGGTGACGACCCGGATGCAGATCGCCACCGCCGCAACCAATCACAACACCCGCCACCCGCTGATCACGGGGTCGTGGGCCACCACAATGCACCGGCTCTCCGGCGGGCGCTTCACACTGGGGATCGGCCGGGGTATCGCGGCGATCTACGGGGCGTTCGGCATACCCGCGGTCACGACCGCGCAGATGGAGGACTGGGCCCAGGTCATGCGCCGCCTCTGGCACGGCGAGCTGATCTTCAACCACGACGGACCGATGGGCAAGTACCCGATCCTGTTCCTGGACCCGGACTTCAACGAGGACATCCGGCTGGCGCTGGTGGCTTTCGGGCCCAGGACCCTCGACCTCGGGGGCCGGGTTTTCGACGACGTCATCTTGCACACCTACTTCACCCCCGAGACGCTGCAGCGCTGCGTCAAGACCGTCAAATCCGCGGCGGAGAAGGCCGGCCGCGACCCGGACAGCGTCCGGGTGTGGTCGTGCTTCGCCACTGTCGGTGACCACCTCCCCGAGGAGTTGCGGCTGAAGAAGACGGTCGCCCGCCTGGCCACCTACCTGCAGGGTTACGGCGACCTGATGGTGCGGACGAATAACTGGGATCCGGCTGTGCTGCAACGCTTCCGGGAGGACCCGGTGGTGACGTCGATCGCGGGAGGGATCGACCACAAGGGCACGGCCGAGCAGATCGAGCACATCGCGACGTTGATCCCCGAGGAGTGGCTGGAGCCGTCGGCGACCGGGTCGGCCCGCCAATGCGCCGAGCGCGTCCGCAAGGAATTCGACTACGGGGCCGATGCGGTGATCATGCACGGCGCGACACCGGACGAACTAGAGCCCGTGATCGCGGCTTATCGGGCGGGGGATTAGCGCGAGTCAGGGCATGATGACGGTACGGGTCACCGGTTCGGCGGCGGCCTGCCGGCTGGACAGTCCGCGAAGTAGTGAACCGAGTAAGGCATCACGGGTTTCGCGGGGGTCAATGAGTTCGTCGAATCCCAGATGTTCGGCCGAGCGATAGGACGCCTGCAACTCGGCGTCACGCAGCTTCGCGGTGATGTCCTCACCGGCGTGCGTCGCCCGGCCCAGCGCGGCCGCACTCATGGCGCCCATGGTCGCTCCCGGGTATGCGAACGTCGCGCTCTGGTGATCGAAACCCAAGAGCGACATGACCATGGAGCCGAATCCGTATGCCTTGCGCAGCGTGACGTGCAACTTGACCGTGGTCGCCGCCGTCTGCGCGGCGAACATCCGCGCACCGGCGCGCAGCACGCCGCTGCGCTCGGACCGACTGCCGGGCAGCATGCCCGGGTTGTCCGCAAGGAACACGATGGGCAGGTGGAACGAGTCGGCCACCATGATGAAATGTGCCGCTTTGTCCGCCGCGTCGGCGTCGATGGAGCCCGCGAGCACGTTGGGCTGGTTCGCGACGACCGCGACCGGGTGGCCGCCGAGATGCGCCAACGCGCAAATGATCGCCTTGCCGTACTGCGGCTGGACTTCGAACCAGTCGGGCCGGTCGAAGACCACGTCGAGCACGGCGCGCATGTCGTAGACGCGGCGGTTGTCGCGGGAGACGATGTCGAGCAGTTCGGGCGTCGCACGTGGCTCGCTGTCCGCGTCCGGCGGCAGCGGCGCCGGGTATGACCACGCGCTCGGCGGGAAATACGACAGGTACCGCCGAATATCGGCGATCACGGCTTCGTCGTCCTCGGCGACGTTGTGGATCACCCCGCTCGGAACGGCGGTGACGGGTCCGCCGAGGTCCTCCTTCGAAATGTCCTCGCCCGTAGACTCTTTGACGACCGGCGGCCCGGCGGTGAAGATCGCGCCCTGTCTGCTCATGATCCGGAAGTCGCAGACCGGGGCGACCAGGGCGCCATGTCCGGCCGAGGGGCCGAGGACGGCGGCGACGGTCGGTACCCGGCCCGAGCACTGCGCCTGGGCGAGCAGGTCGGTTGGGGTGCGGCCGTAATGCCCACCGCCAGGACGAAAGCCGGCACCTTCGAGCAGCATCACCAGGGGAACCTTGTCCCGCAGGGCGAGTTCGGCGATGCGGTAGCGCTTCGAGTTGCCGCCTGGGCCGATGCTGCCGGCCATCGTGGTGAAGTCCTCGGCGCCCAGCATCACCGGCGAGCCGTTGATCAAACCGGAGCCGACGACGATCCCGTCGGCCGCAACCTGGCCCCCCACCAGGGTGCCGATTTCCCGGAAGGAGCCAGGGTCGAGCAGCCGGTCGATGCGCGCGCGGGCGTCGAGCTTGCCCTTGCCGCGGTGCTTGTCGAGCCGCTCCGGCCCGCCCATCTCGCTCGCGCGCCGACGGCGCCGCGCGAGATCGTCGAGCGTTTCTCCCCAGTCCTGGGATTTCGGCATGCCTATGTCCTACCTCATGGAAGATTCGTCACGCGAGCGGATCCGTGGGGTCACATACTGGATCGCTTACGGTAAAGTTACCCGCATGCCCGACGCCGCCCACCTCAAGGTCGACGGGGGCATCCCCAATCAGTTGGCACGGGTGACCGATGCGGCGATCGCCCTGGAGCGAGACGGGTATGACGGCGGCTGGACGGCGGAAACCAGTCACGACCCATTCCTGCCGTTACTACTGGCCGCTGAGCACACGTCGCGACTCGAACTCGGCACCAACATCGCGGTGGCGTTCGCCCGCAATCCGATGATCGTCGCCAACACCGCTTGGGACCTGCAGGCGTTCTCGCGGGGCCGGTTCATCCTCGGCCTGGGCACTCAGATCCAGCCCCACATCGAGAAACGGTTCAGCATGCCGTGGAGCCATCCCGCCCGCCGGATGCGCGAATTCGTCGCCGCCCTGCACGCGATCTGGTCCGCGTGGAAAGACGGGACAAAGCTGCGTTTCGAGGGAGATTTCTACACGCACAAAATCATGACCCCGATGTTCACGCCCGAGCCACAGCCCTATTCCGTCCCCAAGGTTTTCATCGCGGCGGTGGGCGAAGCGATGACCGAGATGTGCGGCGAGGTCGCCGACGGTCACCTCGGTCACCCGATGGTCTCGAAGCGCTACCTCGACGAAGTCACCGTCCCGGCGTTGGAGCGCGGCCTGCAGCGAGCGGGCCGGCGTCGCAGCGACTTTGAGGTGTCCGGCGAGGTGCTGATCGCGACCGGGGAGAACGAAGACGAACTGGCCGCCGCCACCGCCGCCGTGCGCAAGCAGATCGCCTTCTACGGGTCGACGCCCGCTTACCGCAGGGTGCTGGACGTGCATGGCTGGGGAGACCTGCAGACCGAACTGCACCGCCTTTCGCTGGCCGGTGAGTGGGACGCCATGGCTTCGCTGATCGACGACGAGATGCTGGCGGCCTTCGCGGTCGTCGGCCCGGTGACCGGCGTCGCCACCGCGCTCAAGGACCGCTGCCACGGCGCGGTCGACCGCGTGCTGCCCATCTTCATGAACGCCTCCCAACCCTGTATTACCGCCGTTTTGAAGGAGTTTCGCGAGTGAGCACAGCCACGGTAGACGAGTCCGCCAAGCTGCTGGCAGATCCCCTGGCATACACCGACGAGCGGCGACTGCATGCCGCGCTGACCCACCTGCGCGCCAGCGCGCCCGTGTCCTGGGTCGAGGTGCCGAACTACCGGCCATTCTGGGCGATCACCAAGCACGCCGACATCATGGACATCGAACGCGAGAACATGCTGTTCACCAACTGGCCACGACCCGTCCTGACGAACGCCGAGGGCGACGAGATGCAGGCGGCCGCGGGCGTGCGCACGCTGATCCACCTCGACGATCCGCAGCACCGGGTGGTGCGGGCGATCGGTTCCGATTGGTTCCGTCCGAAGGCGATGCGGGCGTTGAAGGTTCGTGTGGACGAGCTCGCCAGGATCTACGTGGACAAGATGATGGCCGCAAGTCCGGAATGTGACTTCGTTCAGGAAGTGGCAGTCAATTACCCGCTGTACGTGATCATGTCGCTGCTCGGCCTGCCGGAGGCCGACTTCCCCAGGATGCTCAAGTTGACCCAGGAATTGTTCGGCAGCGACGATTCCGAATTCAAACGGGGTACCGGCAACGAGGATCAGCTGCCCGCGTTGTTCGACATGTTCCAGTACTTCAACGGGGTGACCGAGTCGCGTCGCGAGCACCCGACCGATGATCTGGCGTCCGCGATCGCCAACGCCCGCGTCGACGGCGAGCCGCTGTCGGACATCGACACGGTGTCCTACTACCTCATCGTCGCCACCGCAGGGCACGACACCACCAGCGCGACCATCTCCGGTGGCCTGCAGGCGCTCATCGAGAACCCCGACCAGCTCGGGCGGCTGCGCGACAACCTCGACTTGATGCCGCTGGCCACCGAGGAGATGATCCGCTGGGTCACCCCGGTCAAGGAATTCATGCGCACCGCCACCGAAGACACGACCGTGCGCGGGGTGCCCATCGCGGCGGGGGATTCGGTACTGCTGTCCTACGTGTCGGCCAACCGTGACGAGGACGTGTTCGTCGACCCGTTCCGCTTCGACGTCGGGCGCGATCCCAACAAGCACCTCGCCTTCGGGTACGGGGTGCACTTCTGCATGGGCGCGGCGTTGGCGCGCATGGAGGTCAACAGCTTCTTCACCGAGCTACTGCCCAGGCTGAAATCCATCGAGCTGACCGGGGAGCCGGAGCTGGTGGCCACCACGTTCGTCGGCGGCCTCAAGCACCTGCCGGTGCGCTACTCGTTGACCTGAGTGACCGCCGGGGGTGAGCGACCCGCTTAGTTGGCGTTTTGCGACGATCGCGACGGCTAGGCTCCCCGTGGAGGACGAGGCAATGACGCGGAGGACGATCGTGATCACCGGTGCCAGCGACGGCATCGGCGCCGCGGCGGCGCGCCGGCTCCGCCGCACCGGCGCGAACGTCGTATTGGTCGGTCGCACCGAACGAAAGGCTGCCGCCATGGCCGCGGAGCTGGACGCCGCCTATTTCGTGGCCGACTTCGCCGATCTGGGCCAAGTGCGGGCCCTGGCCGACAAGATCCGCTCGGAATATCCGCGCATCGATGTTTTGGGCAACAACGCCGGGGGCGTGTTCAGCAAGCTGACCGAAACGGCCGACGGCCACGAGATCACCCTTCAGGTCAACTACCTGGCGCCGTTTCTGCTCACCACACTTCTGCTCGATGTGCTCGTGGCTTCGCGCGCCACGATCGTCAACACCTCGAGCTCGTCGCAGCGGCTGCTCCGCAACGTCACCCTCACCGATTTCGACACGACCGGGCGACGCCGGCCGAGCACGGCCTATGCGTTGGCCAAACTCGCAAACATCTTGTTCACCAGGGAATTACATCGCCGCTACCACGACGACGGGCTTTCGACCGCCGTCGTGCATCCGGGCTTTGTCAACACCAACATCGGCCACTCGTCGGGTTCACGATTCCTGACCACCATGCAGCGCACCCCGGTGCGTCGCCTCATCAAAACCCCGGATCAAGGCGCCGACCAACTGGTGTGGTTGGCCTCCAGCACGCCCGGCGTCGACTGGTCGTCCGGCGAGTACTACGCGAACGGCAAAGTCGCCAGGGCCAACCGCGCGGCCGACGATCCCGTGCTTGCGCGCGAGCTCTGGGATCACACATTGGCCAAGGTCATCTAGGGACACCGTAGGAGGCAGCTTGTGCTCGGTGTGCACCACTCGGCGATATGCACCTCGGACGTCGAACGATCGCTTCGATTCTGGCGTGACGGGCTAGGCCTCAGCCAATTGATCGACTATCACTTCACCGGTGATTGGCCAGAACTGTTCGGCGCCGCGACCGATCGGCTGCGGTCGATCTTTCTCGGCGATCCGCAGACGCCGGGCAGTGGGATCGTCGAACTCGTGGAGTTGGCGGGCGCCGACCCGGCGCTGCCCGCGAGCTCGGCGACCAGGGCGCCCCGGCACGGATTCTTCCTGCTGTCATTTCAGCGTGACGTCGACCAGACGCTGTCTGGCTTGGCTGCATTGGGTTTCACCGAGGGCGTTCGCCGCATCGATGTCGTGGCCCCGGACGGGAGGACCGTCGCAATGGCGGTGATCATCGCACCGGACGGCGTACTCGTCGAGTTGATCGGGCGGGCGCAGTGAGCACCGCCCTGGTAACCGGAGGCGCGTCCGGCATCGGGCGAGAAGTCGCCGCGCGGCTGCGTGAAGCGGGACACGACGTTGTGGTGTGGGACCTCACGAATGCCGATATCACTTGCGACATCAGCGATCCCGACGCGGTGTCTGCCGCGATGGCGCAAACCGTGCGCGACCACGGCGCCCCCACCCGAGTCGTCACCTGCGCCGGCGTCGGCGCCTCGGGGCTATTGCTCGAACAGTCACCGTCGGAATGGAACCGGGTGCTGGCCGTCAACCTCACGGGCACCTGGCTGACGATTCGCGCGGCGGCGCGGGCCATGATCGACGCCGGGGTGGGCGGCTCGGTTGTCGCGGTCTCCAGCATCAGCGGAACCGTCGCCGACCGCGACATGGGCGCCTACTGCGTGTCCAAGGCGGGCGTCGACATGCTGGTGAAGGTCGCCGCGGCGGAGTGGGGTGGGTACGGAATCCGCGTGAACGCGGTCGGCCCGGGCGTCACCCGCACGCCGATGTTGGCCAAACCCGAACAGCTGCCCGGCTGGGTGGCGGCCCTGTCCGAGCGGACCGCACTGGGCGGTTTGGGGGAGGTCGTCGACGTGGCGGGGGCGATCGTGGGCGTCCTCGAACTGCCATGGGTGACAGGCCAAGTCGTGCATGCCGACGGCGGTCTGGCGCTGCACAGTCCCATCGACGCTTACGGCCAACTGCAGCGGGTGATGCGTCGAAAGGGCCTCAGCTGACCCCGAAATCGATGATGCCCCGGATGATCTTGCCGTTGCGGAGGTCGTCGTAGGCATCGTTGATCTCCTCGAGGCGGTAGCGCCGGGTGATCATTTCGTCGAGCTGGAGCTGCCCGGTCTGGTAAAGCCTGGCCAGCCGGGCGATGTCCGCCCGCGGGTTGCACGAGCCGAATATCGTCCCCGCCAGCGTCTTGTTCATCAGGATGAACTCCTGCAGGTCGATCTTCACCGAGTGGGTCAGTTGCGAGGTCATGCCGGTGAGGACGCATGTCCCGCCCTTGCGGGTCAGCTTCAGCGCGTCGCGGACGTCGTCGGCGGTGATCAGCGATGGTGAGACCACCACGGCGTCGGCCATCACGCCGTATGTCAAGTCCCGCACCAAGTCCTGCGCCTCGGCGATCGTGGCGGCGCTGTGGGTCGCGCCGAACTGCAACGCCGATTTCTGCTTGAAGTCCACCGGGTCCACCGCGACGATCTGTGCGGCACCGCTGATCCGCGCGCCCTGGATCGCCCCCGTACCGATTCCGCCCACGCCTACGACGACCACCGTGTCGCCGCCGCGCACGCCGGCGCGATTGGCGGCCGAACCGTAGCCGGTTGGAATAGCGCACGACAGCAACGCGCTCGGCGCCAGAGGCAGGTGCGGCTCGATCTTCACCAGTGAATTCGTCGACACCACGGTGTGTTCGGCGAACGCCCCGACCTTGGCCAGATGTCCGAGCGGCCGGCCGTCGGCGGTGTGATGACGAAAAGTGCCGTCGGTGGGCATCCCCGGTGTCAGGGTGAAAGCGCCGACATCGCAGATGTATTCCATGCCGGTGGCACACCAGCGGCACTGGCCGCACACCGCGACGAACGACATCACCACGTGGTCGCCGGGGGCGAAATCCGTTACCCCGTCGCCGACTTGCCGCACGATCCCGGAGCCCTCATGGCCGCCGATCATCGGGAACATGGTCGGCAGGCCGAGGGATCGCATCACCTCGTTGGGCGCCGACATGTCACCTTTGAGGATGTGGTCGTCGGAGTGACACAGCCCGGCCGCCGCCATCTCGACCAGGACTTCGCCGGCACGGGGCGGGTCGAGTTCGAATTCCTCGACCGACCAGGGGCCGCCGACGTCGTGCAGGAGCGCCGCGCGGCTTCTCATGCCGCCGGGGCGAACGTGACCGGAAGCTTGTTGGGGGAGCGGAACGTCAGCCCGACGATCTTCGATTCCTGGCCCGTTCCGTCGTCGGCCACGAAGGCCAGATCTGTGACGCGGTCGAAGAGGCTGTTCAGCATGACCCGCGTCTCGAGCCGGGCCAGATGCATGCCGAGGCACATGTGAATACCGCCGGCGAACGCGATGTGCGCTTGCCGCGGCCGGCGGATGTCGAAGGTGTTGGGGTCGGTCCAGCGGGTCTCGTCGCGGTTGGCCGAGCCCATGCACATGTCGATCTGGGCATCGGCCGGGATTGTCTTGCCGCCGATTTCGACCTCTTCGGTCGTGGTCCGCATGACCATCGTCAGTGGCGTTTCGAAGCGCAGGCCCTCCTCGATCGCCATCGGTATCAGCGACCGGTCCCGGTAGACGAGGTCGAGCTGCTCGGGGTGGGTCAGCAGCAGGTACAGCAGGTTGCCCGACGAGCGGTAGGTGGTTTCCAGTCCTGCGGGCAGCAGCAGCCGCAGAAACGCAATGATGGCCTCGTCGGTGAGCTTCTCCCCGTCGATCTCGGCCGCGACCAGGTCCCCGATGATGTCGTCGGTGTGCTTGCGCCGCCGCTGCTCGACCTGTTCGAGGAAGTAGCCGTGCAACTCCGCCGCCGCGTTCAGCCCCGCCATGATGTCGGTCGGGATCGAGATGAGATCGAGGGATAGCCGCCGGAATAAGTCGAGATCCTCGGGGGGCAAACCGAGCAGCGTGGAGATGATCCTGGTGGGGAATTCGAACGTCACCGCCTTGACCAGGTCGGCGTGGCCGTCGTTCTTGATCTCGTCAACCAGTCGATCGCAGACCGGTCCGATCACCGACGGCTCCCAGCGTTCCAGCGCGGTCGCGCGGAAGGCCTTGGCCACCAGGTTGCGGTGATCGTGGTGTTCCTTTCCGCCCATCGCCAGGATGGTGTGTCCCATCACCAAACCGATGGTCTCGTCGTACTTGTGGGAGCTGAAGATGCGGTCGTCGCGGAACGCCTGGAACACCGGGTCGTAACCGAACAACACCCACTCGTCGCCCGGCCGCAGCTCTTCAGGCATCTGCGAGTGGTCCGCCAGAGCGCCGTGCCAAACCGGGTCCGTGCGCCTCATGTATTCGAAGAACGGGTAGGGGCTGGTTTCTCCGGTGAGGTCGAGCGTGACGGGCTGGTTGGCGGGGTCGGTGCTGAGCGTCATCAGCGCTCCTCCTGAGGCAGCCGGCAAGCGGATCGGAATGCGGGGAATATCGCTATCATAGTATAGATAGCAACTAAGCCCAACGGCTTGTCGTGGTTACCGTAACGGGCTCAGTATTGAGGTTGCGTGGCGTCGGGAGGCGGTGAGGCGAATGCCCGAACGGCGATTGGTGTGCTCGCTGGACGATCTGCCGCCCGGCGGGATGAAGCTGGTCGACGTCGGGAAGTTCGGGGTCGGCGTGTACAACGTGCGCGGCGAGTTCTACGCGATCGTGAACTACTGCTCTCACGAGGGCGCCCCGCTGTGCCTCGGTCTGATCGGTGGCACCAACGAGTTCGCCCCGGACGAACCCGGCGGGCTGCGGCGGGTCCGCGACGGGCAGATCGTCCGATGCCCTTGGCACAACTGGGAATTCGATATCACCACCGGACAGAGCGTCGCCGATCCGACCCGGCGCATCCGCACCTACCAGGTCGAGGTCGCCGAGGGGGAGGTGTACCTGACCGCATGAGCCCACCGATCATCGACGCCAACGTGCAGCCGCATTTCCGCTCCAACGCGGAGATCCGGCGCTACCTGCCCGCCGCCCACCGACTGCGATCGATCCCCGACGTCGAACAGCAGTGGTATCAGGCGCCCGGCGGGGATTACCGCAAAGACCTCTACGGGGAGCACTACCCGGGTTCGGACCCAGACACCGTGAGCCGGCACCTCTTCGATGACATGGGCGTCGAATACGCCATCCTCAATCCGCTGACTCGCGGCAACATCGCCGACTACCTGCTCAACAGCAGGATCTGCGCGGCGGTCAACGACTGGCTGCTCGACCGCTGGCTCGAGCCCGACTCCGCCGATCGATTCCGGGGCACCATCCGGGTCAATCCCGAGGATCCCAAAGGGGCAGTCGCCGAGATCGAGCGCCTGGCCGATCACCCGAAACTGGTGCAGGTCGGCGTCCCGATGCAGTCACGCGAGCCCTACGGCAAACCGATGTTCGAGCCGATCTGGGAGGCCGCCGCCGCGCACGGGCTACCGGTGGCCGTGCACATCAACGGTGGCAACGGCGTCGACTACCCGCCCACCTTCGCCGGGCACGCCCACACCTATCCGGGATACGCGGCGTTCATGCCGCTGAACTACTTCGTCCACCTGGCCACCCTCATCGTCGAGGGGGTGTTCGGCCGGCACCCCGGCCTCACGTTCGTCTTCGCCGACGGCGGCTACGACATCCTCACCCCGTTGATCTGGCGGCTGGACACGTTCTGGGTGTCGATGCGGGACCAGACGCCGTGGGTCGACCGGTACCCGAGCGAATACCTGCCCGGCCACGTCAGGTTCTGCTCGTCGGCGTTCGACGGACCGACCGACGCCGGCGACATGCGGCGCTGGATGGATTTCACCGGCAAGTCCGACCTGCTGATGTACGGCTCGAGCTATCCGCATTGGTCCAGCTCGCCGCCGGAGGGCATCGCGGAGGGCCTCGATGCCGAGCAACGTGAAAAGGTGCTGTGGCGCAACGCCAGCGAACTCTACGGGCTGAAGGAGCGTGTCCAATGACGACCATCGAACGGGTCGGCTCGACGACGGGTCATGACGAAGAAATAGCGGTCACCATCGTCGACACCGACGTGCACCCGTTGCCGGTCTCGGCCGACGTGCTGAAGTCCTACGCGCCCGCCGAATGGGTCGACAAGATCTGGCCGACGGGCAACGCGGTGAGCCCCGTGCCGCACTTCTATGACACCCCCGATTCATACAAGACGATGTCGTTGCGCCTCGACGCAGCCCCGCCCGGTGGCGGGGTCGCCGGCAGCGACCCGGATTTCGCCGCCAAGCAGTTGCTGCTCGACGCCGGCGTGAGCATCGCGACGCTCGAGCCGATGTGCGACGCGCAGCTGCCGCAGGCCGAACACGTTCTCAAATCGACCTATAACGACTGGCTCGCCGATGTCTGGCTGGACAAGTACAACTGGCACGGCCGCTGGCGGGGATCGATCAGCGTCAGCGCGCAGACCCCGGAGCAGGCCGGCCGCGAGGTCGAACGATGGGCGGGGCATCCGTACATGGCCCAGGTGCTGATGACACCGCAGACCCGCGGGATCCCCTTCGGTAACCCGCATTTCGACCCTCTCTACGAAGCGGCGGCGCGCAACGGTTTCCCGGTGGCCACCCACCTGATGGGGCAGACGCCGTTCGAGCTCATTCCGCTGTACCCGGTCGGCAATCCCGCGCACTGGCACGACTTCTTCGCCTCCTGGCCGCTGCTGTACGTCTCGCACCTGATGAGCCTGGTGTTCGACGGCGCGTTCGACCGCCACCCCGAGCTGCGGGTGGTGTTCGTCGAAGGTGGTTTTACGTGGGCGATGCCGGTGATGTCGCGGATGGACCGCATCTGGGAAGCCCGCCGCGGCGACCTGCCGCATGTGCGGCGCCGCCCGTCGGAGTATGTGCGAGAACATGTTCGGTTCACCACCCAGCCGCTCGAAGACGCCGGCACCGTGCAGTTCCGGGAGTACCTGGAGATGATGGACCTGGGCGACAACCTGATGTTCTCGACGGACTACCCGCATTGGAGCTACGACTCGCCGGCCTACGCGATCAACCGATTCCCGGCCGACCAGCGCGAGCGGATCATGCGCGGCAACGCGACCGCTCTCTACGGGCTGCCGGCGACCGTCAAGGCGCTCCCCGGAGAACGGTGAATCTGGCCCACGCTCAAGCGAGAAGCACCTCATCCTTCACCGCACGGATTCGCAGGTCTACGTTGAAGAGGGTTTCCGGCGCGGCACCGTGCCGGCACCGGACGAGCCCGCATTCATGAGCCGGAAGATGAGAAGGTATGACACAGACGAATCTGTCGCGGCCGCAGGGCCTTACCCGGATCGACCCGGTGCTTCGGGAGGTGGCAGCCGCGCTGGGCGTCGTCGAATTCCGCGCCGAGACATTGCCCGCCGAACGCGAGCACGCCGACCGGCTCGCCGCCGAGCGCGCCACGGCAGCCGACACCGCCGGTGTGGCCATCGAGACGCGCACGATCGCCGGCCCGGGCGGCCATCAGCTGAAGCTTCGCCTCTACCGGGGCCCCGACCTCGACCGAGCGGACTCGGGTTCCCCCCTTGTCCTGTACGCCCACGGCGGTGGCTTCGTGACCGGCAACCTCGACACGGATCACGCGCAATGCGTGGAGCTGGCCAGAGAAGGCGGTTGCCTGCTGATATCGGTCGACTACCGGCTCGCGCCGGAACATCCCTGCCCGGCGGCGTTGGACGACATAGAGGCGGGCTTTTATTACGCGATCCGCAATTGCGCCGAGCTGGACGTGGATGTCAACCGCATCGCGGTGATGGGGCGGGACGCGGGTGCCGCGCTGGTCGCGGGCCTCAGTCAGCGCATGTTCGACGACGAGGGCCCGCAGATCCTGGTGCAGATCCTGCACCAGCCGATGCTCGACTCCGATGCCACCCAGTCGCGGCGTGAGTTCCAGCGCACGCCGGGGCTCAACGGGCCGGCGGTGAGCCGGGCGTGGGGTCACTACCTCGGGCACGCGAGCGCCACCGGTCAACACGTCCCCGCGCACCGGGCGAACCTCGAGGGCCTGCCGCCCACGTTCATCAGCTGCGCGGAGATCGATCCGTGCCGCGACGAAGCGATCGACTATGCGAACAGGCTGCTGCACGCCTACGTGCACACCGAATTGCACGTCATCGCAGCCGCATTCAACGGCTTCGACTCACTGGTTCCCGACTGGGTCGTTTCGCAGGAGAACCGGGCCCTGCACGCGCGCTCCCTGCGCCGTGTGTTCGCCATGTAGCGGTCGGCAGAGCTACCGACGCGACTCCGGTATCTCTTACCGTAGCGCCCGTTGCTACCATCGAAACGCCGGCGAATTCGGACGAGAGGCAGCATGACGACACTCGACTCTCCCGAAAAGACGCTGTTCACCTCGACAACCCAAGCTTTCTTGGAAAAGGAAGCGCCGCTGCGCCGCGTGCGCGAGTTGCACGCCGCGGGGGAGTCGTTCGATCCGGCGTGGTGGCGGCGCGCCGCCGAACTCGGCTGGACCGGGCTGTTGGTGCCCGAGGAATTGGGCGGCGGCAGCGTCTCGGACAACGGCCTGGCGGATCTGGCCACGGTCGCCGAACTGCTCGGGAAGACGGTCGCGCCCGGGCCGTTGTATCCGGTCAGCGTCGTGCTCGCCGCACTCGCCGAGAGCGCCGACCGCCAGGAGCACACCGCCACCATCGAGGCCTTGATGTCCGGTGAAACCGTGGCGTCCTGGGCGGTTTCGGAACCGGGCCGGGGCTGGGCGCCGTTGAATCCGTCGGTCACGGCCACCCCAACCGATTCGGGCTACCGCATCGACGGGATCAAGGACCGGGTGGAGGCCGGCGCGCAGAGCGCGCTGCTGCTGGTGGTGGCGCGCTGCGGGGACGAGCTGCGCCAGTTTCTGGTCCCCACGGATGCGCCGGGGGTCACGATCGAGGCGCAGCAGTCGATCGATCTGGTCAAGCAATACGCCCGGGCGCGTTTCGACGGTGTCGTGGTGGAGCGATCGGCGGCCGTCGGCACGCCCGCCGAGACCCCCGCGCTGGTCGACCGGCAGGGCCAGATCGCCCAGACCCTGCAGTGCGCCGAGGTGGTCGGCATCCTGCAGACGGTGTTCGACCTGACCGTCCGGTGGGCGCTGGACCGGCATACCTTCGGACGGCCGCTGGCGTCCTACCAGGCACTCAAACACAAGTTCGCCGACATGAAGCTGTGGCTGGAGGCCTGCCGGGCCACCACGGCCGCGGCGGTCGCCGACGTGGCCGCGAACTGTCCCGGGGCGGGCCTGTCGGCCAGCATCGCCAAGTCGTACGTGGGGGAGATGGCCGGCCAGATCGTCCAGGCCTGCGTGCAGATGCACGGCGGAATCGGTGTCACCTGGGAACACGACCTGCATCTCTACCTGCGCCGGATCACGTTGTACCGCTCCATGTTCGGGACACCCGAGGAACACAACCTGCGTGTGTACGAGCACGAGAAGGCGGGTCGTTGCAACAGATGACGCCGACCGAATCCGTTGCCGAATTCGCGGCCCGGGCCAGGGCGTGGCTGGCGGACAACATGCCCCGCATCGACCCCGAGTCGCCCCCGCCCGCCCCGCGCGACGACGAGCGATCCTGGCTGCGGGCCCGGGAACTGCAAAAGCGGCTGTACGACGGCGGATTCGCCGGGATCTGCTTCCCCCGCGAGTACGGCGGCCTCGGGCTGGACTACGAGTATCAGAAGGCGTTCGACGCGGAATCCCTGACCTACGAGATGCCGCTCATCCTCAACACTCCGACGTTCACCATCTGCTGCGCCACGCTGCTCGACACCGGCAGCGAGGACCAAAAGAGGCAACACATCGGTGCGGCGCTGCGCGGCGACGAGGTGCTGGTGCAGTTGTTGTCCGAGCCCAGCGGCGGATCCGACCTCGCCGGCGTCATCACGCGGGCCGAGCGCCAGGGCGACCGCTGGGTGCTCAACGGCGCCAAGACGTGGAGCACCAGTGCGTTCGCGGCAGACTACGGGCTGTGTCTGGCGCGCACCAACTGGGATGTGCCCAAGCATGAGGGCTTGACCATGTTCCTGGTGCCCATCGCCCATCCGGGAATCACCTTGCGGCGCATCACCATGCTGAGCGGGTCCACCGAGTTCTGCGAGGAGTTCCTCGACGCGGTGGATGTCGGCGACGACGCCGTCGTCGGGGAGGTCGACGGCGGCTGGGCGGTCGCGTCGCGGCAGCTGTATCACGAACGTCGGGCGGTGGGGCAGGGGTCCGAGTTCGCCAGCGGCAGCGGCAGCGAGGGCGGCAACGCGAATCCCGTTGACTACGTGAGCCTTATCGACAAGACGGGTCAGGGCGGTGACGAACGCGTGCAGCAGCTGGCCGGCCGTGCACTTGTGCAGCGCGCGGTGGCCGAGCAGCTGATCGGCCACGTCTACCGCAGCGTCCGAGACGGCACGCTGCCGCCAGCCGCGGGCACACTCATCAGGCTGTTTCACGCGGAGACGGTGTTCGTCGACATCGACACCGCCATGGCCATCGCCGGAAGCGCCGGTGTCGTCGGCGAACCGGGTGAAGGCCTGGAAGCCGGGCTGCGCTACCTATCCCGGCAGACCGTCGCGATGGGCGGTGGCACCACGGAAATGGCCCGCAACGTCATCGGTGAGCGGGTGCTGGGCTTCCCGCGGGAATACGCAGCCGACCGCGGTGTGCCGTTCAAGCAGGTGCGGCACGGCCAGCGGTCCGACCGACCCTAGCCCTCCGCGACGAGATTCTCGGCGAGACCACCGGCCACCGGAAGCTGTACCAGCGACAAGACATGGTGCGCCGGGCTTCCCGGCGGGGCTACCAGTACGTATTCAGTGCCGTGTCGTTGTGCTCGGTCGCGCGCGGCGGCCAGCGCGCTGACGCCGGCCGAACCCAGCTGGGTGACGGCGCTCAGATCGATCGTCAGCGGCGCGACGCCGGAACGGCTTTCGACGGCGATCTGGCGATCCAGTGCGGACGCGCTGTTGGAGTCGACGTCGCCGCTGACGACGATGCGGCCCGGTTCTGCTACCACGGAGGCGAATTCGGAGTTTGTCGACCGTTGCTGATCCGCTCGGCTGACGAGGGTGTCGGTCACGAAATTGGCCGGCCGCGACAGGCGGTGCGTCAAGCTCGCGGTCGTCCCGCCGGGCCCATGGGTGACGTGCGCGCTGGACACCAGGGCCTCGGCCATGGCAAGGCCGCGGCCGCGGCCCTGCTCGCCTTCGCGGTGGTCCTTCCACTGCCCCTGGTCGATGACCGACGCGTGCAGGTGGCCGTCTCCCGCCAGCGACGCCTCGACGGCGATACCGTCGGAAACCTCTGTCGCATAACCGTGTTCGACGGCGTTCTCGACGAATTCCGAGATCGCGTGCACGATGTCGGAAATGTCGTCGGAGTCGGCACCGGCCTCGGAAAGCCATTGACGCAGGCGGGCGCGCACCGCGCGCGCGGCGTGGATGGTGGCATCCAGTGTCATCTGAAGCGGTGGTGGCGGCGTGCGCCGTTGCGCCGCCAGCAGGGTGATGTCGTCGTTGTAACCGGTCGACCGCAGCAGCAATTCCAAAGTCTCCGAACAGATCCGGTCAATGGGTCGCCCCGAGGGCTCGATCACGAACCCGCTCTGGCCGGCGGCGATGTTCGCGGCCAGGTCGGCGAATTCGGCGGTGCTGGCCGCCAGCGGCCGGCCGGGGCGTTCGATCAGACCGTCGGTGTAGAGCATCACCGTGTCGCCCAGGTCGAGGAATTCGGTGCGGACCGGAAAACCGATGCCGCTGCCCAACGGGCCGGCTCCAGAGGGCACGAGATAGCGCGCGGCGGCCTGCGCCCCGACGAGCAGTGGCGGCGGGTGCCCGGCGGTGCAGTACTGGAATTCGCCGGTGGTGAAGTCGAGCGAGCCCACGCACACGGTGGCCGACCTCGAACCCGGCACATGTTCGTGGAAGCGGTCGACCGCCGCCAGCGCCTCGGCGACGGGATACCCCGCCAAGATCTGCATCCGCAGCGCGGTGCGCAGTTGCGACATCACCGCGGCGGCCTCGACGCCATGGCCGACGACGTCGCCAACGATGAGAACGAGTCGATCCCCAAGGGGGATCGCATCGAACCAGTCGCCACCGGCGGCCGTGTCCTCCGCCGCGACGAGGTACTCGGCCGCGACATCGGCGCCGGGGACGACGGGCACCGACGGCGCCAGCAACGCCTGCTGCATGATGGTGGCCGAATGGCGGACGTTGCGGTACCGCTCGGACAGCTCCTGCATCCGCGACTCGGCGGCCAGCCGCGCCCGCACCCGGTCGGTCACATCGACGAAGGCGAGCTGCACGCCCTCGACCGAGCCGTCATCGGCGCGCCGCGCCGTGACGATGAAATCGAAGAAGTGTTCCTGCGCCGTTCCCGAGCCCTCGAAGTCGGCCTGCACCCGCCACTCGGTGCCCGACTGCGGCTCGCCCGTCTCATACACCCGGTCGAACATCTGCAAGATCTGCTGGCTCTCCAGCTCCGGATAGACCTCGCGCACCAGCAGCCCGATCGTGTCGACGGGCGGGCTGAGCGTGCGGTAGGCGGCGTTGGCCGCGACGAAGCGGTGGTCGGGCCCTTCGAGGCCAACCAATAGGGCGGGAACATTGTCGAAAACGCGGCGCACATCGTCGGCCGCACCCACGGTCTTGTCCCAATTACTTTCGGCCGCCATTGGCCGTCCCTCCTACGGACCCTTTCTCGGACCGAGTCCCGCAAGCTGGTCATAAAGCGCTGAGCTCGCGCCAGGCGCAGGCATCAAGAATATCAATGGCGTCCGGGTGCTCAGTGCAACCATTTTCCTCGCGTGGCGTGCGGCTGAGCCGCGCTCAGATCCAGCCCGGTAATTAAACCAGGACGGTTTGTAATTACTCGGCGCGGGTATCACGCGGCCATGGTCAATGTGGTCCCCCGGCGTTTGATCCCGGCCTGGCGAAGCGTCATGACCGCGCCCGTGCTCACCCTGAACGGCTGGGTCGCCTTCAATATGCCCCGAGCCGTGACCGCATTGGGCGGATCGCTCCTGGCGGGCCTGGTGGCCGTCCATCTCTACCTCGTGACCACGCAACCGGGGGTGCCGGCGTACTTCGCGGGCTACGTGGCTCTGCTGACGATCTGTTGCCTGGCGGCCGCGGCCGCGATGATGCTCGCCCGCAAACCGCGTGTCCCCGAGGCGGGCTGGTATCTGGGCAGTTTGGTGTGCCTGACCTTTCTCGCCGGCTACCTGGTCAGCCGATGGGTCACCCTGCCCGGACTGGAAGCGTTGACCGGCCGATGGGACTTGGCGCCGGGCACGTTCGCTCTCGTGTTCGCCGCGGGCTTCGTCGTGGTGCACACGACGGTGCTGTCCGGAATCAACGTGGCTTACCCGCAACGGCAGCAGTGGTACGACTGAGTGGAGTTCAGGTATGACGACCCTCGACTACCCGGTGTGGCTGCGAGTGGACCACTGGCTCAACGTCTTGTTCGTCACGCTGATGATCCGTAGCGGCATCGAGATCCTCGGCACCCACCCCAAGCTGTACTGGCACGACGACAGCAAACCCGGCAGCGAATGGGCGCGCTTCACCCGCAAGGTCATGCCGCGCAACCGGCTGTATGACACGCTCGACGAAGAGGAGTCCTACAGCTCACTGGTGGCGCTGCCCGGTCACAAGAAATTGGGCATGGGGCGCCATTGGCACTTCTTCTCGGTGATCTGCTGGATTCTGCTCGGGCTGTCGTACTACGTCCTGCTTTTCGCGACCGGTCAATGGCACCGGTACTGGCCGTACTCGTGGTCGATCTTTCCCGAGGCCGCCAACGACATCGTCACGTACATGTCGTTCAACCTGCCGCCGCTGCTGCCCGGTGAGCCCTTGGACGCCATCCAGAAGCTGACCTATGCCGGCGTCGTTTTCCTCCTCGCGCCCTTCCAGATCCTGACCGGGGCCGCGCAGTCACCGGCGATCGAGGCCCGCTTCCCCTGGTACGTGCGGATGTGGGGTGGCCGGCAATGGGCGCGGAGCCTGCATTTCCTGGGGTTGCTGGCCTTCGTCGTCTTCATCGTGATTCACCTGTCGATGATCTTCTTCTGGGGCTGGGGCCAACTGACGGCGTCGATGATCTTCGGCTCTGTCCGCAACATCAACTGGGCGACGGCGCTGTCGCTGATCATCGTCGGGGTGATCATCGCCATCCACGTCGCCGCCACCAAATGGAGCCTGCACCACCCCGTCCAGGTGCACCGCATCCTGGGCGCCGTGGTCACCGGCGCACGCCTGCTTCTGCTGCGTCCGCTGAATTCGCGGCAGGACTATCCGGTTCGCAGGTTGACCAAGGATCACCGGGTGAACGGAAAGCCGCCCGCCAGCACCGAATACAAGGTGATGGCGGTCCACAACTTCGTCGACTGGCGGCTACCGGTCGGTGGGCTCGTCGAAAATCCGGTGACACTGGACCTGGCCGCGCTGCGCGCGCTCGCCGAACGGCAAACGCAGCGGACGATGCACAACTGCGTGCAAGGCTGGACCAGCATCGGCGAGTGGAGCGGAATTCCGCTGGCCCAGTTGGCCGATGTCGTGCGGCCGTTGCCGCAAGCCAAGTACATCTGCTTCCTCAGCATGCAGGACACCGGCCGCGACGAACCCGCCGCAGAGACACCGGGAGGACAGTTCTACGAGGTGATGGACCTCGAACTGGCCTATAAGCCGCAGACGCTGCTGGCCTACGAGATGAACGGCCGGCCCTTGCCCATCAAACATGGTGCCCCGCTGCGGTTGCGGGTGGAGACGCAGGTCGGCTTCAAGATGGTCAAGTGGATCAATGGGATCGAGTTCGTCAACGACTATTCCGGCATCGGCAAGGGGCTGGGCGGCTGGCGTGAAGACCATGTCCACTACGACAAGGACGTGGAGATTTGACATGACCGATGGCGATCCGATGGTGCGGCCGGAGCTGATCGACCTGAATTCCGCTGCCCGGCACCGCGTTCTGGAAAACGTTACCGCCAAGGGCGGGCACTGCGGGGTGTGCGGCGGCGCCGACTTCGACGTCGGTCACGCCCTCTACCTTGGATTCCTGTTCCTCAACGAGGACGATGACGCCTACATGGTCGCGCTCACCTGCCGCAACCCGGATTGCCCCCAGCCCCGAACCGGGATCGTGTTGCCGGAGAAGGAATTTCTCAGCCTTGGGACCTTCGCTTCGAAGAACGCAACGGCATCCTGAATTGGTGGTGCCGCTTTTTCGGCGCGACCTCGTCACCGGGTAGCACCGGGCGCGGCAGACCCAACTTCTCGGCGAGCCCGGAAACCCCGCGGAGTCCGGTGCACAACGACTCGAACCGGTGCCGGTCCGCGTCGTCGAGTAGCCCCAGCGAGCTGTAGTGCACCAGCCTCGGCAGGCGCCCGGCCAATGCGACACCCCACCGAACGCTGACGTCGTAAACTTCGCCCTCATCGACCGAATCCTTGCGGCCCAACGCTTCGAGGGCCTCGATTTGCCGGGTCAGAAACTCGACGTCGGCGTCGATCGCGATCGGCGCCCGTCCCTGCGATGCCACGCTCATCTGTACTCCCGTCGCTCTGCCCGCGACCCCACGGTGGCGTATACCCATTTCGGGCTGCGGGATGCGCCCGGCCTGAACCGGGCAGAACTGCAGCGCCGCAGGCCAACTCGGGGTGGCCTCGTCTTCGCCGATGCCGAACCGTCAGGCACCGACGGCCGGTCAGGCTGAGACCGGCTTCTTCGCCGGCGAGGAGACCTTCATCAGCTTCATCAGGTTGCCGCCCATGATCTTGGCGACGTCCGCCTCGTCGAAGTCGGTGAGCTCGTCGACGAAGGAGATGGGGTCCTTCAGGCCTTCGGGATGCGGCCAGTCGGAGCCGAAGAGTACGCGGTCGGTGCCCACCATCTTGACGATCTCGGTGAACCGGTCCTCCCAGAACGGGGTGATGTAGACGCAGCGCTTGAACGCCTCGACCGGATCCTCGCTGAACGACTGCGGCATCTTCTTGTAGACGCCCTTGAGGCCCTTGAACAGATCCGGCACCCAGTCGGCGCCGTTTTCGATCGACAGGATGCGCAGCGCGGGGTTGCGCGACAGCGCGCCGTGGCACACCAGCGCGCCCATCGCGTCCAAGATCGGCCGGTGGCCCATCGCGAAGCTGCGGAAGGCGGTCGGCTTGAACGGCAGGAACTCGTCGCCGGGTTCCCAGACGTTGGCGAATTCGGAGTACCCACTGTCCGAGGCGTGCATCGAGACGGGGATCTCGGCCTTGATGCAGGCCTGCCAGAACGGGTCGAACTCCTCGAGCCCGAACGAGCGGCTGCCCTTGTAGCCGGGCACCGGCGCGGGGCGCACCAGCACGGTGCGCGCGCCGCGCTCGAGGCACCACTGAAGCTCTTCGAGCGCGCGGTCGACGATCGGCAGGGTAATGACCGGGGTGGCGAAGATGCGGTCCTGGTAGTTGAAGGACCACTGCTCGTACATCCATTGGTTGAGCGCATGGATGACGTCGTGGGTCATCTCCGGGTCGTCCTTCATGCGCTCCTCGACCAGGCTGGCCAGGGTGGGGAACATCAGGGCGTAGTCGATGCCGAGCTCGTCCATGACCTCCAGCCGGGCACCGGGTTCGCGGAAGGCGGGGATGGCCTTCATCGGCTCGCCCAGGATCTCGCGATAGCTCTTGCCTTGCGCGCCGTTGCGGAAGTAGTCCTCCTGGGCGCCGGGGCGTGCCACCACCTCGAACGTGGGATTGGGGATGTACTCGCTGATGTGGCCGCGCACCACGATCTTGGTGCGGCCGCGGACCTGCACGTAGTCGATGACGTTCTTGCGGTTGTCCGGCAGGAACTTGGTCAGCGCCTCCTGCGGCTCGTACATGTGGTTGTCCGCGTCGAACACGGGGAAGGAAAGTTCGCGAGACGGCATGGCGATCTCCTTGGGAGAAGTCTTGAATTCTCTGTAGGTGGTAATGACGTTACCACTCTTCGCCTGACAAGGTGTACAGCTGCCTCAGGAGGTCCCGCTGAGGCCAGTCGGCGTCTCTCCGTTGATGACGGCGAAGTTGACGGTCGCAGTCGCGACGAGCTCGTCGTCGCCGTCACCGTAGATGTCTACCTGCATCACCATCGCCCGCCGCCCGGATCGCAGCATCCGGGGCACCGCGAACGCCGAGCCCTGCCGGATCGGGCGCAGGTAACGAATGAAGAGGTCCGCCGTCGTCATCGTGGTGTCCGGCTGCAGGTAGTCCAGCCCGAACTGCCCGCCCGCGACGTCGACGAGCGTCGCGATCAGGCCGCCCTGCAGCGCGCCGGAAGTGTTGACGACGGCCGGGCTGACCGGCATCGTCATCGCGAATTCGCCGTCGCGGGTTCCGGGCCGCATACCGATCTGGGCGAACAGCTCGGCCAGCGACGGCGTGCCGGGTTCTTCGTCGCCTTCCCGGATGCCCAGGGCGCGGCTGCAGAAGTCATACAGTTGGCCGCCGTCGAGGGGCGCTCCGTTCAATTCCGTTCCCAGCCAATGCAACCGCTGTGCCCCCATGACCGTCTGCATGACGATGGCAGCGGCCGCCCCGACGTCCACCCCCGGGTTGAAGACACCCTCGGTGATGCCCTGCCCCACGATGTCGCGAATCAGTCGATGCAAGGGCGAGAGCACCCGGGCGTAGTCGCGGGGACGTGTCTCGGCCAGGTGTTGGTTGTAGAGAGACAGGGCGCGATTGAGGCTGTCTTGGGTGCTCGATTCCGGTTGCTGGCTGATGCGGTCGATCACCAGCTTCAGCGCCGCAGTGCTGTCCAGGCCGTCGGTTTCGGTGCGCCAGCCGTTCACCGATTGCGCGATGGTCCGGTCGAACAGGGCCAGCAGCAACTCGTCCTTGCTGCTGAAATGCTGATAGAAGGCGCGCAGCGACGTCTTGGAACGGGTGACGACCTCCTGCACGGTGAAGTCGGTGCGTCCCGTCTCGCCCAAGATCTCGACAGCGGTCTTGATGAAGCGGTCGCCGCGAGTCACGTCGACGTCGTCGTCAGGGTCGCCCATGAGCGCTTCGTCCCCTTCCTCGGCGCGGTGCTCGCGCTTTGAGAATGAGGTTACCGCGCGTCGGTCAGGGGCTATGCGTGCGGGCAGAAGATTCCATGAGGGGACCGCGAGGCGCGAAATCGGTCCGGCGCCCGCGCCGGTATGGCACGGTTGGCGGGTGTTGAGAAAAGCGCTGACCGCCGCGGCGGCTGTGCTGGGCGGCGCCGGGACCGTTCTGTTCGTCCCGTCGGCCGCCGCGGATCAGGACAATTACGTGGCGTTTCTGTCCCCGTCGCGCAATATCAGCTGCGAGATCGACTACCAGCGCCGCGGCATCCCCGACGGAGCGTTCTGCTTCAGCGTCTCGCCACCGGCTTCGGTGACCATGGACACCAGTGGATTCCTCTCCCGCTGCGCGGGCGAAAGCTGTCTGGCCAACCCGGCCGAGGGCACCCCGATCCTCGGTTACGGCCAGACGATGGGCGCCGGCCCGTTCACGTGCCGGTCGGAGACCGGCGGGGTGACGTGCACCGTCGTTTCGGGTCGCGGCTTCACCATATCCAACGCCGGGATCGCGGCCGTCGGCTGACGTTTCGGTGCCGGCACCCTCAGCCGCCGCGCGCCTCGATCATCGCCGAGCGATTGACCTTCGTCGCGGCGGTGCGGGGAATCGCGTCGACGAACTCGACGGTCTTCGGGGCCTTGTAGTGGGCGAGCCGGCTCTTCGCGTACTCGATCACCTGTTCTTCGGTGAGCGCCGCGGCCTCGGCGAGTTGCACGACCGCGTGCACCCGACGTCCCCACTGCGGGTCGGCGAGTCCGATGACGACGACGTCGGCGATGTCGGGATGGCCCGCCAGAGCCGACTCCACTTCCGCGGGAAACACATTCGCGCCACCGGTGACGATCATGTCTACGCGGCGGTCGACGATGTAGAGGTAGCCGTCCTCGTCCAGGTAGCCGATGTCACCGGCGGAGCGGAATCCGTCTTCGGTCGACGGTAGCGGCGGAGCGCCGCCGACATAGCGCGATCCCGCGCTCATCGGTGCGCGTAGATAGATCTCGCCGTGTTCGCCGGGGCCAAGCTGTCTGGTTCCGGCGTCGAGTATCCGGATCTCGGTGTCGCGGAAACCGCGGCCGACGCTGCCGGGATGAGCGAGCCACTCGTCACCCCGCAACGCGGTGAGACCGAGGTTTTCCGTCATGCCATAGGCCGACACGATCTGCTGCGGGCTCAGCAGTTCGAACCATGTGTGCATGAGCGACGGCGGCATCACGGCGGCGCCCTGCAGGATGAACACGACGCTGGACAGGTCGCGCTGACGGACGTCCGGCCGGGCCGCGATGCGCGCCAGCATCGTCGGGGTGGCCGTGAAGTTGGTGATCCGGAAGCGCTCGATGACATCCAAAGCCAGTGCGGCATCGAACTTTTGGAGTATCACCAGGTGGTCGCCGGCCAGCAGGAAGAAGAAGGTGGCGAACCCGTTGGTGTGGTACATCGGCGCGGGCACCATGATCGTCTGCGGCTGCGCCACGGGTGTCCAGTTCGACAGGAAGGGCTCGCCGTGCTGCGGGGTCCACAGCGACGGCGCCAGGCTCAGAATCACTTTCGGCACGCCGGTCGAACCGCTGCTGCAAATGCCGTTGATGTTGGGGGACACCGCCACGGGCAGGGCGCCGGCGGACTCGGCCGCCGCCTGCGCCTCCATGCGCCACCGACTCGCCTCGTCGACGACCACCGCCGGATCGATCACCTCGCGCACCCTGTCGCGCTCCCACTCGGGCAGGTCCCAGTGCATGGGCACCGGAACGGCGCCGATCTTCCAGCACCCCAGCGTGGCCAGCACGAGATGCTCGGAGTTGGGGATAGCCAGCGCGACAAGGGAACCGGTGTCAGCGCCGTCGGCGGCGAGCGCGCGGCCCCACTGGTTGGCACGGGCGTCGAGTTCGCCGAATGTCAGCGAGCGCGCGGTGCCGTCGAGGGCGACGATGGTCACCCCCGTGTCGTCGCGACGCTGCTCGGCGAGCTGTTGAAGCTTGACTCCGAACGGGATTCCATCGGCTAACGGGTCGGCCGTCACCTCGGACGCGGTCGGCTTGGTCACGCCGATACCGGCCCGCTGAACAGTGTCTCCAGCGAGCCGTCCGGGACGCCCGGGATCAGTCGCAACGCGAGCGCCTCGGCTCCCAGCGGCAAGCGGATGAGCGGCTGGGTGTGCCGGTCGAGCACACTGATGTCGGACTCATCGCAAAAGCCCAGGGCACCGAGCAATTGGTGGGAGGTGCGCAACACCTGGCGTGCGGTGTCGGATGCCTTGAGCCGAAGGACGAGTGCGTCCGCCGAACGAATCTGGTTGGGTAGCGATTCGGGCCGGCAGACGGTGAATTTCGCCAATTCGTGCAGTCCGCGGACGGCGACCGCGGCCTCGGCGACGGCGAACCTGACGGCCTGGAAATCCGCCAGCGGCTTACCGAACTGGATTCGGGCGCGCACGTGGTCGGTGACGATCCGCAGCGCCTGCTGCACCGACCCCAGAATCCGCCATGATCCCAGCACGAGATGAAGGTTAACGTCGCCGGCCGGAATTGTTCCATCGGGTGCGCCGAGGGACGCGGGCACCAGGAACGGACCCAGTTTGGCGGTGGTGCGCGTCGCCGGCCGCGGGTGGTAACGGGTGCCGTCCAGATCGGCGGCGATCCAATCACCGTCCAGGTCGCCGTGGTCGATGCGCGGCGCTTCGGGGTTGACCAGGGCAAGGCGGGCGCCGTCGATCGCCAACAACTCCTCGACCAGGGGATAGGGCAACGCGGTCGCGCCGGCGGCCCGGCACAGCACGGCGGCGGCAAGCAGGTCGTCGGGCCCCGACCGGACGTCGAGGTCGAACGCGCCGACCTCGCTCAGCGCCGTGCGCGCGGCATCCCGGACGCCGTCGTCGGTCTCGGCGCGCAACGCGGCCTGCGGGCCGCCCAGCCGGGCGAGCCGCTTGTCGGCGACCGCGGCGAAGTCGCTGATGTCTTGTGGCAGATCCGTTTTCACCGATGCTCTCCCAACACGTCCCGGGCCACCAACATCTTCTGGACTTCGATGGTGCCCGATGCCACGGTGGCCGCCTGCGCGTAACGCCAATGGTCCTCGATCGCCCCGTGCAGCGCGGCGCCGCTGCCGCTGTCCAGCGCGACCGGGCCCAGCACGTCGAAGAGCAGTTCGGCGACCTGCTGGTCGCACGTCGTGGTGGCGATCCGGGCCGCGCTGGCCGCGGCGCCCGCCGCCGGGTCATCCTGCAGCGACACCGCGCGATAGGCCAGCAGCCGGGCCACGCGCAGGTCGACGAGTGCCCGCACCCACCGGGAGCGCAGCGATTCGGGCAGCGTGTCCCAGTCGTCGCCGAGCTGGGTGCGCATCCGCTCGAGCAGCGACTCGCACCGCGCGTAA
This sequence comes from Mycobacterium seoulense, assembly GCF_010731595.1. NCBI lineage: Bacteria > Bacillati > Actinomycetota > Actinomycetes > Mycobacteriales > Mycobacteriaceae > Mycobacterium > Mycobacterium seoulense. Next base: position 2,564,147 of record NZ_AP022582.1, on the reverse strand, counting down.
CGCGCGATGCCGACGCGCTCGAATGCCAGCGCCTCGCGCATCACCCGCCAGCCGTCGCCGATCTCGCCGAGGACGTCGCCGGGAAACGCCTGCACGCCGTCCAAGAACATCTCGTTGAGGTGATGCGGCCCCAGCATGGACCCGATGGGCCGGACGGTGAAGCCGGGCCGGTCCATCGGAATCAGAAACAGGGTGAGCCGCTTGGGCTTGGGGGCCTCGGGATCGGTGCACGCCGCCAGCACACACCAGGACGCCATCAACGCATACGACGTCCACACCTTTTGACCGGTGATGCGCCAACCGTCGCCGTCTCGCACGGCGCGGGTGCGCAGCGAGGCGAGGTCCGTTCCCGCCTCCGGTTCGGAGAAGCCCTGACACCAGATCACGTCGCCGGCGGCGATGGCGGCCAGGTGCTTGGCCTTCTGCTCGGCCGTTCCGTAACGCATCAGCGCCGGGCCCACCCAGTTGATGCCCATGTACTGGGGACCGCGGGGCTCGTGCTGGGCCCACATCTCCTCGCGCAGCACCGTCTGCTGCCACACCGAGCCGCCGCCGCCACCATGCACTTTCGGCCAGGCCAGCGCCAGCAGGCCCTCGGCGGCCAGCAGCTTGCAGAACGTCTCGGTGGTGGCGAGATCCCGCGGGTTCTCGGTGCACGCGCCGAGGAAGTCGGGGGGAATGTGGTTGGCTACCAACTCACGCAGGTGCTTTCGCAGGTCTGCGGCGTCGTCGCCGAGGTCGTAATCCATCCTCGTCATCCCTTCGGCAGCCCGAGCAGCCGCTCGGCGATGATGTTGCGCTGGACTTCCGATGTCCCGCCGTAGATCGTGGCGGCCAGCGCGTCCTGGCGCTCGAAGAGCAGGTCTGGGTCGCTGAGCGACTGCATTCCCGCGGAGTCGGCCGCCAGCTCCCAAACACGCTGCAAGGTAACCGATCCGAGCAGCTTCATGGTGTCGGCTTCGGGACTCGGTCGTCCCGCCAGCTCGTTACCCAGGGCACGGTATCCGGTGGCCCGCAACGCCTCGGCGTCGGCCAGCAGTGAACCGAGTTCGGTGCAGATATCCGCCGTCGGCTGCGCTCGGCGTACCGCGTCGAGTCCGCGCTTGATCTCGACCCAATTCATGATCCAGATCATCTGGCGTTCGTGGTGCAGCGAGGACAAGGCGACATTCCACCCGCCGTGCAGCGGCCCGAGGAGGTTGTCGGCGGGCACCTCGACGTCGTCGAGGAAGACCTCGCAAAATGTCTCGTCGGAGATCGAGGCCATCCGGATGGGCTCGATCCGCACGCCCGGCGAGTGCAGGTCGAGGATGAGGCAGGAAATCCCCCGGTGTTTCGGCGCCTCCGGGTCGGTGCGGGCATACAGGGTGCACCACCGCGACTCGTGGGCCTGGGTGGTCCAGATCTTGTGGCCGTTCACCCGGAAGACGTCCCCGTCGCGCTCGGCCCGTGTGCGCAGGCCGGCGAAATCCGATCCGGCTTCCGGCTCGGACATGCCCAGCGCCCACCATTCGTCACCGCGCAGCAGCGGAACCAGGAGGCGGTCGATCTGGGCGGGCGTGCCGAATTGCCGGATCCCGGGTGCGGCGACGTTGGGCCCGGCGATGTTGGGCAGCTTGGGCGCCGACCGCAGCGCAGCCTCGATCCTGACTTCCATCGCGTCCCGCAAGCCCAGCGACCGGCCGCCGTGCTCGCGCGGCCAGGTCGGCTGTATCCAGCCGGCCTCGAAGGCCGCCCGCTGGTAGTCGCGGCGCAGCTTGAGGTCCCAGCGGTATTGCCGATAGTTCGCGTAGTAGTCACTCGGCAGGAAGTCGGTCAGCCAGGCGCCGAATTCCGCTGTCGGCGAAGTCATTTCGCGTTTCCTGCGAAACGGCGACCCACCTCGTGGTAGAGCGCCCGGCTGTCTCCCAGCATCGCGGCGGCCTGCCAGGCGTGCCGGACGTAGAGGTGGGCGTCGTGCTCCCAGGTCTGCCCGAGCGCGCCGTGCACCTGCACCGCGGTTCTCGCGCAATTCACGGCCGCGTCGCCGGCCGCCGCCTTGGCGAGCGCCGCGCTGGTCCAGGCATCGGCGGGGGCCGTGGTCGGATCGTGCAGGCGGGCGGCAGCGGCGTAGGTGAGGCTGCGGGCGCGCTCCAAACCGACGTAGTTGTCGGCGAGCGCGTGTTTGATCCCCTGGAACGCGCCGATCGGCGTGCCGAACTGGCGACGCGTCTTCGCGTGCTCGACGGAGCGCTGCAGCGCGGCGCCGGCCACGCCGACCAGGTCGGCGGCGGCGGCCACCAACGGCGATGTCAACGCCGTGTCGATCTCGACGGGCGCGGCGGCCACTGGTTCGGTGTCGACCTCGACGTCTGCGAGCGGGTGAGCGGGATCGGTCGACTCGCCCGCGATCACGGTCACCCCGTCGTCGCAGCGCGCGACCGCCACCACGGTGCCGTTGGGGTCCGTGTCGGGCCGCGCCAGCGTGACGAGAAGTTCGGCGCGGGACAGGTCCGGGACACCGACCGCCCGCCCCCGCAGCCGTCCGCGGCGCAGTGTCATCGGCGCCCCGGGCAGCCTAGAGCCTTTGGCGTGCACGGCCAGGGTGGCGACGGCGCCGCCCGCGATGTCGTCGAGAACCGCGTCGAGCTCCGTGCCCCGCAATGCGCCGGCGGCCAGCCCGACACTGCTCAGCAGCGGGATGGGCGCGATCGCGGCGCCGCATTCCTCGAGCACCACCGCGAGCTCAACCGGCCCGTAGTCGCCGGTTTGGGCAAGATCGGTCCAGCCGAGGTCGACGACCGTCTTCCACAGCGCGCGCCACCGCTCCGGATCCGTCATCGCCTGTCGGGCAGCGTCGGATGGACACTCCGTACGCAGGATGTCGCGCACGGTGTCCCGCAGCGACAGCTGCTCCGAGTTCAGTGCGACATCCATAAGACCCCTAACATAATAAAAATAGTAAACTAGCGCCCCGGTTCGCAATCGCACGGGAACATACGCATAGGTGGGTGCATGGTCGAGTGGTATTTGTTCCTGCCGCAGGTGCGGCTGTCGGTGGCCGACATCGCGGCGCGCGCGCACCACGCCGAGGCCAGTGGCTTCGACGGCATGGCGTTCATCGATCACCTCGAGGCCCCGGGCCTTCCCGACGAAAGCATCTGGGAGGCAATGGGCATTGCCGGCTGGGTGGCGGCCAAGACCGAGCGGCTGCGGATCGGCCACCTGGTGCTGTGTGACGCGTTTCGCCACCCCGCCGTGCTGGCCAAACAAGCCGTCACGTTGTCGGACGCATCGGAGGGCAGGTTCGATTTGGGGCTCGGGTCGGGGTCCTGGCCCGCGGAGTTCACCAGATTCGATGTCGGCCAGCGGGATCCGGTGGCCAGGGTGGAGCAACTCGGGCGTCACCTCGAGCTGATCAGGCGGTACTGGGGCGACGACGGGCAAGCCGGCGAGGTTGCGCAATCTCCGCGGAGGTCGCACCCGATACCGCTGGTCTTGGGTGGCACCGGTCCCCGGATGATGGAACTCGTTCGCAACTACGCGGATTGGTGGAATGTGCCGGCCAACCACCTCGACAAGTTGCCCAAGCTGGCCCCCGCCGCCGGGGCGGCCCGGGTGTCGGTGCAGCAGATGGTGGGATTCGTCCGCGCGGGCGGCGACCCGGACAACGTGCGCGAGGTCAGCACCCGGCGATTCGGCAACCTGGGGTCCGGACTGGTCTGCGGCGACGCAGGCGAGTTGATCGCCCACTTCACCGGTCTGGCCGCGCAGGGTGTCGAGCGGTTCTACGTGTGGTTCGCCGACTTCGCCGTCCCCGATTCCCTGCACGAATTCGGCGAAACGGTGATCAAGGCCTTCGCTGCCTCCGGCGACGGGCTTCGGTAGGCACGACCGGCGGCCGGGCGAACGGCCCCCGCTGCACCGCGCTCAGCCGGATCTCCGGCAGGTCGACCGACGGATCGACGGTGTCCAGCCAGGCGACGGCGTTCGCCACATCCGCGACCCGAATCGCGTACATCTCGAAGGGGACGTCCTGCAGCATCTCGGTTTCCACGGGACCGGGCGTGACGATGTGGACGGCGATGCCGTCGCGGTCGACTTCCAGCGCCAAGGCCCGGGCGAATGCGTTCATGCCGGCCTTCGACGCCGAGTAGGCGGTCCGCGCCATCATCGGTTCGTGCGCCGCCGAGGAGGAGATGAACACGAACCGCGAACCCGCGCGCATCCTCGGCAGTGCGGCGGCGGTCACCACGAAGCACGAATCCAGGTTGGCCGAGATGATGGTTCGCCATTGCTCGAACGTCTGCTTGCGCGCGTACGTCCCGCCCAGCGTGCCGGCCGCATGGACGACCAGGTCGATCGTCTCCAATGCGGTTGTCGCGGCGGCGAACCCATCCGGATCGGACGCGTCGGCCACAACATGGCGCGCACCGATCTCCTCGGCGGCCGCCCGCAACGGCGCCTCACGACGCGCCGCGAGCACCACGTCGTAACCGAGCTCGACCAACTTGCGGCCGCACCCTTTCCCGATCCCGCCGCTGCCGCCGGTGACCAATGCGGTTCTCAACGGCTGCTCTTACGGTTGCCGGAAATCGCGCGTGCGCGACAACGCTTGCGGCGACAGCGCGTGGATTCGTTGGTCGGACCGACCGGAGAGCACATAGGTCTGGGTGTCGGCGAGATGGCGACCGGCGATGCGGCGCGCCCGGTCGACGTCACCCTCAGCGATGGTCTCGGTCAGCTTGACGTGCGTGCTGAGCACCGCGCGGCGTTGGGCCAACGAGGGGTAGGTGCCGCGCGCCGCGCTCTCGTCCGCCCACTGTTGCTCATGGCTGGTCCACAGCGACTCCAAGCTGCCGACCACCGCGATGATGGTGTGATTTCCGCAGCCGCGGACGACGAGATCGTGGAATTCCCGGCCGATTTCGGTGAACAGACCGCCGTCCTCGATGTTTTCGGCCATGGAGTCGTTGACCCGGTTGAGTTCCGGCACCAAGGTGTCCGCCCGGTCCGGCCGCCGCGCGGCCAGCGCGGCGCATGCGGGCTCGAGCTCCTGCAACGCCATGCCGAGGTCGGCCACTGCGACGGACTCGCTCTGCAGCAACAACCCCAGCATGTACGCGGCGCTGGTCTTCGCCGGGGCGTGCACGACGGCCCCGCCGCGGTTGCCCCGCCGGACCGAAACCAGCCCCTCGGTTTCCAGAATCCGCAGCGCCTCGCGCAGCGAAACCAGACTCACGTTGAACTGTTCGACGAGCACCTCTTGACGCGGCAAGAGATCGCCGTCGGCGAGTTCGCCGTTGATGATCTGGCGGCGCAACTCGTCGGCTACGATTTCTGCGATCCGCGGCGCCGACAATCGGCGACGGGCGTCCTGCCCAATTCCCAAGGCGGTCATCCGATCCTCGATACAAGCATCTCGCTGGCTTAGCTATTTTAGCAGTAATGGTATAAATAGCTTCTTCGATCGCGCGCCGATCGGGAGGGCGGGTGCAAGTGAGCGAGCGGTCCGACAGCCGTCCCACACCGCTGCATGACCTGCGTGTCGTCGAGATCAGTGACCGGATAGCCGGCAGCTACTGCGGGAAGCTGCTCGCCGATGCGGGCGCGCAGGTGTGCAAAATCGAGCCGCCGCAAGGGGATTGGTTTCGGCATTACTCCGCCACTGGATCGCCGGTGCCGCACGGGGAGAGTTCGCCGTTCTTCGCCTACCTCAACGCCGGCAAGCGCAGCATGACGTATTCCCCGGGTGCTTCGGGTTCGGCGCGCCTGCGTGAGTTGCTCGCGGGCGCGGACGTCGTCGTCATCACGGCCGGCCGGGCGCGGGCGGCGGCACTGGGCGTCGATCCGCAGCGATTGCTGGCCGCGTCCCCGCGCGCGATCATCGTCACGATCTCCGACTTCGGCTGGACCGGCCCGTACGCCGACAGGGCCGCCAGTGAATTCACCCTGCAGGCGTCGGCGGGCTCGCCCGGCTTCCGCGGCGATCCCGCGGGGCCGCCCATCTCCATCGGCGGCGACCTGGGCGAGTACATGGGCGGCGTGTACGCCGCATTCGGCGCACTGGCCGTGCGCCGCCGTGTCGAGCGCGGCGGGCCCGGCGAGCACCTCGATCTGTCCATGCTCGAGGCGCTGACCGCGATGCAGAGCAGCGAATGGCTGCACTCCCAGCTGCTGCAGGTACCGCCGATCCGCCGCACCCTCGAAGTGCCGTCGATCGAGCCCGCCAAGGACGGCTACGTCGGGATCACCATGGTCACCGGCCAGCAATGGCTCGACTTCGTCGCGATGGTCGAATGCCCGCAGCTCGGGGAGATCGAGCAGCTGCGCTTCCAGATCGGCCGGTGGGCCTACCGTGACCTGATCCGCGAACAGATCGGCCCGTGGCTGGCCGAACGGACCGTCGAGGAGATCGTCGAGCTCGGCCAACTCTTCCGGTTGCCCATCGCGGCGCTGGGCAATGGCGCGACGATCCGGGATATGGAGTACGTGACGCAGCGCGGGGCATTCATCGACAACCCCGCCGGCTTTCACCAGCCCCGCCCGCCATGGCTGATGTCGGCGTGCGCGCCCGCCCCGCCAGGGCCAACCCCCGGCCTCGGGGAGGCAAACGATGAGACCCTTTGGCCCCGAAGGGAGTCCGGGGGAGATCCGGCGCAACAAGGGTTGCCGCTGACCGGTGTGCGCATCGTCGACCTCACCGCGTTCTGGGCCGGTCCCGCGGCGACACACCTGTTGGCCGCGTTCGGCGCCGACGTCGTCAAGGTGGAATCGATCCAGCGACCCGACGGCATTCGATACTCGGGTGGCATGCGCACCGACGTCGACGATTGGTGGGAGTACGGGTGGGTGTTCCACGCCATGAACACCAACAAGCGTTCCGTCACATTGGATTTGGGCTCCGACGACGGGCGTCGCCTGTTCACCGAGCTGGCCGCCGGCGCCGACGTGGTGATCGAAAACTTCTCGCCGCGGGTGATGGACCAGTTCGGCCTGACCGCCGAGGTGTTGCTGAACGTCAACCCCGGGCTCGTGGTCGCCCGCATGCCCGCGTTCGGGCTGGACGGGCCATGGCGGGATCGGGTGGGATTCGCCCCCACGATGGAGCAGATCGCCGGCCTGGCGTGGGTGACCGGGCTGCCCGACGCTCCACCGGTGGCCCCGCGGGGGGCCTGTGATCCGCTGGCCGGCGTGCACGCCGCCTTCGCGGTGCTGGCGGCGCTGAACTTCGCCGAAAGGACCGGGTCGGGTCAGCTCGTCGAGCTGCCGATGCTCGAAACGGTGCTGAACGCCACCGCGATACAGGCGATCGAATCCGAGGTGTTCGGGACGACCCTGACCCGGCGGGGCAACCGGGGTCACGGTGACTCGATCCAGAACATCTACCGGTGTGCCGGCGAGGACGACTGGATCGCGGTCACCATTGGCGCCGACCGGCAGTGGCGTGCCCTGGTCGAGCTGATGGATCGACCGGCGTGGTGTGACGAGGAACTGTCCACCGTCGCGGCGCGGCGGCAGCGCGCCGACGATGTGGATCGCCGGCTCGCGGATTGGTTCGCCCGTCAGCCCCTCGACCCGACAGTGGAACGACTGGCCGCCGCCGGAATCCCCGCCGCGCCGGTGGTGTCGCCGTCATTGGTCACCGAGAACCCCCAACTACGGCACCGCGGGTTCTTGGAGGCGCTGCACCACCCCAGCACCGGCATGGGCCTCTATCCGTGCCCACCGTTCGCCCGGCTTGCCGGCCAACACGAGTGGCTGCTGCGGCCACCGCCGCGGTTGGGCGAGCACAATGAAGACATACTGCGCGACCGGTGCGGGCTGACCGACGAAGAGCTGACGCACCTCGCAACCAGTGGGGTGATCGGGACCCGACCCAAGGGCCTCTAGAGAAGTGGAGGGCATCTGATGCGCGTGACAGTTGACGAGAACCTGTGCGAGGCCAACGGCTTCTGCGAATCGCTGGCGCCAGAGGTTTTCGAACTGGGGGACGAGGACGTGGTGCAGATCGCGGAGGGCCCCGTGCCGCCGCGGCTGGAGATCGACGTGCGCGCCGCAGTGGACCAGTGCCCCAAGGCGGCGCTGCGGCTCACCGATTAGCGCCCGGTCAGCGATATCGGCATCGCGTCGTAGATCGACATGTTGGTGGTCAAGTTCGGGTAAGTCACCTTGGCCGGGCCGACTCCGATGTCGTCGCAGCGCAACAACAGTTCGTCGAACACCGCGCGGAGCTCCGCACGGGCCAGCATGGCGCCCAGGCAGTGATGCGGCCCGCCGCCCCCGAAGGCCACCTGCGGGTTGGGCTGACGGCCGATGTCGAACGTGAACGGCGATTCGAACACCTCCTCGTCGCGGTTCGCCGACCGCAGCATCGACACCACCCGCTCGCCCCTCGCGATGTGCTGGCCATCGATCTCCACGTCGACCTTCGCGGTGCGCGTCCAGTAGGCGACTGGCGAGGCCCAGCGCAACACCTCCTCGATTGCGGTGGGCCGCAGTGCTTCCTGGTCGCGATAGCGCTCGATCTGATCCGGGTTCTCGACGAACGCCTGCAGCCCGATGGCCAGCGCGTTCTTGGTGGTGTCGCTGCCGGCGAAGGCCAGCACGAAGAAGAAGAACTCGAGTTCGTTGGCGGGCAGGCTGAATTGCTCACCGTCTTCGCCGGTGATCACCGCGGTCGCCAGCGTGCTCCAGATGTCATCGGCGGGCTTGCGCCGCTTCTCTGCGGTCAGCTCCATCGCGTACCCGAACACCGATGCAAAGAGGTCGAGCTCGACCTGTCCGCTCGGGCCCGCATCGGGCGCAAGCGCCTTCAGGATGCGGTCGAAGATGTCGAATATCCGCGGCCGGTCCTCGTCCGGGATGCCGATGATGTCGCCGATCACCGTCATCGGCAGGGCGTCGGCAACGTCCTCGATCCAGTCCCCGCCGCCCTTGGCGAGCAGCGCATCGATCATCCGTGCCGCACGCGCCCGGATGCCGTCCTCCAGCTTGGCGATCGCCCGCGGATTGAACGCGCCTGCGATGAGTTTGCGGCGCTTGTTCAGGTCCGGCGGGTCCAGCGTGATGATGGTCGGGGACGCCGAGAACATGGCGACCGGTTGGATGAGCGGCCCGTCGGCCGCGGTGAACGACTCGGTATCGCGGTGCAGGCGGACCGCGTGCCGGTGTTTGGTCGCCACCCAGAAATCACGGCGCACGGTCTGGGCCACGCCCGGGGTCAGGTCGTGGCGGAAGATCGGCCGGCCGCGGCGTAACTCAACGAACAGTTCGTCTGGAAAGCCGTTGCGCCACAAGGTGAAGTCTGAAAGGTCCACCGCCTCAGCCGTCATGCGATATCCCGCTCTACTAGGACGCGTTAGCGCCGCGTTGACGTTCTATGCTTAAAATAGTAAAAATAGACCTTGTCGTCGAACCTTTGGTGAGTGCAGGGCGGCCCGGGCTCGGCTCGCCTTGGGCGGGATATGGAGAGCTCGTGACGCATACAATTTCGGACCCGACCGCGGATTCGGCCGGGGATCCCTCGGAACGCGAGTTCGGTCAGACCGGCATCGCACTGTCGACCTACCGATTCCCAACGGGCTGGTTCATCGTTGCCTTCGGCTCCGACCTGCCCACGGGTCAGGTCAAGCGTGCTCATTACTTCGGTGAGGAACTCGTCATCTTCCGCACCGAGTCCGGCCAGGTGCACGTAATGGACGCCTACTGCCAGCACCTCGGCGCCAACCTCGGCGTCGGCGGCACCGTGGAAGGCGAGAACATCGTCTGCCCCTGGCACGGCTGGCGCTGGCGGGGTGACGGCAGCAATGCGCTGATTCCCTACAGCAAGATCGGGTGCAAGAACAACGTCCGCATCCGCACCTACCCCACCATGGAGTGGTACGGCTTCGTCCTCGCCTGGCACGAGCGGCACGGCCGGGCGCCGTACTGGCGGCCTCCGGTGCTGCCCGAGCTGGAAACCAACGAGTACTACCCGCTGCATCCGCACACCCAGATGGTCAACCGTGTCAAGGTGCACCCCCAGATGATCATCGAGAACGCCGCCGACCCGTACCACGTGCAATACGTACACAAGGCCGCCAATCCCGCCACCACAGCGTCGTTCGAGGTGTCCGGCTATCACCTGCACGCCACCGTCAACGCCCATTTCGGCGGCGGCCGCGCCTCGACCTGGCTCACGCCCAACGGGCCGGTCGACGCCAAGATCATCTACGACAACTACTCGCTGGGGCTGGGGGTCGTCCGCTTCCCCAGCGAACTGGTGGCCACGGTTCAGGTCACCGGGCAGACGCCGGTCGACGAGGACTACACCGATTACTTCTACAGGCAGGCGTCCGTCCGCGAGCCGGGCGACACCGGCGACGTGCCGACCGGTCGAGCGGCCAAATTCCTGGCTCTGCAACAAGAAGTCATCAAACAGGACTTCTTCACGTGGGAGAACATGAAGTACTTGGAGAAGCCCAACCTGGCCCCCGAAGAGGCGCACGATTACGCCGCCCTTCGCCGCTGGGCGCACCGCTTCTATCCCGGGACGGAGCCCTCGTCGTCCGACTTCGGCTACACCGCCGACGGTCAGCCCGACCCGGCTGCCGCGAAAGCCTGAGCGTAAGCCGCTGGAAGCCTGATGCGCCCCGACCGGAGCGGACCTCCCGGGCCCGCCGACTTCGGCGTCGACAGTTTCACCGTGGCGGCGGTGCTCGATCGGCGCGCCCAACAGCATCCCGACCGGGTGATGATGTCGATAGCCGGCGTCGACGTGACCTTCGAACAGATGCGGCGGCGGTCCTGCGCCGCGGCGAACATGTTGTCGGAGTTGGGCGTCGGCCGCGGCGATGGCGTGGCCTTGTTCACCGGAACCTGCCCCGACTGGGTCTACTTCTGGCTGGGCGCGGCGCGCCTGGGCGCGGTGAGCGCGGCGGTCAATGCCGCCAACAAGGGGGACTTCCTGCTGCACGCCCTGCGGCTGTCGCGGGCCAAGGTGGTCCTGACCGATGCCGAGCGCCGTTCCCGGGTCGCCGAGGTCGCCGAAGCGTTGGACATCGTGCCCAGCGTGGTGTTGCAGGGTGATTCACTCGATTCGGCGTCGAGCCCAGGCACCGGCCCGCCCGTGGCCGATACCGCCGCCGGGGCGGGGGAGGTGGGCTGTCTCTTCTACACGTCGGGCACCACCGGGCCATCGAAAGCGGTTGCCACGACCTGGCATTACCTGTTCACGGTGGCCGCGACGGTCGCGTCGGCATGGGAATTGGGCGCAGGGGAGGTGCTGTGGACGGCGATGCCGCTGTTCCACCTCAGCGCGGCCCCCAGCGTGCTGGCCCCGATGCTGCTCGGCGCGACGACCGTGCTGGCGCCGGCTTTTCACCCGGACGAGGTGTGGGACGACATCCGCGCCCGCGGCGCCGTCGGCTTCGCCGGCGCCGGCGCGATGGTGTCGATGCTGCAGAACCTGCCCGCGGACCCGCGTGATGCGCAGCTGCCGTTGCGGTTCATCTCTGCGGCGCCGATCGACGCCGGCGCCTATCGCGCCATCGAAAAGCGTTACGGTTGCCGCATTGTCACGATGTACGGAATGACCGAGGCGTTCCCGATCGCCGTCAAGGCCCTGGCCGACGACGGGGTGCCCGGGACATCCGGCCGGCCGAATCCGAATTTCGACGTGCGGATCGTCGACGAAGGTGGCGAGCCGCTGCCCGTCGGCGCGGTCGGCGAGATCGCCTGCCGGCCCCGGTACCCGCATGTGATGAGCGAAGGGTACGTCGACTCCGAGTTGCACGTGATTCCCCACCAGGAATGGTTTCGCACGGGCGATCTCGGCCGGCTCGACAGCGCGGGGAATCTGACCTACGTCGACCGGACGAAAGATTCGTTACGCCGGCGCGGCGAAAACGTCTCCTCGGTCGAATTGGAAACCGTCGTCATGCGCCATCCCGCGGTGGCCGAAGCGGCCGCGGTAGGGGTGCCCAGCCCGCTGGGCGAAGACGACATCCTGGTGGTCGTGACGTTGCGGCCCGGAGCCACAATGGATTACACCGACCTGCTCGATTTCTGCGCCGCCCGGATGCCGTACTTCTGTGTGCCGCGGTTCGTGGAGACCGTCAGCGAACTTCCGAAGAATGCCGTCGGGCGGATACGCAAAGATTTATTGCGCGCGCGGGGGGTGACCCGGGAGGCTTGGGATCGTGAAGCTCAGGGATATACCGTTCGCCGGTAAGTTACGTTAGTGTTACGTAATAGTCGGAAAGTTACTTTACCGTACATGCGTCCGCTCGTTGGCAGTCATTTTCCGGGAGAGGCTGGAGACCAAAATGACCATGTCCTATCAGGAACAGCAGATGCTGCAGGCCGCCACGGGTCGCGCCGCCATCCTCAACCTGAACGCCCGGCACAACCGGGCCTACTCCGACGGCGATCGAGAGCGCTGGATTGCCACATTCCGCCATGCCGGCGCCACCTACCACCGCGACGGTGACACGTTCGACGATCTACGCGCGGCCTTCGACGGCGGCGACGGGCAACGGCTCGTGACGGTCGACCACGAGATCCGCGTCGACGGGGTCAACGCGACACAGCGTTGCGTGGCCGTGCTTTTCGCCGCCATGTACGGCGACACCACGCTGCGGGCCACCGGAACATTCCGGGACACGCTGATCTACGAGCGTGGCGGCTGGTACTTCACTTCCCGCGCGCTGCAATGGGATTCGGTGCCCAGCCGGCACCCGCTCGTTATGTGAGCGGCGTGGACCCGGACCTCAGTTACCAACTGGCCTTCGGCACCTACGAAGACGCGCTGCGGATGGTCGGCGCGACGACCGAGCCGCGTACCGCGGCCACGCCCGTCAGTGCGGCGCGCATCCAGTTGTTTGCGGCCATGGTCCACGACGGCAATCGCTCCTACTGGGACGCCGAGTTCGCCCGCCGGACCTGGGGCGGTCTGCTGGCGCCCCCCGCCCTGCTGATGGGGTGGCTGATACCCCCGCCGTGGGAGCCACAGGGCGGGCCACCCGCGGCGTCGCTGGTCCTGCGAGTGCCGCTGCCGGGCACCACATTCATCAACGCGGCCAATGACGTTGAGTTCCTGGCACCCATCGTCGAAGGCGACGTCCTCACCGTCGTCGAGGAACTGGTGTCGGTGTCACCGGAGAAGCGGACGCGGCTGGGCGTCGGTCACTTCGTCGAGACGCTGGAGACCTATCGCCGCCAGGACGCCACGGTCGTCGCGACGTGCCGCAACACCTTGTTCCGCTTCACACCCGGGGCGTCCCCGTGACCGGTGACGGCCTGGACTTCGACGAGATCACCGTTCCGGTCGACCTGCCCGAGGTGGTCGACCACATCAGCTATCAGCGAGTGGTCGAGAATGCCGGCGCGACGTGGGACTACTTCCCGGGCCATTTCGACCCCGAATACGCGCGACGCCAAGGCAATCCGACCATTTACGTCAACACCATGCACCTCGCCGGCTTCGCCGACCGCGTCGCGACCGACTGGGCGGGCCCGAGCAGCCGCGTGGTGCGGCGCTCCTTAAGGTTGACGGGCTCGGTGTATGCCGGCGACACCATGATCGGCCGGGGGCGCGTGCTCGCCAAGCGCCGGGACACGTCGGTGGACCCGCCGCGCTGCCTCGTCGACATCGAGATCCAAGTGACCAATCAGCACGGCGCGCTGTGCTGCCCCGTCGAACTCACCCTGCAGGTGCCCGAAAACGGGCATGGCGACGATGGCTGAGTGATTGACGAAAGCGACACGCAGGCAAAGCTTCTCGCGCGACTCGGCCACAACCCGTCATGGCGGCCCGACCTCTCATAACGGCGGCAGCTGCCCCTTGCACACCAGCGTCTGAAGCTCAACGTATTCATGAAGCCCTTCCGGGCCGAACTCGCGCCCGATGCCCGACTGCTTGAAGCCACCGAACGGGGCGCCGATGTCGAGCGTGTACATGTTGATGCCGTACGTGCCGGTGCGTACCCCCGCCGCGATCTCCAAGCCGCGTGCGATGTCGGAGGTCCACACCGAGCCGGCAAGACCGTAGTCGCTCTCGTTGGCGATTCGGATCGCGTCGTCCTCGTCGCGGTAGCGCAGCACGGTCAAGACCGGGCCGAAGATCTCCTCCCGGGCGATGCGCATGTCGTTGGTGGCGTCGGCGAACAGCGTCGGCCGCACATACCAGCCGCGGTTCGACGGGCTGTCCTGACCGCCGAGGACGACGCGCGCGCCCTCGGCCTGGCCCGACTTGATGTAGTCCTGGACGCGGCGTTGTTGGCGTTGCGCGACAAGGGGTCCGATGTCGGTGGCGTCGTCGGCCGGATCGCCGACGTTGAGGGCCGACATCATGTCGGCCAGCGCGTCGACGACCTCGTCGTGCCGCCGATCGCTGACCAGGATGCGGGTCTGCGCGACGCAGGCCTGACCGTTGTTCATCAGGCCGGCGGTCTTCAGGCCGGCCACGGTCTTGCCGATGTCGGCGTCGTCGAGGATGATCGCCGCGGACTTGCCGCCCAGTTCCAGGCTCACCCGCTTGAGCTGTTCGCCGCACAGGGCGGCGATCCGGCGCCCGACGGCGCTGGACCCGGTGAACGCGACCTTGTCCACACCGGGATGACGGACCAGGGCCTCGCCGACGTCGGTTCCCCCCGGAAGCACCGACACCACGCCCTCGGGCAGGCCGATTTGCTCGATCATTTCCGCCAACCACAAAGCGTCCAAAGGGGTTTCGGGTGCGGGTTTGACGATCACCGTGCAACCCGCGATCAGGGCCGGGATCAGCTTGGGCATGATCAGGAACTGCGGCACGTTCCACGGCACGATCGCGGCTACGACCCCGACCGGGGCCCTGCGCAGGTGCACCTCGCCGAGCACACCCTGGCGGCGCTCGGTCCACGGAAAGTCGCGGGCGACGGCCAGCGCCAGGTGCATCAAGCCCGCTGCGGCCGCCCCTTGGCCCATGCGGCTGAAGCTGCGCGGCGACCCCATCTCGTCGGTGATCAGGTCGGCCATCTCGTCGACGTGGCCGCCGTAGATCGCGGCGAGCTGCTCGACCTTGGCCATGCGCTCGGCGTGGGTCATCCGCGGCCACGGGCCGTGATCGAAAGCCTGTCGCGCGGCGGCGACGGCCGCTTCGACGTCCTCCGGCCCGGCCACCTGGACGTGCCCGACCGGTTCTTCCGAGTGCGGGGAGATGACGGCGAGCTGTTGGGGGTTGGCGGGCTTGCGCCACTGGCCCCCGATGAAGAGTTCGTCGTAGGACCGGTGGCCGGCGTTTTCTGTCATCGGGCACTTCCTCGAAGGTCGGGCGCAGCTGCGACAGTGACCGCGATTTCGCTATTGACGCTAACATAGCGAAAAAAGGCAGCGAGGCCTGATATGACCAGCGATTGGCGCAGTTACCCCTTCCAGTTGGTGCCCGGCGACAGCCAGCTGGATTTTCCCGCCGCCGAGGGCGAGCACCCGGATCAGGAATCGGACACCTGGTTCATCGCCGGGCAGCTCGATGCCGCGGAGTCCGACCGGTCATTCGCCTTCCTGACCATCTTCAACAAGAACCGCCCCGGCGGCACCGTGGTCGCGGACTTCTACACGATGGCGCTGTTCGATCTCGACACCGGTGACTACGGCACCTATACGGACTACGACATGCCGCCGGCCAACATGGAGCCCGGAGCGCAGCGCAAGCTGGCTTTGGCGTCGGGCTATCTGGACATCCATTACTCCAGCGGGGCCGGCACCGCGTCCTGGACCGCGTGCCGCGACGCCGACGGAGGGTTGCTGCCCTACACCTACCGCGTCAGCCTGGTCGGCGAGGACCAGTCGGCGCGGCCGATGCGCCTCGACCTGGCCGTGACACCCACGCGTGCACCGACACCGGTGGGTGCCTCGACCTACAACGGGAAGATCTGCTGCTTCGGCCAGACCGAGACCTATTCGTATTTCCAGACCGGCATGGCGATGACGGGCACCCTGCGCTGGGGCGACGAGGTGCACCAGGTCTCCGGCAGCGGCGGGCACATCGACCGGCAGTGGTTCCCCAAATACGCCGGCGGCGGAGGGACCGCGGGAGACCCGCGGGCCCGGTCCCACGAATGGCGCACCATCAGCTTCGACAATGGCGTCGACATGAGCATCTGGCGGCAGTTCGACCGCACCAATGGCAATGTGCTGCAGCCGTTTACCGGCGTGACGACGAGTCATCCCGATCCGGCCGTGCCGCCGGAATGCGCCGAGGACGTCGAGGTCACGGTCAGCAGCTACGTGCGATGGCCGGACGAGGTGCAGCCGTTGGTGCGGCCGCACGCCGCGGCCCGCTATATGCCGGACCGCCACCGGATCACCTGCCGCACCATGGCACTCGACATCATCGGGGAGCCGCTGGTGCCGGCCCCCGCGCATGGCCTGCCCATCGAATACATGGAGGGCCCGTACCGCTACCAAGGGACACTGTGGGGCAAACCCGTGACGGGCTTCGCCTTCAACGAGCGCTCCCTGGCCCTGTACCGGGACTGGGAGTTGGTCGAGGTGCTCGCCACCACCGTCGCGAACATGGAGCCGGCCGATCGGGACTTGGAGAAGGTCGCGGGTCTGCTGGTGCAGCTGCTGGCCCACGGTCGCCGACAGGAAGCGGTTGGGCTGTTGACCACGGTGCGCCCCGCCCAAAGCGACGCGCTGGCAACATTGTTGGACGACCTAATGGCGGTGCTGTCGGCCGATTGACGGCCAGTCCCGGGCAAGCGCCTGCGCCCAGGCGTTGTGGCGGTGCTGCAGTCCGGGTTCGTTGCGACCGAACAGCAGGTGGTCGCGGGCGCCCGACTCGAGATTGGTCTGGAGGCCTTCCACCAGCCGGTAGTCCTCGTCGCGCACCGTGGCGTGGGCGTACTCGAAGACGGCTTGCGCGCCGGCGGCCACCGATTCGTCGGACAGGTCCAGCGGCGTCGAATTCTGGTGCACCGTGCTCGATCTGCCCGGTCGATCGCCGGGGTAGATCCGGAACAGCTCGCCGTTGGCGATGGTCACCGACAACACGATGTTGGGGAACAGCGCGTAGATCACGACCATGTTCTGGAACGGATCCCACTGCTCTTCGGGGACCTCGTCGAGCCCCAGGATCGTGTTGAGCGGGAAGATCAACCGGTGGTGCGGACCGAACGCGTCGAAGACCGTGCAGTTGCTGCGGGCGATGGTGGCGAACGTCTGCTGATGCACGGTGGCGAAATGGTAGTTCTCCGAAAAGGTGTCGACCGCGAGCTTCCAATTGATCGGGCAGTCGAGCACCTTCTCGCCCAGCGGCGACCAGCGCCCGATGCCCCACGAATCGAGCTCGTCGGCCAGGGGGCCGAGGTGTGCGGCGACGTCCAGCGGAGTACCGGGATCCATTGCGATCCAGAGGAATCCGGCGAATTCGGCGGCCGGAAGCTCGGTCAGGCCGTCGGCCTTGATCGCCGCGCTGCTTTGGCGGCGACCCGCTGCGCCCGGCTTCGCCGCGCTTGCGATCGCCGCGCTGCTTTGGCGGCGACCCGCTGCGCCCGGCTTCGCCGCGCTTGCGATCGCCGCGCTGGGAAAACCCTCACGGCCCGGCACGCCCACCAATCGCCCGGTGTTGTCGTAGGTCCACGCGTGGTATGGGCAGGTGAACCGCTTTGCGCTGCCGCATCCCGTCGCCACCTGCGACTGGCGGTGCAGGCAAACATTGTTGAACGCCTTGACCGATCCGTCGGCCGTTCTGGTCAGCAGGATTGACCGGCCCATCACCGTCTTGGTGCAGTACGCACCGGGGCCGGGCAACTCCGAGGCGTAGCCGACCAACTGTGGGCTGGCCATCACCATGGCCCGATCCTGGTCGTGGCGCTCCGCCGACGTGTAGGCCTGCGCATCGACCCGGCGCTCGGCCGGGGCGAGATCGGTGGTCTTGTCGCGCGCCAGCTTCAGGGCGCGGCGGGTGAGGTCGATCAGCTGGTCGCGTTCCATCTGATCAGTACAGACCTTGCCACAGTTGTAAGGTCAAGGAGTGGCTGAGCAGTTGCTGATCGGCGACGTCACGGCCCTGACCGGGATCGCCCCGGGTCGCATTCGCCACTACGAGAAGATCGGGCTGCTGCGCGCCGAGCACCTGTCCAACGGCTATCGGGTCTTCGACGCGGAGCAGGTGCTCGACCTGTTGCGCATCGATCTGATGAGAAGTCTCGGCGTCAGCATCAATGACATCCAGCGGTTGATCGCGGGTGGACGCACCACGCTGGCGGGTGTCCTCGACGAACACCGGACGTTGTTGATGCGTCAGCGCGACCGGCTGGACCAGTTGATCGGGGCCATCGACCGGTCCCGCGCCGAATCCCGCGCCGCCGCCGACTGCCCTGACTCCGACGTCAACGAGGACATCCTGCGGAGGCTGGCCACGACGCACCGCGACAGCATCGGCGTCATCGGACGGCTCAGCGCGCCGTTGTCCGCTCCCGTCGCCACCATGTACGCCGACCTCTTCCGGGAGTGGGACTTGCCGGTTCCGGTGCTGTTCGGGCAGATGGTTCTGCCGACGGCGGCCAGCACGTTGCTGGCGCAGCTGGCCGAGACGCCCGGACGTCACGTGCTGTTCGACCGGTTGCGCGACCTCGCCGGCACCGTGGTCGGGTTGGGTGACGATCGGGCGGCGGCGACGGAACTGGCGCGCGGATGGATCGACCAGCAGCTGGCCGATCCCCTGCCCGACGACGTGGTCGGCGTGCTTCGGGCGGTACAGCCGTCTCTGGAGCGCGACCCCGTGATGGTGCAGGGGTTCCGGGCCTGGGCGGGATCGATCAACCCGGCGGCAGCGCACTTCCTCGACGAGATCGCCCGTCAGACCGCTCGCCGCGGCCTCGAGACCGTGAGCGTCATCGTGCTGCCCGCGGCGGCGCGGTCCCAAACCCACGGTGCGGCACTGTGATGCAGATGTGACCAGTGTGGTCAATGTGTCAGATGGGGTTGCTGTCGTACGCTGTCGCTTGTGTCATCGGTTTCGCGACGCGACCTGCTGAGGTTGGCGGCCGCGGCACCCGCCCTGGTGGGCCTGGGCGTCGCGGGGACGTCGCTGCGCCCGGCACCCGCGTCGGCGTCGCTCGGCACGCTGTTGGACTACGCGGCCGGGGTCATTCCGGCCAGCCAGATCAGGGCCGCAGGCGCGGTCGGCTCGATCAGGTATGTGTCGGACCGGCGCCCCGGCGGCAACTGGATGCTCGGCAAGCCCATTCAGGTCGCCGAGGCGCGCGACCTCAACAGCAACGGACTGAAGATCGTCTCCTGTTACCAGTACGGCAAGGGCAACACCGCCGACTGGCTCGGCGGAGCCAACGCCGGACTCCAGCATGCGCAGCGCGGGATGCAACTGCACGCCGCCGCGGGCGGGCCGGCCAGCGCCCCGATCTACGCCTCGATCGACGACGACCCGTCCTATGACCAGTACAAACAGCAGATCGTGCCCTATCTGCGGTCCTGGGAGTCCGTGATCGGTCATCAGCGCACAGGTGTGTACGCCAATTCGAAGACCATCGACTGGGCGCTGCACGACGGTTTGGGCTCGTACTTCTGGCAGCACAACTGGGGCTCGCCCAAGGGGTTGACGCACCCGGCCGCCCATCTGCACCAGGTCGAGATCGACAAACGCAGCGTCGGCGGGGTCGGTGTGGACATCAATGAAATCCTCAAGCCGCAATTCGGGCAGTGGGCCTAGCCGCCCGGCTCATCCGCCGCGCGCCGGCCGGCCGCTCCCCTTAGAGATCCCAGCAAACACTCGTTCGCTCATTTCGCGGCGCGGCGGGCGCGAGCGCCGCCCGGACCGCGCGACGGAAGCGGGCTCGACGCGGTTTCACGGCTCGAAATTTTTACATAACGATTACATAACAAAACTGCTTTGATCAGCGCAGTTATAGCTACTCGACCGTAACCACCTGCATGCAGCAGGTTTGTTCGCCGCGCCCGCGCCGCCGATTAAACCCGGTGTTACCCACGACACGGTTACCCGTGCGTAGAACTCATCAGTAACCGATCACCACGAAAAACGGGGGTCGATCCTTATGACACTCTTAGTACAGCCGATGCAGTCCGCCGCGCCGCTCCACCCCCACGGGCGGTCCGCCGACAACACACCGGTCAGACGGATCTTCGGTCGCGATTCGATGCGGAATCGACGGACTCTGTGAGTTCCTGTCCCCTTCGGACCGGCTGAACGCACTGATACGTAAGACGTACATGACGCATACAGGGAGATACAGACGTGACGATCCACGAGCACGATCGGGTGTCCGCTGACCGCGATGGAAATGGGCCGCACCCGGCAGCCGGGGAGACCCACGCTCTGGTCGACCGCCTGACGGCCGGCGAGCCGTACGCCGTGGCGTTCGGCGGCCAGGGCAGCGCCTGGCTGGAAACCCTCGAGGAACTGGTCTCGTCCGCCGGGATCGAATCGGACCTGGCGACGCTGGTCGGTGAGGTCGAGCTGCTCCTCGAACCGGTGGCCAAGGAACTGGTGGTGGTGCGCCCGATCGGTTTCGAGCCGCTCGCTTGGGTGCGCGCGCTGGCGGCCGAGGATCCGGTCCCGTCGGACAAGCACCTGACGTCGGCGGCCGTATCGATCCCCGGCGTGCTGCTGACCCAGATCGCGGCCGTGCGCGCGCTGGCGCGTCAAGGCATGGACCTGCAAGCCACCCCGCCGGTGGCAGTCGCCGGGCATTCGCAAGGGGTGCTCGCCGTCGAGGCGCTCAAGGCCGCGGGTGCCCGCGACGCCGAGCTGCTGGCGATGGCCCAGCTGATCGGGGCGGCCGGCACGCTGGTGGCCCGGCGGCGCGGGATCTCCGTGCTCGGCGACCGCCCGCCGATGGTGTCGGTGACCAACGCCGACCCCGAGCGCATCAGCCGGCTGCTCGACGAGTTCGCGCAGGATGTCCGCACCGTGCTGCCCCCGGTGCTGTCCATCCGCAACGGCCGGCGTTCGGTCGTCATCACCGGGACGCCCGAACAGCTGTCCCGGTTCGAGCTCTACTGCCGGCAGATCTCGGAGAAGGAAGAGGCCGACCGCAAGAACAAGCTGCGCGGCGGCGACGTCTTCTCGCCCGTCTTCGATCCGGTGCAGGTGGAGGTCGGCTTCCACACGCCGCGGCTGGCCGACGGCATCGACATCGTCGGCGGTTGGGCCGAGAAGGTCGGCCTGGACGTCGCGCTGGCCCGCGAGCTGACCGAAGCCATCCTGGTGCGCAGCGTCGACTGGGTCGAGGAGATCAGCCGCGTCCACGAAGCCGGTGCGCGCTGGATTCTGGACCTGGGTCCCGGCGACATCCTGACCCGGCTGACCGCGCCGGTCATCCGCGGCCTGGGCGTCGGCATCGTGCCCGCCGCGACCCGCGGCGGGCAGCGCAACCTCTTCACCGTCGGGGCCGTCCCCGAGGTGGCGCGCGCATGGTCGACCTATGCCCCGACCGTCGTCCGCCTGCCCGACGGCAGGGTGAAGCTCTCGACGAAGTTCACCCGGTTGACGGGCCGCTCGCCGATCCTGCTCGCGGGCATGACCCCGACCACCGTCGACGCCAAGATCGTCGCGGCGGCGGCCAACGCCGGGCACTGGGCCGAGCTGGCCGGCGGCGGGCAGGTCACCGAGGAAATCTTCGCCGGCCGCATCGAGGAGCTCGCCACGCTGCTCGAGCCGGGCCGCACCTATCAGTTCAACGCGCTGTTCCTCGACCCGTACCTGTGGAAGCTGCAGGTCGGCGGAAAGCGCTTGGTGCAGAAGGCGCGTCAGTCCGGTGCGGCGATCGACGGCCTGGTGATCAGCGCCGGCATCCCCGACCTCGAGGACGCCGTCGACCTGATCGACGAGCTGAACGACGTCGGCATCAGCCACGTCGTATTCAAGCCCGGCACGGTCGAGCAGATCCGCTCGGTCATCCGCATCGCGACCGAGGTGCCCACCAAGCCGGTGATCGTGCACATCGAGGGCGGGCGCGCCGGCGGCCACCACTCGTGGGAAGACCTCGACGACCTGTTGCTGGCAACGTATTCGGAGTTGCGGTCGCGCTCCAACATCACCGTCTGCGTGGGCGGTGGCATCGGCACGCCCGAGCGGGCGGCCGAGTATCTGTCCGGGCGTTGGGCGCAGGCGTACGGCTTCCCGCTGATGCCGATCGACGGCATTCTGGTCGGCACCGCGGCGATGGCGACCAAGGAGGCCACCACGTCGCCGTCGGTCAAGCGGATGCTCGTCGAGACCCAAGGCACCGACCGGTGGGTCGGCGCCGGAAAAGCCGTGGGCGGCATGGCTTCCAGCCGCAGCCAGCTGGGCGCCGACATCCACGAGATCGACAACAGCGCGTCGCGATGCGGCCGGCTGCTCGACGAGGTCGCCGGTGACGCGGAGGCCGTCGCCGCGCGTCGCGACGAGATCATCGCGGCGATGGCGAACACCGCCAAGCCCTACTTCGGCGACGTCGCCGACATGACCTACCTGCAGTGGTTGCAACGCTACGTCGAGCTGACCATCGGCGACGGCAACTCCACGGCCGACACCGCCGCCCCGGGCAGCCCGTGGCTGGCCGACACCTGGCGCGACCGGTTCCAGCAGATGCTGCACCGCGCCGAAGCGCGTTTGCACGCAAACGATTCCGGCCCGATCGACACGCTGTTCGCCGACGCCGCGCTACTGGAAAGCCCCCAGCAGGCCATCGCCACGCTGGTCGCCGACTACCCTGACGCCGAAACCGTGCAGCTGCACCCGGCCGACGTCCCGTTCTTCGTCAGCCTCTGCAAGACGCTGGGCAAGCCGGTCAACTTCGTGCCGGTCATCGACAAGGACGTGCGGCGCTGGTGGCGAAGCGACTCGCTGTGGCAGGCCCACGACGCCCGCTACGACGCCGACCAGGTGTGCATCATCCCGGGTACCGCGGCGGTGGCCGGCATCACCCGGATGGACGAACCCGTCGGTGAACTGCTGGACCGCTTCGAGCAGGCCGCCATCGACGAGGTGCTGTCTTGCAACGGACAGCCGCGGGCCGTCGCGTCGCGCCGGATGGGCCGCCCCGACGTGACCGGACCGCTGGCCGTCGTGCTCGACGCTCCCGACGTGCAGTGGGCCGGTCGCACCGCGACCAACCCCGTCCACCGGATCGCCGACCCCGGCGACTGGCTCGTGCACGACGGCCCCGAAAGCCGCCGCGCCACCCACTCGTCCACCGGGGCGCGGCTTCAGGTCGACGGCGACCGGGTGGTGCTGAGCGTCCCGCTGTCGGGAACCTGGATCGACATCCCATTCACCCTGCCCGCCAACACCATTGATGGCGGAACTCCGGTGGTGCCGACCGAGGACGCCGCCACCGCCATGCGCGCGGTGCTGGCGATCGCCGCCGGTGTCGACGGGCCCGAGTTCCTGCCCGCGGTCGTCGAAGGGACGGCCAGCGTGACGGTGGACTGGGATCCCGAGCGGGTCGCCGACCACACCGGAGTCACGGCCACCTTCTCCGAGCCGCTGGCACCGGGTCTGAGCACCGTGCCCGACGCGCTGGTGGGCCTTTGCTGGCCCGCCGTCTTCGCGGCGATCGGTTCGGCGTTCACCGACACCGGCGTCCCGGTCGTCGAGGGCCTGCTCAGCCTCGTGCACCTCGACCACGCCGCCCACGTCGTCGGCGCGGTGCCCGCAGTCCCAGCCGAATTGGCAATCGCCGCAACGGCGTCGCCGGCGATCGACACGGACATGGGCCGTGTCGTCCGGGTTGCGGTAACCATCGCCGGCCCCGACGGGGCGACGATCGCCAGCCTCGATGAGCGGTTCGCGATCCTTGGACGCACGGGCCCCGCCGAGCTCACCGAGCCGGTGCGGGCCGGCGGCGCGGTGTCTCAGAACGCGACCGACACCCCGCGTCGCCGCCGCCGCGACGTCCGGTTGACGGCGCCCGTCGACATGCGGCCGTTCGCCGTGGTGTCCGGTGACCACAACCCGATCCACACCGACCGGGCCGCCGCCCTGCTCGCCGGCCTGGAATCGCCCATCGTGCATGGCATGTGGTTGTCGGCGGCCGCGCAGCACGCGGTCACCGCCACCGACGGCCAGGCTCGGCCCCCCGCCCGGCTGGTCGGCTGGACCGCTCGGTTCCTGGGCATGGTGCGTCCCGGCGACGAGGTCGACTTCCGCGTCGAGCGCGTCGGAATCGACCAGGGTGCAGAGGTTTTGGACGTGTCCGCCCGCATCGGGTCCGACCTGGTGATGTCGGCGACGGCCCGCCTGGCCGCCCCGCATACCGTGTATGCCTTCCCCGGTCAGGGGATTCAGCACAAGGGCATGGGCATGGACGTCCGCGCCCGCTCCAAGGCCGCTCGCAAGGTGTGGGACAAGGCGGACAAGTTCACCCGCGACACGCTGGGCTTCTCGGTGCTGCACGTGGTGCGCGACAACCCGACCAGCATCATCGCCAGCGGCGTGCACTACAACCACCCCGAGGGCGTGCTGTACCTGACGCAGTTCACCCAGGTCGCGATGGCCACCGTGGCGGCGGCGCAGGTCGCCGAGATGCGCGAGCAGGGCGCGTTCGTCGAGGGTGCGATCGCCTGCGGCCACTCCGTCGGGGAGTACACCGCGCTGGCCTGCGTCACCGGCATCTACGAGCTGGAAGCGTTGCTGGAGACGGTGTTCCACCGCGGCTCGAAGATGCACGACATCGTGCCGCGCGACGAGCTGGGCCGCTCCAACTACCGGCTGGCGGCGATCCGGCCGTCGCAGATCGACCTGCCGGACGACGAGGTACCCGGGTTCGTGGCCGGCATCGCCGAGCGCACAGGTGAATTCCTGGAGATCGTGAACTTCAACCTGCGCGGTTCGCAGTATGCGATCGCCGGCACGGTCCGTGGTCTCGAGGAGCTGGAGGCCGAGGTGGAGCGGCGACGCGAGCTCACCGGCGGCAAGCGCTCTTTCATCCTTGTGCCGGGTATCGACGTGCCGTTCCACTCGCGGGTGCTGCGCGTCGGGGTGGCCGAATTCCGCCGCTCGCTGGAACGCGTGATGCCGCGCGACAAGGATCCCGACGTCATCATCGGCCGCTACATTCCGAACCTGGTGCCGCGTCCGTTCACCCTGGACCGCGACTTCATCCAGGAGATCCGGGATTTGGTGCCCGCCGAGCCGCTCGACGAGATCCTCGCCGACTACGACACCTGGCTCAACGAGCGCCGCAACGAGATGGCGCGCATCGTCTTGATCGAGCTGCTGGCATGGCAGTTCGCCAGCCCGGTGCGCTGGATCGAAACCCAGGACCTGCTGTTCACCGAACAGGCCGCGGGTGGGCTGGGCGTGGAGCGGTTCGTCGAGATCGGCGTGAAGTCGGCGCCGACCGTCGCCGGATTGGCCACCAACACCCTCAAGCTCCCCGAATATGCCCACAGCACAGTCGAAGTGCTCAACGCCGAGCGCGACGCCGCTGTGCTGTTCGCCACCGACACCGACCCGGAGCCGGAGCCGGAGGCGGACGAGCCGGCCGCCGAGGTGGCCGAGGGGGCCGCCCCGGTGGAGGCGGCGCCCACGCCGGCGCCGGCCGCCGTGTCCTCCGGCCCGCGCCCCGATGACATCGGGTTCGACGCCGCCGACGCCACCTTGGCGTTGATCGCGCTGTCGGCCAAGATGCGCATCGACCAGATCGAGGAGTTGGACTCCATCGAGTCCATCACCGACGGCGCCTCCTCGCGGCGCAACCAGTTGCTGGTGGACCTGGGTTCGGAATTGAACCTCGGCGCCATCGACGGTGCCGCCGAGGCCGACCTGGCCGGGCTGCGGTCACAGGTGACCAAGCTCGCGCGCACGTACAAGCCCTTCGGCCCAGTGCTTTCCGACGCGATCAACGACCAGTTGCGCACGGTGTTGGGGCCCTCGGGCAAGCGGCCCGCCGCCATCGCCGAGCGGGTCAAGAAGACGTGGGAGCTCGGCGACGGGTGGGCCAAGCACGTGACGGTCGAAGTGGCGCTGGGAACCCGCGAGGGCACCAGCGTGCGCGGCGGCGCCATGGGCCACCTGCACGAGGGCGCGCTGGCCGACGCGGCCTCGGTCGACAAGGTCGTCGACGCCGCGGTGACCTCGGTCGCCGCGCGTCGCGGCATCGCGGTGGCGTTGCCGTCGTCCGGCGGTGGCGGCGGCGCGACCGTCGACGCGGCCGCGTTGAGCGAGTTCACCGACCAGATCACCGGTCGCGACGGCGTGCTCGCCTCGGCGGCCCGGCTGATCCTCAACCAGTTGGGCCACGACGATCCCGTCAGCGCCATGCCGACGGCCACGGATGCCGAGCTCATCGACCTGGTCACCGCCGAACTCGGCGCGGACTGGCCGCGTCTGGTCGCGCCGACCTTCGACGCCAAGAAGGCCGTCGTGTTCGACGACCGGTGGGCCAGTGCGCGGGAGGACCTGGTCAAGCTCTGGCTGACCGACGAGGGTGACATCGACGCCCAGTGGCAGAGCCTGTCCGAAAGGTTCGAGGGCGCGGGCCACGTCGTGGCCACCCAGGCCACCTGGTGGCAGGGCAAGTCGCTGGCCGCCGGTCGCCAGATTCACGCGTCGCTGTACGGCCGCATCGCCGCCGGCGCCGAGAACCCCGATCCCGGCCCCTACAGCAACGAAGTTGCCGTGGTGACGGGCGCGTCGAAGGGTTCGATCGCCGCGTCGGTGGTCGCGCGACTGCTCGACGGCGGAGCGACCGTCGTCGCCACCACATCGAAGCTCGACGACGAGCGGCTGGCGTTCTACCGCGGGCTGTATCGTGACTACGCCCGGTACGGCGCCGCGCTATGGGTCGTCGCCGCCAACATGGCGTCCTACTCCGACATCGACGCCCTGGTCGAATGGATCGGTACCGAGCAGACCGAAAGCCTTGGGCCGCAATCCATTCACATCAAGGACGCGCAGACTCCCACACTGCTGTTCCCGTTCGCGGCGCCACGTGTCGCCGGCGACCTGTCGGAGGCCGGTTCGCGCTCCGAGATGGAGATGAAGGTTCTGCTGTGGGCGGTGCAGCGGTTGATCGGCGGGCTGTCCAAGATCGGCGCCGAGCGCGACATCGCGTCGCGGCTGCACGTCGTGTTGCCCGGCTCGCCCAACCGCGGAATGTTCGGCGGTGACGGCGCATACGGCGAAGCCAAGTCGGCGCTGGACGCGTTGGTGACCCGTTGGCACGCCGAATCCTCCTGGGCCTCCCGGGTCAGCCTCGCGCATGCGCTGATCGGCTGGACCCGCGGCACCGGGCTGATGGGCCACAACGACGCCATCGTCGACGCCGTCGAGGAGGCCGGTGTAACCACCTACTCCACCGACGAGATGGCCGCCATGCTGCTGGGCCTGTGCGACGTCGAGTCCAAGGTCGCGGCGGCCGGCGCGCCGATCAAGGCGGACCTGACCGGCGGCCTCGCCGAGGCCGACCTCGACATGGCCGAATTGGCCGCCAAGGCCCGCGAGCACGCCACGTCGGGCGAGCAGGCAACGGAAGACGTTGCGGCCGAAGGCACCATCGCCGCGCTGCCGTCCCCGCCGCGCGGCTTCACCCCGGCACCCCCGCCGGAATGGGCCGACCTCGACGTCGACCCGGCCGACCTGGTGGTGATCGTCGGTGGCGCCGAGATCGGTCCGTATGGTTCGTCGCGCACCCGGTTCGAGATGGAGGTCGACAACGAACTGTCGGCGGCCGGCGTCCTCGAGCTGGCCTGGACCACGGGACTGATCCGCTGGGAGGACGACCCGCAACCCGGTTGGTACGACACGCAATCCGGCGATCTGGTCGACGAGGCCGAGCTTGTCGAGCGCTACCACGACGCCGTGGTGGAGCGGGTGGGCATTCGCGAGTTCGTCGACGACGGCGCGATCGACCCCGATCACGCGTCGCCGTTGCTGGTGTCGGTGTTCCTGGACAAGGACTTCACCTTCGTCGTCTCGTCGGAAGCCGACGCCCGCGGGTTCGTCGAGTTCGATCCGGAGCACACGGTCATTCGCCCGGTCCCCGACTCGAGCGACTGGCAGGTCACGCGCAAGGCGGGCACCGAGATCCGGGTGCCGCGCAAGACCAAGCTGTCGCGAACCGTCGGCGCGCAGATCCCCACCGGGTTCGATCCGACCGTGTACGGCATCAGCCAGGACATGGCCAGCTCCACCGACCGGGTGGCGCTGTGGAACATCGTCGCGACCGTCGACGCGTTCCTGTCCTCGGGATTCGCCCCGACCGAGTTGATGCGGTGGGTGCACCCCGGCCTGGTGGCCAGCACGCAGGGCACCGGCATGGGCGGGATGACGTCGATGCAGACCATGTATCACGGCAACCTGCTCGGCCGGAACAAACCGAACGACATCCTGCAGGAAGTGCTGCCGAATGTTGTTGCCGCGCATGTCATTCAGAGCTACGTGGGCAGTTACGGCGCGATGATCCACCCGGTCGGCGCGTGCGCGACCGCGGCGGTATCGGTCGAGGAGGGGGTCGACAAGATCCGCCTCGGCAAGGCCGAACTGGTGGTGGCCGGCGGCTTCGACGACCTGACGCTGGAAGCGATCATCGGCTTCGGTGACATGGCGGCCACCGCCGACACGTCCATGATGCGCGGCCGGGGCATTCACGACTCGAAGTTCTCCCGGCCCAACGACCGGCGCCGGCTCGGGTTCGTCGAGGCGCAGGGGGGCGGCACCATCCTGCTCGCCCGCGGCGACCTGGCGCTCAAGATGGGCCTGCCGGTGCTGGCGGTGGTGGCCTACGCGCAATCGTTCGCCGACGGCGTGCACACGTCGATCCCGGCGCCGGGTCTGGGCGCGCTGGGCGCGGGCCGCGGCGGCAGGGACTCGGCGTTGGCGCGGTCGCTGGCCAAGCTCGGCGTCGGCGCCGACGACATCGCCGTGATCTCCAAGCACGACACGTCCACGCTGGCCAACGATCCCAACGAGACTGAGCTGCACGAGCGGCTGGCCGACTCGTTGGGTCGCTCCGAGGGCGCCCCGCTGTTCGTGGTGTCGCAGAAGAGCCTCACCGGGCACGCCAAGGGCGGCGCGGCGGTCTTCCAGATGATGGGCTTGTGCCAGATGCTGCGCGACGGGGTGATCCCGCCCAACCGCAGCCTCGACTGCGTCGACGACGAACTGGCCGGGTCGGCCCACTTCGTCTGGGTGCGTGAGACGCTGCGGCTCGGTGAGAAGTTCCCGCTGAAGGCCGGCATGGTGACCAGCCTCGGGTTCGGGCATGTGTCCGGGCTGGTGGCGCTGGTGCACCCGCAGGCCTTCATCGCCGCGCTGAACCCCGAGCAGCGGGCGGACTACCAGCGGCGCGCGGAGGCGCGGCTGCTGGCCGGTCAGCGCCGGCTGGCGTCGGCGATCGCCGGCGGTGCGCCCATGTTCGAGCGGCCGGCGGACCGCCGTTTCGACCATGACGTACCGGAGAAGCGCCAGGAGGCGGCAATGCTGCTGAACCCGGCGTCCCGGCTGGGTGAGGGCGATGCCTACGAGGTCTCGGCCGGATGACGTCGTCGACCGTCCGTTAGCCTGGCGACCCATGGGAATAGTCGGTGTGGGGATCGACGTCGTCTCCATCCCTGATTTCGCCGAGCAGGTCGACCAGCCCGGAACCGTCTTCTCGGAGACGTTCACACCGGGTGAGCGCCGCGACGCCTCGGACAAGAGCTCGTCCGCGGCGCGCCACCTGGCGGCCCGGTGGGCGGCCAAGGAGGCGGTGATCAAGGCCTGGTCGGGGTCCCGGTTCGCCCAGCGGCCCGTGCTGCCGGAGGACATCCACCGCGACATCGAGGTGGTCACTGACATGTGGGGGCGGCCCCGGGTGCGGCTGAGCGGCGACATCGCCAAACACCTGGCCGACGTCACGATCCACGTGTCGCTGACGCACGAGGGGGACACCGCGGCCGCCGTCGCGATCCTGGAGACGACCTGACGGCGCGAGCGTGCGTGTCTGTACACGACACGCCGGCAGGCGGTGGCATTCTGCGCCCGCTCGCCGGGACCGCCTTCTTCCCGCGCGACTAGCCTCGAGATCATGAGCGATCTTGTTGAGCGCGTCCGTGAGGTGCTGCCGTCCGTGCGCGGCGACCTGGAGGACTTGGTACGCATCGAATCGGTGTGGTCCGACCCGGGCCGGCGCGACGAGGTGCACCGCAGCGCGCGGGCGGTGGCGGATCTCTTGTCGCAGGCCGGTTTTGGCGATGTGCTGATCGTCAGCGAGGGCGGCGCCCCGGCGGTCATCGCCCGCCATCCCGCGCCCCCGGGCGCGCCGACCGTACTCCTGTACGCCCACCACGACGTGCAGCCCGAAGGCGATGCCGGCCAGTGGGCGTCGCCGCCCTTCGAACCGACCGAACGAGGTGGGCGGCTCTACGGCCGGGGCAGCGCCGACGACAAGGCAGGCATCGCAACGCATTTGGCGGCGTTCAGAGCGCACGGCGGCCAACCGCCGGTCGGCGTGACGGTCTTCGTCGAGGGCGAGGAGGAGTCCGGCTCACCGTCGCTGGGCCGACTGCTGGCCGCCCACCGCGACGCGCTCGCGGCCGACGTGATCGTCATCGCCGACTCGGACAACTGGAGCACCGACGTTCCGGCGCTGACGGTTTCGCTGCGGGGCCTGGTCGACTGCGTGGTCGAGGTCGCCACGCTCGACCACGGGCTGCACTCGGGCATCTGGGGTGGCGTGGTTCCCGACGCGCTAAGCGCTCTGGTGCGGCTGCTGGCCAGCCTGCACGACGACGACGGCAACGTGGCCGTCGTCGGCCTGCACGAAAGTAACGCCGCCGCTGTGGATTACCCGCCCGAGCGGGTGCGTGCGGACTCCGGGCTGTTGGACGGGGTGTCCGAAATCGGTTCCGGTTCGGCGCCGCAGCGGCTGTGGGCCAAACCCGCGATCACCGTGATCGGCATCGACACCACGCCCATCGAGAAAGCGTCGAACACCCTGATCCCGCGGGCCCGCGCGAAGATCAGCATGCGGGTCGCGCCCGGCGGCGACGCCGAGGCACACCTGGACGCGTTGACGGCGCATCTTCGAGAGCATGCACCGTGGGGCGCACACGTGACCGTCACGCGCGGCGACATCGGCGAGCCGTACGCGATCGACGCCAGCGGCCCGGTGTACGACGCGGCGCGAGCGGCGTTCCGCCAGGCGTGGGGTACCGAAGCGATCGACACGGGCATGGGCGGCTCCATCCCGTTCATCGCCGAGTTCGCCGCCGCGTTCCCGCAGGCGAAGATTCTGGTCACGGGCGTCGAGGATCCCGGCACCCAGGCGCACAGCGTCAACGAGAGCCTGCACCTGGGTGTGCTGGAACGCGCCGCTATCGCCGAGGCGCTGCTGCTGGCCAATCTGGCCTGACCGCAGCGGAAGTTCACGGCCAGGGGAAGCCGGGGGCCGGAGGGGGCACTTGCGCCGGGTCGGCCTCCGCGAAGTGATACACCGGGCCCGACGGGCCGTTCTCAACGGTAACGGCGAACCAGTGACACACGCTCAGATCAAATCCCGGTGGTATCGGAACCGTGTATCCCCATTTCTGGCCGGGGCAGTAGTGCCAGTAGGACGGGCCGGCCTGGGCGGGCGCGGCAACGCCCAGACCGGCCATCGCCACGCCGCCGGAGATCATTGCCGCGCCGATGATCCGGCCCAACGTGCGCGGTGCATCCATCGGAAGATCCTTTCGTTGCCCATCGAGCCGCGTGTTACGGCGAACCACTTGCGAGAGTCTGACGTTCGCTCGCGGCTACCGATCCCAGCTTGTAGCCGGGCCGGCCAGTACGTCATGGTCTCGCCGACCTGGCCCGGGGCCACGCGCCAGCGTTCGGTTTCGGCTCGAAAGGCGATCAGACCGACAGGTCGCGGCGCAGTTTGGCGACGTGCCCACCCCAGTAGTCACCTTTGGTGAAGGGGATCCACCGCAGGAATTGCGGAAGGAACGACACCTCCAACTTTCCCCGCCCGGCCGTTCACCTGGGTTGCACGACCGATCGCCCGCAGCGGTGCACCGTTCTTGTCGATGCACCGGTTATCGACACGCACGCTACCGTCGTCTTGAGGCGCGTACTCGGCGGTTATTCGTAGCTGTCCGCGCGGAGTCCGGTGTCGAACCACCGACAACCCCTGGCGAGTAGGCAGCGCGACTTACTCGGCGCCTGGCTTCTCGTCGCCCTGCTTCTTCAGCGTCTCGCTCGCGCTGCTGACGACGCTACGAATGAACTCGTACTGCGTCTTGACGAGCTTGTCCGCCATATCGAGGGCGGCGTCGACGATCGTATTGCGTCTCGACGGATGGTCGTCGCCGTGCCCGGGCAACGACTCGTCGACAGCGCCAACGAACTTGCGTACGGCATCGATAGCGGTCCGTTGTCCGGATTCGACCGACTTGAGCACTTCATCGGACAGGCTTGCCGCTCGTTGTGTCAGGTCTGACGCACGTTCCGCCGCCGACGGCTTCTTCTCGGTGGCTTCTGCCATGATCGCTCCCCAAGGAATGGCTGACGCAAGTCAGTCGTGGATGATTCGGCATCAAGAATGCGCTGCGACCTCGGCGTTCTGTAGGGCCGATGGTCCCTTTCCACACACGTGACGACCGCGAATCAATTACGAGGCACTGAACAGCTTTTTGATGAAGGACGACGTATGTGCTGCCTTGACGTTGTACCGCGCGAGGGCGATCTTGCCCTTCTCGTCGACCACAAAGGTCGAGCGGATCACGCCCTGCACGGTCTTGCCGTACATCTGCTTCTCGCCGTAGGCGCCCCAGGCCGTCAGGACCTTGCGATCGGGATCCGACAGCAGGGGGAACGTCAGCTTCTCGGCGTCGCGGAACTTGGCCAGCTTCTCCGGTTTGTCGGGGGAGATCCCGATGACGTCGAGCCCGGCTCCGCCGAGTTCGTGCAGGTTGTCGCGGAAGTCGCAGGCCTGTTTGGTGCAGCCCGGCGTGGAGGCGGCCGGGTAGAAGTACACGATGACGCGACGCCCCTGGTAATCGGCCAGCGACACCGTGTTTCCGTCGGCGTCGGGCAGGCGGAAGGAGGGCGCTGTGTCGCCCGGCGCAAGGCGCGTGGTCTCGGCCAATTCGGGCCCCTTTCTGTTCACCGGAGCGTTGGGGTTGTCGCCAGCTGATCTAGGGTAGTTCGTCAGGTGCATGAGGCCGACTGGGAGGACAGACACGTGGCGGACCGGGACCCCGAGGCGATCAAGCGGGACATCGATGTCGCCCGCGACCAGCTGGCGGCCACCGTCGACTCACTCGCCGTGCGCGCCAACCCGCGGCGCCTGGCCGACGACCTGAAGGCGAAGGTGGTGGACTTCGTCAAGAAGCCCGCGGTGACGGTGACTCTCGCCGGCGTCGGTGTCCTCGTCGTCGTCGTGGTGGTGCACCGGGTGCGCAACCGCTGACGCGTCAGGTCATGCCGGCGCCCGTGCCGCTCTGGACGTGTACCGGAATGTCGTCGGCCCAGGGCTGCGCGGTGACCATGTCGTCGACGTCGACATAGCCGCGCTCGAATTCGCCGGTGGCCGCGTCGACGAGCCGGTACTCCTGGCGCTGGATGTGGATGGGCTGCGAGTCCAGGATCACCACCCGCACCTCGCCGGGCTGGAACCGGCAGCGCTGTTGTAGCGCCTCGATGAGGCATTCGTTGTGCATGTGTCCGTCGCCGAAGTTCCACCCCAGCACCATCGAGCAGAGCACCTCGCCCTCGCACAGGTTGTAGTCGTCCTCGTCGTAGCCGGCCAGCGCGCGATGCACCAGGGTGAACAGCGCGCGGCCGTGGGTGTTCATCCCGCGGAACGCCATCGCGAGGTGAAGCGGAACCAGGGTCGCCTCTTTGGAGCCGTAGAGGCGTTCGAGTTGCAGGTGTTGCATTGGCCCGAGCGCGCGGGAGCCGGTGCGGAACTTCTCGTCGACCGAGGGCTTGACGCACCACACCGTGGTGTCCCAGTTGCCCGCGTAGTAGCGCATGCCCGGCAGGAAGGACACCTTGCGCGGGTAGAGGTTTCCGACGACGACGATTCCGGCGATGACCGCGAACAGGACCACCACCGGCAACGGGTTGGCCAGATCGGACAACCCAAGGCGGGCATGCGCGACGAACAGCGACAACACCCCGAAGATCATGAACACGTTCCACTCCAGGGGCACACCCATCGGGAAAGCCAGCAGGATGTTCAGGTGGAACACGATCATCACGAACGCGGCGATGGCCGTCGGCCAGCCGCCGTGGGAGAACAGCAGCGCCAGCGGCACCAGGCCTTCCACGGCGGTGGAGAAGTGGGCGATGAAACCCGCCAGCGCGCTGGGCCGCAAGTCGTCGGGATAACGCTTGAACATCGACCGTTTGAGCGGCCCGGACGGGATGAACGGGTTGTTCGCCAGCATCGTTGAGATCACGAACGGGAAGTGCCTGTTGAGTTTCGAGGTGGCCGCGCCCAGCCAGATCACCATGAAGACCACCTTGGCCCCGATGATGCAGTCCGCCCCGGCGAACAGGAAGACCAGCGCCAACGGCGCGTAGACCTCGCCGCGAGCGGCCAGGAAGATCACCTTGTCGCGCAGGCCGACGACGGCCAGCACCGCCAGGATCGCGACGGTGTGCCAGGGCGCCAGCACACCAATCTCGGTGTGCAGGGCGGGAATTGGGCCGGTGCCGTCGGACACCAGCGCGATCGCGAGCAAGACCAGCAGCGCACCGTAGAGCGCCGCGTCGATCGGGCTGCGGACGCTGCCCCGGGTCAGCGGCACCCGATCGGGCCATGGCGGCAACCGGATGGTTCCGGGCCGCAACCAGTACAGGATCGAGCCCATCGGCGGGAAGTAACGGCCGGCCAGTGGCCCGAAGCAACAGCCCAGTCCGATGACTTCGAACAGCATCGTGTACAGCACGGCCTTTTCGAACACGATCGGTTCCGACCACCACGCGGCGACGCCCGTGAAGCTGCCGATGCCGGTCGTGCACCAGCCGAACACCCAGCCGCCGAGGATGTACAGCGCGATCTTCGCGCCGTACATCACGTGCATCACCAGCGGAGTGCCGAACCCGTTCTCGGCGATGTGGCGCACCATCGGCACGATCCGCTGTGCGCGGCTCCGCTTGCTCCATTCAGCCAGGTCGACGACGGGCAGATTCGGCTGGATGAACCCCATGGCAGCTCCTTCGGCGCAGCTCGACGGCGGTCCTGGGCACTCGCTGTGAAGGAGAAGCTACCTGCAGGCTCGTTCGCGCGGCAGGCGAATCACGCCGAAAAAGTCGGGACGGGCCCGCCGCATGTCAGGTGTCGATGCCGTAGCCACCGCGCAGGTCTGTGTGGGCGGCTTTCAACAATCGGTTGCACAGCTCCACCAGCGCGTCGACGTCAAGGTCCGACTCATCGCCGAGTTGCTTGAGAAACGATGCTTCCTCGTCCTTCAGCGCGGTCCACTTTCGCTTCCGTTCGATCATCGCCTCATCGCTGTTTTGAGGGACGTCGACCGCTGCTTGGAGTTGCTGCTTGCACTCATCCAGCTGCGTCAGCGAGTAGCCATGCTCACGGAATTGGCGGTCCCATTCGTCGAGAATCAATTCGGTGAGGTCGCGAACCGGCTCTGCGGCGTAGATCATCAGCTCCGCGACTCCGTCGTCGAGGCCCAGCCGGGCGCGGAATTCGTACAACTCGCTGGTGGCCGCCGCCCTCCTTCGGCTGACGCTCTCATCGGTGACGTCCGTACCCGCGAGGGGTTCCGCCCCGCGCTTGAGGTAAAGGGTTGCCGAGATGAGACGCTTCAGCACCGCCTTCTTGTCCTCGCCGGCCCGCTTCTCGTAGTCGAGCACCAGCGCGTGGTCTCGATCCTCGCGCTTGGTTCTGGCGTCGATACGCTTCGTCCAGATCGCCACCGTCGCAGTTGAGACAACGGACGCGACCGGCACGAGAGTGCTCGTGAGCAAGGTCTCCCAACTCATGGCTCTACTGCCAGTCTTCCCGGCGCTTGCGCTGACGCGCTGCTACGCGTGTGCACGGACGTGCTCATTGCCACGGGGCTCAGTCTGCCTGACTGGACCGTGCTACACGGGGGTTTGCCATCTTCTGCTGTGTGGGCTGTTCTTTCGGTCGACTCCGATCCTCCGACGCGACAACCGGTCAGCCCGGGGGAGGCACGGATTGCTCGAAGCAGAAAACGTTCGAGGGGTCGTATTTGGCTTTCACCTCGCGTAGCCGTTCGCAGTTGGGGCCGTAATACTCACGCTCCCAATCGGATGCGGGAGCATTGGGCACGTTGACGTAGGCGCCGTTGCCGAAGGGGCGCAGTGCGCGCCAGAAGTCGACCGCCCAGCCCAGAGCCTTCGAGTTCAGCGCGGGATCGTCCCAGGCCGCGCCCGGCTCGCAGTAGAACAGCGCTTCACGGTGCGGGAACGGCGACCCACCGGGCGGGGCGTGGCGCACGGCCCCGCCGAAGCTCGAACAGAAGAAGTTGCTCGACGCGCTGGGCGCGTTCGCCATGAAGCGAACGACCAGGTCGATCGCCTCGTCGGGCAATGGGCGAGTGACGAACTGAGAGTAGAACTTCCAGAACGGTAGATCCGCTGCCCTGTCGAGGTTTTTGTAGATGGTCGGCCAGGCCTCGTTCGTGTAGGTCACCTCGGGCTTGCCGATCGCCAGTAGGGAACGCAACTCGGCGTCCAGTTTGTCGCGTGAGCCGCCGTGCAGCACCGCCTTGAGCTCGACCGCGGCGGAGCCCGCCTCGAGCGCACTGGTCAGGCGCTCGTCGGCGACCGGCGCGTCACGCTGCCAGGTGCGAAGTATCGCGCCCAGATCGCCGAGACCGGCCCACCTGACGATTGCGAAGTCGACCCGCGAGAGCTTGTGCAACTTCAGCGTGTAGGACGTGGCGATCCCGAAGTTGCCGCCGCCTCCGCCGCGGCACGCCCACAGCAGGTCGGCGTTACTGTGCTCGGCGGCTTCGACAACCTTCGCCGAGCGTGGGCCGTCGGCCACCACCATCTCGGCCGCGAGCAGGTTGTCGGACGCCAATCCCAAACTGCGAGTGAGTAATCCGAAGCCTCCGCCGAGAACCACACCGCCGAGTCCGACGCCCCCCTCCGAACCCGTCGGAATGACGAAGCCGCGCTGCCCGAGCGCCGGGACGATCTCTTGCTGCGTGAGCCCGGTGCCGACCGTCGCCGTCCGCGCCGTCTCGTCGATCGTGACGGTCTTCATGCGACTGACGTCGACAACCAGGCCGCCGTCGATCGAGGACCAGCCATCAAGGCTGTGGCGCCCGCTGCGGGCTCGCAGGGCGATGCCCTCCTCGCGTGCCCACTCGACCGCGTTGACCACGTCCCGTGCGTTGGCGCAGAACACGATTGCCTCGGGATAGCGTGAATACAGGCGATTCCAGCCCACCCGCGCCGCCTCGTACCCGGGATCGCCCGCGCGCACCACCTCACCCGTCAGCCTGCTGGTCATTCGGTCACTCCTGAACTCGCCGCGAAGAGATCGGCGTCTGAGGTCTCGGTCTGCAGCCGCGCTGGAAGATCAACATTCTGGGGATGGACGTCGCGCCACGACGATCAACCCGGTGGCGATCACGTTGGGATGCTTCGCCACTCGGTGTGCCGTCGAAGGTTTCGCCCCGTTCGCCACGTCACCTTCCATTGAGGGGCACTACCGACGCTAGACGGCTCGACGGGTTGTTTTCAGCAAAAGCCGAAACCGACCAGAAAGTGGCGAAGTGGACGTCGCGATGCGGACATGCGCCTAGAGTCGAACGGCCGGCCGCGTATCCACGACCGGCCCCTTTGCATCCCCTCCGCGGGGTTTCCGGACGCTCTCGAGGAGTGTGGCTTGTGAGTGGTTGGATCGTGAGCAATGTCCCGTCGTGGTTGCTGTTGGTCGGGCTCAACGTCCTCATCGCGGGTGTGGCGGTGCTCGTCCTGGCGTATGTTCGGCGTCGGTTCCCCGGCCTGCGGGGGGACGAGCGCAGCGAGGTGACGCAGTTCGCCTTCTTGCTGGTCGGATTCGTGTACGCGTTCTACACGGGTTTCATCGTTACCGCGATGTGGGGTCAGGACAATACTGCGGACGACGCGATGCGGGCTGAGGGCACAACGGGGGTACAGATGGCCAACGACCTAGCCGTGTTCGACAAGGCTGACAGCGACCGCGTCCGCCAGGCGTTGCTGGACTATGAACGCGCGGCCGCAACCGAGTGGCCGATGGCCGCCAACGGCCACGCCTACCCCGCGGCCGGCCAAGCGCTGCAACGCCTTCGCACCACGTATGAGCAAGTTCAGCCGCGCACCGATACCCAAAAGACTTTCCTCGCTACGTCATTCGATTCCCTCAACAAGATCAGTCAGGCACGGACAGACCGGATGATCCGCGCCCGCACTGCAAACGGGCTGCCCTCGTCGATGTGGATCGTTTTCTTCCTGCTCAGCGGGCTGGTCCTTGGTTGCGTCATTATTTACAGCGTCGAGAACCCCGCCATTCACTACGCGCTGGTCGCGACCGTGGGCG
This sequence comes from Mycobacterium seoulense, assembly GCF_010731595.1. Taxonomy (NCBI): domain Bacteria; kingdom Bacillati; phylum Actinomycetota; class Actinomycetes; order Mycobacteriales; family Mycobacteriaceae; genus Mycobacterium; species Mycobacterium seoulense. The sequence continues at coordinate 2,525,706 of NZ_AP022582.1, read as the reverse complement.
TGCTGCTGGCCACCGACCTATTCCTCGTCTTGGAGCTCGCCCACCCGTATATCGGCGACACTGCGACGTCGCCCGAGCCCCTCAACGCGGTCATCCAAGCCCTCTCGGCCGCACCGGCGTAGTCGCCATTCACGGACGGGCGACGGTCGACATGCTTACCGGGTTAACGCGACTGTTGCGGATACCGCCACACGGTTCCCCGCCGTGTCAGATGCAAGTCAACCTCGCTCTGCTTTCCACATGACATTGCGCGGACGACATCCCGTTCCTGACAACGATCACCGCGGGCCTGGCCAATAGAAGGTGCGGACATGCGGCGAGTCTGACACCGCAGCTCGGCCCCAGCTTTCTCTGTCGGCGCCGTGGTGAGCTGGTCCGGCATGGACGACGAGCCGTGCCCGAACATGTACACCAATGCGTACAGTCAGGCTGTGGAAAACGCTCCCACCGGCGGTCTACCGCGTGTTGGCGACTCCGGATGAAAAACTGACCAGTGCCAGATGTTGATGCCGGTGTGGAGGTAGGCGTGGGAGTGCCGCGTTCGACGTCACGGCGGCAGTCGGGCCGCCAGGCGCGAGGCACGCTGACCGCGGACACCATCGTCGAAGCCGCCTTCGCGCTGGCCGAGGAGTCGTCTGTCGACGAGGTGAGTATTCCCTTGGTCGCCAAGTTGCTGGGCGTCGGGGTGACGAGCATCTACTGGCATGTCCGCAATAAGTCGGCGCTTCTTGACGCCATGACCGATCGTGCGTTGCGGCGCAGCGGGTTGCCCTCGTTTGTTGAGTCGGCTGATTGGCGTGAGTCGTTGATGGCGCATGCGCGTGGGGTGCGGCAGACGTTCCTCGGCAATCCAGTGCTGACCGACTTGATATTGATCCGCGGGGCGCTGAGTCCGATGGCGCGGCGGCTTGGCGCACAGGAGATGGATAAGGCGATCGCCAGCATGATCGAAGCCGGTCTGGATCGGCGAGATGCCCTGGAAACCTACTCGGCGGTTTCGGTTCTGGTCCGGGGTTCGGTCCTTCTCGCAAGGTTGGCGCAGAAGCACGGCACAGCGGGCAACGTGGGAATCGACGATGACGGTGGATTCGTCGATGCCGCACTGTCCCACGATGATCGAGCGTTCGAGCTTCTTCTCACGTCCGTCCTGGCTGACGCCGGGGACCGGGGGGTGGGCTAAGTCGCTGCGCTGCGACGGGTTTGCCGAGTGACGATCGCCGGACCGGCCAGTGGCGCGGGCAGGAGTCCGGGCGCAGCTTCAATGACAGCCGGTATCGCGTTGATCGCCGCCATCGCCGTTGCGGCGACGCCGGGGTTGGTGGCGTCGCCCGTTGCGGCGTCGAGACGGAGGTCAAGGGTCATGTTGGGCGAGCCTTCGATGCGGAAGACCATTCCGCCCTTGCCGGATTGAGCCGGACGCGGCCAGGTATCGGGCCACGGCGTGGAAGTCACTGTCGCGAAGTATTGAACCGACACGACGGGCCGCTCGTCGCACATCGCGGAAAGCTGCCAGCGATGGGCGCAGATCGTGTCCTTCGGGATCACGCCGAGTGCGGTGTCGAGGTCATGAGGGGCGAGGATCGTCTCCCAGTCCAGTGCCACCTTTTCGACCTCAACGGACAGCGTGTCGGCGATGTAGCGCACGACGGGTTCCCAGTCGTTGTTCACCTTGCCCACCGCGATGCGGATGGGAACGTGCCCGTCGTGTTTGCCGAATCCCATCGACTCATGAAGGACTTCCCAGATCGGGTAGGCCAAGTCGAGGTCGAGGGCGTACTCGTCCATGCGGTAGGAGTCGATCACACCGGCACCGGCCAGCAACGCGGTCGGCAGGTTCAGGCTCACGAAACCGGGTTCGCATCCGGTCGCATAAAATGTTGCGTTGCCCTGCCGTGCCGCGTGTTCGATCGGATCGCGCCATTTCGCCGGGGCTGCTTTCGGATAGACCATCGGGATCGCGGAGATCGTGACGACGTTGATGCCGGCTTCCAGGTAGCCGACAATGTCGGCGATCACCTCGTCTTCACGTCTTACTGCTGTCGCGCAATAGGCGACGCAATCCGGCTTCGCATCCAGAACTGCCGCCACGTCGCCTGTCGCCGCGACGCCTACATCGGGGCGCCCGCACAACTGACCGGCATCCATGCCGATCTTCGATGGCGACGACACCTTGACCGCGATCAGGTCGAGAGCGGGGTCGTCGATGATGGCGCGTAGGGCCGCGCTTCCCGTCATGCCGGTGCCGACGTGAACCACGCGATGCTTGGCGGTCGCAGGGCCATTGGATGAACTCACAGGGTGGCCTCTCAGGCGTTGGCGGGTGTCAGGCCAAATCATCTCGATCGATGGGCACGGTTACCGACACATCAGGTCGCCGCTTACTGTAGACAATACTAGTAAGGGCTACCAGTAGGTGGTTCAGTTCAGTGGGCGTCCAAGGTGGAGGTTCACCTGGGGCCACTCGAAGGTCAGCATGACCCAGGATGTGTACACGACGCGTGGCAAAGCGCATCCGCAGGTCGCCGACGTGCTCGACGCCGCAATGAGCGCGCATAAACGGCCCTTGAAGCCCGTTCATCGCCAGAAATATGCTTTGAAGTGCGCCGTCAGGGTTTCGAACCCCGGACCCGCTGATTAAGAGTCAGCTGCTCTACCAACTGAGCTAACGGCGCTTGCGACGGCCGAGACCGCGTACGCGACAATAACAGGCGTCCTGCCGCGGTGTGAAATCCCGGATCCCGTCCAGGATAGGCCCCAGCGCCGCGTGGGCAGGGACACGAGCCCGGCCGCCGGGCGCTCCGAGGTCGGCCCCGAAACACCTGATCGCGGACCGGCTGAGGCCGGCATGCGCGCGCCCAAAACCCATTACAATGCATGCACTGTTTCTGGTCAGCGGTGACCAACTACGTCGAATTTCATGGAAGGTCACTCGATGACGCCTTTGCGCAAACGACGATCGTGGCTGGCTGCCGCGATCGCTTCGCTTGCTGTGTTCGGCGTTGCCTGCGGCGGCGGCCACACCGCCGCACCGGCGAAGGTCATCTTCGACAAGGGCACTCCATTTGCCGATCTGCTCGTCCCCAAGCTCACCGCCTCGGTGACCGACGGCGCCGTCGGCGTCACCGTGGACGCGCCCGTGACGGTCAGCGTGGCCGACGGGGTCCTCGCGTCGGTCACCATGGTCAACGAGAACGGCAAGTCGATCAGCGGACAGCTCAGCCCCGACGGACTGCGCTGGTCGACCACCGAGCAGCTCGGCTACAACAGGCGCTACACCTTGAGCGCCAAAGCGCTGGGCATGGGTGGCGCGGCGAATCGGCAGATGACCTTCCAGACCAGTTCCCCCGCCCACCTGACCATGCCCTACGTCTATCCGGGCGACGGCGAGGTTGTCGGCGTCGGCCAGCCGGTGGCGATCCGGTTCGACGAGAACATCGCGGACCGCGCCGCGGCGCAGAAAGCCATCACCATCACCACCAACCCGCCCGTCGAGGGTGCGTTCTACTGGCTCAACAACCGCGAAGTGCGCTGGCGCCCAGAGCATTTCTGGAAATCGGGAACGGTCATCGATGTGGCGGTCAACACCTACGGCGTGGACCTGGGCGACGGAATGTTCGGCGAGGACAGCGTCAAGACGCACTTCACCATTGGTGACGAGGTCATTTCGACGGCCGACGACACCACCAAGACGGTGACCGTGCGCGTGAACGGCGAAGTGGTCAGGACGATGCCGACGTCGATGGGCAAGGACAGCACACCGACCGACAACGGGTTCTACATCGTCGGCGGCCGGTTCAAGCACATCATCATGGACTCGTCGACCTACGGCGTTCCGGTCAACTCGCCCAACGGATATCGCACGGAAGTCGACTGGGCCACCCAGATGTCATATAGCGGCGTCTTCGTGCACTCCGCGCCGTGGTCGGTCGGCGCCCAGGGCCACACCAACACCAGCCACGGGTGCTTGAACGTGAGTCCCAGCAACGCCGAGTGGTTCTACGACCACAGCAAGAGCGGCGACATCGTCGAGGTGATCAACACCGTGGGGCCGACGCTGCCGGGCACCGAGGGGCTGGGCGACTGGAACGTCCCCTGGCCGCAATGGAAAGCGGGCAACGCCAACACCTGACGCGCGGTCAGCCGACCTTTCGCCAGTCCGTCGGTCGAGAACCACCGGTCGTGACGATCAGCACAACAACGGGGCCTTCGCGGGCGGTCCGGAACGGCAAGCGCCGTCCCGCCTATCGGGGTGGCTGACGGGACTCGAACCCGCGACACCCAGGATCACAACCTGGTGCTCTACCAGCTGAACTACAGCCACCATCGCCGCCGGCCGGCCTCGAGGCCAACGAGCGGCGACGTCGATACTAGCCGGTCGGTGGCTCGGCGGCCGAATCGATTTCGTTCGGGGCGTCGCCGTCGCCGTCCAGATCGGCGACGACGGCCTCGATCTCGCTGGTAGAGGGCCCCGGCGGCGCGACGAAGGCGGTACGGCGGTAGAAGCGCAGCTCGCGAATGGATTCGTGAATGTCCGCCAGGGCCCGGTGCGTGAGCCCCTTGACCGGCTGGCCGAAGTAGATCCGCGGATACCAGCGCCGGCAGAGCTCCTTGATCGAGCTCACATCGATCATCCGGTAGTGCAGGAACGAGTCCAGCGCGGGCATGTCGCGGGCGATGAACGCGCGGTCGGTGGCGATGGAATTGCCCGCCAGCGGCGCCGTCTTGGGTTGCTTGACGTGCTTGCCGACGTAATCGAGCACCATGGCCTCGGCGGTCGCCAGGTCGACGGTGGACGCCCGCACCTCTTCGATCAACCCTGAACGCGTGTGCATTTCGGTGACGACGTCGATCATCGACGACAGCGCCGCGTCGTCGGCGTGGATCACCACGTCGACGCCGTCGCCCAGAACGTTCAAATCGGCGTCGGTGACCAGGGCCGCGATCTCGATCAACTTGTCCGAGCCGAGGTCCAGCCCGGTCATCTCGCAGTCGATCCACACCAATTCGTCACGCACAGCGCTCAGACTAGGCCCACGTGCCGCTGACGGCGCCCGTCGCCCCCGACTCCGCCGGAGAAGTAGTGTGAGCGTTGCCGGACCGCATGCCGAACCACTGGAACGGGGGCGCAGCACGATGAGCACCGAATCGGCGGAGACGCCCGCGCGCCGGATCGCGAACGGCTACGCCGTCGACGGGCGGGCACTCGAATTGGGCACCGTCGTCGTCGACGGGGTAGCCGACCCGACGGCGCAGATTCGCATCCCGCTGGCCACGATCAACCGCCACGGTCTGGTGGCCGGTGCGACCGGAACCGGCAAGACCAAGACGCTGCAGCTGATCGCCGAACAACTCAGCGCGGCGGGCGTTGCGGTGATGATGGCCGACGTCAAGGGCGACCTCTCGGGTCTGGCCCGGCCGGGCGAGGCCAACGACAAGACCGCCGCGCGAGCCAAAGACACGGGCGACGACTGGGCGGCGACCGGATTCCCGGTCGAGTTCTTGTCGCTGGGCACCGGGGGAGTGGGTGTGCCGGTGCGCGCGACGGTGGCCAGCTTCGGTCCGGTTCTGCTGTCGAAGGTGTTGGGGCTCAACGCTACTCAAGAGTCGACGCTGGGTCTGATCTTCCACTGGGCCAAGGACGCCAACCGGCCGCTGGTCACCCTGGACGATCTGCGCGGCGTCATCAGCCACCTGGCAAGCGACGAGGGCAAGGCCGATCTGAAAGACCTGGGCGGGGTGTCGTCGACGACGGCCGGCGTGATCCTGCGGGCGCTGGTGAATCTCGCTGCCGAGGGCGGAGATACGTTTTTCGGCGAGCCGAAGCTCGATCCCCAGGATCTGCTGCGCGTCGATGGCCAAGGGCACGGCATCATTTCCCTGCTCGAGTTCAGCGGTCAGTCGCTGCGTCCGGTCATCTTCTCCACGTTCCTGATGTGGGTGCTCGCCGATTTGTTCGCGGTGCTGCCCGAAGTCGGTGACGTCGACAAACCGAAGCTGGTCTTCTTCTTCGACGAGGCGCACCTGTTGTTCGCCGACGCATCGAAAGCGTTCCTCGAGCAGGTCGAGCAAACCGTCAAGCTGATTCGTTCCAAGGGCGTCGGGGTGTTCTTCTGCACGCAGTTGCCCACCGACCTGCCCAACGACGTGCTTTCCCAGCTGGGTGCCCGAATCCAGCACGCGTTGCGGGCATTCACCCCCGACGATCAGCAGGCGTTGAGCAAGACGGTGCGGACGTACCCGAAAACCGATGTCTACGACCTGGAATCGGCGTTGACCTCGCTGGGCATCGGTGAGGCGGTCGTCACGGTGCTGTCCGAGAACGGCGCACCCACGCCCGTCGCGTGGACCCGCATGCGGGTGCCGCGGTCGCTGATGGCCTCGATCGGCACCGACGCGATCGCGCAGGCCGCGAAAGACAGTCCGCTGCAAGGCAAGTACGGCCAAACGGTTCAACGATCGGCGCAGCCGCAGGCCGTCCCCCGCGACGGACAAGCCGAGCCCGCGCCCACGCCGCAGGCCCAGTCCGACTATCCGCCGGTTCCGCCGAACGAGCCGCCTCCGCCGATGCCGCAACCCGCGGAGCCACAGGGGCCCGCGAAGTGGGAGGAAGTGCTGAACAACCCCACCGTGAAAAGCGGCATCAACACGGCGATACGCGAAATCACGAAAAACTTGTTCGGCAGCGGCCGGCGGCGCCGCAAATAACGGCTAGCCGCCGCCGAGCTTCTTGTAGAAGCTGCCTACGATCGGCGCGACGATAGCGCGGGGGGCGTATCCGCTGGCCACCGACATCGCCTTGGACGTCAGGCCCGGGACGACCCGCATCTTGTTGCGCGCCAACGCATCCAGCGACAGCTGGGCGGTGTGCTCGGTGGAGATCCACAGGAAGTCGGGCACCAGTCGCTCCACCAGCGACCGTTCGGCGTCGTCGGGCAGATCGGTGCGCACCGGTCCCGGCGCCAGCAGGGTGACGTGCACGCCCGAGTGGCGCAGTTCGCCGCGCAGCGATTCGCTGAAGGTGTTCGCGAACGCCTTGGTGGCCGCATAGGTCGCGTTGTAGGGAATCGGCGAATTGCCCGCGGCGGAGCCGGAAATCAGGATGCCGCCGGCCCGGCGTTCGACCATGCCGGGCAGCACCGCCAGCGTAAGGTCATGCACGCCCAGCACATTCAGTTGCAGCTGGGCCTTTTCGACCGCTGGGTCCAGCGTCGCCACCGGGCCGAAGGTCGCGGTACCCGCGTTGGCGCACAGGATCGAGATGGGTCGGGCGGCCAGTTCGTCGCACAGTTTCGCCCGTTCCCCGGGATCGGCCAGGTCGGCGGGTCGCACGTCGACCGCGACACGGTACTTGTCGCTCAGGCGGGCGGCCAGCGCGTTGAGCAGGTCTTCGCGCCGCGCGGTGACGATCAGGCTGTGGCCGCGCGCGGCCAGTTCGGTGGCCAGGGCTTCACCGATGTTTTGCGAAGCCCCGGTGACGACGGCGCGCGCGTCCGGGCTGGGAGCGGGGATCGGCATGAGCCAATCGTAGACAGCCGCGGCGGCGGAGCCGGGCGCGGCGGGTCGGCTGCCCAACACATCGCAGCGATCGCGAGCGCGGCGGAGCCGGGCGCGGCGGGTCGGCTGCCCAACAAATAGAGTGCCCGGCATGGGCCAGCCGTCGTCGCGTTCGCTCACGCCCGTGCCATCCCGGGTGGTGGCGTGGGCGCTGTGGGACTGCGGCTCCACCGGCCTGAACGCGATCGTGGCGACCTTCGTCTTCTCCGTGTACCTGACCAGCAGCGTGGGGGTGGGCATCTCCGGCGGCACCACCCCGGCGAGCTGGTTGGGGCGCGCCGCGGCCATCGCCGGGCTGACCGTCGCGCTGCTGGCGCCGGCCGTCGGCGTCTGGGTGGAGTCCCCGCATCGCAGGCGGGTCGCCCTCAGCGTCTTGACTGCCCTGGCCGTCGCGCTGACGTGCGGGATGTTCTTCATCCACGACCGCCCCGGCTACCTGTGGGCCGGGCTGGCGCTGATGGGAGCCACAGCGGCCTGCGGCGATCTGGCCAGCGTCCCGTATAACGCTATGCTGCGCCAACTTTCGACCCCGCAGACCGCCGGCCGGATTTCCGGATTGGGCTGGGCGGCCGGCTACGTCGGCAGCGTCCTGCTCCTGCTCGTGGTCTACACCGGATTCATTTCCGGGAAGGGTTCCGGGCCGGATGCGACGCGCGGGCTGCTGCGGGCGCCGCTGCACGACGGCCTCTACGTCCGGGAGGCGATGCTGGTCGCCGCGGCATGGCTGGCGATCCTTGCTCTGCCACTACTTTTCGTCGCGCACCGGCTCCCCGACTCGGCCGAGGTGCACGAGCCGACGAGCATGCTCGGCGGCTACCGCAAGCTGTGGACCGAGGTCTCCGCCGAATGGCGGCGCGACCGCAACCTGGTCTACTTCCTGTTCGCGAGCGCGCTCTTCCGGGATGGGCTGGCGGCGATCTTTGCCTTCGGCGCCGTGCTCGGGGTCAACGTGTACGGCATCTCGCAGGGCGACGTGCTCATCTTCGGTGTCGTGGCCAGCGTGGTGGCTGCGGTGGGAGCGGTGTTGGGTGGGTTCGTCGATCACCGGATCGGGTCGAAACCCGTCATCGTGGGGTCGCTGGCCGCGATCGTGGTCCTGGGACTCACCCTGATGCTGCTGTCCGGTTCGGTCGCCTTCTGGATCTGCGGGCTGCTGCTGTGCATGTTCATCGGGCCGTCGCAGTCGTCCTCGCGCGCCCTGCTGCTGCAGATGGCCAAGCACGGCAGGGAAGGTGTCGCGTTCGGCCTGTACACGATGACCGGGCGCGCGGTGGCGTTCGTCGCGCCGTGGCTGTTCTCGGTATTCGTGGACGTATTCGGCGCCGTGCGCGCCGGCCTCGGCGGCATCTCGCTGGTGCTGATCGCCGGGCTGCTCGCCATGCTGGCGGTTCGGGTTCCGGCGCGCGGCGCCCTCGCGGCCGAACCGTCGTAGGCGCTCAGCCCCTGGCGTCGCAGATCGTCAGGCCCACGCCGACGCGCTTGCTCATCTGGACGCCGTCGACGGTGACCGAGCAGGTGACGTTGTGACCGATGTTGACGATGGTGACGTTGGCGGGGTGCACGGCCGTCTTGGCCAGGCTGACCTCTTTACTCCAGGGCAGCGCGACGTTGAATTCGGTTTGGATGAGGTCCCCGGTGTCGATGTACATGATGCTGATCGCGCGGCCGTCGCCGGCCACGCTGTAGACGATGTCTTGCATCGCCGCCGGCCCGGGCGACTCCGTGGGCGTCGGCGAGCCGCCGGTCGGCGGCACCGGGGCCGGGATGCGCGGCTGGGATGTGCGCGTCGAGGGGCTCGGCATGGTCGGAGTGGTCTCCGGCATGGCGGGCAGCGGCGGGACGGCGGTCTGAGTCTTGATGGCGTCGTTCACCAGCACCAGGGCGATGACCAGGGCAACCACCAAGAGCACGGCCGCGCCGGCGAGGATCCAGAGCCATCGCGGGGGTGGTTTGGGGCCGCCGGGTGGCGGGGGAGCCGAGCCCTGGGGCAGTTGGCCCGACGGCGGCAGCTCGTGCTGCCAGTACGCCGGCAGCTGTCTCGTCGTGTTGGTGTCGTTCATGGTGGGCGCCCACGGCGGAGCCTGCCCGCCATAGGCGGGCACGTACGGCGCCTGATCGGCGTATGCCGGGTCAGCGGGTGGCGGGTACCACGGGCCCTCCGGCGCCGACCCTGGCACGGAGGTACTGAACCGGTCGGTGGGACGTGAATCGTTCATGTCCACCTCATGGATTGCAGAGTACCTGCGCCGCGAGCCCGAACGGCGAATCACCTCACAGCGGGGACTCAGGGGCACTCGTTGCCGGCCGTGAGCGCGGCGACCGTCATCGCCCGCATGACGGCGCGGGACCGCGCGGCGCGGGCGGGCTTGCTGCGCGACGTGTCGGGGGATTTCATGCTGTGCGGCGTCGAGTTCAGCAGCCCGAATACCGCGTGGGCGGTCAGCCGGGCATCGGCCTCGGCCAGGTCGGGGTTCAGCTCGCGCAGCACGCCGACCCACACCTCGACGTATTGGCGTTGCGCTTTGCGGACCTGCTTCTCGGCCGCCTCGGGGAGGTGCGCGAGGTCGCGGTCCTGGATGCGGATCAGATCCGGTTCGCCGAGTGCGAAGTCGAGGTGAAAGTCGATCAGTCCGTCCAGCGCCGCGGCCGCGTCGGAGTGGCGGGCCCGCACGTCGCGGGCGCCGGCGAGCAGTCGCGCGCTGATGCCCACCAGCAATTCGACCAGCAGCGACTCCTTGTTGGGGAAGTGCCGGTAGATCGCCGGTCCGCTGACGCCGGCCGCGGCGCCGATGTCTTCCAGCCGCACGGCCAGGAAGCCGCGCTCGGCGAACAGCCGCTCGGCGGCCGACAGCAGCTGCAGCCGCCGGTCGGATTTCAACTGGCTGCGACGTTTCGGGGCATCCGCGGGGCCGGGCTGGCCGTCGGCGGTGGACGTTGTCATGACAAACCCCCGTCCAGTTGGTTAATCGTCACTAACTTAGCACGAGTTATTCACGATTAACCTGCTGCAACGGGCGGCCGCGGCCCGGCGCCGTCGTCCCTGGACCGGTGGGACCGGCGATGGTATTCTTCAGCGACGAGTTAATGAGCATTAACTCAAAACACCGCCCGACGGCAAGGAGGCTGCTGCGGCGATGGACAAGGTGGTGGCGACGGCCGCCGAGGCGGTTGCCGACATAACCGACGGGTCGTCCCTGGCGGTCGGAGGTTTCGGGTTCTGCGGCATCCCCGAGGCGTTGATCGTCGCGCTGGTGGCCACCGGGGTGCGTGACCTGGAGACGGTGTCCAACAATTGCGGCGGAAACGGTGTCGGGCTGGTTCACCTCTTGGAGCACAAGCGAATTCGCCGGGCCGTCGCCTCCTACGTCGGAGACAACCGGGAGTTCGCCCGCCAGTTCCTCGCCGGTGAGCTCGAAGTGGAGCTCACCCCGCAGGGCACGCTGGCGGAGCGGCTGCGCGCCGGCGGGATGGGAATCCCGGCCTTCTACACCGCGGCGGGGGTGGGGACCGCCGTCGCCGACGGTGGGCTGCCGTGGCGCTACGACGCGTCCGGCGCGGTGGCGGTTTTGTCGCCGCCCAAGGAGACCCGCGAGTTCGACGGTGTCACCTACGTTCTGGAACGCGCGATTCGCACGGACTTCGCCCTGGTGCACGCCTGGAAGGGCGACCGGCATGGCAACCTCGTCTACCATCGGGCGGCCGCCAACTTCAACCCCGACTGCGCGCAGGCCGGCAGGATCACGATCGCCGAGGTGGAACACCTCGTTGAGCCGGGAGAGATCGACCCCGCGGCGGTGCACACCCCGGGTGTCTTCGTGCAGCGGGTGGTCCACGTGCCCGACCCCGTCAAGCCGATCGAGAAGATGACGGTGCGGTAATGCCTGCGTCACGACGATGCCGTGGGGGCACCGCCCGCTTGCGGGGGATGGAGCGATGAGGAGCAGTGGCGCCTGATGCCGTGGAGTAGAGAGGGTTTGGCCGCGCGGGTGGCCGCCGAGTTCGAGGACGGCCAATACGTCAACCTCGGCATCGGCATGCCGACGCTCGTGCCCAACCACATCCCGGCCGGTGTCACCGTGGTCGTGCATTCGGAAAACGGCATCCTGGGCGTGGGACCGTATCCCCGCCCCGGCGACGCCGACGCGGATCTGATCAACGCGGGCAAGGAGACGGTCACCACCATGCCGGGCGCGGCGTTCTTCGGTTCCTCGACCTCGTTCGGGATCATTCGTGGCGGACACCTCGACGTGGCCGTGCTCGGCGCGATGCAGGTCTCGGCGACCGGTGACCTGGCCAACTGGATGATTCCCGGAAAGATGGTGAAAGGCATGGGCGGTGCGATGGATCTGGTCCACGGCGCCCGTAAGGTGATCGCGATGATGGAGCACACCGCGCGTGACGGCAGCCCGAAAATCGTTGCGCGCTGCAGTCTCCCGCTGACCGGTGTGGGCTGCGTCGACCGCATCATCACCGACCTGGCCGTCATCGATGTCCGCGACGACGGTTTGCACTTGGTCGAGACCGCCCCGGGCGTCTCGGCCGACGAGGTGCTCGACAAGACCGAACCGCCGCTCGTGCTGGCGACAACCGGGAGGCATTCGTGAGTTCAGCTGTGATGACCGCGCCATCGTTCGCCGACGAACACCGCCGGCTGGTCGCCGAGTTGAACGCCAAGCTGGCGGCCGCGGCACTGGGCGGCAACGAGCGCGCGCGCGAACGTCACGTCAGCCGCGGCAAGCTGCTGCCGCGCGAGCGGGTGGATCGACTGCTCGACCCGGGCAGCCCGTTCTTGGAGCTGGCCCCGCTGGCCGCCAACGGCATGTACGACGACGAATCCCCGGGGGCCGGGATCATCACCGGGATCGGCCGGGTGGCCGGGCGCGAGTGCGTGATCGTCGCCAACGACGCCACGGTCAAGGGTGGCACCTACTACCCGATGACCGTCAAGAAGCATCTGCGCGCACAGGAGGTCGCGCTGCAGAACCGCCTGCCCTGCATCTACCTGGTGGACTCCGGCGGCGCCTTCCTGCCGCGTCAAGACGAGGTGTTTCCCGACCGTGAGCACTTCGGCCGGATCTTCTACAACCAGGCGACCATGAGCGCCAAGGAGATCCCGCAAGTGGCCGCCGTGCTCGGTTCGTGCACGGCGGGCGGCGCCTACGTGCCGGCCATGAGCGACGAGGCCGTCATCGTCCGCGAGCAGGGCACGATCTTTCTCGGGGGTCCGCCCCTGGTGAAGGCCGCCACCGGCGAGATCGTGTCGGCCGAGGACCTCGGCGGCGGCGACCTGCATTCGCGGGTCTCCGGTGTCACCGACCACCTCGCCGACGACGACGAGCACGCGCTACGCATCGTGCGTGACATCGCGGCCACCTTCGGCCCGCGCGAGCCCAGCCAGTGGGAGGTCCGGCCCGTCCGCGAGCCCAAACACCCGCAGACCGAGCTCTACGACGTGGTTCCGCCGGACCCCCGGGTGCCCTACGACGTGCACGAGGTGATCGTGCGGCTGGTCGATGGCGGCGAATTCAGCGAGTTCAAAACCAATTACGGCAAGACGCTGGTGACCGCCTTCGCCCGCATCCACGGCCACCCGGTCGGGATCGTCGCCAACAACGGCGTCCTGTTCAGCGAATCCGCCCTCAAAGGGGCGCATTTCATCGAGCTCTGCGACAAACGCAAGATCCCCCTGCTGTTCCTGCAGAACATCGCCGGGTTCATGGTGGGACGCGACTACGAGGCCGGCGGCATCGCCAAGCACGGCGCCAAGATGGTGACCGCCGTGGCCTGCGCGCGGGTGCCCAAGCTGACCGTCGTGATCGGCGGATCCTATGGCGCGGGCAACTATTCGATGTGCGGACGGGCGTACTCGCCACGCTTTTTGTGGATGTGGCCCAATGCCCGCATCTCGGTCATGGGTGGCGAGCAGGCCGCCTCGGTGCTGGCCACGGTGCGTGGTGAGCAGCTCACCGCGTCGGGCAAACCCTGGTCACCCGACGAAGAAGAGGCCTTCAAGGCGCCGATCCGCGCGCAATATGAGGACCAGGGCAACCCGTACTATTCGACCGCGCGCCTGTGGGACGACGGCATCATCGATCCGGCCGACACCAGAACGGTTGTCGGGCTGGCCCTTTCGGTATGTGCTCACGCCCCGCTGGAGCCGGTCTCCTACGGCGTCTTCCGGATGTGATGACGATGTTCGAAACCGTCTTGGTGGCCAACCGCGGCGAGATCGCGGTGCGGGTGATGCGCACGCTGCGCCGGCTGGGTATCCGCTCGGTCGCGGTGTACAGCGATCCCGACGCCGACGCCCGCCATGTCCAGGAGGCCGACACCGCCGTGCGCCTCGGGCCCGCCGCGGCCCGCGAGAGCTACCTCGACATCGGCAAGGTGCTCGACGCCGCGGCGCGGACCGGGGCGCAGGCCATCCACCCCGGCTACGGATTCCTTTCCGAGAACGCCGAATTCGCTGCGGCCTGCGAGCGCGCCGGGGTGGTGTTCCTGGGCCCGCCGGCTCGGGCGATCCAGGTGATGGGCGACAAGATCACCGCCAAGAACGCGGTCGCCGCCTTCGACGTCCCGGTGGTGCCGGGGGTGGCCAAGCCGGGACTGAGCGACGACGAGCTGGTCGCGGCCGCCGAAGAGGTCGGCTATCCGGTACTCATCAAACCGTCGGCCGGTGGCGGCGGCAAAGGCATGCGCCTGGTCGACGACCCGAGCCGGCTGCGCGACGCCCTGCTCGGCGCCCGCCGGGAGGCCGCCTCGTCGTTCGGCGACGACACCCTGTTCATCGAGCGATTCGTCTTGCGGCCCAGGCACATCGAAGTGCAGGTGCTCGCCGACACCCACGGCAACGTGGTGCACCTCGGCGAGCGCGAATGCAGCCTGCAGCGGCGCCACCAAAAGGTGATCGAGGAGGCGCCCTCGCCGTTGCTCGACCCGCAGACCCGCGCCCGCATCGGGGCGGCGGCGTGCAACACCGCCCGCAGCGTCGACTACGTCGGCGCGGGCACGGTGGAGTTCATCGTCTCCGCCGACCGGCCCGACGAGTTCTTTTTCATGGAGATGAACACCCGGCTGCAGGTGGAACACCCGGTCACCGAGGCGATTACCGGCCTGGACCTGGTCGAATGGCAGCTCCGGGTGGCGGCCGGAGAGAAGCTCGGATTCGCCCAGGACGACGTCGAATTGCGCGGGCACGCGATCGAGGCCCGGGTCTACGCCGAGGATCCCGCGCGGGGATTCCTGCCCACCGGCGGCCGGGTGCTGGACGTCGCCGAACCCTCCGGCGCCGGCGTCCGCGTCGACTCGTCGTTGCTCGCGGGCACGCTGGTCGGCAGCGATTACGACCCGATGCTCAGCAAGGTGATCGCCCACGGGGAGGATCGCGACGAGGCGCTGGCGAAACTCGATGCGGCGCTGGCGCGGACCGCCATCCTGGGGGTGCAGACCAACGTCGAATTCCTCCGGTTCCTGCTGGCCGACGAGCGCGTGCGCGCCGGCGACCTGGACACGGCGCTGCTCGACGAGCGGGTGGCGGACTTTACACCGCTACCGGCGCCCGACGACGTGCTCGCCGCCGGCGGCCTCTACCGCCAGTGGGCCCTGGACCGTCGGGCCGCGGGTGACCCGTGGGCCGTGCCGACCGGGTGGCGGGTCGGGGGTGCGCCGGCGCCGGTGCGCACCGAGATGCAGACCCCGCTGCGCAGCGACACCGTGTCGGTGTGGGGCGCACCCACGGGCGCCCGGGTACAGGTGGGCGCGGGCGAGATCCATCCGGCGAGCGTGCACGTCGACGGCGCCCGCATGGACGTCACGTTGGACGGCGTGCGCCGCGAATACCGGTGGGCGGAGGCCGACCGGCACCTGTGGATCGCCGACGAGCGGGGCGCCTGGCATCTGCGCGAGGCAGAGGAACACAAGATCCACCGCGCCGGCGGCGCGCAGCAGGCCGAGATCCTCAGCCCCATGCCCGGCAGCGTGATCGCGGTCCAGGCCGCCTCCGGCACCGAGGTATCCGAGGGCGACGTGGTGGTGGTCGTCGAGGCGATGAAGATGGAACACTCACTCTCCGCGCCGGTTTCGGGACGCGTGGAGCTGTTGGTGTCCGTCGGCGATCAGGTCACCGTCGACCAGGTGCTGGCCCGGCTGGTCCCCGAAGAGCCCGACACAGCAGTCGATTCGAGTAAGGACGAGACATGACGACATCCATTACCGCGGGAACGCTTCCCAAGGAATACCAAGACCTCCGCGACACGGTGGCCGAGTTCGCGCGCGCGGTGGTCGCGCCGGTCTCGGCGAAACACGATGAGGAGCACAGCTTCCCGTACGAAGTCGTCGCCAAGATGGGCGAGATGGGGTTGTTCGGGCTGCCCTTCCCCGAGGAGTACGGCGGGATGGGCGGCGACTACTTCGCGCTGGCGCTGGCCCTCGAGGAGCTCGGCAAGGTCGACCAGTCGGTGGCGATCACCCTGGAGGCCGGCGTCGGCCTCGGCGCGATGCCGATCTACCGGTTCGGCACCGAGGAGCAGAAACAGAAGTGGCTGCCGGACCTGACCGCCGGCCGGGCGCTGGCCGGCTTCGGGCTCACCGAACCGGGTGCCGGCTCCGACGCGGGCGCCACCCGCACCACCGCCCGCCTCGACGGCGGCGAGTGGGTGATCAACGGCACCAAGCAATTCATCACCAACTCCGGCACCGACATCACCTCGCTGGTCACCGTCACCGCGGTCACCGGGACCCTCGCGGGTGACAAGAAGGAGATCTCGACGATCATCGTGCCCAGCGGCACACCGGGTTTCACTGTCGAACCGGTCTACAACAAGGTCGGGTGGAACGCGTCGGACACCCACCCGCTGACCTTCGCCGACACCCGCGTCCCGGAGGAAAACCTGTTGGGCGCCCGCGGCACCGGTTACGCGAACTTCCTGTCCATCCTGGACGAGGGTCGCATCGCGATTGCCGCCCTGGCGACCGGGGTGGCCCAGGGGTGCGTCGACGAGAGCGTCAAGTACGCCAAGGAACGCCAGTCGTTCGGCCAGCCCATCGGCTCATACCAGGCGATCAGCTTCAAGATCGCGCGGATGGAGGCACGAGCCTACGTGGCGCGCACCGCGTACTACGAGGCCGCCGCGAAGATGTTGGCGGGCAAGCCTTTCAAGAAGGAGGCGGCGATCGCGAAGATGATCTCCTCCGAGGCCGCCATGGACAACGCCCGCGACGCGACCCAGATCCACGGCGGGTACGGGTTCATGAACGAGTACCCGGTGGCGCGTCACTACCGCGACAGCAAGATCCTCGAGATCGGCGAGGGGACCACCGAGGTGCAACTGATGCTCATCGCGCGGTCGCTGGGGCTGTCATGACCCGCGCCGGCGACGATGCAGAGCGGAGCGATGAGGAGGAGCGGCGCGCATGACCGAAGGCAAGTCGATCATCCAGCGGGGCTTGTGGTTCGAGGAGTTCGAGATCGGCACGACGTACCTACACCGGCCGGGCCGCACCGTCACCGAGGCCGACAACGTCTTGTTCACCACGCTGACGATGAACACCCAGTCGTTGCACCTGGACGCGGCGTGGGCCGCCGACCAGCCCGGCTTTCGGGGCGAGCGGTTGGTCAACTCGATGTTCACGCTGTCCACGCTGGTGGGGCTGTCCGTCTCGCAGCTGACGCTGGGCACCATCGTCGCCAACCTGGGCTTCTCCGAGGTGTCGTTCCCCAAGCCGGTATTTCACGGCGACACCCTGTACGCGGAGACGGTGTGCACCGGCAAGCGCGAGTCGAAGAGCAGGCCCGGGGAAGGGATCGTCACCCTCGAGCACACCGGGCGCAACCAGCATGGCGACGTCGTCGCGCGCGCCGTGCGCACCACCCTGGTCCAGAAGCGCCCGAGCGAGGAGGCCAAGTGAACCTGCGAGCCGCCGGCCCGGGTTGGCTGTTCTGCCCGGCCGACCGTCCCGAACGTTTCGCCAAGGCCGCCGCCGCCGCCGACGTGGTGATCCTCGACCTCGAGGACGGGGTGGCCGAATCCGACAAGGCCGCCGCCCGTAAAGCGCTGCGGGAGAACCCACTGGACCCCGCGCGCACCGTGGTGCGGGTCAACGCTTCCGGCACCGAGGAGCACGCCCGCGACCTGGACGCCCTCGCCGAGACGCCGTACACGACCGTGATGCTCTCCAAGACCGAGTCGGCCGCGCAGGTGTCCGCGCTGGCACCGCGCGACGTCATCGCGTTGATCGAGACACCCCGCGGGGCGGTGTTCACCACCGAGATCGCCGCCGCCGAGGGGACCGTCGCAATGATGTGGGGCGCCGAGGACCTGGTCGCCACGCTGGGCGGCAGCTCCAGCCGGCTGGCCGACGGCACCTATCGCGACGTCGCCCGCCACGTACGGTCGACGGTCCTGCTGGCGGCGTCCACCTTCGGCCGGATCGCGCTGGACGCCGTGCATTTGGACATCCGCGACATCGAGGGCTTACGGGCGGAGGCCTACGACGCCGTCGCGGTGGGTTTCCACGGGACGGTCTGCATCCACCCGACCCAGATCCCGGTGGTGCGCGACGCCTACCGCCCCAGCGAGGAGAAAGTCGACTGGGCGCGAAGGGTATTGGCCGCCGCGCGGTCCGAGCGCGGCGTTTTCGCGTTCGAGGGACAGATGGTGGACTCCCCGGTGCTCAAGCACGCCGAGATGCTGGTGCGCAGGGCGGGGCAGCCCGACGCCGGGTGAGCCTTCAAACCCGCAGGAACCGCCTGGCCGGCGGGCGCGACA
This sequence comes from Mycobacterium seoulense, assembly GCF_010731595.1. Taxonomy (NCBI): domain Bacteria; kingdom Bacillati; phylum Actinomycetota; class Actinomycetes; order Mycobacteriales; family Mycobacteriaceae; genus Mycobacterium; species Mycobacterium seoulense. The sequence goes on along the minus strand of NZ_AP022582.1, from coordinate 2,507,386 downwards.
CGTTCGCGATCAGCGCGGTCTCTTCGCATTCGAGCGCATAATGGGTGGTACGCCAGTGTCGCGGCGAGCGGAGTCTTTCGTGGAGCTGGCGATCGACTTCGGCTCGCGGTGGGTCCCGGTTGAGCACTTGCTGTGACCCCTGCGGCACCGAAGTAGGGAGACGGTATGGCGAACGTGCCTCAACTGCCGATGACCGTCGACCTCGAGCCGGTACGACTCGTCGCCGCGGACGGCACGCCGACGCCCGAGTTCCGCTACAGCCGCGACCTTCCCGAGGAAACACTGTGCTGGCTCTACGAGATGATGGTGATCACCCGGGAGCTGGACACCGAGTTCGTCAACCTCAAGCGCCAGGGCGAATTGGCGTTGTTCGCGTCCTGCCGCGGTCAGGAGGCCGCCCAGGTGGGCGCGACGGCATGCCTGCGCAAGACCGACTGGCTGTTTCCGCAGTACCGCGAGCTCGGCGCGTATCTGGTGCGCGGCATCCCGCCCGGCCACGTCGGTGCGGTGTGGCGCGGAACCTGGCATGGCGGACTGGAATTCACCAAGAAGTGCTGCGCGCCCACCTCGATTCCGATCGGCACCCAGACCCTGCACGCCGTCGGGGCGGCGATGGCCGCCCAACGGCTCGGCGAGGATTCGGTGACGGTCACCTTCCTCGGCGACGGCGCCACCAGCGTGGGGGACGTGCACGAGGCGCTGAACTTCGCGGCCGTGTTCGCCGCGCCGTGTGTGTTCTTCGTGCAGAACAATCAGTGGGCGATCTCGGTGCCGGTCCACAAACAGACCAAGGCACCGTCCATCGCCCACAAGGCGATCGGCTACGGCATGCCGGGGATCCGGGTGGACGGCAACGACGTGCTGGCCTGCTACGCGGTGATGGCCGAGGCCGCGGCCCGCGCCAGGGCCGGTGGTGGACCGACCCTGATCGAGGCGATCACCTACCGGCTCGGCCCGCACACGACCTCGGATGATCCCAGCCGCTACCGGACCCAGGAGGAGGTGGACCGCTGGGCGGCGCTCGACCCGATCCCGCGCTACCGCACCTACCTGCAGGGGCAGGGCCTGTGGTCGAACCGCTTGGAGGACCGCGTCGCTGCCCGCTCGACGCGGATGCGCGCCGAGTTACGCGACGCCGTGTTCGGTGCGCCCGATTTCGACATCGACGAGGTGTTCACCACGGTATACGCCGAGATGACGCCGGGTTTGCAGGCGCAGCGCGACCAGTTGCGGTCCGAGCTCGACCGCCTCGACGAGGAGGCGTGAATGACTCAGCTCGCCGATCGTCCGGCCGGTCCCGCCGAAACACCGCCCGCGGCAACGGAAAACACCGGGCTCGGTACGCAGTCGCTGACCATGGTGCAGGCCCTCAACCGAAGCTTGCGTGATGCGATGGCCGCCGACGACCGGGTACTGGTGTTCGGCGAGGACGTCTCGGTCGAGGGCGGGGTGTTCCGGGTCACCGAAGGGCTGGCCGAAATATTCGGCGAGAAGCGCTGTTTCGATACCCCGCTGGCCGAATCCGCCATCATCGGTATCGCGGTGGGGCTGGCGTTGCGCGGATTCGTGCCGGTGCCGGAGATTCAATTCGACGGGTTCTCCTATCCCGCTTTCGATCAGGTGGTCAGCCACCTGGCGAAGTACCGCACCCGCACCCGCGGCGAGGTCAACATGCCGGTGACGGTGCGTATCCCGTCTTTCGGTGGGATCGGTGCGGCCGAGCATCATTCGGATTCCACCGAGTCGTATTGGGCGCATACCGCAGGCCTGAAGGTGGTGGTTCCGTCCAGCCCCGCCGACGCGTACTGGCTGCTTCGCCACGCGATCGCCTGCCCGGACCCGGTGATGTACCTCGAGCCGAAGCGCCGTTATCAGGTCCGCGGAACGGTCGACACCGAGCGGCCCGAGCCGCCGATCGGGCGGGCGATGGTGCGCCGGCCCGGCTCCGACGTGACGGTCGTGACCTACGGCAGCCTGGTCGGCACCGCGGTCGGCGCCGCGGAAGAGGCTCAGCGGCAACATGGTTGGAGTCTGGAGGTCATCGACCTGCGGTCACTGGTCCCGTTGGACTTCGATACTTTGGCGGCGTCCATTCATCGGACCGGCCGCTGCGTGGTGATGCACGAGGGGCCGCGCAGCCTGGGATACGGCGCCGGGTTGGCCGCCCGGATCCAAGAGGAGATGTTCTACGAGTTGGAGGCGCCGGTGTTACGCGCCTGCGGATTCGACACCCCGTATCCGCCGGCGCGGCTGGAACGATCGTGGCTGCCGGGCCCCGACCGGCTGCTGGACTGTGTCGAGCGGGCGTTGGGGCAGCCGTGAGCGCCGACGAGCGGGTGAAGTCCTTCCGGGTTCCCGATCTGGGCGAAGGATTGCAGGAAGTGACCGTGACGCACTGGAACGTCGCCGCGGGGGACGACGTCGAGCTCAACCAGGTGCTGTGCTCGGTGGAGACCGCCAAGGCGGAGGTGGAGCTGCCCAGCCCCTACGCGGGGCGGATCGTCGAAACGCACGGCGGCGAAGGCGATGTGCTCGCCGTGGGCGCGGTGCTGGTCCGCATCGACACCGCACCGCTCAACGGCGACGCACCCGCGACCGCCGGGGAGGTTCCCACGCTCGTCGGCTATGGCGCGGACGCCGGCATCGACGCCAGCCGGCGGACCAGCCGCCCGCTCGCCGCCCCCCCGGTGCGCAAGTTGGCCAAGGACCTGAGGGTCGACCTGCGTTCACTGCAACGCGACCCCGACAGCATCATCACCCGCGCCGACGTGCTGGCGGCAGCCGACCACAAGGGCGCCGATTACCGACCGGTCCGCGGCGTGCAGGCCCGAATGGCCGAGAAGATGACGTTGTCGCACCGGGAGATCCCGGCCGCGAAAGTCGGCGTCACCGTCGACTGCACCGAACTGATGCGGCTATCGGACCGTGCGTCGGCGGATCAGAAGATGACGCCGTTCGTCCTGACGATGCGGCTACTGGTCATTGCGCTGCGCCACAACGAGATTCTCAACTCAACATGGATTGACTCGCCCGAGGGCCCGCGGGTTCGCGTCGAACATCGGGTGCACCTCGGATTCGGAGTGGCCACCCCACGCGGGCTGCTGGTCCCGGTGATCACCGACGCGCACGACAAGACGACCCGCGAGTTGGCAAGCCGCGCAGCGGAATTGATCACCGGTGCGCGGGAGGGCACGCTCACGCCGGCGGAGCTGCGCGGCTCCACCTTCACCGTGTCGAACTTCGGGGCGCTGGGCGCCGACGACGGCGAGCCGGTGATCAACCATCCCGAAGCGGCCATCCTGGGGATGGGCGCCATCAAACCGCGTCCGATGGCCGTCGGTGATCAGGTCGTGGTGCGCCCGACGATGGCGCTCACCTGCGTGTTCGACCACCGCGTCGCCGACGGCGCCCAGGCGGCCGGGTTCGTCACCGAGCTGAGGGATTTGATCGAGTCACCCGCGACAGCGCTGCTCGACCTCTGACCGGTTCGGCTCAGCTGTGCGGCGGTACGGGGCACCAGAACAGGCCGCAGTTGAAGTTCGGCTGGCGAAAGGGAGGCGGGGGCGGGTACGACGGCGGGTTGTCGGTGTCCCAGCACTGATTCCAATACTTGTTCTCACCCCATGCCGGGTTCCACGGCTGATTCGGGCACCAGTACACCTGCGGCGCGGGCCCCGGCTGGGCGTGGGCGGTGCCGGCAACCAGCGCGAATCCGGCCGTGGCGAGGCCGCTGGACAGGAGGGCCCCGGCGACGATGCGGGTGAGGGTACGGGTGATGTGCACGCTGCATGTCCTTTGCTCATGCGCCAGTCGGTGGCGTCTTCCCCGCAAGCACACGACGGACGCTGCGCTACCGATCCCAACCTGCTAAGCCATGCTGGCACTAGCGGCGTTGCGCTGCGGCCAATCGCTGAGCAAACTCCGGCGACTGGATGGAGTAGGCCTGCGGGCCGAGCTCCGTGCGCATGGCGAACACGTGTTGTTCGTGATCCAACGATCCCGGGCTGACCGTGGCGCGCATGGTTGCCTTCGTCGCCAGCACGACCTCGCGTGGGGCGGCCGCGGGCCCGGCCGCCAGCTCCAGCGCCGCGGCGACCGGGTCGTCGGCGGCGCAGAGCGCCAGGCCGTGGTGGACGGCGGCTTCGGCGTCGAAGCGCATGCCGAAGAGCAGTGCCGCGCGGGCGACCTGGGGTCCCACCGCGCGCTGCAGCATCCACGTCGCACCGCCGCCGGGGTGTAGCCCGAGCTTCTGGAATCGGGCGTCGAACAACGCCGCCGGCCCGGCGATGCGCACGTCGGCCGCCAGCGCGAGATTCAGACCCGCGCCGACCGCCGCGCCGTTGACCGCGGCGATGGTGGGCAGCCGGCAACTGCCGACGGCCATGAAGCCGTCGTAGAGCTGTTGCAGACCCGTCTCGGCTTTGTCGCCGCCAGCGGCGCCGAGTGCGCTCAGATCCGCGCCGGCGCAAAAGGCCTTGCCGGCACCGGTGATCACCACGGCGTGTACGTCGGGATCGGCCTCGGCCCGCTCGACGGCGGCGCGCAGAAGCGCCGACATCCCGGCGGTGACCGCGTTGCGCCGGTCGGGGTCGTTGACGGTGATCAGTGCGACGCGCTTGTCGACAGTGAACAAGACGGGGTCTGACTGGGCCATCGGGTACCTCCGTGGCTTGGGGGTTGGCGGGTCCGGGCGACGCACGATTCGTGTGCCGTCAGCTGTGATTCCGGGGCAGGGTAAGGGTACTGCGCGCGTGCTCGCGAGTTTCGCGCAGTCGGCAACCGCCGCTCTTGCCGGCGACTAAGGCATTTCCCAAACAATGGTGGTGTACCTGCGAATGTGTGAGCGCTTAGGCGCTTGAGCCGACGCCCGTGAGAGCGCTCAGGCATTCATCCGGAGTAAGCGTGCGCGCGCACGACCGCTAATTACAGGCCTAGAATTCAGCGAGTCAACGGGCGCTGCGGTCAAACTCGAGGGCGACGGCATCGCCATGCGTTACGTCGCGATCTCCGGGATTTTGCTCGCACCCGAATTCGGGTCGTGCCAACTTCTTGGCGAGCTGGTCGAGCGCCGCTTGACGCCGTCGGACCGCGCACGCACGTTGGTCGCGCTGCGTTTCCTGGAGCACGGTGGCCGGCAACGCGTCGTGGCGCACCCTCGTGTTCGCGTAATGGATTGCGGCATCGAGCATTTCGATGTAGCGCTCGGCTTCATCGAGGGCGCAGGTGCCTTCGATGCGCTGGACCTCATCCCAACAGGGATAGGAGGAGTACCGGGCATCGAGCCGTTGCTGCGATACCTGCGAACCGAAGTAGCCGCGCCAGTCTCGGCTTAGCCAGCCCCGTGTCTTGACCTCAACTTTGATCCTGTTCCCAAGGCCGGCTACGAACTTTGGTTCCCCAACTCGCACCACCGGTTGCCAGTCGTTCGACGTCATCATCGACCACCCCTCGAATAGAGACGCCCTAAGTCATAATCCCCCTGCAAGCGTCATCTGCTCGCGCGACACGCCAATTGTGGTTCCCCAACGGTCTAATAGGCAAGCCTTGGGGACAACAGCGCGTGTTAAGAACCATTCACACCGCGTGTCTACGACGCTCCGGGGCGAAGGCGAGGCCGAGCTATTGCACGCCCAGACGAGATGGGTGAAGCTTGGGCGATGGCAAAGGTTCTGTTCGTAGTGACCGGCGCAAGTTATTGGACACTCAAGGACGGCACGAGGCATCCGACTGGCTATTGGGCCGAGGAGTTCGCGGCGCCGTACCGCGAGCTCACCGACGCCGGTCACCAGGTCGTCGTCGCCACCCCGAAAGGGGTTGTCCCGCATGTCGATGTGATGAGTCTGCGTCCGTCGATGGCCGGTAGCGAGGAGATCGCGCGGGAACTAGAGGACATCCTGCGATCCGCCGAGGAATTGCGCCGCCCGATCGAATTGGCCGACGCCCGCCTCGAGGACTATGACGCCGTCTACTACCCGGGCGGGCACGGCCCGATGGAGGACCTGTGGCAGGACGCCGACTCGGGCCGGCTGCTCACCGCGGCGCTCGCCTCCGGCAAGCCACTGGCCATCGTCTGTCACGCGCCGGTCGCCATGATGGCCACCCGGCGAAACGGGGTCTCGCCGTTCGCCGGCTACAAAGTCACGGCCTACACCAACGACGAAGAGGATGCCGTGGGGCTCCGTGAGAAGGCCCGGTGGACCGCCGAGGACGAACTGGTGAAGATGGGCGTCGACTTCTCCCGCGGCGAAATCTGGAAGCCCTACACGGTGAAAGACCGCAATCTCTTCACGGGTCAGAACCCGGCCTCCGCCGGACCTTTGGCGAAAGAGTTCATGAAGGAACTCGGTTAAGCGAGTGCCGCAGGCCATCCGGGTCCACACTTGTGGGATGAACGTATGTGATTGCATTGCCGACGCGCTGGGTGCGGCGCCCCTGTCTCCGGCGCGGGTTGCGTGAACATGGGTGGGCCTGAGCCGGGTCGGGTGCTGAACGGCCTCTCGGACGTACGCGCGTTCTTCCACACAAACAAGGTGCCGCTGTACTTCATCTCGCCGACCCCGTTCAACCTGCTGGGTGTTGACCGCTGGATACGAAACTTCTTCTACCTGACCTACTTTGACTCTTTCGAGGGCACACACTCGCGCGTTTTCGTGCCCCGGCGACGCGACCGCCGTGATTTTGACTCCATGGACGAGGTCTGCAGCCACCTGCTGTCCGATCCCGAGACGCTCGAGTTCATCGCGGGTAAAGGCCCCGGCGGCAAGTGCTGCTTTGTGATGATGAACGAGGAAATCCAGGCCCTCGCGCGGTCGGCAGGTCTCGAGGTCATGCACCCGCCGATCGAGCTGCGCAATCGGCTGGGCTCCAAGATCGTCATGACGCGCCTGGCCGACGAGGCGGGGGTGCCCAGTGTGCCCAACACGATCGGGCGGGCCGGTTCCTACGACGAATTGCTGGCGCTCGCACAAGACGCCGGCTTGGGGGACGATCTCGTCATCTCGATCGCTTATGGCAACGCCGGCAGCGGGACGTTCTTTGTCCACGGTCAGCGCGACTGGGACCAGCACGCCGGTGACCTGGTCGGGCAGGACCTCAAGGTTATGAAGCGGATCCGCAACGTCGAGGTGTGCCTCGAGGGTGCCGTGACCCGCCACGGCACCGTCGTCGGCCCCGCGATGACGAGTCTCGTCGGTTATTCGGAGCTGACGCCGAGCCGGGGCAGCTGGTGTGGCAATGACATCTGGCACGAGGTGCTGCCGCCCGCCCAGACGCGCGCCGCCCGAGAAATGGTGACAAAGCTGGGCGACGTCATGCGCCGCGAGGGTTACCTCGGCTACTTCGAGGTGGACCTTCTGCATGACCTCGACTCCGACGAGCTCTACCTCGGCGAGGTGAACCCGCGGCTGAGCGGCGCCAGCCCGATGACGAACCTGACCACCGAGGCCTACGCCGACATGCCGCTGTTCCTCTTTCACCTGCTCGAGTACATGGACGTGGAGTACGAGCTCGACATCGACGAGATCAACTCGCGCTGGGAGCGGGGCTATGGCGAGGACGAGGTCTGGGGCCAGGTGATCCTCACCGAGACGTCGCCGGATATCGAGATCTTCACCGCGACGCCACGCACCGGTGTCTGGCGCATCGACGACGACGGCCGGGTTTCCTTTTCGCGGACCGCCAACGACTGGGCCACGCTGCTCGACGGGTCCGAGGCTTTCTACATGCGAGTCGCCGCGCCTGGCGACTTACGGTCCGAGGGCGCCCAACTCGGCGTGCTCGTCACTCGTTCACACCTGCAGACGGACGACTATCAGCTGAGCGAGCGATGCCAGCGCTGGGTCAAGGGTATGAAGGCGAAGTTCACCTCAACGCCCCTGACGCCCGCCGCGCCGATCGTCTCGCGACTCGTCGCACGAGCGTGAGCCGCCCGGCCGGCATCTCCTTGGACAACTGGCTGTCGCCGCCCTATGCGAGGTGGTCGTTCCAGCATGTCGAAGACGTCGTGCCGACCGCGGTGATCCCCCGCGGTACCGGGCCGGTCGCGGCGATTCCCCCGGCTGCCGGTCCTCTCGCGGATATCGCGGTGACCAACACCGACGGGATGCTCACCAGCGTCGGCGCGGTAATGGCCGCCACCGTTACCGACGGGTGGGCCGTCGCCCACCGCGGCTCGATGGTGGCCGAGCAGTACCTGGACGGCATGGCGGCCGAGACCCGGCACCTGCTGTTCTCGGTGAGCAAGTCGATGGTGGGGGCCGTCGTCGGCGTGCTGCACGCAGCCGGTGCGATCGCGCTTGACGCCCCGGTCACGAGTTTCGTTCCCGCCCTGGCGAATTGCGGATACGCCGGCGCGACGGTGCGCCACCTGCTGGACATGAGGTCGGGCATCGCGTTTTCGGAAAACTACGACGATCCGGCCGCCGAGATACACCGCCTCGACCAGGCGATGGGCTGGGCGCCCAGGAGGGATCCGGACGCGCCCCCAACCCTGCGTGACTTCCTGCTGACGCTGCGGCGGAAGGCGGCTCACGGCGGGCCGTTCGAATATCGCTCGTGCGAAACCGACGTACTCGGCTGGATCTGCGAGGTCGCCGGCGGCGAGCGGATGCCCGAATTGATGTCCGAATTGCTGTGGAGCCGCATCGGCGCCCAGAGCGACGCCACCATCGGGGTCGATCCCGCCGGCACCGGGTTTTTCGATGGCGGCATCAGCGCGTGCCTGACCGACATGATCCGGTTCGGGTCGCTGTTCTTGCGCGACGGTGCCTCGCTGACCGGCGAGCAGGTAGTGCCGGCGGCGTGGATCGCCGACACCCTCGACGGCGGCCCCGACTCTCGCGAAGCGTTCGCCGCCAGCCCCGACCACGACACCGACCTGCCCGGCGGGATGTACCGCAACCAGATGTGGTTCCCGTATCCGGGGAACGACGTGGTGTTGTGCCTGGGCATGTGCGGCCAGATGATCTACGTCAACCGCGCCGCCGAGCTGGTCGCCGCCAAGCTGTCGGCCCAGGCACACTCTCACGAGCCGCACATGCTGGACACGCTGCGCGCATTCGACGCGGTGGCACACGAACTGGCGAGAATCGCCCGTTAGCCCGAGCTGTCGAACACCAACCGACGTCGAGCGAGTTGTCTCCGACGCGTGGGTTAGAGATGGCTCGCCACGAAAGTCGCGGCCTGACTGGGCATTCCGGAGTGCTCATAGGACAGATGCGCCGCCGAGAACATTTCGTCATGCGTCGGCAACGACAGGCCACCGCCCGGTGAGCAAATCGGGTCACCGGGCGCACACAAGTCAATGGCCTTGGCCCCATACCAGGGACTGGCCTCGTTCATCGGGCCCACAATTCGGTCCGTCATATTTCCGAAGACGGCCACGGCGGCAACGTGATCCGCCTCGTCTGCCGATAGCGTCGCGGCGTTAAAGCCCGCAATCGACGCTCGGGCGATGGTGATCAGATCTATGACCATCGCGCCTTGGGAATATCCGCCGAGCACCAGCTTGGTGTTGGGGCAGTTCGCGACCATGGATCGAACGTGAGCGTTGGCATCGCTGGCGCCGGCGGATGCGGACGGGGGCCAATCTTCAGTCGCCGGGTAGTTGACGGCATACACCCCGAGCGACCGGCCGCCAACCTGCGACCGCAGCGAATCGACGAAGGCCTGCCCGACCCCACCAATACCAGCTGGCTCGTTGGTGCCCCGGGCGAACGTCACCTCGACGTCAGGGCAGGGGGCAGCGGACGCGGGGGCCATGAGGATCGGTGCGCTCAGCAGCGTCGCGCAAGCCATCACCACCGCAGCGCCCAACAAGCGACGAAACTGGCGTGCTTCCACGTCCCAATGCTGACACATCGTGACCCGGGCGCACCGCCCAAAATTGCGCCCGGAGCAAGACCGTGCGGGCACCGCTGCGGTGGCGGCGTCAGGTGTGGACGATCCAGCCCGCTTCGGTGTAGGGAGCGGGTTGCGCGGGATCGTTGATCGTGATGTACAGGTCGCCTCCCGTCGGCATGGCGAAGCCGACGAATCCATGTGCGGTCTGCCCGTCCTGGAGGCCGCCCGATTGCAGTGGGGGCATCTTGTCGAGCCTCTGGTAGTCGACCGCCAACGTTGCCGGTCGGGGCGCGTCGTCGGGATGGGTCCATGGCTGATTGCCGCCGCCGTATCCGGCGAATACGTAGTCCCGGTCGAATTGGAAGAACCGGTGGGACGTCGCGGTGATAGTCAGTTCCACCACGTTGCATGCGGAGCCATACGTCGGAGCCGCAAAGTGAGACGCGCACCCCGGCGGTAACCACGTTGCACTGTTGACCGTGATGTCGGCGGTGGCGCCGTTGGCCGCCCGCGCGTGCACGGGCACGCCCATCTGTCCGATCGGGAACGGTGGGTTGTCGGACGTGGGGTCCGCCGAACCGGTGGGACATACGCATGCGGCAACGGCCACCGCGACCGCGGCTGCGGCAAGTACAGGTTCCGCGCGCACCCCGGTTGGTTACCCGCAGCGCTGCCGCACGAAAACGCGCGTCATCCAAGAGCCATCGGTGCAGCCGACAAGCCCTTCTCTCCTCGGGGTCGGCACGTGCTTAAGACGCCAATGGCCGGGTAATCCGATGCAATGAGGCGCGAGGATCTCTCGGTGGGCGGGCGAAAGGCCGCACCAGCCCGCGTCCGCGACCTCGAGACCATAGATGCCGAGCTGCGGTTGGTGGCGGCTCTCCGTCGTGCGGCTCGGGAGCGGGGTGCGCCGCTGCCGTCCATCGAGGATGCGGATGCGCTGCTGGATGAACGCTGCGCGCTGACAAGGAGTTGGGCGCGCTAACTCCTTTGGCCCTCCTGCTGACGTAGCTCGGCGCTAAGCTCTGCGAATGCGTATCAGGCACCTGCTGGCAGGATCCGCCCTCGCCGGTGCGCTGTGCGCGGCCGCGCTCGGTAGTGGCGGCGGCGTGGCACAGGCGGACCCGCCAGCTCCGCCGCCACTGCCGGGGGAACCCGGGCTGGCGGCACCGCCCTGGGCGTTATTGCCTGAAATGTTGGGGCCTGGCTCGCCACTGCCTGAAATGTTGGGGCCTGGCTCGCCACTGCCTGACATGTTGGGGCCTGGCTCGCCACTGCCTGAGATGTTGGGGCCTGGCTCGCCACTGCCTCAGATGTTGGGGCCTTCACCACAGCCCCAGCCGTGGGGACCGCCCCTGGAGTCCCCTCTGCCTTCGTCACTAGCGGGCTAGCACCAGAGTCTTGCCGAGCGAGCTGCGACCCACCCGGATCAACCGAAACACCGTCAGACATCACCCGAGGCCGAAACGTCAGCCATCAGCCGACGTCATACAAAACTGTTGGTGCCCCCGGCACGACTCGAACGTGCGACCTAGGGATTAGAAGGCCCTTGCTCTATCCACCTGAGCTACGGAGGCAATGTGCAGGTCAGTCTATTCCAACGGCGTGTCGTAGCCCGACTCGCCGCCGCGCCGTGCACGAAAACCGTTCCGGCTCCGAAAGTATCGGCTATGGTTGGCACCCTCGACACACGTACAACATCGGCCGGTAATCGGCCGTTTACCGCAACGAGGCGTGTGCAAACCGTCGAGGGGTGGCGTTGCTATGAGCGTGACCACGCACGTGACTTCCCGGTGCTCGTGGGCCGGTAGCCAGGCATTACGCCTGGCGGGCGACGCGAAGGACGCCTATCGGTTCGGCACGCTGTTGCTGCGGGGCTCGCCGTTCGCGCTGGGCTGCCTCGCCGGCTGGCTGTCGACGGAGTTTCCCCCGCACGTCGTGACCGGGCACGCGTTGTCGCGCGTCGCGCACCCGTCCATCGGCCGCGTCGGCACCACCTGGGCGGCGCAGCGGGCGGATCGGGCCCTCAGCGCCGCGCTCGAGGAATCGCTCGGCCCGGACTTCCGCGAGCAGGTGTGCCACCCGGCCGGCATTGAGCCCGTCTGTGCCCCGCGCGGCGGCGTGTTGAACCGGCCCGGCCCGCACCGCCGGTACGCGGCGCAGACGTCCGACATCCCCTACGGTCCGGGTGGACGCGACAACTTGCTCGACATCTGGCGGCGGCACGATCTCGCGCCCGGGCGGCGGGCCCCGGTGCTGATCCAGGTTCCCGGCGGGGCGTGGACCGTCGGGGACAAACGAGTGCAGGCCTACACGCTGATGAGCCGCATGGCCGACCTCGGCTGGATCTGCGTCGCGATCAACTACTGCAAGAGCCCGCGTTCCGCATTTCCCGCGCACCTCATCGACGTGAAGAGGGCGATCGCCTGGGTCCGCCAGAACATCGCCGACTACGGCGGCGATCCCGACTTCATCGCGATCACCGGCGGTTCGGCGGGTGGGCACCTGGCCTCCCTGGCCGCGCTCACACCGAACGAACCGGCGTTCCAGCCCGGCTTCGAAAGTTCCGACACCACCGTCCAGGCCGTCGCGCCCTACTACGGGGTGTACGACTTCACCGACTTCGACAACATGCACGAGCTGATGCTGCCGTTCCTGGAGCATTTCGTCATGAAGGCCCGCTACGCCGACGAGCCCGAGCGGTTCCGCGCGGCGTCGCCTGCCTCCTACGTGCACAGCGAGGCGCCGCCGTTCTTCGTGCTGCACGGCGAGAAGGACGAAGTGGTTCCCAGCGGCCAGGCCCGGGCCTTCTGCGCCGCCCTGCGCGCGGCCGGCGCCCCCACGGTGGCCCACGCCGAACTCGCCAACGCCCACCACGCGTTCGACATCCTCTCGACGGTCCGCTCGCGGCTGGCGGCCGACGCCGTCGCGGATTTCCTGGGTGTCGTCTACGGCCGGCGCGTCAGCCCGCTGCTGGACTTCGTCCCGCTGGCGGCCACATCGGCCAGCTGAGCCGGGCCACCGGTAACCCGCGCCCAGGCCCCGACCGCACCTTTCACCAGCGCGGCAACCCGACTAGCGTTGTGTTGGCGATGGGGTTGGTGGTGGGTCCGAGGCAGGAGGCTTGATCTTCGGTGACAGGGTTGGCGCGTCGGTCGGAAAGACATGACTGAGTCCGATGGGGTCGTGAAATTGTCCGACCAGCTGGGGCCGGTCGACTATCTGATGCATCGGGGCGAAGCGAATCCCCGGACCCGGTCGGGGATCATGGCGCTCGAGCTTCTGGACACGACGCCGGACTGGCACAAGTTTCTGGGCCGGTTCGAAAACGCCTCCCGACGGGTGTTGCGGCTGCGGCAGAAGGTGGTCGTGCCGACGTTGCCGACGGCGTCGCCGCGCTGGGTGGTGGACCCCGACTTCAACCTCGAGTTCCACGTCCGGCGGGTGCGGGTGGCCGAACCCGGCTCGCTGCGCGACGTCTTCAACCTCGCCGAGGTGATGCTGCAGTCGCCGATGGACATCTCCCGGCCGCTGTGGACGGCCACCCTCGTCGAGGGTCTGGCCGGCGGGAAAGCCGCGACGCTGCTGCACGTCAGCCACGCGGTCACCGACGGAGTCGGCGGGGTGCAGATGTTCGCCGAAATCTATGACCTCGAGCGCAACCCTCCCGCAAAGCCGACGCCCCCGCTGCCCATCCCGCAGGACCTCACGCCCAACGACCTGATGCGGCAAGGCATTAACCACCTGCCCACCGCCGTGGTCGGCGGCGTCGTGAGTGCGGTCGCGGGGGCGGTATCGGCGGCCGGACGGGTGGTCCTGGAGCCGACGTCCACGGTGTCCGGAATCGTCGGCTACGCCCTCTCGGGCATGCGGGTGCTCAACCGGGCCGCCGAGCCGTCGCCGCTGCTGCGCCGGCGTAGCCTGGCCACCCGCACCGAGGCGATCGACATTCCGCTCGCCGACCTGCACCGGGCCGCCAAGGCCGGCGGGGGATCGATCAACGACGCCTACCTCGCCGGCCTGTGCGGCGCCTTGCGGCGCTACCACGAGGCACTCGGCGTGCCGATCAGCACGCTGCCGATGGCGGTGCCGGTGAACCTGCGGGCCGAAGCCGACACGGCCGGCGGCAACCGGTTCACCGGTGTCAACCTGGCCGCGCCCGTCGGTACCGTCGACCCGGTTTCGCGGATGAAGAAGATCCGCGCGCAGATGACGCAGCGCCGCGACGAGCCCGCGATGAACATCATCGGTTCGGTCGCCCCACTGCTCAGCGTCCTGCCCACCGCGGTTCTCGAGGGGATCACCGGTTCGGTGATCGGCTCCGACGTGCAGGCCAGCAATGTCCCGGTCTACCCCGGAGACACCTACATCGCCGGTGCAAAGGTGTTGCGGCAGTACGGCATCGGCCCACTGCCGGGTGTCGCGATGATGGTCGTCCTGATCTCGCGCGGCGGGTGGTGCACCATCACCGTGCGCTACGACAGGGCGGCGGTGCGCAACGAGCCGCTGTTCGCCCAATGCCTGCTGGAGGGCTTCGACGAAATCCTGGCGCTGGCCGGTGAGGGGGCGCCGCGCGCGGTGCCCGCCTCGTTCACCGAACCGGCGACCTCGGCACGGACGGTGTCGGGCTCATGAGCACCGGGAAGGACCAGGAAGGCGAGCGCGGAGCCGCCGGGGCGGATATGCGCCTGCCCGGCTCGGTCGCCGAGATCATGGCCAGCCCACCGGGTCCGAAGATCGGGGCGTTCTTCGACCTGGACGGGACGCTGGTGGCCGGCTTCACGGCGGTGATCCTCACCCAGGAGCGGCTGCTGCGCCGCGACATGGGCGTGGGCGAGCTGCTCGGCATGGTTCAGGCCGGCCTGAGCCACACGCTGGGGCGCATCGAGTTCGAGGACCTCATCGGCAAGGCCGCCGCCGCGCTGGCCGGCCGCCTGCTGGACGACCTGGAGGAGATCGGCGAGCGGCTGTTCGTGCAGCGGATCGAGTCGCGGATCTACCCGGAGATGCGCGAGCTGGTGCGGGCGCACGTCGCGCGCGGCCACACCGTGGTGCTCAGCTCCTCGGCGCTGACCATCCAGGTGAACCCGGTGGCGCGGTTTTTGGGCATCTCGAACATGCTCACCAACAAGTTCGAGACCACCGAAGACGGGATACTCACCGGCGGTGTGCAGAAGCCGATCCTGTGGGGCCCGGGCAAAGCTGCTGCGGTGCAACGGTTTGCGGCCGAGAATGGCATCGACCTCAAGGACAGCTACTTCTACGCCGACGGGGACGAGGACGTCGCCCTGATGTATCTGGTCGGCAACCCGCGCCCCACCAATCCCGAGGGCAAGATGGCCGCCGTGGCCAAGCGCCGCGGCTGGCCGATCCTGCGATTCAGCAGCCGGGGCCCGGTGGGTCTGCGGCGCCAGCTGCGCACCCTCGCCGGCTTCGGCTCGATGTTCCCGGTCGCCGCCGGCGCCGTGGGCATCGGCGTGCTGACCCGCAACCGCCGGCGCGGCGTGAACTTCTTCACCTCGACCTTCTCCCAGCTGTCGCTGGCAATCACGGGCGTGCAGCTCAACGTCATCGGCCAGGAAAACCTGACCGCGCAGCGACCGGCGGTGTTCATCTTCAACCACCGCAACCAGGTTGACCCCGTGATCGCCGGCGCGCTGGTGCGGGAGAACTGGATCGGCGTCGGCAAGAAGGAGCTGAAGAAAGACCCAGTCATGGGTACCCTCGGCAAGCTGCTCGACGGCGTGTTCATCGACCGGGACGATCCCGTCGCCGCGGTCGAGACGATGCACGAGGTCGAAGACCGGGCCAGGAAGGGGCTCTCGATCGTGATCGCCCCGGAAGGCACTCGGGTCGACACCACCGAGGTCGGGCCGTTCAAGAAGGGGCCGTTCCGCTTGGCCATGGCCGCCGGAATCCCGATCGTGCCGATCGTGATCCGCAACGCCGAACTCGTCGCCGCCCGGAACTCCACCGTCGTCAACCCCGGGACGGTCGATGTCGCGGTGTTTCCGCCGATTTCGGTGCAGGACTGGACCGTCGAGAACCTACCGGAGCGGATCGCCGCGGTCCGACAGCTGTATCTGGACACGCTGGCCAACTGGCCTGTGGACGGCGAGTTGCCCCAGCCCGACCTGTACGCCGAGCAGAAGGCGGCGACAAAGGCCAAGGCTCCGGCGAAAAAGGCTGCGGCCAAAGGTGTCTCGAAGGCGACGGTAAAGAAGGCGCCGGCGAAGAAGGCCGCGCCGAAAGCCAAGCCGGCCCAGGCTAATCCGCACGAGTCCCAGGCCGTCCTGAAAGACGGCGAGGCACACCGGCCCGCCGGGGCGGCCGTCAACACCGAACCGCCCGAAGGGCAGCCGTGACCGAACCGGCCGCGGATACCACCGCGGTCCTGACCGGCGAAGACGCGCTGGTGCTGGCGTCGATGGCCTCGCCGGTCGAGCGAGAACTGGTGACGGCCTGGATGGCTCAACAGCGCGGCGACAAGCCGGAGGCGAGGTTCGACGTCCTCGAACTGCCGCCGCCGCACGCGGCGCCCGATGCGCTGAGCGCGCTCATCGAGCAGCTCGGGGCCGGCGACGACGCCACCGACGACCGCTCCATCGTGCCGGTGCGGGTGTTCTGGCTGCCGCCGCCGGATCGCGGCAGGATCGCCAAGCTGGCCGGCCTGCTCCCAGGGCGGGATCCCTACCAGCCCAACGAACGTCAGCAACAGCACATCGTGCGCAACGCCCCGCAACGGGCGCGGGTGGTGGCCGGCGAGCCGGCGAAGGTTTCCGAACTGCACCAGCAGTGGCGCGACATCACCGTCGGCGAGAACGAGAGCGACTTCGCCCGCTTCGTCATCCGCCGCGCCCTGCTGGCGCTGGAACGCGTCGAATATCGAATCCTGGGGCCGCAGTACAAGTCACCGCGACTGGTGAAGCCGGAGATCTTGGAGTCCAGCCGGTTTCGCGCCGGGCTGAAGAAGATCCCCGGCGCAACCGTCGAGGAAGCCGGCCAGATGCTCGACGAGCTCTCCACCGGCTGGAGCCGGGTGTCCGTCGACCTCGTTTCCGTCCTCAGCAGGATGCTCAGCCGCGGATTCGATCCGGAGATCGACTACGACGGGTATCAGGTGGCGGCCATGCGCACCGCCCTGGAGACCCACCCGGCGGTGCTGCTGTTCTCGCACCGGTCCTACATCGACGGCGCGGTGGTCCCGGTGGCGATGCAGGAGAACCGGCTGCCGCCCGTGCACGTGTTCGCCGGGATCAACCTGTCGTTCGGCGCGATGGGTCCGCTGTTGCGCCGGTCCGGCGTCATCTTCATCCGCCGCAACATCGGCGAAAACCCGCTCTACAAATACGTCCTGCGCGAATACGTCGGCTACATCGTCGAGAAGCGGTTCAACCTGAGTTGGTCCATCGAGGGCACCCGGTCGCGCACCGGCAAGATGCTGCCCCCCAAACTCGGCCTGCTCGCCTACGTCGCCGACGCCTACCTGGACGGCCGCAGCGAGGACATCTTGCTGCAGCCGGTGTCGATCAGCTTCGACCAGCTGCACGAGACCGACGAGTACGCGGCCTACGCCCGCGGTGGCCAGAAGACGCCCGAAGGCGTTGGCTGGCTGTACAACTTCATCAGGGCGCAGGGCGAACGCAACTACGGCAAGATCTACGTCCGCTTCCCCGAGGCCGTCTCGATGCGCCAGTACCTGGGTCCGGCGCACGGTCCGCTGGCCCACGACCGGGACGCCAAACGCCTTGCGCTGCAGAAGATGTCGTTCCAGGTCGCGTGGCGGATCTTGCAGGCGACGCCGGTGACGGCGACGGGTTTGGTCTGCGCGTTGCTGCTGACCACTCGCGGCGCGGCGTTGACCCTCGATCAGCTGCACCACACCCTGCAGGATTCGCTCGACTATCTGGAACGCAAACAAACCCCGATGTCCACCAGCGCGCTGCGGCTGCGCTCGCGCGACGGGGTGCGGGCGGCGGTCGACGCGCTGTCCAACGGGCACCCGATCACCCGGGTCGACGGCGGCCGGGAGCCTGTGTGGCACATCGCCCCGGCCAAACAGCACGAGGCGGCGTTCTACCGCAACTCACTCATCCACGCCTTCCTGGAGACCTCGATCGTCGAGCTCGCGCTGGCACACGCCCGCCACGCCGAGGGCGACCGCATGCAGGCCTTCTGGGATCAGGCGATGCGGCTGCGTGACCTGTTGAAGTTCGACTTCTACTTCGCGGACTCGGCGGCGTTTCGGGACAACATCGCCGCAGAGATGGCATGGCACGACGATTGGGAAGCCCACGTCGCCGCCGGCGGCGACGAGATCGACGCGTTGCTGTTCGCCAAGCGTCCGCTGATGGCGGACGCGATGCTGCGGGTGTTCTTCGAGGCCTACGAGATCGTCGCCGACGTGCTGCGGGATGCACCGCCCGACGTCGGTCAGCAGAAGTTGACGGAATCGGCGCTCGGCGTGGGCCGTCAATACGTGGCGCAGACCCGCGTCCGCAGCAGCGAATCGGTGTCGACCCTGCTGTTCGCCACCGCATACCAGGTCGTCGGCGATCAGGACCTGATCGCACCGGCGCCCGATCTCGCCGAACGGCGGAGCGCGTTCCGGCGTGAGCTGCGGGACATCTTGCGGGATTCCGATCGCGTCGGGCGGATCGCCCGCGACCAGTTCGTCGCCCGCGAGCTCAAGGCGCGTCAGGAACGCCTGCCTCGGTAGTCGCCGGCCTGCGCCCATACCCTGGCTGTATGACCGTCGACCGCTCTCAGGCCAGACCCCGCGCGGCGGTGTGGCCCATGCTGGTCGGCGTCGCGGTGCTGGCGGGCTGCACGGCGGCGGGCATCGGCGCGCTGTCGCTGGCCGACGCCCTGACCGCCACCGGCCTGCCGAACCCGGGCCCGGCCACCACGCTGGGGCTGCCGTTCGTCCGGGCGGCGGGGGAGATCGCCGCGGTGCTGGCTGCCGGGTCATTCCTGTTCGCGGCTTTCTTCGTGCCACCGCAACGCAGCGGTGTCCTGGACGCCGACGGCTACCGGGCGCTTCGCCTGGGGACGGTGGCGTCGGGCGTGTGGGCCGTGTGTGCCGCCCTGCTGGTCCCGCTGACCATTTCCGACGTGTCGGGCCGACCGGTGGCCGCGATGCTCGACCCGGTGCGAATTTGGTCGGTGGCGGGCCTGGTCACCACCGCCTCCGCGTGGCGCTGGACCGCCGCGCTGGCCGCGCTGGTGATGCTGGCCAGCCTGTCGGTGCTGCGCTGGTCGTGGACACCGCTGCTGTTCGCGGGCTCGTTGCTGACGCTCATCCCGCTGGCGCTGACCGGCCACTCGTCCGCGGGTGGTTCGCACGACCTGGCGACCAACAGCCTGCTGATCCACCTCGTGGCCGCCGCCGTGTGGGCCGGCGGCCTGCTGGCGTTGGCCGCCTACGGGTTGCGCGGCGGCGGGCACCTGGCCCTGGCCGCGCGGCGGTTTTCCGCGGTCGCGTTGTGGTGCTGGGTCGCGATGGCGCTCAGCGGGGTGGTGAACGCCGTGGTGCGCGTGCCGCCCGGGGAGCTGATGACGACCGATTACGGCCGCTTGGTGCTCGCCAAGTTCGTCGCGCTGTGCGTGCTGGGAGTGATCGGGTGGCGCCAGCGGCGCTCCACGGTCGCCCGGTTGCAAGCGGAGCCGACCCGGTCCGGGGCGCGGCGTTCCCTGCTCCGGCTGGCCCTCGCCGAGGCGGCCGTCTTCGGCCTCACCTTCGGTGTCGCCGTCGGGCTGGGCCGCACCCCGCCGCCACCACCGCCGGGCCGGCTGCCCTCGATTCCCGAAGCCGAGATCGGCTACGACTTCAACGGGCCGCCCACCCCGGCGCGCATCCTCTTCGACTGGCGCTTCGACCTGATCTTCGGCAGCGCCGCGATTGTGCTCGCCGCCCTCTATGTGGCCGCCATGGTGCGGCTGCGCCGCCGCGGGGATGCGTGGCCGCGGGGCCGCACTGCGGCGTGGCTGCTCGGCTGCTTCGCGTTGCTGTTCGTCACCTCGTCGGGGGTCGGTCGCTACATGCCGGCCATGTTCAGCGTGCACATGGTCGCCCACATGGTTCTGTCGATGCTGGTCCCCATCCTGCTGGTGCTGGGCGCGCCGGTGAGCCTGGCCCTGCGGGCGTTGCCCGCCGCCGGCCGGGACGACCCGCCCGGTATGCGGGAATGGATCTTGGCCGCGCTGCACAGCCGCTATTCCCGATTCGTCACCAACCCGGTGGTAGCCACGGTGTTGTTCGTCGCGGGCTTCTACGGGCTGTACCTGTCCAACCTGTTCGACACCGCCGTGGGCAGTCACGCGGGCCACCTGGCGATGAACGTGCACTTCCTGGTCAGCGGCTACCTGTTCTACTGGATCGTCATCGGGGTCGACCCCACGCCGCGCCCGATCCCGCCGCTGGCCAAGGTCGGCGTGGTGTTCGCGTCGTTGCCGCTGCACGCGTTCTTCGGGGTGGTGCTGATGGGCACCCGCAGGGTGCTCGGCGCCGACTACTACCGCTCGCTCGGTTTGAGCTGGCACACCGACCTGCTGGGTGACCAGCGGCTGGGTGGCGGCATCGCCTGGGCGGCCGGGGAGCTGCCCCTGGTGATCGTGATGCTGGCCCTGCTGGTGCAGTGGGCGCGCAGCGACGACCGCACGGCCCGGCGCCTGGACCGGGCCGCCGACCGCGACGACGACGCCGAGCTGGTCGCCTACAACGCGATGCTGGCCGAGCTGGCGCGACGGGACGAGACGCCGAAGCGCTCCCACCAACCCGCGGACTGATCCACAGACGCGGTTCTTTCCACAGGGGCGGCGGCCACCGCCCGATTCGGGCCCGTGCACCCGGCCGGCCCGTCGGGGGCGTCGCGCTTCATAGGTGCCAGGACGTGCGGCGGCGCGTTCGCCGCCCATGGCAATCAAGGAAGGGATCATTCCAATGTTCGAAACCCCGCTAACGGTCGTCGGCCACATCGTCAACAACCCCGAGCGCCGGCAGGTCGGCACCCAGGAGGTCATCAAGTTCCGCGTCGCCAGCAATTCCCGGCGGCGCACCGCCGACGGCGGCTGGGAGCCGGGCAACTCGCTGTTCATCAACGTCAATTGCTGGGGCAAGCTGGTCACCGGCGTGGGCGCCGCGCTGGGCAAGGGTGCGCCGGTGATCGTGGTGGGTCACGTCTACACCAGCGAGTACGAGGACCGTGACGGCAACCGCCGCTCGTCGCTGGAGATGCGTGCCACCTCGGTCGGGCCCGATGTGTCCCGCGCGATCGTGCGCATCGAGCGGCCGGGCTATGCCGGCCCGACCGCCGGCGACGCCACCACGCCCGCGACGGATGCGACCGACGCCACTGGTGAGGACGCCGACGCCGGCGACAGCGTCGAGTCCGCCGCAACGGGACCGCTGCCGCTGTCGGCTTAGCTGCGGGATCCGGCTTCCCGCGCGGTGCCTAGGATGGTCGGCGAGAGCTTTCTCAAAGAACCAGAAAGGCATACCCGCGGCATGGCTGAGTTCATCTACACGATGAAAAAGGTCCGCAAGGCGCACGGCGACAAGGTGATCCTGGACGACGTCACGTTGAGCTTTTACCCGGGCGCCAAGATCGGTGTTGTCGGCCCCAACGGCGCCGGCAAGTCGAGCGTCTTGCGGATCATGGCCGGGCTGGACAAGCCGAACAACGGCGAGGCCTTTCTGGCCACCGGGGCCACCGTCGGCATCCTGCAGCAGGAGCCGCCGCTGAACGAAGAGAAGACGGTGCGCGGCAACGTCGAGGAGGGGCTCGGCGAGATCAAGGTCAAGCTGGACCGCTTCAACGAGGTCGCCGAATTGATGGCCACCGACTACTCCGACGAGTTGATGGAGGAAATGGGCCGGCTGCAGGAGGACCTCGACCACGCCGACGCCTGGGACCTCGACTCGCAGCTGGAGCAGGCCATGGACGCCCTGCGTTGCCCGCCGCCGGACGAGCCGGTGACGAATCTGTCCGGCGGTGAGCGGCGCCGCGTGGCGCTGTGCAAGCTGCTGTTGTCCAAGCCCGACCTGTTGCTGCTCGACGAGCCGACCAACCACCTGGACGCCGAAAGCGTGCAGTGGCTCGAACAACACCTGGCCGCCTACCCGGGCGCGGTGCTGGCGGTGACCCACGACCGGTACTTCCTGGACAACGTCGCCCAGTGGATCCTCGAGCTCGACCGCGGCCGCGCGTATCCCTACGAGGGCAACTACTCGACATATCTGGAGAAGAAGGCCGAGCGGTTGTCGGTGCAGGGCCGCAAGGACGCCAAGCTGCAAAAGCGGCTCACCGAGGAGCTGGCCTGGGTCCGGTCGGGGGCCAAGGCGCGCCAGGCCAAGAGCAAGGCCCGCCTTCAGCGCTACGAGGAGATGGCCGCCGAGGCGGAGAAGACGCGCAAGCTCGACTTCGAAGAGATCCAGATCCCGGTCGGGCCGCGGCTGGGCAACGTCGTCGTCGAGGTAGACCACCTCGACAAGGGCTACGACGGGCGCACCCTGATCAAGGATTTGTCGTTCACCCTGCCCCGCAACGGCATCGTCGGGGTCATCGGCCCCAACGGGGTCGGCAAGACCACGCTGTTCAAAACCATCGTCGGGCTCGAGCAGCCGGACAGCGGCACGGTCAAGGTCGGGGAGACCGTCAAGCTCAGCTACGTGGATCAGTCCCGCGCCGGCATCGACCCCAAGAAAACCGTGTGGGAAGTGGTCTCCGACGGGCTGGACTACATCGAGGTCGGCCAGAACGAGATCCCGTCACGCGCCTACGTTTCCGCGTTCGGGTTCAAGGGGCCAGACCAGCAGAAGCCGGCCGGCGTGCTGTCCGGCGGCGAGCGCAACCGGCTGAACCTGGCGCTCACGCTGAAGGAAGGCGGCAACCTGATCCTGCTCGACGAGCCGACCAACGACCTCGACGTCGAGACCCTGGGTTCGCTGGAGAATGCCCTGGAGAAATTCCCGGGCTGTGCGGTGGTGATCTCCCACGACCGCTGGTTCCTGGACCGCACCTGCACGCACATCCTGGCGTGGGAGGGCGACGAGGACAACGAGGCCAAGTGGTTCTGGTTCGAGGGCAACTTCGGCGCCTACGAGGAGAACAAGGTCGAACGGCTCGGGGTCGATGCGGCGCGGCCGCACAGAGTGACCCACCGGAAGCTCACGCGCGACTAGTGTCAGCCTCGCAGCCCCGACGATGCGGCCCACATGGCCGTTGTGGGGGCGCCCCCCTCGCGGGGTCAGTGGGCGGTTGAGCACAGCGGCATCTGTCACGAGTTGGGAGCCATCGGCATGACGATCGATCCCGGAGCCAGGCAGGCCCTCAAACCGTGGACCGCCTTCGCGCAGCCGCAGGACATTCCGGACTGGATCGCGAAGGCCTATATCGAGAGCTATCGCGGTCCGCACGGCGACCAACCCGGGGCCGCGGAATCCGGTCCCATCGACCTGACCCTCCCGTCGGCCATCCTGACTCCGGGCATGCTCGGCGCCCACTACCGGCTCGGGCAGCATCGCCCGGCCGGTCAAAGCCGGGTCGCGGTCTACCCGCCGGACCACCCGGCCGGGTTCGGGCCCGCGCTGCAAGTCGTCACCGATCACGGCGGCATGCTGATGGACTCCGTCACGGTGCTGCTGCACCGGCTCGGCGTGTCCTACACGGCCATCATGACCCCGGTGTTCGAGGTGCACCGCAAACCGACGGGCGAGTTGGTCAGCCTCGACCCCAAACCGCCCGGCGCCCCCCAGTACGAGGGCGAGGCGTGGATACACGTGCAACTGCTGCCGTCGGTCGACAGCAAGGGCCTCGCCGAAGTCGAACGGCTGTTGCCCAAGGTCCTTTCCGACGTGCAACAGGTCGCCAGCGACGCGGGCGTGTTGATCGCCACCCTGAGCGGCCTGGCCGCGGAAGTCGAAACCAACGCGCAGGGCCACTTCACGGCCCCCGACCGCGAGGATGTCGCGGCGCTGCTGCGCTGGCTGGGCAACGGCAACTTCCTGCTACTCGGCTACCAGCGCTGCCACGTGCACGACGGCTCGGTCTCCGGCGACGGGTCACCGGGCCTGGGCGTCCTGCGCACCCGCACCGGTTCCCGCCCCCGGTTGACCGACGACGACACACTGCTGGTGCTCGCGCAATCGGTCGTGGGCAGCTACCTGCGCTACGGCGCCTACCCGTACGCCATCGCGATTCGGGAAAACTGCGGCGGCGAGGACGGTGTCGTCGAGCATCGCTTCGTGGGGCTGTTCACCGTCGCCGCGATGAACGCGGACGTCCTGGAGATCCCGACGGTCTCGACCCGGGTGCGCGAGGCGCTCACCCTGGCCGACAGCGACTCGATCCACCCCGGCCAGCTGCTGCTCGACGTCATTCAGACCGTTCCGCGCTCGGAACTGTTCACGCTGAGCGCCGAACGGCTGTTGACGATGGCCAAAGCGGTGGTCGACCTGGGATCCCAGCGTCGGGCGCTGTTGTTCCTGCGGGCCGACCGGCTCCAATACTTCGTCTCGTGCCTGGTTTACCTGCCCCGCGATCGCTACACCACGCAGGTGCGGCTTCAGATCGAGGACATCCTGGTCCGCGAGTTCGGAGGCGCGCGACTGGAATTCACCGCTCGTGTCAGCGAATCGCCCTGGGCCCTCATGCATTTCATGGTCCGGCTGCCCGAACACGCGGCACCGCCGGACGTCTCGGAGGACAACCGGGTCCGCATCCAGGGCATGCTGAGCGAGGCCGCGCGCACCTGGACCGACCGGTTGATCGCGGCGGCCGCGGACGGTTCCGTCGAGCATGGCGACGCCGAGCACTACGCGACCGCCTTCCCCGAGGTCTACAAACAGGCGGTCACCCCCGCGGATGCCATCGAGCACATCGCGATCATCGAAGAGCTGCAGGACAACTCGGTCAAGCTGGTGTTCTCCGAACGCGGTGAGGAGGGTGCCGCCCAGCTGACCTGGTTCCTGGGTGGGCGCACCGCCTCGCTGAGCCAGCTGCTGCCGATGCTGCAGAGCATGGGCGTGGTGGTGCTCGAGGAGCGGCCGTTCACGGTGACCCGTCCGGACGGGCTGCCGGTGTGGATCTACCAGTTCAAGATTTCGACGCACCCCACCATCGCGCCCGCGACGACGACGGCCGACCGCGAGGCGACCGCGCAACGATTCGCCGACGCGGTCACGGCGATCTGGCAGGGTCGCGTCGAGATCGACCGGTTCAACGAGCTGGTCATGCGGGCACGGCTGACCTGGCAGCAAGTCGTGCTGCTGCGCGCGTACGCGAAATACCTACGGCAGGCGGGCTTTCCGTACAGCCAGTCCTACATCGAGTCGGTGCTCAACGAGCACCCCTCCACCGCGCGATCGCTGGTCGTCCTGTTCGAGGCGCTCTTTGATCCGCGCCCGTCCCGTGCGTCGGCGAACCGCGACGCCCAGGCGGCGGCCGCCGCGGTCGCCGCCGACATCGACGCGCTGATGAGCCTGGACACCGACCGCATCCTGCGGGCGTTCGCGTCGCTGGTCCAGGCGACGTTGCGCACCAATTACTTCGTCACGCGAGAAGGTTCGGCCCGCGCACGAAATGTGCTGGCCCTCAAGCTCAACGCTCAGCTCATCGACGAGCTTCCGCTGCCGCGCCCCAAGTACGAGATCTTCGTCTATTCGCCCCGCGTGGAAGGCGTGCACCTGCGCTTCGGTCCGGTGGCGCGGGGCGGGCTGCGCTGGTCGGACCGGCGCGACGACTTCCGCACCGAGATCCTCGGCCTGGTCAAGGCGCAGGCGGTGAAGAACGCCGTCATCGTGCCGGTCGGCGCCAAGGGGGGCTTCGTCGTCAAGCGGCCGCCGATGCCGACCGGGGACCCGGCGGAGGACCGCGAGGCCAGCCGGGCCGAAGGCGTCGCCTGCTATCAGCTGTTCATCTCCGGACTGCTCGACGTCACCGACAACGTCGACCACAAAACGAAGAAGGTCAGCCCGCCGTCCGAGGTGATCCGGCGCGACGGCGACGACGCCTACCTGGTGGTGGCCGCGGACAAGGGCACCGCCACCTTCTCCGACATCGCCAACGACGTCGCCAAGTCCTACGGATTCTGGTTGGGAGACGCGTTCGCGTCCGGCGGATCGGTGGGCTACGACCACAAGGCCATGGGCATCACCGCCAAGGGTGCGTGGGAGGCCGTCAAACGACACTTCCGCGAGATGGGCGTCGACACCCAGGCCGAGGACTTCACGGTGGTCGGCATCGGCGACATGAGCGGCGACGTGTTCGGCAACGGCATGCTGTTGTCCAAACACATCCGGTTGATCGCCGCCTTCGATCACCGGCACGTCTTCCTCGACCCCGACCCCGACACCGCGGCCTCGTGGGAGGAACGCCGGCGCATGTTCGACCTGCCACGCTCCAGCTGGGACGACTACGACAAGTCGTTGATCAGCCAGGGCGGTGGGGTGTACAGCCGCGAACACAAATCCATTCCCGTCAGCCCGCAGGTGCGCGAGGCGTTGGGCATCGACGGCGAAATCACCGAGATGACCCCGCCGAACCTGATCAAGGCGATCTTGCAGGCGCCGGTCGATCTGCTGTTCAACGGCGGCATCGGCACCTACATCAAGGCCGAATCCGAATCCGACTCCGACGTCGGCGATCGCGCCAACGACCCGGTGCGGGTCAACGCAAGTCAGGTGCGCGCCAAGGTGATCGGCGAGGGCGGCAACCTGGGTGTGACCGCCCTGGGCCGGGTCGAGTTCGATCTGTCGGGCGGGCGCATCAACACCGACGCGATGGACAACTCCGCCGGCGTGGACTGCTCGGACCACGAGGTCAACATCAAGATCCTGATCGACTCGCTGGTCACCGCGGGCAGGGTCCACCCCGGCGAGCGCAAGGAGCTGCTGGAGTCGATGACCGACGAGGTCGCAAAGCTGGTGCTCACCGACAACGAAGACCAGAACGACTTGATCGGCACCAGCCGCGCCAACGCGGCGAGCATGCTGCCGGTGCACGGCAGGCAGATTCAGTACCTGGTCGACGAGCGGGGGCTGAACCGCGAATTGGAAGCGCTGCCATCGGAGAAGGAAATCGACCGGAGGTGTGAGGCCGGCATCGGCCTCACCTCGCCCGAGCTGTGCACCCTGATGGCGCACGTGAAACTCGGGCTCAAAGAGGAGATGCTGAACACCGAGCTGACCGAGCAGGACGTGTTCGCATCCCGGTTGCCCCAGTACTTCCCGACGCCGTTGCGGGAACGGTTCGGCGCCGAGATCCGTACGCATCAGTTGCGCCGCGAGATCGTCACCACGATGCTGATCAACGACCTGGTCGACACCGCCGGCATCAGCTATGCGTTCCGGATCACCGAAGATGTCGGCGTGGGACCTGTCGACGCGGTCCGGACCTACGTCGCCACCGACGTCATCTTCGGCGTGGGCGAGATCTGGCGGCGGATCCGCGCGGCCAATCTGCCGGTGGCCCTGTCGGATCGGCTCACGCTGGATACCCGGCGCTTGATCGATCGCGCCGGCCGCTGGCTGCTCAACTACCGTCCACAGCCGCTGGCCGTCGGCGCCGAAATCAACCGGTTCGCCGCGAAGGTCAAAAAACTGACCCCCCGAATGTCGGAGTGGCTGCGCGGCGACGACAAGGCGATCGTCGAAAAGGAAGCCGCCGAGTTCGCGTCGCAGGGAACACCCGAGGACCTGGCGTACATGATCGCCGCCGGTCTGTACCGTTTCAGCCTGCTGGACATCATCGACATCGGCGACATCAACGACATCGACGCCGCCGAGGTCGCAGACACTTACTTCGCCCTGATGGACCGGCTGGGCACCGACAGCCTGCTGACGGCGGTCTCCGAACTGCCCCGCAATGATCGCTGGCATTCCCTGGCTCGCCTGGCGATTCGCGACGACATCTACGCCTCGCTGCGATCGTTGTGCTTCGATGTGCTCGCCGTGGGGGAGCCGGACGAAAGCGGCGAGGAGAAGATCGCCGAGTGGGAACACCTGTCCGCCTCCAGGGTGGAGCGGGCCCGCCGCACCCTCGTCGAAATCCAGGAAGGCGGGGAGAAGGATCTTGCGACGCTGTCGGTGGCCGCGCGTCAGATCCGGCGCATGACCCGCACCAGCGGAAGAGGATCGTCGAGTTGAGCGTCGGCTTCGTGGCCCCCGTACCGGTGCGCTGGTCGGACATCGACATGTACCAGCACGTCAACCACGCCACCATGGTCACCATCTTGGAGGAGGCGCGGGTCCCGTTCCTTTCCGAACCGTTCGGCGCCGACATCACCACCATCGGCCTGCTGATCGCCGACGTCCGGGTCACCTATAAGGACCAGTTGCGCCTGGTCGATTCACCGCTGCAAGTGACGATCTGGACGAAACGGCTGCGGGCGGTCGATTTCACCCTCGGGTACGAAGTGCGCTCGGTCAACGCCGACCCGGACGCCAAACCCGCCGTCATCGCCGAATCGCAGCTGGCGGCGGTCCATATCGAGGAGCAGCGGCTGGTCCGGCTCTCCCCGCACCATCGGGAGTATCTGCAGCGGTGGATTCGGTAGCTGACCGGGGGCTTTGGCTGGGGCCGCAGGACCGGACCGCTCAGCGCAGGGACCTGGCCGCGTTCGTCGGTCACGCGCAGCGTCTTGACGACGCCGCGGTCATTCGCCTTCGCAGCCGAGCGCCCGGGTTGCTGACGGCCTGGGTGGCAACGGGTTTCGACGTCCTGGCCAGCCGCGTGGTGGGCGGCGAAGTCCGGCCCGAGGATCTGTCGGTGGGCGCGGATGCCCTGGCGCGGGGCCTGGCGGCGATGGACGACTCGGGCTACGTCGATCCCGGCTTCGCGATGGACTCCGCGTGGCGCGGAGCGTTGCCCCCGGACACCGGCTTCACCCACCTCGAGGACATACCCGCCCGCGTGATGCTCGGCCTGGCGCAGCGGGGGGCGCAACTGGCCAAGGAACACGGCAGTTCTCACGGCCCGCCCGTGTCGCTGCTCGACCAGGAGGTCATTCAGGTGAGTTCACCCGACGTCAGCGTGGGGCTGCCCATGCGGTGTGTGTTCGCCTTGACCGCAATGGGTTTCCTGCCGCAGTCTCCCGATGCCGTCGACGCCGACGAAATGATCCGCGTCCGGATCCTGCCGACCTGGCTGCGCATCGACGCCCGGTTCGGCTCCGTGTACCGCCGCCGCGGCGACTCGGCGCTGCTGCTCCGCCGCTGACGGTTCGACCGGCGCGCGCCCGGCTTCGAAATCTGCAATGTCGGTCGCACACGGCGTTCGTCACGTCCCGTAGACCATCCACAGTGGAAGAACCGCGTCGAGGTAATCGATGAACTTCTTGAGGCCCACCCGGTATTGCCCGTAGCCGTAGGGGTCTTCGGCGTACTCGGGAAACGCGATGCCCAGCCCGAACAAACCGGGGGCAAGGATTCCGTTCATCCGGTTGTACTGCAGCGGACCCCATTGCGGCGTCTCGGGCAGCTTCCGCGGCTCGAAACCGACGGTGTAGACCGCGCGGTCGCACTCGGCCATCTTCGCTTCGAATTGCGGGCTCGCAACCAAGCACCTCTCCAACCGCTCTGGATGCACCCCGTCGATGTTCTCGCGGGCCCACTCGGCGGCGCGCCCCTTGAGGCCGGTGTCGTCGAACAGGATCCAATCATCCAGATAGACAGCGTATTTGAGTGGGCTGCGGTAGAAATTGATCACCTTGCCGACCGGAAGCCGCAGCAGGTGCGGCAGCGCGATCATCGACGAGTGCGACGAGCCGAAGACGGCAACCGTCGCGCCCTCCAGCGGCACCCCGGCGAGTTTGTCGGCATCGAGTGCGACCTCGACCGGAATCTCTTCGATGGGGTAGTCGAGCGTTCTGGGCACCGCACCGACGGCGAGAATCACGTTGTCCGAAGTCAGTTCCGGGTCCAACGTTTCGATCCGCCACTGCCGTCGCCGCAGGGTCAGGGTGGTGGCCGTCGTCTCGAACACGTGCACCCGCTCGCGCAGCCGGTCGGTCACCCACACCAACGGGTCGGCGACCAGGGCAAGGGCGCAGGTCTCCTCGGGGTCGACTTCGGCCAGCGGCGTCGGCGGGGCTTGTGAGAACCGAAAGGCCGCAGAGCCATTCAAGAAACTCATGAACGTGCCGGCGATGGTGTTGCTCGACACCGACCTCCACTTGCCGCCCAGGTCTCCCGCGGCGAAGGCGGGATCCACCCAGGCGAGCTTGTCGGGCGGTATGCCCTGATCGAGCAGCCTTCCCACCGCGGCAATCCCCGCGGGCCCGGCTCCGATCACTGTCCACGCGTAGGTCGCCATGTACCAGGTATAGAGCAGCGACTCGGATCACACGATGTCGGCGAACATCAGCGCCGTGCCGGCGGCGGTGACCGCCTGCGTCACGATTTGCGCGTACGTGAGGCCAACGGTGCGCGGCATCAGCCTCCTCCAGTGCTGCGTCATCCAGCGGTACGCCCAGAAAATCGCCACCGCGCCGAACCCGAGGGCCGCGGTCCAGTTCACCATGCTGACCCAGTTCGCCGCGGGCTGCGGCAGGTGGTGTGCGGCGTGCTGCACCCCCGATGCGGCGCTGTGTGCGGGCATGTTCATCCCATCCGCGCCGGCGTGCTCCGAGTGGCCCGGCAAGCTGCCGTTCATCGCCCCGTACATCCAGGCCATCGCCACCATCATCAGGGCGTAGTAGTAATTCGTGAGCCTGCCGTCGGCGGCCCAGGGCGCATGGCCGGCGATGCCGACGAACCAGGCGCCACCGAGCAAGAAGCACGTCGCCGCCACGATGGTCGGCAGACTCATGCCCACCCCCCAGGCCATCAAGATCATCACCGCCGACATCGCCAGGTGCAGCAGCTGGCTCACCACGCCGGTCCAGCAGCGTCGTTGGGCGACAAGGAAATACGCGTAGGCCGCGAAGCTGACGGCGAAGAGGGCCGTCACCAACCATCGCACGGTGCTATCCACCAACCCGCCTTTCGCCGGTGGGCTCGGACGGCGTCTGCTTGAGACCCGGAATCGGGGTTTCGATCTCGGCCATGGCACGACAGTACCCCCACAGGGTATCTACGCGGCGACGCCACCCCGAAATTCGGCCGATCGCCACCCCAAAGCGGCTGCACCGCCGCGGCTTTGGGTCTACCGTTCACGCCAGCCAGGCCGCGGCGTCCGGCGGGAGTTCGCCGTCGACCAGCGGGGCGCTGGCCACGATGAGCTCTCCCGGCGGCAGCGGGATCGGTCGGCGGCCCGTGTTCACCGCGCACACCGCCCCGCCGCCGCGGCGGCGAAAGACCAGCGCATCGCGCGGCGCGTCCAACCAATCGATCCCGTCACCCTCGAATTCGGTGCGCTCCTTGCGCAATTTGATGACGCGCTGGAAGAACGAGAAAGTCGACTCCGGGTCGGCGATCTGCCGCTCGACGGTCAG
Source organism: Mycobacterium seoulense (assembly GCF_010731595.1). NCBI lineage: Bacteria > Bacillati > Actinomycetota > Actinomycetes > Mycobacteriales > Mycobacteriaceae > Mycobacterium > Mycobacterium seoulense. The sequence continues at coordinate 2,476,114 of NZ_AP022582.1, read as the reverse complement.
CGCCGCCCATTCCCGCGGCATCGGTAACCAGGTGTCGGGCGAGGAGGAGAACCCGAACGGGGGGGCATCGCCCGACCACGGGATCGGGACCCGGCACTTGTCGCGGCCGCGCTCGGTGTGCCCGGAGCGTTCCCACGTCGGATCCTGCAGCACCTCGTCGGGCAGCTCGACGTCCGGCAACCCCAGCTCCTCGCCGTTGTAGATGAACACCGCGCCCGGCAGGGCGAGCATCACCATCGCCATCGCCTTCGCCCGGCGCAGCCCGATCTCGCCGCCCCCATAACGGGTGACCTCACGGCCCACGTCGTGGTTCGACAGCGTCCAGGTCGGAATGGCGTTCTCGATCGCGATGGCCTCCATCGAATTCTGGATCGCGTGGTGGATCTCGCTCGCGTCGAAGTGGATCTTGGTCAGCCGGAAGTTGAAGCCGAGGTGCAGTTCGTCGGGCCGCAGGTACTCGGCCCACAGGAGGTTGTCCAGGACCCACACCTCGCCGATGGTGACCGCGTCGGGATAGTCGTCGACGATCTTGCGGATCCCGCGGTGGATCTCGTGCACGCTCGGGTGGTTGAAGCGCGGGTCGTCGTCGCTGTGACTCAGCACCTTGACGTTGTCCTTGGCGTCGGGCAGGTCGGCCGGCTTGGCCATCCCGTGCGCCACGTCGATGCGGAACCCGTCCACGCCGCGCTCGAGCCAGAACCGCAGCGTCTTCTCGAAATCGTCGAAGACGTCCGGGTGCTCCCAGTTCAGGTCCGGCTGCTCGGTGTCGAAGAGGTGCAGGTAGTACTGGCCCGGGTTGCCGTCCGGCTCCACCACCCGCGTCCACGCGGACCCCCCGAACACCGACGTCCAGTTGTTCGGCGGCAGCTCCCCGGCGGGACCCCGGCCGTCGCGAAAGTAGTAGCGGTCCCGCGCTTCGGTGCCCGCCCCCGCGGCCAGCGCGGCCTGGAACCATGGGTGCGCCGAGCTGGTGTGGTTGGGCACCACGTCCATGGTGATCTTGATGCCCCGCTCGTGCGCCGCCGGGATCAGCCGCTCAATGGCCGCCATCCCCCCGAACAGCGGGTCGATGTCGCGCGGGTCGGCGACGTCGTAGCCGTGGTCGGCCATCGGCGAGACGGTCACCGGGTTGAGCCAGATCGCGTCCACCCCGAGCCGTTCGAGGTGATCCAGGTGCGCCAGTAACCCATCGATGTCGCCCACCCCGTCGCCGTCGCTGTCGGCGAACGACCGGGGATAGACCTGATAGAAGACCGCGTTCGACCACCATGCTCCGGGGCTCATCCTGCTCCGTTCGTTGGGTATCAGAAGGGCGAGTTGACAAGTGAGTGGGCGGCCATCTCAAGGTAATCGAGCAGCTGGCGTCGGTGCTCGTCGTCGAGGGCCGCCGAATCGATCGAGGCGACGGCGGTGTGCATGCAGCGCAGCCAGGCGTCGCGCTCGATGGGAGTGATCCGGAATGGGGCATGCCGCATCCGCAACCGGGGATGACCGCGGCGGTCGGAGTAGGTGCGCGGGCCGCCCCAGTACTGCTCGAGGAACATGCGCAACCGTTCCTCGGCTCCCGCCAGGTCGTCCTCGGGGTACAGCCGGCGCAGGATCTCGTCCTCGGCGACCTCGGCATAGAAGCGAGACACAATCGCGTGGAAGGTTTCGGCACCGCCGACGGCGTCATAGAAGGACTGGGGCTCGGAATCCATCGCCTCCATTGTGGTCCATCGCGACGGCATCCGGCCGAGCCGGGCCGACCGCCTTCCCGCTGTTCACCCGGACGACATGCCGTTCACCTGCAATAGGGGTGCGATTGGCGACGAATCATGGTGGACTATCCGCGGAGGATCTATGGCGCAGGGCAAGAGACGCCGCAGCCACCGCACTTCCGGTGCCGCGGCAGGGTTAACCGGGCCCCCAACCGCGTCATGCCTGCATAGCGTCGATACCCATCCCCCCAACCGCCAAGAAACCGCATCCCTGTGGAGTCGGCGGCGGGTGCTGCTGCTGAACTCGACCTACGAACCGCTGACCGCGTTGCCGATGCGGAGGGCCATCGTGATGGTGATCTGCGGCAAGGCCGACGTGGTCCACCACGACCCGGCCGGGCCGGTCATCCACTCGGCCACCAGCTCGATCGTCGTGCCCTCGGTGATCCAGCTGCGGTCCTATGTCCGGGTTCCGTACCGGGCCCGCGTCCCGATGACCCGGGCCGCGCTGATGCACCGCGACCGGTTCTCCTGCGCCTACTGCGGGGCGAAGGCCGACACCGTCGACCACGTGGTGCCACGCAGCCGCGGCGGCGACCACTCCTGGGAGAACTGCGTCGCCTGCTGCTCGACGTGCAACCACCGCAAGGGCGACAAGCTGCTCGCCGAGCTGGGCTGGGTGCTGCGCCGGACACCCGTGCCGCCGACCGGACAGCACTGGCGCCTGCTGTCGACCGTCAAGGAGCTCGACCCGGCCTGGGCGCGCTACCTCGGGGAAGGCGCGGCGTAGCGTCTCGATCGCTCGACATCTCGTGTCCGAGTGTGCCGACGGATCGGCTCGTGGGATACGGTTTCCGTCGTGAGCCTTTTGCAGATTCACCTGTACTTCATCGGGATACCGTTGCTGCTGGTGGCGGTGCTGGCGGTGCTGATCTGGTCCCACAAGGGGCCGCACCCCGCGACCTACAAGTTGGGCGAGAAGTGGACGCACCCGCCGATCCTGTGGGCGGCCACGGGCGAAGACGTCGGCCACGCGCATGGCGGGCACAACACACACGAGTTCTCAGTTGGAGGTGGCGCCAGTGGCACGTGGTGATGTGGCGACGATCGAGCCCGCCGAGCTGCCCGACGGGTGGGTGATCACCACCAGCGGACGGATCTCCGGGGTCACCGAGCCCGGTGAGCTGTCCGTTCATTACCCGTTCCCGACCAAGGACCTCGTCGCCATCGACGACGCACTGAAGTTCGGCTCGCGGGCGTCGAAGGCGCGGTTCGCCGTCTACCTCGGCGACCTGGGCAACGACACCGCCGCCCGGGCCCGCGAGATCCTGGCCCAGGTGCCGACGCCGGACAACGCCGTACTGCTGGCGGTCTCACCCGACCAGAAGGTCATCGAGGTGGTCTACGGCTCCCAGGTTCGCGGCCGCGGCGCCGAGTCGTCCGCGCCGCTGGGGGTCGCCGCCGCGTCGTCGGCGTTCCAGCGGGGCGACCTGGTGGACGGACTGGTCAGCGCGATCCGGGTACTGAGCGCGGGGATCGCCCAGGCCTAATCGGCCGCGTCGAGTCGGCGGGCCCGCAGGGACCGCTTCACGCCGGCCTGGCCCTCCAGCACCAGCCGTCGCAAGGCCGGCGGGACCTCGGGATCGGACAGGAACTTGTCGGCGGCCGCGATGCCGGCGTCGCTGATATCCCAGTGCGGGTAGAGGCCGATCACCACCGTTTGCGCGACTTCGCTGGACCGCCGCGCCCACACGCCCGCTATCGCCTCGAAATAGCGGTCGGTGAACGGCTTGAGCAGGTCGTGCTGCCCGGCCGGGGCGAAGCCCGCGATGATGGAGCGGGCCGTGATGTTGGCCAGGGTGTCGTCCTCGATCACCGTGGTCCAGGCCTCCTCCTTGACCTTCGGTTGCGGCCGTGCCGTCGCCGCCTGGGCGCCTTGGCGCTTGCCGGCGGCCGTCGGATCGCGCTCGACCTCCGCGTCGATGAAGGGCGTCGCGGGCCCGTCGGCGTCGACCTCGCCGGCGGCGGCGAGCGCGGTCACGATCCGCCACCGCAGGTCGGTGTCGATCTCGAGGCCGGCCAGTCCCAAGCCGGCGGGGTCGTGGTCGAGCAGGTCCGCCAGCGTCACGACGTGGCGGGTCGACAGCACCGACGAGCACAGGGTGTTGACGAAGGCGAGCTGGTGATCCGAGCCGGGCTGGGCGGCGCGCGCCAGCTCCAGCAACCGGTCGGCGAACCGCGGCCACCCGTGCTCGTGGGCCCAGCCCGGGTCGGCGTAGGAGCCCAGCGCCGTCTGCGCCTGCAGCAGCAGCCGCTGCGCGACCCCGACCTCGGTTTCGGCGTGCACCCCGTCCGAGACCAGGGCCACGAAGTCGCGGGCCCGCAGTTCGGCCTCCCGCGTCATCTCCCACGCCGCCGACCACACCAGCGAGCGCGGCAGCGGCTCGGCGATGTCGGCGATCCGCCGCAGCGCGGTCTGCAGCGACTCGCCGTCCAGCCGCAGTGCGCAATATGTCAGGTCGTCATCGTTGACCAGAACCAGCTGGCCGCGCGAAACACCAACCAGCGCAGGGACTTCGGTGACAGGACCCTCGACGTCGAGTTCTTCCCGCCGCACCCGCACCAGCTTGCCCGCCCCGTCGTCGTCGTAGATCCCGATCGCCAGCCGGTGCACCCGGGTTTCGCCGCCCCCCGGGGCGGCGCCGCTCTGCTGCACCACGAAGCGGCTGAACCGGTCGTCGGCGTCGACGTCGAAATCCGCTCGCAGCGTGTTCAGTCCGGTGGTCTTCAGCCACTGCTGGCCCCAGTCGGACAGGTCCCGGCCCGACGCCTGCTCCAGCGCGGCCACCAGGTCGTCGAAGGTGGCGTTGCCGAACGCGTGGCTGCGGAAGTAATCGCGCAGCCCGGCCAGGAACTGCTCCAACCCGACGTAGGCGACGAGCTGTTTGAGGACGGAGGCGCCCTTGGCGTAGGTGATGCCGTCGAAGTTGACCTCGACCGCGGCCAGGTCGGGGATGTCCGCGGCGATGGGGTGCGTCGACGGCAATTGGTCCTGGCGGTACGCCCACGACTTCTCGACCGTGGCGAATGTCGTCCACGCCTCGGTGAATTCGGTGGCCTCCGCCTGGCACAGCACCGAGGCGAACGTCGCGAACGACTCGTTGAGCCACAGGTCGTCCCACCAGGTCATGGTGACCAGGTCCCCGAACCACATGTGCGCCATCTCGTGCAGCACGGTCTCGGCGCGCCGCTCGTAGGACGCCCGGGTGACCTTGCTGCGAAAGACGTAGTCCTCCAGGAAGGTCACCGCCCCGGCGTTTTCCATTGCGCCGGCGTTGAATTCGGGGACGAACAGCTGGTCGTACTTGCCGAACGCGTAGGGCAGCCCAAAGTTCTTGTGGTAGAAGCCGAATCCCTGCTTGGTCTGGGTGAACAGCCGCTCGGCGTCCATGTGGCGCGCCAAGGATTCGCGGCAGAAGATGCCCAGCGGGATCTCCCCGTGTTCGTCGGTGTAGGTGTCGTTCCACTCGGCGTACGGGCCGGCGATCAGCGCCACCAGATAGGTGCTCATCCGGGGAGTGGTGGCAAAGGTGTGCACTCTGTTGGTCTCCGAGTCCGCCACGGCCTCGGGTGCGCCGTTGGAGATCACCTTCCAGTGCTTGGGCGCCGTCACCCGCAGCTCGAACGTCGCCTTGAGGTCGGGTTGGTCGAAGCAGGCGAACATGCGCTTGGCGTCGGCGGTTTCGAATTGCGAGTACAGGTAGGTCTCGTTGTCGACGGGGTCGACGAAGCGGTGCAGGCCCTCGCCCGTGTTGGAGTAGCGGCAGTCCGCGTCCACGATCACGACGTTGCGTTGCTGCAGACCCCGCAACGGGATGCCCGTCGATTCGTCGTACCCGGACACGTCGATGTCGTGGCCGTTGAGGCTGGCGGCGCGCACCCTCTCGGCGGCGAGGTCGATGTAGGTGTCGGCGCCGGGGAGCGCATCGAACACCACCGTGGTGATGGACCGGAACGTGCGTTCGCCCGGGTTTCCGTTGCCATCGGTGACATCGAGCTGGATCTGGTAGCTGTCGACGGTGATCAGGGCGGCGCGTTCGACGGCCTGATCCCGGGTGAGATTAGGAAGGGCCACGCGTCCAACTTACGTGCCCGGATCGCATCCGGGGCAGTGCGGGAACAGGGGCGCGGCGCCTACGGTTGTGCAGGACGGTGTGTTGACCGACGAGAGGACTGCGCTATGCCTGACAAGGCTGCCGGGAAAGACCAAGCCGACTTCTGGTTCGATCCGCTGTGCCCGTGGTGCTGGATTACGTCGCGCTGGATCCTCGAGGTGGAGAAGGTCCGCGACATCGAGGTGCACTTCCACGTCATGAGCCTCGCGATCCTCAACGAGAACCGTGAAGGCCTGCCCGACAAGTATCGCGAGATGATGAAGCACGCGTGGGGACCGGTGCGGGTGGCGATCGCCGCCGAGCAGGCCCACGGGGCCGCGGTCCTCGACCCGCTCTACACCGCGATGGGCACCCGGATTCACAACGAGGACAACAAGAACCTCGAAGAGGTCATCAAGTTGTCGCTGGCCGACGCCGGCCTGCCCGCCGAACTCGCCGAGGCCGCGACCAGCGAGGCCCACGACGACGCCCTGCGCAAGAGCCACCACGCCGGGATGGACGCCGTCGGCGACGACGTCGGCACGCCGACCATCCACGTCAACGGGGTGGCGTTCTTCGGGCCGGTGCTCTCCAAGATCCCGCGCGGCGAGGAGGCCGGCAAGCTCTGGGACGCTTCGGTGACCTTCGCGTCCTACCCGCACTTCTTCGAACTCAAGCGGACCCGCACCGAGAAGCCCGAATTCGACTGACGAGCGCCGCGTTGCCGCGGCGCACCGCTGTGTAAGGATTGCGGGCATGCGCGTCTACCTCGGCTCTGACCACGCCGGATTCGAGCTCAAGCAGCAGATCATCGAGCACCTGAAAGCGTCCGGGCACGAGCCGATCGATTGCGGTGCCTACACGTACGACGCCGAGGACGACTACCCGGCGTTCTGCATCGCCGCCGCCACTCGCACGGTGGCCGACCCGGACAGCCTCGGGATCGTGCTGGGCGGGTCGGGCAATGGCGAGCAGATCGCGGCCAACAAGGTGCCCGGAGCCCGGTGCGCGCTGGCGTGGAGCGTGGAGACGGCGACGCTGGCCCGCGAACACAACAACGCCCAGTTGATCGGGATCGGCGGTCGCATGCACACCGTCGCGGAGGCGCTGGCCATCGTGGATGCGTTCCTGACCGCGCAGTGGTCGAAAGCCGAACGCCACCAACGGCGTATCGACATCCTCGCCGAGTACGAACGCACCCACCAGGCGCCGCCGGTGCCCGGCGCACAGGGCTGAGGCGCCCATGCCCGAAGGGCACACCCTGCACCGGCTGGCCCGGCTACACCAGCGCCGGTTCGGTGGTGCGCCCGTAGCGGTGTCGAGCCCACAGGGCCGCTTCGCCGACGCGGCTGTGGTGGACGGGCGCGTGTTGCGCCGCACCAGCGTCTGGGGCAAGCACCTGTTCCACCACTACGACGGCGGCCCCATCGTGCACGTGCACCTGGGTCTCTACGGCGCCTTCACCGAATGGCCACGCGAGGGTACCGTCCTGCCCGAGCCGGTCGGGCAGGTGCGGATGCGCATCGTCGGCGCCGACTACGGCACCGACTTGCGCGGGCCGACGGTGTGCGAGGTGATCGACGAAGGCCAGGTGTCCGGCGTGCTGGCCAAGCTGGGCCCCGACCCATTGCGCAACGACGCCGATCCATCCTGGGCGTGGAATCGAATCACCAAGTCCCGCAGGCCGATCGGTGCACTGTTGATGGATCAGACCGTCGTCGCCGGCGTCGGCAACGTCTACCGCAACGAGCTGCTGTCCCGCCACCACATCGACCCGTTCCGTCCCGGCCGCGACGTCGGCCAGTCGGAGTTCGACGCGGCGTGGAGCGACCTGGTGGCGCTGATGAAGGTCGGCCTGCGCCGCGGCAACATCGTCGTGGTGCGGCCCGAGCACGACCAAGGCCCGCCGTCGTACCGGGCGGGGCGGCCCCGGACGTACGTGTACCGGCGCGCCGGCGAGGCCTGCCGGGTCTGCGGCGACACGATCCGCACGACCGTGTTGGAGGGGCGGAACGTGTTCTGGTGTCCGACCTGCCAGAAATGACGGGCCACGTTTGCGAATGGAACCTAGATGACGCCGAGCGCCGCGTAGACCTCGTTGCTGAGGGCGAGGCTGCGCGGATCCGCGTTGGCCTTGGTGGCGTCGAACCGGTTCGCCACGTACGCGTAGCCGATCCGGTGTTCGAGATCGACGAACCCGAAGGAGCCGCCCAGGCCGCCGTGGCCGAAGATCCGCGGGTTGGGCCCGTTCACACACCGCTGGTTGAGCATGTAGCCCAAACCCCAGCCGTGGTCGGCGACCCGTGGTCCCAATACCAAGTCGGTCTCCAAGCCGCCCTGACACTCCCGCGCCAGGTCCATGTGTTCGCGGCTGAGCACCTTCTCCTGGGCTAGGGCGTTGTAGAACGTCGCCAAGCCCAGGGCCGACACCTGTCCGTTGGTGCCGGGGAATTCGAGTTCGCGCCACAGCGACAGGTCGTGGGAGCCCAGCTCGTCGTCGGGGGCGAAACCCATCGCGATCGACAGCCCGGCCTTGGGATGCTCGGCCAGGCTCGCCGGGCGGGTGGGGGCCTGCGCGTCGGCCAGCAGGTCGCGGGCGTGCGGCTTGTTGACCCGATCGGCGCAGCGGCGTTGTTCGGCCAGGGTCAGCCCGATGTGGACGTCGGCGCCGAGCGGTTCGGCGATCTCGGTGCGCAGGTATTGGCCGATCGTCCGGCCCGTGACGCGGCGGAAAACCTCGCCGAGGATGAAGCCGAAGGTGGTCATGTGATAGCCCTGGGCGGTGCCCGGCTGCCAATAGGGTTCGGCGGCGGCCAGCTGTTCGCAGACGAAGTCCCAGTCGGCGACGTCCTCCCAGCGCAACCGGGTGCGGGGGCCGATCACGCCCGACCGGTGGCTCATCACCATCGCCAGTGTGATGTCCCGTTTGCCGGCCTGCCCGAACTCGGGCCAGTAATGGGCCACCGGGGCCTGCAGGTCCAGCTCGCCGCGGTCGGCCAGCTGGTGGACGCAGGTGGCCGACAGGCCCTTGGTGCCGGACAACACCGTGGTCAGGGTGTCCTGCTGCCAGTGCCGGGTGCGGGCGGCGTCGGCCCATCCGCCCCAGAGGTTGACGACCAGGTTCCCGTCCACCCACACCGCGACGGCCGCACCAACTTCATCGCCCCGCGTGAAGTTGCGCTCGAACGCGTCGCGCACCGCGGCGAAGTCCGGCGCGCACGAGCCATGGATCGGCGCATCCGTTTCTAGGTCGCTCATGGCGCCTCTCTGTGGAGCAGATCCTCACCCGAGCGGGCGACGGGAATCGAACCCGCGTAGCTAGTTTGGAAGACTAGGGCTCTACCATTGAGCTACGCCCGCATGTTCTGGTCGAGCGTGACTGTAGCTGTCGACCAAGATCAAATCTAATCGACGCGGTCTTGTGATCGCTCCGTGAGGGTAGGCGAGGTCGCCGCGAAGCCTGTGGCCAACCCGGACTCGACGGGCCTTAGGATCATCGAGGTCAGCGCGGGGTGTAGCGCAGCTTGGTAGCGCATCCGCTTTGGGAGCGGAAGGCCGCAGGTTCAAATCCTGTCACCCCGACCAGCACCACCCCGTGCCGCGTGCGCGCGGCCCACCGAACGCCAGGAACGACCACCGAGGAGCACCCCCGTGAAGAGCACTGTCGAGCAGTTGAGTCCCACCCGGGTCCGCATCAACGTGGAGGTGCCGTTCTCCGAACTCGAGCCCGATTTCCAGCGGGCCTACCGGGAGCTGGCCAAGCAGGTGCGGCTCCCCGGCTTCCGGCCCGGCAAGGCGCCCGCGAAGTTGCTGGAGGCCCGGTTCGGCCGGGAGGCGCTGCTCGACCAGGTCGTCAACGAGGCGTTGCCCGCGCGGTACGGGCAGGCCGTCGCGGAGTCGGAAGTGCAGCCGCTCGGCCAGCCCGAGATCGAGGTGACCAAGAAGGAGTACGGCCAGGAGCTGGCGTTCACCGCCGAGGTCGACATCCGGCCCAAGATCGAGCTTCCCGACCTGGCCGCGCTGAAGGTTACGGTGGACCCCGTCGAGGTGACCGACGAAGACGTCGAGGCCGAATTGCAGTCCTTACGCGCCCGCTTCGGCACCCTGACCGGGGTCGACCGGCCCGTGGCCACCGGCGACTTCGTCTCGATCGATCTGTCGGCCACCATCGACGGAGAAGAGGTGCCGGGGGCGGCCGCGGAGGGGTTGTCCCACGAGGTCGGCTCGGGCCGTCTGATCGCGGGCCTCGACGACGCCCTGGTCGGTTTGTCCGTCGATGAATCCCGGGAGTTCACCGCGCAGCTGGCCGCGGGCGAGCACGCCGGTCAGGACGCGCAGGTGACGGTCACCGTCAAGTCGATCAAGCAACGCGAGCTGCCCGAGCCCGACGACGAGTTTGCCCAGCTGGCCAGCGAGTTCGACACCATCGACGAGTTGCGGTCCAACCTGCGCGACCAGGTGGGGCAGGTCAAGCGCGCTCAGCAGGCCGACCAGATACGTAACGCCGCGCTGGACGCTCTCCTCGAACAGGTCGACGTGCCCCTGCCGGAGGCGATCGTCAAGGCCCAGGTCGACAGCACCCTGCACAATGCCCTGCACAGCCTCGACCACGACGAAGCCAAGCTCGAAGAGGCGCTCGCCGGGCAGGGCAAGACGCGTGAAGAGTTCGAGACCGAGACGCGCACCGCCGCCGAGACGGACGTCAAGAGGCAGCTGCTGCTGGACGCGCTGGCCGACGAGCTGGCGGTCCAGGTCGGCCAGGACGACTTGACCGAGCGACTGGTGGCGACGTCGCGCCAATACGGCATCGAGCCGCAGCAGCTGCTGGGCTACCTGCAGGAGAACAACCAGCTGCCGGCCATGTTCGCCGACGTGCGGCGCGGGCTGGCCATCGCCGAGGTGGTGCGGGCGGCCACGGTGACCGACAGCGACGGCAACGCCATCGACACCAGTGAGTTCTTCGGCAGGCGTTCGGGCGACGACGAGTCCGGGGAGTCCGGGGACGCCGGCGAGACGGCGGAAACCGAAGGCTCCGACGACGAAGCGGAGTGACCGGTCGTGACGCTGTGAGCGAAAGCGCCCAATTGAGGGGGAGCGTGGCCGCGAAACGGCGGGCTCGGTTGGTTAGTGTCGGTGCATAGAAGAACTCGAGAAAGCAGGTAACCCAGTCGTGTCTGACATGCGTTCGCCCTCGCAGGGGCTCAACCTCACGGACTCGGTCTATGAGCGCTTGCTCTCCGAGCGCATCATCTTCCTGGGTTCGGAGGTGAACGACGAGGTCGCCAACCGGCTGTGCGCGCAGATCCTGCTGCTCGCCGCCGAGGACACCGAGAAGGACATCTCGCTGTACATCAACTCCCCGGGCGGGTCGATCAGCGCCGGCATGGCAATCTACGACACCATGGTGCTGGCGCCCTGCGACATCGCCACCTACGCGATGGGCATGGCCGCCTCCATGGGTGAGTTCCTGCTCGCGGCGGGAACCAAGGGCAAGCGCTACGCGCTGCCGCACGCGCGCATCCTGATGCATCAACCGCTGGGCGGGGTGACGGGCAGCGCGGCCGACATCGCCATCCAGGCCGAGCAGTTCCACGTCATCAAGAAGGAGATGTTCCGGCTCAACGCCGAATTCACCGGGCAGTCGATCGAACGCATCGAGGCCGACTCCGACCGCGACCGCTGGTTCACCGCCCAGGAGGCCCTGGAATACGGGTTCGTCGACCACATCATCACCCGCGCCGCCCACATCACCAACGGAGAAGCCCAGTGAGCACCCAGAACCCTCAGATCCAGCCCCAGGCGCGCTACATCCTGCCGTCGTTCATCGAGCACTCCAGCTTCGGTGTCAAGGAGTCCAACCCCTACAACAAGCTGTTCGAGGAACGCATCATCTTCCTCGGCGTCCAGGTCGACGACGCTTCGGCGAACGACATCATGGCTCAGCTGTTGGTGCTCGAGTCGCTGGACCCCGACCGCGACATCACCATGTACATCAACTCGCCCGGCGGCGGATTCACCTCGCTGATGGCGATTTACGACACCATGCAGTACGTGCGCGCCGACATCCAGACGGTGTGCCTCGGCCAGGCCGCCTCGGCCGCGGCGGTCTTGCTGGCCGCCGGGACTCCCGGTAAGCGGATGGCGCTGCCCAACGCCCGGGTGCTGATCCACCAGCCGTCGCTTCAGGGCGTGATCCAGGGCCAGTTCTCCGACCTGGAAATCCAGGCCGCCGAGATCGAGCGGATGCGCACGCTGATGGAGACCACCCTGGCCCGCCACACCGGCAAGGACGCCGCGACGATCCGCAAGGACACCGACCGGGACAAGATCCTGACCGCGGAAGACGCGAAGGACTACGGGATCATCGACACCGTCCTGGAGTACCGGAAGCTCTCCGCGCAGACCGCCTGACGTTTGCCGTTCGCGCCGAACGTGCGCTCACTGCGAAGCCCCGCCTGATTCTTCGCGCTCCGTGCACGCTCGCCGAACGTCGGCGATATCGGCCGGGCCGACCCGGCAGCAGCCACCGACGATGCGCGCCCCGGCGGCCACCCATTGCGTGGCGAGGCGCGCGGAAAACGTGCGCGGCCCCGCCCACCCCCGGCCGTCCCAACGCTCGCCGCTGTTCGGGTACACGATCACCGGCTTGCCGGTGGCCGAGGCGATCTCGATCGCAGGCAGCACGTCCTCGGGCGCACAGCAATTGACGCCGATCGCAACGATCTCGCGCGCCCCGGCCGCGACGGCGAACGCCTCGGCCAGCGGTTGCCCGGCCCGGGTCCCGGCGCCGTCGATGGTGTAGCTCAGCCAGGCGGGCACGCCGACCGCACCAACCAGATCGACCAGCGCCTCGGCCTCGTCGACATCGGGCACGGTCTCGCACGCCAGCACGTCGGCGCCGGCGTCGGCCAGGATTTCCAGCCGGGGCCGGTGCCATCGCCGCAGGGCCGCCACGGACAGGCCGTAACGCCCGCGGTATTCCGATCCGTCGGCCCGGGCCGCGCCGTACGGGCCGACCGAGGCGGCGACGAGCCCGCCGCCGCCCGCTTGTTCACGCGCGGTCTTCGCGAGTTCGACGCTGCGCCGCAGCAGCCCGGCGGCTTCGTCTCGGCCTATCCCGCGGGCGGCGAAACCGTCGAACGATGCCTGGTAGCTCGCCGTCGTCGCGATGGCGGCACCGGCGCGGAAGTAGGCCGCGTGCACGGCGACGATTTCGTGCGGGTCGTCCGCCAGTAGCCGCGCCGACCACAACGGGTCGGAGAGGTCGTGACCGCGGGCCTGCAGCTCGGTGGCCAGACCGCCGTCGCTGATCAGGACCGACTCGCTGATCAGAGCCAATTCCACCCGGCCACTGTAGGGTGATTTCGTGGGGATCCGCCCGTGGTTCATCGGGGTCGGTATCTCCAGCGAAAGTGGGGATCGGTCGGCGCACCAGCCTCGGTTGGGTTACGACCGCGACACGCCAAAGACACGCAAAGCGCGTCTTTCGCGAGTGACGGGCCCCGTCTGGCTATATGTTTCATCCAGACGGACAGCACGAATACCACCGACGCGATTCGGCCTTAATGGTCGCGTCGGGCCCGATCTAGCGGGTAGCGTCGGGGCATACATGCGGGACAGCAAGACGAACGGCGAAAAGGAAGTAGGCACTTAAGCACCATGGCGCGCATCGGAGACGGCGGTGACCTGCTGAAGTGCTCGTTCTGCGGGAAGAGCCAGAAGCAGGTCAAGAAACTCATTGCTGGCCCCGGCGTGTACATCTGCGACGAATGCATCGATCTCTGTAACGAGATCATCGAAGAGGAACTCGCCGACGCCGACGACGTCAAACTCGACGAACTCCCCAAGCCCGTGGAGATCCGGGAATTCTTGGAGGGTTACGTCATCGGGCAGGACACCGCCAAGCGGACGCTGGCCGTCGCGGTCTACAACCACTACAAGCGAATTCAGGCGGGGGAGAAGGGCCGTGACTCCCGGCACGAGCCGGTCGAGCTGACCAAGTCCAACATCCTCATGCTCGGGCCCACCGGCTGTGGCAAGACCTACCTGGCCCAGACGCTCGCCAAGATGCTCAACGTGCCGTTCGCCATCGCCGACGCCACCGCGCTGACCGAAGCGGGGTACGTCGGTGAGGACGTCGAAAACATTCTGCTCAAACTCATCCAGGCCGCCGACTACGACGTCAAGCGCGCCGAAACCGGCATCATCTACATCGACGAGGTCGACAAGATCGCCCGCAAGAGCGAGAACCCGTCGATCACCCGCGACGTCTCCGGCGAGGGCGTACAGCAGGCCCTGCTGAAGATCTTGGAGGGCACCCAGGCGTCGGTGCCCCCGCAGGGCGGCCGTAAGCACCCGCACCAGGAGTTCATCCAGATCGACACCACCAACGTGCTGTTCATCGTCGCGGGGGCGTTCGCCGGCCTGGAGAAGATCATCTACGAGCGCGTCGGCAAGCGGGGCCTGGGCTTCGGCGCCGAGGTGCGCTCCAAGGCCGAGATCGACACCACCGACCACTTCGCCGAGGTCATGCCCGAGGACCTGATCAAGTTCGGCCTGATCCCCGAGTTCATCGGGCGATTGCCGGTGGTCGCCTCGGTGACGAACCTGGACCGGGAGTCGTTGGTCAAGATCCTGTCGGAGCCCAAGAACGCTCTGGTGAAGCAGTACACCAGGCTGTTCGAGATGGACGGCGTCGAGCTCGAGTTCACCGACGACGCGCTGGAGGCGATCGCCGATCAGGCCATCCACCGCGGCACGGGCGCCCGCGGTCTGCGCGCCATCATGGAAGAGGTCCTGCTGCCGGTGATGTATGACATCCCGAGCCGCGACGACGTCGCCAAGGTCGTGGTGACCAAGGAGACCGTGCAGGACAACGTGCTGCCGACGATCGTGCCGCGCAAGCCGTCGCGCACCGAGCGCCGCGACAAGACCGCCTAACGCCGGTCGAGCGGCCGCGCATTTGGGTACTAGATGCCCATGTCGGCCCCCGCCGAGCTCCCCGGCCCCATCCCGCGCCGGCTGACGCACGCGCTGGATCTCCTGAATTTTCTGCTGGCCGATGTCCGCGACGGACTGGGCCCCTACCTGTCGATCTACCTGTTGCTGGCGCACCATTGGGATCAGGCGTCGATCGGGTTCGTCATGGCGGTCGGGGGGATAGGGGCGATCGTCGCGCAGGCGCCGGCCGGTGCGCTGGTGGACCGAAGCACCGCCAAACGGGCGCTGATCATCGGCGGCGCGCTGACCATCACCGCCGGTTCGTTGGCGATGCCGGCGTTCACCGGCCTGTACTCGATCTCGGTATTGCAAGCCCTCACCGGCATCGCCGGTTCGGTTTTCGCCCCGGCTCTGGCCGCGATCACGCTGGGCGTCGTGGGGCCCCGGCTCTTCTCCCGGCGGATCGGACGCAACGAGTCGTTCAACCACGCGGGCAACGCGTCGGCCGCCGCCATCACCGGAGGGCTGGCCTACTTCTTCGGGCCGGTGGTGGTGTTCTGGGTGCTCGCCGTCATGGCGGCCGCCAGTGTGCTTGCGACCCTTGGGATTCCGGGTGACGCGATCGACCATGACGTGGCGCGGGGCATGGACCACACGCCGGGAGGGCCGCACGAGACGCCGTCGCGGATGGCCGTGCTGCTGCACAACCGCAGGCTGATGATCTTCGCCGCGACGGTCATCGCCTTCCACTTCGCCAACGCGGCCATGCTGCCGCTCGTCGGCCAGCTGCTGGCCCTGCACAACAAGGACGTCGGGACCGCGCTGATGGCCGGCTGCATCGTGGCCGCGCAGGTGGTCATGGTGCCGGTCGCCTATCTGGCCGGAGCCAAGGCCGATTCGTGGGGAAGAAAGCCGATCTTTCTGGTGGGCTTCGCGGTCTTGGCCGCCCGTGGATTTCTCTACACCCTGTCCGGCAACCCGTATTGGCTGGTTGGCGTGCAGTTGCTGGACGGCGTCGGGGCCGGCGTGTTCGGCGCGCTGTTCCCGCTCGTGGTGCAGGACGTGACGCACGGCAGCGGCCGGTTCAACGTGAGCCTGGGCGCCGTGACGGCCGCGACGGGGACAGGCGCCGCGGTGTCGAATCTCGTGGCGGGCTGGATCGTGGTGGCCGCCGGCTACAACGCCGCGTTCGCCTTCCTGGGGGCGCTCGCCGGCGCGGGCTTTTTCCTCTACCTGATCGCGATGCCGGAAACGGCGCCGAAGGAATCGGACGCCCCGGCGAAAAGTGACCAATACCACAGTTTTAAACGGCTTGCACCACCGTCTGCGCGCTGACATCGGCTTTAGGTGTAAAACCGCTGTATGCACCGCTTTAGAGACGCACATTCTCGCCCAAATTGAGTGCCATAATTGGTACTACCAGTGACACACAAGCTCGACGGCGCGGGAGTCGCTTCAACGGCGCGTACCCTAAAGCTCCAGCGAAGTGCCTATCCGATAACCGATGGAAGGCGGATACGTGGATCCGAACGGCAGCGGAGCCGGGTCTGATTCTCACAACGGCTCGAATGGGTCCCCTTCCCGTGGCGGGTCCGAGCGTCAGCGTTTGGAGCAAGTCGTCATTCGGTTCGCCGGGGACTCCGGCGACGGGATGCAGCTGACCGGCGACCGGTTCACATCGGAGGCAGCGCTTTTCGGTAACGACCTGGCGACCCAGCCGAACTATCCCGCCGAGATCCGGGCTCCCGCAGGCACCCTGCCCGGCGTCTCCTCCTTCCAGATCCAGATCGCCGACTACGACATCCTGACCGCCGGTGACCGCCCCGACGTGCTGGTGGCGATGAACCCGGCGGCGCTCAAGGCCAACCTCGGTGACCTGCCGCGCGGCGGCATGGTGATCGCCAACTCCGACGAGTTCACCAAGCGCAACCTGACCAAGGTGGGTTACGTCACCAACCCACTCGAGTCCGACGAGTTGTCCGACTACGTCGTGCATTCCGTCGCCATGACCACCCTGACGCTGGGCGCGGTCGAGGCGATCGGCGCGTCGAAGAAGGACGGCCAGCGCGCCAAGAACATGTTCGCGCTCGGCCTGCTGTCATGGATGTACGGCCGCCCAATCGAGACCAGCGAGAAGTTCATCCGGGAGAAGTTCGCCCGCAAGCCCGATATCGCCGAGGCCAACGTCTTGGCCCTCAAGGCGGGCTGGAACTACGGCGAGACCACCGAGGCGTTCGGCACCACCTACGAGGTCTCGCGGGCGACGTTGCCAGTCGGCGAATACCGGCAGATCTCCGGCAACACCGCGATGGCCTACGGCATCGTCGCGGCCGGTCAGCTGGCCGACATTCCGGTGGTGCTCGGCAGTTACCCGATCACGCCGGCGTCCGACATCTTGCACGAGCTGTCCAAGCACAAGAACTTCAACGTGATCACCTTCCAGGCCGAGGACGAGATCGGCGGCATCTGCGCCGCCATCGGCGCCTCGTACGGAGGGGCGCTCGGCGTCACGAGCACGTCGGGCCCGGGGATTTCGCTGAAGTCCGAGGCGTTGGGCCTGGCGGTGATGACCGAATTGCCGCTGCTGGTCATCGATGTGCAGCGCGGCGGGCCCTCGACGGGCCTGCCGACCAAGACCGAGCAGGCCGACCTGCTGCAGGCGCTGTACGGCCGCAACGGGGAGTCGCCGGTCGCGGTGCTGGCGCCACGCTCGCCGTCCGACTGCTTTGCGACGGCACTCGAGGCGGTGCGCATCGCGGTGTCGTATCACACCCCGGTGATCGTCTTGTCCGATGGCGCGATCGCCAATGGCTCTGAGCCGTGGCGCATTCCGGACGTCAGCACACTGCAGCCGATCAAGCACACCTTCGCCAAGCCCGATGAGCCGTTCCAGCCGTATAACCGCGACCCGGAGACGCTGGCCCGGCAGTTCGCCGTCCCCGGCACCCCCGGCCTGGAGCACCGC